>JBIKUO010000025.1:0-35279 GCA_044347515.1 Crocinitomicaceae bacterium | reverse complement strand
TAGGAATCATGGGGTGGAGCTACGGTGGGTTTATGACGTCGCTCGCTATGACAAAAGGTGCCGATGTATTTAAAATGGGGATTGCGGTGGCACCAGTTACGAATTGGAGGTACTATGATAATATTTATACCGAACGATTTATGCGAACTCCTCAAGAAAATGCTTCAGGGTATGATGATAATTCTCCAATCAATCACGTAGATAAATTGAAAGGTAAGTTCCTTTTGGTACACGGGATGGCAGACGATAACGTACATTTTCAAAACAGTTCGGATATGATAACTGCCCTGGTTAAAGCGAATAAGCAATTTGACTTCTTTGCTTATCCAAACAAGAACCACGGGATATATGGTGGAAATACGCGAAATCACTTGTTTTCAATGATGTACGACTACATTTTAAAGAATTTGTAATTAGGTAAATGTAACCGCCTTTAAATTTTGTTTAAGATTTTAGTGTTATCTATTCCCTAACCCGATTTTCTTTAGTAAATTAGGCGGAAATTTTACTAGAAACAGATTAACAGACCATGAGCGAAATTGCCAAAATCGAATTAGACGGAAAAGTATACGAATTACCTGTAATTACCGGTACTGAAAATGAGAAAGCCATTGATATCTCGAAATTAAGAGACTTAACAGGTTATGTAACCTTGGATACAGGGTACAAGAATACTGGTGCAACGAAAAGTGCGATCACATTTTTAGATGGTGAGGAAGGAATTCTGCATTATCGAGGTTACCCAATTGAGCAATTAGCGGAACAAGCTACCTTTTTAGAAGTAGCTTATTTGTTAATCTACGGAGCGTTGCCCAAGCAAGCGGAATTAGATGACTTTGAAAACAGCATCAAAAAGCATACGTTGGTTCATGAAGACATGAAGCGGTTTTTCGAGGCATATCCTGCGAAAGCCCATCCAATGGGAGTTTTGTCTTCCATGATTTCTTCGTTGTCTACCTTCTATCCAGAATCGTTGGATCCAAACCGAAGCCCGGAGATGAAAAATCTTACCGTACATCGATTAATCGCCAAATTACCAACCCTTGCAGCCTGGTCTTACAAGAACTCCATGCGTCACCCCTTCATGTACCCAAGAAACGATTATGATTATGGGAAGAATTTCTTGTACATGATGTTTGGTATGCCAACTGAGAATTATGAAGTTGACCCTGTGGTTGTATCTGCATTAAACACCTTGTTAATCTTGCATGCAGACCATGAGCAAAACTGTTCTACTTCTACGGTAAGAATAGTAGGTTCCTCAAACGCTAACTTATACTCTACCATTTCTGCAGGCATCTCTGCCCTGTGGGGCCCGCTTCATGGCGGTGCGAATCAAGAAGTAATCGAAATGCTTGAGCAAATTGCAAACGATGGCGGAAATGTAGATAAATGGGTAGCAAAAGCAAAAGATAAAGAAGATCCGTTCCGATTAATGGGCTTCGGACACCGCGTTTACAAAAATTTTGACCCACGGGCTCGAATTATCAAAAAAGCGTGCGATGAGGTATTAAACAAGTTAGGAGTGAATGATCCATTATTAGATATTGCCAAGAAATTGGAGCAAGTAGCCTTGGAGGACGAATACTTCAAAGCAAGAAACCTTTATCCGAATGTAGATTTCTATTCAGGAATTATCTACAAGGCGCTTGGAATTCCAACAGAGATGTTTACCGTAATGTTTGCCTTAGGAAGACTTCCAGGATGGATTGCGCAGTGGAAAGAAATGACAGAGAACAAGGAGCCAATCGGTCGTCCGCGTCAAATCTATACCGGAGAAACGAACCGTAACTACGTTCCAATTAGCCAACGCTAAGATTTTAAAATCAATATAAAACTTAATTAAGCGTAAGGATACCTTACGCTTTTTTTGTGTCGTTTTCCGCTGCAGCAGCTTTGCTTCCAGCAAAGGTGTCGTATCGTCTGAAACTGCAACGTAAGTCGCCATTGAAAACCTCATATTTTTTACTTGGTTTCAATCCAATGGCTTTCCAGCCTTCCTCGTTGCTGCTAATTATCCAAGCGGGTACCCCTTGCATTTTGTGTTTTAACCAGGTTCCGAGTTGCTGATACAATGCTTCATCCTCCAAGCTTAATCGCTCATCATACGGAGGATTACACATCAGAAACTCAATTTCAGGATTCGCTTCAATGGCGTTAAAATCTAGGGATTGCACATTAACAAAGCGACCAAAGGAAAATCCCCGTAAGTTACGGCGTGTTTTAAGTACCATTTCATCGGAAATGTCAGACCCACCAATCTTGCATGGCAATTCTTTTACAATACGCGGTGCTTGATCGATGATTTCTTGCCAAACGTTCGCATCGAAGGTATTGAGGTTCTTGAATGCATAATGTGTTCGCTCAATGTTTGATGGAATTCCCGTTGCGAGCAAAGCGGCCTCAATTAAAAACGTTCCTGCACCACAAAAGGGGTCGTAAAACGCTTGTTTTCTGTCCCAACCCGATAATCGAATTAAGGAGGCAGCTACCACTTCATTAATCGGAGCGATGCCGGTAGCAATCCGATACCCGCGCTGAAATAAGGGCAATCCACTGGTGTTTAAAGATATTACCCCTTCGTAATCTGTTAAATATAGATCGAGTCCAATTTTCGGATGCTTGGTATCAATCGAGGGGCGTTCCTTGTTAAGTTCTTTAAAGTGATCTACCACGGCATCTTTTACCAACAGAAATGGGTAGTGGGTATTGCGTATTTTCTTGGTTTGAATAGCTCCTCTTACGGCAAAGGTATTGCGTTCATGGAATAAATTAGACCAATTTACAGTGAGCGCCGCATCGTAAATATCCTTTTCATTTCTAAACGGAAAACGGGTGATTTCAACTAATACATTAATTGCACAGCGGCTGTAAAGGTTTAAATAGTAAACATCGCGCCAGCTTCCTTTTAACGTTACTGCACGATTCCCCTTAGTTAAATCAGTATAGCCTAATTCTTGGAGCTCCTCCATGAGAACATCCTCGAAACCATAAAAACATTTTAATGTAATTGTTAATTTTTTGTCACTTTCTGCTGTCTGTTTTGCCATTGACACTGTATTGCGCGTATTTTTGTACAAATGAACAAACTTTGAAGGGGATACACACCATTTTATTTTTCTTTTTTTTATGTGGTGTCTCGCTTCAATTCCATTCCCAACAAAAAATCGGTTTAGTCTTAAGTGGCGGCGGAGCTACAGGCTTAGTGCATATAGGGGTGCTGAAAGCATTGGAAGAAAATAATATACCCATTGATTACATCTGTGGCACTTCTGCCGGTGCCCTAGTGGGGTCAATGTATGCTTGTGGTTGGACACCCAAAGAGATGGAAGCATATGCAACATCTCCATCGTTTCAAATGATGACTACTGGTACAATTCCCTCGGGGAGGCGATATTTGTACCGAGAAAGTGATCCCGATGCCAGCATGTTAAATTTGCCGTTTAGTCCAGATTCGTTATTGACCACTTCTATCCCAATGAATATAATTCGTCCGAGGTTTTTAGACATTGAAATGCTAAGAATTATGGGGGCGACTGGCGCCTTGGTTGGGAAAGATTTTAATCAGTTATTGGTGCCATTTCGCTGCGTAGCAAGTGATGTAATACACAAGAAAAGTGTGGTTTTTGAATCTGGGAATTTAAATGCTGCGGTAAGGGCCTCAATGACTTACCCCTTGTATATTAACCCGATAAAGATTGATGATATCATTTATTTTGATGGCGGATTGTATAATAATTTTCCGGTCAATGTGCTTTACGATGAATTTAACCCTGACTTTATCATTGGGAGTAATGTTGCAGATAATGGGGCGTTGCCGGATGAGCATAATTTTATTGGCTTGTTGGATCATATGACAAGAACCCCTACGGATTATTCCTTACCTTGTCCTCAAGGGATATTGATTCAAGCAAAAAGTAATGTTGGGACCTTTGATTTTTCTAAAGTTCAACAAGCCATTGATAGTGGATATTTTGAAACAATGAGGCTTATGGATTCGTTGAAAAAAACGATTTCAGTACGTGCTGACTCAGCCTTGTTGAATCAACGAAGGGCTGCCTTAAAGTGCAATATTGATTCAAAGTTAATCTCAGAGATTAACATTTCGTTTCATGAAAATAAATCGCCAAGCTATGTGAGTCATTCCTTGATGAAGGCTCGGACGCAACAAGCACTCACATGGGAACAATTTGAAAACAGGTACTATCGCTTGTATGCCTCACAGCAAATTGATTATATATTTCCGACCTTCTCTGCAAATACGGATAGCAGTTTCGATCTAGACTTATATGTTAGGAAATCTCCGCCCTTTCGATTGGAGGTTGGAGGACATTTATCCTCACGTCCGATTAACACAGGGTTTTTAGGGCTCACATATCGGAGCATGGGGCGGTCAGCGATGATCCTTCATGCCGAGAGTTATTTTGGTAAATTTTATGGGTCAGTAAAGGGTGAGGCAATGATTGATTTCCCCAGTGTATTTCCCCTATCAGCATCCTCCTATTTTGTGATGAATCGTTGGGATTACTTCCGGAGTTTTGCCACATTTTTTGAGGATGTTAAACCGTCATTTTTAGTTCAGAATGAAATGTACTACGGCCTTAAACTCAAGCACCCAATTTTAAACAACTCGAAAGGTGTATTGGATGTGCGTTGGTTTAATTTGGAGGACGATTACTATCAAACACAAAATTTTTTAAGTATAGACACCACGGATGAAACCCATTTGAAGGGAAGTTTAATTTCCTATGAGATGACGGATAATACCCTAAATAGAAAACAATTTGCAAGTGAAGGTCATTTTTTCACCATGAAAATTAAATACCTCACTGCACTTGAAACAACGGTCCCGGGGTCAACGGCCCTCTTTGATAGCACCGTTAATAAACAGCACGATTGGTTGAATCTTAACATCGAAGGCCAATATTATTTTTTAACCAAACCACATCTTCATCTTGGAGCTCACGCTAAGGCAATGTTCAATTCACAGTCTTTGTTTTCAAACTATACTGCAAGTTTATTATCAATGCCGACATTAAATGTGATTCCAGATTTAGAAACATATTTCTTTAAGGAATATCGTTCTCCGCAGTTTATTGCGTTGGGAGCCAACTTGGTGGTTCCTATTTTCAAGGGCTTAGAATATCGATTCGATGCCTATTATTACCAACCATTTTTAATCTTACAGCAATTTAATGATGGAAGTATGAAGTATTCTAAACCATTCAAAGGGAGTACTTGGTTGGCTTCTACCAGTTTGTTATACCATACGCCGCTTGGACCAATTCGTGCGACCTTGAATTATTTTCCATTACAAGCGATTCCACTAAATTTCCAAGTGAGCTTTGGTTATGTGTTGTTCAACGAGCGTGCAGTTCGTTAGAAAAATTAATTTTGCATAAAATTTATTGAATGAAGCCAATTATCTGTGGTATACAACAAATGGGAATCGGGGTGCCGAATGTCCAAGAAATATGGGCCTGGTATCGCACCATGTTTGGGGTAGATGTTCGAATTTTTGAAGAGGCTGCTGAAGCACCCTTAATGACCAAGTATACCGGTGGAGTAGTGCACGCACGCACCGCAACCCTCGCGCTAAGCATGGACAGTGGAGGTGGATTCGAGATATGGCAATTTACTAGTAGGAATACAGAGAAACCAAAATTTGAGGTAAAACTAGGTGACCTCGGATTGTATTCATGTAAAATCAAATCAAGGAATGTACGAGAATCCTATCGACACATGAAATCGAAAGGTGCTAAGGTACTAAACGAACCTACGGCGACACCTGATGGCACCCTGGCGTTCTTTGTCGAGGATCCAAATGGTAATATTTTCCAGGTCGTTCAAGGACTAGGTTGGTTTAGTAATACCGGGCATCCTTCGCATTGCGGCGGTGTTGCCGGAAGTATAATAGGTGTTTCAGATATGGAAGCCTCGCTTAAGCTATACCAAGAAGTACTCGGATATGAGTCTATTGTATATGATGAAACAAGATCCTTTGAGGATTTAGGCGCCTTATCTGCGGGTGTTTTTCGCAGGGTGCGATTGATTCACCGGGAAGATAGAAAAGGTCCGTTTGCAAAACTGCTTGGACCAACCTCCATTGAACTTGTACAGGCTATAGATCGCACGGATGTAAAACGAATTTTTGAAAACCGTTTTTGGGGAGATTGGGGCTTTATTCATTTGTGCTTCGATATCCAAGGTATGGATGAACTTAAGGCACGTTGCGAAAAAGCAGGGTTTCCATTTACCGTAGACAGCTCAGATACCTTTGATATGGGTGAAGCAGGGGGAAGATTTTCTTACATCGAAGATCCCGACGGTGCATGGATTGAATTTGTTGAAACCCACAAGGTCCCTGTAATCAAAAAACTGGGCTGGTACATTAATTTGAAAAACCGTCCCGCAGGGAAATTTTTACCGAAATGGATGCTCAAAGCAATGGCCTTTAATCGGGTTAAATAGTGGGGGGAGACGTTAAGATGTTTCGTGTTACTTTCCTCCCTTGAGGGAGGATTAAGGAGGGTGACTCTTTAGTTCATCCTTTGATGTCATCCCCTCAGACGGAGTCTGATACTCGTCAGTGTCATCCCCCTAACTCCCCCTTCAAAGGGGGAAGAATAAGTCCAAAAGTCCCGACGTCCCGATGTCTAAAAGTCCCGACGTCCAAAAGTCCAAAAGTCCAAAAGTCCAATAGTCCAAAAGTCCAAAAGTCCCAATGTCCAAAAGTCCAAAAGTCCAAAAGTTCCAATAAGACATTAAGAGTCTAGAATTCCAATTATACTACAAGCCGTTCCTTGTTACCTTCCTCCCTTGAGGGAGGATTAAGGAGGGTGACTCTTTAATTCATAATCCTTTGATGTCATCCCCTCAGACGGAGTCTGATACTCGTCAGAGTCATCCCCCTATATCCCCCTTCAAAGGGGGAAGAATAAGTCCAAAAGTCCCGACGTCCAAAAGTCCAAAAGTCCAATAGTCCAATAGTCCAAAAGTCCAGATATCTACTTCCCATAACGCGCATTGACTATCTCATACACTACATGCTGAATGTTTGTACGAATGCCCATATCACGTAGTTTCCAATTGTCCTGGCTCGGATGAACCCGATTGGATAGAAACACAAACACCACCTCGTTCTTCGGGTCTGCCCAAGCTAAGGTTCCTGTAAAACCGGAATGACCAAAACTCTGCTGGGACGCTAAGTCATCGCAGGTCCCGCCGCCTGATGCTGAAGGCCTGTCAAAACCGATTCCGCGCTTATTCCCCGTAAATTGAGCTTTTGTAAAATAGCTTACGGTTGATTTATCGAAGAATTGATGTCCAGCATAGCTTCCGTTATTCAAAAATAATTGCATGATACTCGCCAAATCTGTTGCATTGGCAAATAAGCCGGCATGACCACCAACTCCGCCCAACATCGCAGCACCTGGGTCATGTACATGACCTTGCAACAATTGCTTGCGAAAATATTGGTCGTTTTCCGTTGGGACAATTTGGTTCTTGTTGTAATGTGAAAGGGGTTTATAATTGATGTAACGAAGTCCCATGAGGGAATAGATGTGGTTTCGGACGTATTGATCTTGTTTCTCACCGGTTATTTTTTCAAAAATCGGTTGCATGAAATAATAACATAAATCCGAATACACATATTTCTTTTCCTTTAACGGATTGCGTAATATTCGAGCGTACATGCTGTCCTTATATACCGTTTTTAGAAATAATTCATTCGCCACTTCTAACCCGTGTTCTTCATCCTTTGTTTTACTATACCAAGGGGCCAATGGTTTCTCCTCGGTTAAGGTACGCTTGTAAAATGGAATGAATGGCTCCAGTCCAGCTTGGTGGGCCATCATCTCCCGTATAATGATGCTTCGGTATGGAGTTTCTCCCGTGACTTCTGGGATATATGTTCCAAGCGATGCATTTAGGTCCAATTTCTTTTCATAATGTAACTTCATGGCAATGAGGGTAGACGAAGCAATTTTTGTTATCGAAGCAATGTCATACAGGTCCTCATTCTCTACGCTCTTTGACGTGGATTCGTACGTGAAATTCCCGAACGATTTACGATAAATTATGGATCCTTTTACGGCTACTACTATTTGACATCCCGGATAAGCCCCCGAGGTTATTCCGTTTTTAGCTAATTGATCGATGCGGTTAAAATCTGAGCTTTGCATCTTTAATTCTTCCGGAGTACTAAAGCGTAATCGACCATTTCCAGGTACTTTTATTCCTGTCCCACGCTTGAACACCCCAAGACCTTGCCTTAATTTCCCTTCAATTGGAATGGCGCCCATTACCTGCTGAGAAATCCGATCTTGCATATGTGTGTGATTTTCTGGTGCCATTAAAATTCCATCGAAGGTACTGATCAGCGAAGTCATTTGCGGAGGGATTTTTCCAAAGGTTAATAGAATTCGTTCCCTTGCGGATGGAATACGCCGTAATGCTTCCCATATCCATCCATTGATCGCAAGTGAATCAGGATGCACAGGATGTATACTTAGTATAATGCGTTCTGTATTTAGGGTATCCAATTTTGTCAAGTCTTCCTCAGCAAATACTTGAATGAATCGTCCGTCTGAAAAACGTTTAATTCCTTGATGTAAGGCATCAGAATTGCCCCCTAGACTTACATAAACAGTGGGTACATTTAAATCATTTAAAGGCAAACATTGGTTGTTTTTTAAACAAACCACATGGGTGTCAATGGCTCGCATGAGTTCATCATATGCAGTTATACCCTGAAATGGCTCACTTAACCATTGATTTTGCGCTTGCGGTTTAATCGGAGCGTCAAGGCCCGACAGAGCAAATACACCAAGTAATGCAATACATGCAACAACAATAGTTAATAGCGTTCGCTTTTTCATGACTACGAATTTAATCATTCTATTCGATTCAATTAGGTATTGAAAGTGTATGTTTGACACTTACTTGAATATACAAAAAAAATAGACATTTTACAATTTATTTTCTCCACAGAAATATACGGGTGGTGTTAGTAAAAACCAAGTGATTTTAGCGTTTTTCTCTGTTCAATTCACGTAGCTTTGCCAAACAATTTTCAAGTAAACGACTATGTCGAAATTTGGTACGCTCGGAGCACATTCCGATTTAACAAAATCCCTAGGATTTGAAAACGCCTTGGCAGAATATTGGAATTTAGCACCCGACGAATTGGTTCGTGCCACACTTGAGCGCGGCCAAGGTAAATTAGCTACCAACGGCGCACTAGCCATAGATACAGGCAAATTCACAGGTAGGTCTCCCAAAGATCGATTTATTGTAAAAGATTCACAAACAGAAGATGCTGTGTGGTGGGGTGATGTCAATATTCCCTTTGCTTCCGATGCCTTTGATCGGCTGTATGATAAAATGCGCGCTTATGCAGAAGGTAAGGAGCTTTTCATACGTGATGGCTATGCCTGTGCTTCTCCAACGTATCAATTGAACCTTCGGGTAGTTGCAGAATACCCATGGTCGAATTTATTCGCATACAACATGTTCTTGCGCCCCTCAGCAGAGGAATTGAGCACTTTCGATCCGGAGTGGCATGTCATCTGCCTTCCTGTGTTTTTAGCAGACCCCGCGGTTGATGGAACCCGACAAGCGAATTTTGCGATTCTGAACTTTACGCGCAAAATGATATTAATTGGCGGAACTGGGTACACCGGAGAAATTAAAAAAGGAATTTTTTCTGCCTTGAATTTTATTCTTCCGCACCAAAAGAATGTGCTTTCTATGCATTGCTCTGCCAACATTGGTAAAGACAACGATACTGCGATTTTCTTCGGCTTATCCGGAACCGGAAAAACTACACTTTCTTCTGATCCAAATCGTCGCTTAATTGGTGATGATGAACACGGTTGGGCAGACGATGAAGTGTTCAATTTTGAAGGAGGATGCTACGCGAAAACAATAGATTTGAGTCGTGATAAAGAGCCTCAAATCTTTGATGCCATCAAGCCAGGAGCCCTTTTGGAGAACATTGGGTTTAATGAAGGAACCAACGAACCGAACTATACCGATGGATCGATTACAGAAAATACCCGTGTTTCGTATCCAATCTTTCATATCGATAACATCGCGCGTCCGTCCATTGGAAGCGCACCTAAAAACATTTTCTTTTTAACGGCTGATGCCTTTGGTGTTTTACCTCCAATCTCCCGCCTAACAAAAGAGCAGGCGATGTATCACTTTATGTCCGGGTACACCGCGAAAGTAGCAGGCACGGAGGTTGGAATTACCGAACCTACCACTACCTTTTCAGCAGGATTTGGTGCCGCATTTTTACCGCTTCATCCCGCAAAATATGCAAAACTTTTAGGCGATAAATTAGCAGGGACTGACATTCGCGTGTGGTTAATCAATACCGGTTGGACCGGTGGTAGCTATGGGGTAGGGAGCAGAATGAAACTTTCATATACCCGTGCAATGATTACCGCAGCCTTAGAAGGTAAATTGGATGCGGTAGATTTTGAAACCCTTCCATTGTTTGAATTAGCTATTCCAATGTCATGCGAAGGGGTTCCTTCTGAGCTACTTAATCCAAGAAATACATGGGAGAATAAGGAGGAATACGATGCTACTGCAGAACGTCTTGCGGAAAAGTTTGTAACCAACTTTAAGAAATTTGAGGCAGAAACAGCGCCTGAAATTCTTGCTGCTGCACCTAAGGTGTTAAATTAGTCCATCAACCAACCCAGATAGAGCCCTGCGCAAGCGGGGCTTTTTTTATTTTTGTATAAAAAACAATTGGACCATCTCCACTATCTCGAAACTGAAGCCATTGAAATTTTGCGTGAAACTGCGTTTCAATTTGAGCGTCCAGTGCTGCTGTTTAGTGGCGGTAAGGACAGCATTTGCATGGTTCATTTGGCGCGCTTAGCCTTTGCCCCGAATCCCATTCCATTTACCTTATTGCACATTGATACTGGTCATAATTTCACCGAAACCTTAAGCTTTCGGGATAATCTTGTTCGTAACATGAGGCTATCCATTGAGGTTCGATCGGTAGTTGAAGCGATGCGCAAACGTGAGATTCCAGATGCAAAGGTGAAATTCCCTTCGCGTAATGCGATGCAGAGTTTTGCCTTATTAGATGCCATTCAAGAACTGAATATCGATGCCTGTATTGGAGGAGGTAGACGGGATGAAGATAAGGCACGAGCCAAAGAACGGATTTTTTCCTTTCGCGATCACGAAGGAATTTGGAACCCCTTGAGCCAGCGTCCAGAACCTTGGACTATGTTAAACGGAAAAATAAATCCCGGGGAAAATGTGCGTGTTTTTCCACTCTCGAATTGGACCGAACTTGATGTGTGGAGCTACATACAGCGAGAACAAATTGCCTTACCTAGCTTATACTTTACCCATGAACGACTCTGCGTAGAACTCCCGGATGGCGCATTGATGGCGTATAATCCCTATGTGCGCTTAGAATCTACGGATGTTTTGGTAGAGCGTAATGTGCGCTTTAGAACCATCGGCGATATGACCTGTACTGCGGCAATTCCGAGTATGGCAGGAACGGTGGAAGAGGTGATTACTGAATTGAATCAAACACAAATTTCTGAACGCGGAGCAACTCGTTTGGATGACCGCATTAGCGAGGCTGGAATGGAAGATAGAAAACGACAAGGATATTTTTAAGGGAGAACGAATATGCGAATACTGAAGGTTTTTACATGCGGGAATGTGGATGATGGGAAAAGTACCTTACTGGGGCGCTTGCTTTTGGACAGTGATTCCATTTCTGTAGACATCCTTCATCAGCTCACGGAGCAGGGGGGAGGTGTGCCCAACCTTGCCTTGTTAACGGATGGTTTACGTGCAGAGCGCAGCATGGGCATCACGATTGATGTCGCCTATAAATTCTTCACCACGAAACATACGAAGTATATTTTAGTAGATACGCCGGGTCATCAGGAATATACCAGAAACATGTACGCGGGGGCTTCGGAATGTGAAGTAGCCGTTGTGCTTATTGATGCGTTGAAACCAATCGAAGCACAAACGAGAAAACACCTCGAAATCATGGAAACACTTGGGGTAAAGCACTTGATTGTTGCGGTGAATAAAATGGATGCGGTTGGGTTTGACCAGGCCGTATTTTTGGAGCGTCAATCCGAAGTGAATGCGGTCCTTAATCTGTCAGAAAACCAATACCTACATTGGATTCCCATAAGCGCCTTAGCCGGGGAGAATGTGGTTGAAAGTACCCAGGCGATGCCGTGGTATACGGGTCCAACGATCCTTGAATGCCTTGAATCAATCCCACCAATCATCGATACACACAGCGCCTTGCCATTGCTTGAAATTCAAGGAATTTACGAGGGGGCAGCCTATGGAAAAGTGCTACAAGGCACACTGGATGTTAAGAACACATTGTATCGCGGAACTCAATCCTTAGAAATTAAAGCATGTTATGTGAATGGAATCCCAAAGGCTGTTGCAGCACCGGGAGATCAAGTTACCTTGCTGGGAACTAACATAAATATGCTGGAACGTGGTCAGCAATGGGGCAAAGAAGCACCATTACAATGTACTGAGTGTACCGTTGAACTGTGTTGGATGGGGGATGCCATGGAGCCTGGTACCATGGAGTTCATACTTCGTAGAGGTGCGGCGGAACGCATGGTACAAGTAGACTTACCAATACGAATCAAACCGAATGATATCCAACTCCTTATAATTAGTTTGTCGGCACCCATTGATGTGCTAACAGATCGAATCCAAGCTAAAAAAGAGCGCATTATACTCATTGACAAAACAACAAACGCGACGGTCGCGGCGGGAATAATTAAACAGATTAACCAATGAAAGCAACTACGGTAGATCAATATTTACTAGACGGATGTGGGCGCTGCAGTAAAGGCGGTACACCGAATTGTACGGTGCATAAATGGCACCCGATCTTAGTAGCTATGCGGGAATTAGCAACGGAATGCATGCTAACAGAAGAAGTGAAGTGGTCGGTTCCCTGTTATACCCTAAAAGGAAAGAATGTCCTCATGATTCATGCATTTATGGAATATTGTAGTATCATGTTTATGAAAGGTTCCTTATTAACGGATCCGGAAAATATACTATATCGGCAGACAGAACATGTAACGGCGGGACGTCAATTGCGCTATACGCGTATAGAGGACTTTTTAGCACAACGTGAACGAGCCAAAGCTTTTATTTTAGAGGCCATTCAATTGGAAGAGGCGGGAAAAAAAGTTGAAAAGCGCACAGAAGAAGAACCAATGGTTGAAGAATTGAAAGAGGCCTTTGCACAAGATAGTACATTGAAAACGGCGTTTTATCAACTTACACCGGGACGTCAACGTGCGTATTTATTGCATTTTGCACAACCTAAGCAGGCTGAAACACGGGCCTCACGCATTGAAAAATGCATGCCCATGATCATGCGGGGCGAAGGCTTGAACGATGCGTATCAAAAGGGGAAAAAATAAAAAATATGAAACTTATACTCATTACATTTTGTTTTCTTGCAATCATTGGATTCGCATTGTCCGTTTTTCTTGTAATATGGGCGTTCGCAAAGAAAATCACATGGGTTAAATCGATACTATTAGTTTTCTTGTATGGGGTGCTTTGTATTGGGATACTTCTTTTTATGATTGATAGACGAAAGCCGGATTTAGTGAAACGAATTCCTATCGTACGAAACATTAAACCAAGTGAAACTAAGCGTAATTGCGACTGTACATGGTCTTCGCTTGCTTTGCAGAAGGATGATTATCCAACCAAACACAAACCTACCGCTAAACGAATTACCAATGGGATGTATATAAAAAATGAGGCGTCTAGGGTGAAATGGATTCGAAGACTAAGGTTAGTTCCGGTAGATGAAGCGGACGGCTTTGGTATTTCTAATCTTGACTATAGTTCTGCCCATTTAACTCCCTTGGCTAAAAAGCGACTTTATGAACTCGGTCAGCGTTTTCGTGAGCGCATTCAAAAACCTAATGAAAAAAAGAGCTATTTTATCGTGAGCTCCATCACTCGAAGCCAAGTTCAGCAAACTCAAATCTGTGACCGATACCCAAATGCCTGCACCAGAGACCATTCTCCGCATTCTTATGGGGTGGCATTTGATATCTATAAATTAACGAGTTCCGATAAAAACTGTAATATCGGTATGAGTGCCTTGCAGGAAGTACTCACGCAAATGCAACGTGAAGGTAAAATTTTACTTTGTCCTGAATCGAAGTGTATTCATGTGACGGTGTGCGGGTAACCCATCACCTGTGGTGTGCAACTGGTTTATTTTAGCAGGCTGTCTATGATTTTCTTGAGATAGGCGACCTCTTCTTTTAGCACCCCCTTATTTTAACTACCTTTACGTTAATGTTGAAATCGCTACTTGTATTTTTTCTTGCTTGTTCAAGTACCTTGTATTTCGGTCAAGGGTACAATTTCTACTTCGGAAATATACATGCACACTCGGGGTATTCAGATGGGAACAAAGACAGCTTAACGTCTGGGATGTATACACCGTATCAAGATTTTCTTTATGCGAACGAATCAGAACAGATAGATTTTTATGGCATTTCGGAGCACAATCACAGTGCGGCTGGGATGGCCAGTAAGCAGAATTATTATAACGGTGTAGCCGATGCAGAGTTAGCTACTATAGAAGACACGTTCATTGCGCTTTATGGCATGGAGTGGGGTATCATTTCTCAAGGTGGACATGTGCTGATTTATGGCTATGATAGCTTAATCGGGTGGGAAAATAACTTGTACGATGAATATGTACAGCCAACTGATTTTCATGGGCTTTGGAATGTGATCAACAGCAAGCCCAATTGTTTCGGCTATCTAGCACATCCACAAGCGGCAGATTTTGACTCCCTTCTAATCAAGCCTTGGGATTTCAATGCTGACCAGGCGGTGGTGGGCATGCCATTTCGAAGCGGTCCCGCGTTTTCACAAAACTTCACCTACAGTAATCCATCCACAGGGTCCTATTGGTCACGGTATACTCAGTTACTCAAGCAAGGATACCATGTTGGGATTGGTCTAGATCACGATACCCATTACAGTGTGTTTGGTCGTTCACAGCAGGGGAGAATGGGCTTGTTAGCACCAAACCTTACCAAGAATGACATCATGTACGCCTTGCGTAAAATGCATTTTTACTCCACCGACGATTGGAATTTTAGACCAGATTTCCGCATCAACGAACAACCGATGGGGAGCATCATTGAACAAGCAGGTAATCCTACAATATTCATTGATTGCATCGATTTGGATATTTCTGAAGCCATCAATTACATTTCCATTTATTATGGAGTTCCGGGAAGTGGGCAACAAGCTACCTTACTCACTCAAATAGGGGCGCAAAATACGGCATCTTACAATCACAGCATTCAGAATGGAGAAACGTATTACTACTATGCTCGCATTGTGCAAATGGACGGGGATGAAATCTTTACCTCTCCCATTTGGTATACGCGTAACGATGGTCAAACGGAAGTAGTACCTACCGTCCATTTTTCGGTGCTTTCAAATCCAGTTTGTGTGGGTAATCCGGTGGAATTAACCTACGACGGTACCGCAGGAACGAACGCATATTTTTGGTCTTTTTCTGCTGGAGTAACTCCAGAATATTCTACCCAAGCGAATCCGCAAGTTACCTTTGCTCAAGCGGGTACCTACCACGCCACCTTGTACGTAGAGAATAGCGCAGGATCTGGTTTTTACACCATGCCCATCACGGTAGAAGGATGTGCGGGGGTACTTGATCATGGGCTAGGGTATAAAATTTATCCCAATCCAGCTACAAGCCAACTTACCATTGAAGTAGATGCTGAGGTAGCCATAGAAGAAATCGCCTTAGTGGATGCCATGGGAAGAATGATCTTACGCCAAGCACTTGAAAATCAAGGAAAAAATACCATAGACATCAGTGCATTACCTTCAGGAATGTACGTGATTCAATTGTTGGGATCAACACAACGCATTACAGAATCGCTATGGATTCAGAAGTAAGGAGTTAAGTAGAAAAGTTTAATTTATATCACTGGGTGCCCTTCGACAAGCTCAGGGACCCCCAGTATTATTCTGAACCGGTCCCTGAACTTGTCGATTTGCGTTCCCTGAGCTTGTCGATTTGCGTTCCCTGAGCTTGTCGATTTGCGTTCCCTGAGCTTGTCGAAGGGCCGCTAAACAATTGAATAGATTTAGTACATTACCAACCTTTTCAGTCATTCAGTTGTTCTATTTGTAAACCACCCCTATGAAACGTATCTTTACATGGCTCACTGTTGGAGTATTCCTGTTGATTGGGCTTAATTCATTTTACATGTCACGAATAGAAAAACCAGCATACACCGTAGAACGTGTGCTAGAAAATAAAGTAGAAATCAGAGCCTATTCGGCAATGGTTGTTGCTAAAACATCCCTCGGTGGGGCATCTTATGATCAATATGGATCGCAAGGATTCCGCAGCATTGCCTCATATATCTTTGGCAATAATCAAAACAAGCAGAAAATCGCTATGACCTCTCCGGTAATTATGGAGCAAGGATCCGAGGCGAGCATGTATTTTGTCATGCCTAAACAATATGCGAAGAACGAGTTGCCAAACCCGAACTCCGCTAATGTGAACATTACAGAAGTTGGCGCAAAGCGTTTGGCAGTGATTCGCTTTGGCGGTTGGGCAAACGACAAACGCATCGAAAAGCATCAGCTTAAATTGAAACAAATCTTGGATGAAGCCAAGATATCCTATAAAGAACCCTTCTTATTCATGGCTTACAATGCGCCGTGGGATATCATCGCCAGACGCAACGAAGTGGCTGTGGAGTTGTGATCCCTTCGACAAGCTCAGGGACCCCCAATGTTATTTTTTTTATCATCTAATAACCGGTCCCTGAGCCTGTCGAAGGGCCGGTTTCTGAGCCTTTCAAAGGGCGGTTATTGTTACTTGCATTTTGATTTTAACTTCAATTCTTCCAAATTCCCATCGATTAATGCTTTTTTCTTAACCTTCGACCATTTTTGAATTTGTTTTTCGCGTTTAAAAGCTAATTCAATTCGATTGAATTTTTCAAAATATACCAAATCAACAGGTAAATATTTCTTGGTATGATTTGATCCCATTCCTAATTGATGTTGCGCCAACCTAAGCTCAAGATTTTTTGTGCTCCCGGTATAATAACTTCCATTCCCACATTTCAAAATGTACATATATGCTTCCATAATATTGCGTTTATTAACCGGTCCCTGAGCCTGTCGAAGGGCCGGTCCCTGAGCCTGCCGAGGCGAATCGAAGGGTGGTTATTGTTACATGAATATAAATTCTAGAGAGTGATTTTGACATATAGAAATGTTGTCAAAAACGAATTAAGGCAATTTTATTGTACAATAACCGGGTATAGAGTTTAATAACCGGGTGCGGATTTAAATCCGCACCCAGTTATTAATCATTCCCCAACTGGCAAGCGATAATATTGTCCGTTCAAGCAGATGAAGGCAAATGAAGTTTGAAGTGAAAACCTTATGGCGTCCTTCGTTGCATTTTGTAGTGTTAGCTCAAGCGCTTTTCCTGAATAATCAAAGGCCTTGATGTCGAATTGATTTATATTATTGCCTTCAATAACCCATTGATGTTCATCAATTGCTTTGATTGAAATGAGTGATTCAAGGGTTGAAATCCCATTTGATCCGACCGTTATTTGTATTGAATCAATGGCCTGACCGCATGGTCCAGTGCCTGTGCATGTTACCCAATAGGTCCCGTTTGCAAAGGTATGTGCTACTTGTTCCCCTGACCCAATTTGATTGTCTCCGAAATCCCATGTGATTTGATCGCAATGACTGCAGTTCGCTTCAAAAAGATAGCCACCTGGAATACCACCCGCTTGTGCGCTAATCGCTACCTGAGTTAAAGAATCCGGATGAGTTAACATCCACGTATCCATACTATCCAATACCACTAAGTTGGCCGCATCCACTAGGTGTTGAGCCGTAACCGCATCCAAACCTGCCGTGTATGCTAAATTTGGTGTAATTGCTTTGTGGAATAAAGAAACATAAAAAACTGAGGCTGCTAAATACGTACCCGCAACAGATGGGTGCGACCCATCGCCAACATACAGTTGAATGCTGGGTTGTGTATCTCGAATATAACGCCATGCCACTCCCACTGGACTCACCGAAGCCATACTCGAATCGGCAATTCGAAGGTAGGCATCCCGCAAGCGCGCGTTCATTTTATGAAAGGTATTGATGCTATCCCATTGGGGGTCACCAACTTCTCTTCCCCAAGTCATGAAGTAATTCACCTGTGCACAGGAATGATTTGCATATACTGAATCCGCCAATTGCATTGCAAAAGGAAGCGACTGGGTATTGACTTGCTGGTAAGGGAAAGACGGCTCTTGACTTTGTCCTTGAATCACCACATAATCCCATGCTTGCGCATTAATTTTTTGTTGGGTGACTGGATCTTGGGCATGCATTTGAAAGGTGTAACCACCGTTGGTTTTTGAATCTACATTCACTTGATCACCCATCGCCGCTGCAAGTTGAACGAGTGTGCCAGGCAGATCATTCGCGTAGGTGTAGCTGTTTCCAATAAATAAAACATTTAACTGCTGTTGAGCGAATCCAAGCGATGTAATGAAGAGGATGAGTATTAATAAAGGCTTTTGCATATGCTATTTTTTTCTTCCGTAAATTTACAACATGAATCCTTTTGTTTACATCCGATTCTTAGTTTTAACAGGCGTCCTGTTCGCATTGAATTCGTATGTGGCTCAGTTTCAATTCAATTACAACGATTCTATTTCCGTAATTAAATTAGGGAATACCCTCAAGTTTCCATGGGCAGGAGGAATAAATTACGCGCAATTTTCTGAGCTGGATTATGATTACGACGGGGACATGGATTTGATTTTGTTAGATCGAAGCAACGACCAAATCCGAGTGTTTGAGCACCGGATTCAAGGAGCTGCACATTCCTATAAATTCAATCCCTATGGCGATGCCTTGTTTCCCTCGGATGTGCGTTATCGCATGTTTCTGGCAGATTATAACTTGGATGGGAAAAATGATTTGTTTACCTATGGAATCGGCGGCGTAAAAGTTTATCGCAACGCTGGTAACAGTGGAGTAGGGTTGCAATGGGTCCTTGAAAAGAACTTGCTCTATTCAGATTATAACGGCATGTATATGGGACTCTATGTGAGTTCTGCCGATATTCCTGCCATTGTTGATGTGGACGGAGATTCAGATTTGGATATATTAACCTTTTCTATTGCTGGGGATCATGTAGAGTATCACAAGAACATGTCTAAAGAACTCTATGGCCATTGCGACAGCTTGATTTATGTCCTTAAAAATAAATGCTGGGGTGGGTTCAGGGAAGAAGTTACTTCGAATGCAATTACCCTGTTCGATTCTGGAAGTTTATGCACCACGGGAAATGTGCCGAATCCGCAATTACCGATAATCACTAAACCTGAAGATGAAGAAAAAGCACATGCCGGTTCTACCTTGTTGGCGCTTGATTTAGACAACAGTGGCGTGCTTGATTTATTGATTGGGGATGTTGCCTATGGAAATTTGAACAAGTTGATTAATGGTGGAACCAATCCGAATACTAATTCACAGATGGTCTCAGTAGACCCTAATTTCCCTTCAAACTCAGTATCCTTAGACCTCAAATTGTTTCCTGGTGCTTTTTATTTGGACGTGGATTTTGATGGAAAGAAGGACTTGCTTTGTAGTCCGAATGCAAAAGGTACTTCGGAGAATGAGCACAGTGTTTGGAAGTACAAGAATCAAGGGTCACTTACCTTACCCAATTTTATTTATGAAACCGATGCCTTCCTGCAACGCGATATGATTGAACATGGCATTGGATCCGTTCCAGTGTTTGCTGATGTCACCAATGATGGCTTGCCTGATTTGTTCGTGGCTAATTATTTTGCCTATAAACAGACGCTCTTAACCGAATCACGCATCGCTTATTACAAAAATACGGGAACCTTAGCGAATCCGGTATTTACCTTTGTAGACAATGATTTTTTGAACTTAAGTCAAGTGAACCTCGGATTTCGAATCATGCCAACCTTCGGCGATTTAACGGGAGATGGGAGGCCAGAATTAATTTTGGGACTAGAGGATGGTTCATTACGATATTATCCAAATCAAAGTACAGGTGCTTCCCCGGTTTTTGGTGCGGCCCAAACCCAATTCCAAGGGATCGATGTTGGACAGTTTGCTGCACCGCAATTGTTTGATTTGAATAAAGACAACGTATTGGATTTGATCATTGGTGAAAAAACAGGAACGCTTCAATATTTTCAAAATACTGGAACTGCTGCACTTCCAACCTTTACCTTAGTGGATGCAACGCTTGGGGGGATAGACATTGTTACAAGTACCCCGGATGGGTTTCCGCAACCCCATTTTTTCCGCTGGCAAGATACCACCTATGCCATGATTGGTGCCTATGACGGGAAAATCCGGTTTTATGACAGCATTGATAATCACCTAAACGATACCTTTAACTTGCGTGCCTTTCCTTTTCTAGGAATGGAACTCGGTTCATTTTCCGCAGTTGCAGTGGATGATATTGATCACGACGGTCGCTTAGATCTATATGTTGGACAAGATTTAGGTGGAATATTTCGATTAGAGCATGAAGTAGGGAGTAATTTAAGTCAAACCGAATTAGTTGACCCTACCATTACCTTGTATCCTAATCCAACACGTAATGACATCACCGTTAGATCATCGGTGAATTTGGGTAGAATCACCTTGCTTGATCTTTCAGGAAAATGCATACTGGATTACCCCTGTGATTCTATGGACTGTATCTTACCTTTAACGGATGTGAAACAGGGGGTTTACCTCATGTATCATGCGGGAAAACCGATAGGAAGAGTCGTGAAACTTTAATTGAATTTACGAGACGCTAGGCCCTTATTTTACCGAAATTCGATACATTTCTTGTCCGTTCAAGGTGCCTACTAATTCATCGCCTATAGCAATCGGACCAACACCTGCCGGTGTTCCGGTAAATATTAAATCTCCTGTTTTAAGCGTGATGAATTTTGAGATATACGCAATGATTTGGTCGATGTTAAATAACATCATCGTTGGATTACCCTGTTGTTTGAGTACCCCATTTTGGTGAAATTCAAAGGAAAGGGAATCAAATTCCTTGGGTGTAATTGGAAGCCATTGGGATGATACCACGGCGCTTTGATCAAAGGCTTTCGCCAGTTCCCATGGAAGTCCCTTGGCTTTGCATTCAGCTTGAAGGTCGCGGGCTGTAAAATCGATTCCTAACCCAACACTGCTATAATATTTATGCGCAAAAGCCGGATCAATGTGTTTGCCTACCCGATCGATTTTCACTACTAATTCGCATTCATAATGGATTTCATTGGTAAATCCAGGAAAATAAAAGACATCATCTTTTAAGACTGCGGTGTCTGGTTTCATGAAGAAGACGGGGGCACTTGGAAGTTCCGCTTTCATTTCTGCCGCGTGATCCGCATAGTTTCGTCCAATACAAATGATTTTCATTTTTTATTGAATTTCGATGACAATTGGTTGAGTTTATCTTGATAACCGGCTTCTTTATTGGATTCTTTCAGTGCTTTAAGGCGACTCACCTCTGCGCGCAAGCAATCTTTAGTTTGGAACGGGAAATCCGCATCTAACATCCAACCGTAATACCCCGGTTCTATTTTCATGACCGCTTCAACTGTTTTTCCTTTGTGCTTACCAAAGTTGTACATGATTTCACCCGCTTGATTCTTGGCCAACCTTCCGGCAAAATCTACAGCTCCTAATGGACTGTTGCTTGAAAATGCGGCAAGGGCAGGGATTTCAGGTGTAAGCTCTTCGTAACGGCTTAGTTGTGCAAGAAAAACATCAAGAGTTACCTCCGTATCATATAACGCATCGTGGGCGTTTTCCATGGGTTTACCGCAATAAAACTGGTAGGCTGCGGCCAAGGTTCGTTGTTCCATTTTATGGAAGATGTTCTGAACATCTACAAAATTTCTACCTTCCATTGGAAAGGGATGTCCAACCCGATAGAATTCTTCCACCATGAAGGGAATGTCGAATTTATTGGAATTATACCCTGCTAAATCGGAATCCCCAATAAAGTCAATAATTTCGTTAGCAAGGTCGGCAAGTTTTGGTGCATCCTTAACCATTTCGTTCGTAATCCCATGAATTGCAGCAATATCATCAGGGATATTGATTTCAGGATTAACAAGGTAGTTTCTTGATTCGCGTTGCCCATCTGGAAATAACTTAACCGCAGCAAGCTGCACAATGCGGTCTTTTGTTAGTTGTATTCCCGTAGTTTCTAAATCAAAGAAACACAGTGCTTTCGTTAAGTTAAGACGCATTAAATGCTTATTTCAAGATGATGAACTCGGTGCGTCGATTCGCTAAATGGTCGGCATCAGAACAACTCACGCCATCACCACACGGTTTAAGCAATTCAGTTTCCCCAAAACCTTTGGCTGTAATACGCTCCGGATTAACAACAAACGATTTAATATAATTCATGGCCGTTTTAGCACGCATATCGGATAACCACTGATTGTAAATAGCCGGTCCGCGGCTGTCTGTATGCGAACGGATTTCAATTTTCAAACTTGGATTATCATTCATTACTTGAATAACTTCTTTCAATTTATTTTTAGAATAGTCGGTTAAGTTGTAACGGTCAAATTGATAATTAACCATGTACGGACCTATAAATCCTTTTTGTGTCGCCTCTAATTTGAAGTTCACGGTAACCACGGAGTCTTCCAATAAATCAGTATTAACTTTGGAAGATGCATTTAAGTATCCATCAGCTCCTGCGCTTAATTCTCCCGCAATGTGCGACTCATATTCGTAGGAGGCGATCAGTTCACTTCGGTACAGACCATTCGCTCCACTAATTGCCGTGGCAGTTTTTCCGTCAATGGTAATATTCACTGAGGCATTTGCAATTGGAGCACCATTTTCTATGTCTACAACAACTCCTTTAATTTCATAGGTAGGGAAAGGAATGATTTTAGAATCCTCATCAATGATTAGGACTTTTTTATTAATGATTTCAAACGATGCATCACATGTGGTATTAAATCGATTCGTGTAAGGCTTGCTTGTCAACGGTCCATAGTAATATGCGAGTTCATATTCCTTACATTTTTCTAACGAAGCAACAAATACCCCGTCGCGCATTCTCGGAGAAAGCAAGGTTTCAGTGGAATTAGCACAATTGGTACATTTAAGCGTAATGTATGATTGTTCAGGAATTGGATTACCTTTCGTATTAATGATTCTTCCGTCAAGCATCGCAACGGCAGAAGGGGTTTCGTT
The DNA here is from genome assembly GCA_044347515.1 of Crocinitomicaceae bacterium. Taxonomy (GTDB): domain Bacteria; phylum Bacteroidota; class Bacteroidia; order Flavobacteriales_D; family Crocinitomicaceae; genus UBA952. Next base: position 11,903 of record JBIKUO010000025.1, on the reverse strand, counting down.
TGGATTCACTTGAAAAATGTCATACATACCCATAGAACTCAAACGATTGGAACTTACGTATCCGGTAATTCCATCGCCAGTAACACTAAAATATACCTCATCAGAGAATGAATTCACTGCGGGCCCAAGATTAGTGGGTTTTGACCACATTCCGTTTTCATCTTTGGTAGATTTAAATATGTCATAACCTCCAATACTCTGCGCATTGTTCGAAGCAAAATAAAGTGTTTTTCCGTCAAATGAAATAAATGGAGCCATTTCATCTGCTTCGGAATTAATCATGGCCAAGTTTTTTGCTTCAGACCACGTTTCGCCATTTTTCTCGCAAACAAAAAGATCCCAGCCACCTTTTCCACTCAGGGCATTTGAAACGAAATAAGCATACTTACCGTCTTGGCTTACATTAAGCTGCATGTTGAACGGAGCCGATTTTTCTTTGCCGTTATTCACACTCAGTTTCACCGGTTTTGAAGGAGAAAAAACACCGTTCGTTAATTCGCTTACGAATACATTCGGATTGTTCCAACTGGAGTAGTAGAGTACACGCTCATTTGCACTAATTCCACTGATGAGTTCGTCAATTTTCACTTCGTTGATCGGAAACCCAGAGACCTCAGACCAATTTCCTTTTCGATCCATGTTCGTTTGATACACATTTGCAGGTAATACATTAAACATAGGTTCTACATACGTTGCAGAACCGTTGTCGCTCAAGGGTTTCGCAGAGGAAAATAGTAAGGATTTTCCATCGGGAGAAATAAAAGCTCCCGATTCATTGTAAGGCGTATTCACTGAAGTCAACGCAATGCCTGCTTCTGGAGAATTACTTAATTTTTTTGCGGTATTGATTTGACTTACTCGAATCTCAGCCATTGGGATTAATGTGGAGCCTTTCTGGGTTTCTGACAAAAATTGATTGTAATAGCCCAACGCTTTATCCAAATTTCCTATGCGATGATGACAAATCCCTAAATAAAAGAACACATCTTTTGGAGCGCTAGTCTCTTTTGGGGAATAAATGTCATAATTGATTTCTGTTTTGCCCGCAGCTAATTCAAGATGCTTCAGCGCTAATTCAGGAGATTTATTCATTCCTAAAAGGATAAACCCTTTGCGGTAATTGTAATTTCCATTTTTCGGCTGAAAAGTCAATAACTTATCTGTTACTAAATCAGCAAAATGATAGAAGTTCTCTTGTAAAAAACGGGAACATTCTCCAACAAGTTGCGCCTCATCGGTTGATTTAATCATTGCTGTTACTTCAGTTTCGTTCATTTGAGCAAAAAACGGAAAACAAAGCAGGGAAAAAATAACACTTAATTTTTTCATAATTTTATGTGTTTGAATAGGTTAAGATAGTTAAAATTTACGGTTAATGTCGAATTGCTCCAAATAATCAGCCACTCTACGAACAAACTGTCCGCCCAGTGCGCCATCAACAACGCGGTGATCATACGAGTGAGACAAGAACATTTTTTGACGAATACCAATAAAATCTCCCTCAGGCGTTTCAATTACCGCTGGAACTTTTCGAATTGCTCCCAGGGCCAAGATGGCCACTTGAGGCTGATTAATAATTGGCGTACCCATCACATTTCCGAAGGTTCCAACATTTGTAATCGTATAGGTTCCACCTTGAATATCCTCAGGTTTTAATTTATTATTTCTTGCACTGTTTGCTAATTCATTAACCGATTTCGTAAGGCCTGTAAGGTTCAATCGATCCGCATTTTTAATGACAGGTACAATAAGATTACCAGAAGGTAAGGCGGTAGCCATTCCCACATTAATGTCTTTCTTTTTTATAATGGTTGTACCATTAACGGAAACATTAATCATTGGAAAATCTTGAATAGCGCGCACAACTGCTTCAATAAAAATCGGTGTGAACGTAATGTTCTCGCCTTCTCGATTGAAAAATTCCTTCTTAACCTTGTTTCTCCAGTTTACGATATTCGTTACATCTGCTTCAACAAAGGATGTGACGTGCGGAGAAACACTTTTAGACATTACCATGTGGTCCGCAATCAGCTTGCGCATGCGATCCATTTCTATAAGTTCATCCGTTCCTGATGCTACAACAGGAATTGGTGCCGGTTTCTGATCGTTGGTTTTGATTGCTGCCGAAACTGGAGGGGTTTGAGGCGCGACAGGCTGACTTGTTCTAGCTGCTAAATGTGCTAAAATATCTTTTTTCGTTACTCTTCCTTCAGCACCCGTTCCCGCAATACCATCTAATTCTGCTTGGCTTAAACCTTCTTGACTTGCAATGCTTTTAACTAAAGGTGAATAAAAACGACTAGAAGAACTAATAGCTGTGGTAGACAAAGTACTAGCCATTGGAGTATTTACTGCAGCAATTTCTGGAGTGTTTGCGGGTTTGCTTTCAACCGCTTGCGTTGTTGCAATCGGTGCAGCAGTACTCGCTCCATCTGTAGATAAGATCGCAATTACATCTCCCACCTGTGCAACTTCATCCTTTTGAAATAATTGCTTGATCAAAATACCAGCTGCCTCTGAAGGTAATTCATTATCTACCTTATCCGTTGCCACCTCTACTAGGGGTTCATCCAATGCAACGGCATCGCCAACTTGTTTTAACCAATTTGTAATCGTTGCTTCAGTTACACTTTCACCCATTTTGGGTAGACGAATTTCTATTTCTGCCATAGTTCTTTCCTAAGATGCTGCAAAGGTATGAAAAAGGGATTAAAACTCGAGGGTATTTTTAGCTTTGTTGGTCAAGTTTTCTAAAGGATGTCAATACGATTTGAACGTCGGTTAAAACTGTATAATCTCGTGCATACAAAATGTTTAGTTTGTCCAATAAACCACGGTCTGTAGCTGCTACATAAAGGTTTGGTGTTAATACACCAGGTGTTAGTGCCGGGAGTTGTGGATCCTTGAATCCATCGGTGGTGTCTATAAAACCAACCCAAGTTAATTTTCCAATAAGCACCTTAAATATATTTTTTAACACCCCAATTTTATGTTGAAAAAACCAAATCGTTATAGGTAACGTAGCGATAAGTAATAGCGAAAAGGTAAGGTCAAAAAAGCGTTTTGACCTCAAATTCTCTGGTCGACTTAGTTTATTTATATTGATTCGATAGGTTTCACCCGAGGTGTCTATCGAGTTGCTCCCAATGATGAAATCAGCATCAGGTTGTGCAATTTTGAAATCTAAATGCGTTGATTTAATCGTAGTCATCCAATGGATGATTTGATAGGCACTTAAATCTTTCGCGCTGAAGATTAACTCGTCATACAGATTCAAATTGGTTCGGTGTTCAAATTCTTTCAGACTGTAGCGTGCTTCCGGATATACATCCCTTATATATGTTCCATGCACATACGCTACTTCATTCATGTGCTGAAGTAACAACAATTTAATTCGTTTGAATTCGGATTCTTCCCCTATAATTAAAAAACGTTTCTTCCGGGATGGATTCCATCCGCTGGATTGTTTGAAAATCAAAAATCGAATCAAGCGATCCATTAAATTCCAACTTAGAAACCATAGTGCTCCACCTAAAATAAACAATCTAGAAAATTGTAAATCTTTCGGGAGCAAGGCATACGCAATAAGTATGAAGGTTGTCCCGATTAGGGTGCCCTTCAGCAATTTCATCGGTTTAAACGGCGGGTCATAGGTCCCTGACATTAAGTTCGTGAGTGACCATATTACCCAATATGAAGGGATCATTGCGTAATAAACAATAGAAGGGAAGGCAATTTCATTGGATTTCCATAACTCTGCCAAACCATACAGGCCAAGGATTCCTACTCCAACATTCCATAATATCGGAAAGGTATAATTTACAACTCGTTTTGATACAGCTAAGGAAGCCCTAATATAAATCCCCAGGTGAATGAACAGGGAAAAGAGAAGGGCATAATTCTGAGAAAAATGTTTTCGTGCGAAGATGATCATCGCTCTGTAAAAAACAAAAACGTAATTAACCGAACTTTTTTTAGTGCTTTCCCCTTTGTAGTGAATGATCGTTGTATCGGCTAAATATAAATTCTTATATCCTGCTTTTTGTATGCGATATGAAAGATCAATATCCTCACCATACATAAAGAATGCCTCGTCTAATAATCCGATTTTATTCAATACTTCATGCCTCAATCCCATGTATGCACCACTCAAAACATCTACCTCGTGGGTTTCAAATTCACTTAAATAGGTGAGGTGGTAACGTCCAAATCGAGAAGATTTTGGGAACAACCTTGATAGGCCAAATACTTTATAAAATGCGACCATCGGCGTGGGAAGTCCACGCTTGGATTCAGGTAAAAATGTGCCTTTTCCATCCACCATTCGAACGCCAATTCCCCCGAGTTGCTCGTCCGCATCAAATGCCGCAATTGTTTTTTCGAAGGTTTGCTCTTCAACAACTGTATCTGGATTTAATAATACGATATACTTACCATGGGCCAATTTTATTCCTTGATTATTCGCTTTTGAAAAGCCCACATTTTCTTGGTTTACGATAAGGCTTACTTGTGGGAACTTTTCTTGAACCATCGCTACCGAGCCGTCACTGCTTCGATTGTCTATAACAAATACTTCGAAGTGCTCAATCCCTTTTGAATTAAAGACGGAAAGTAAACATTGCTCCAAAAAGTAGGCAACATTATAATTTACGATAATGACCGTTAATGTTATGTCTTGTTTAGATTTCAAGCTTTGATTGCAATACAAGAGATTTCTACGATGGCATCCATTGGGAGTCGACTGATTTCTACCGTTTCCCTAGCCGGAGGTGTTTCGCTGAAATAGCTTGCATACACTTGATTAACAGCGGAAAAATTATTCAAATCTTTTAAAAATATACTACATTTTACTACTTCATTCATAGTGAATCCCGCAGCAAGGATAATGTTTTTAAGATTTTCCATTACTTGCTTTGTGGCCTCTTCAATCGTTTCGTTTTTAAAGGTTCCATCCAATGGGTTGAGCGGAATTTGACCACTTACGAACAGTTGATTTCCTGCGATTATTGCAGGCGAATAAGGTCCAATTGGAGCAGGGGCGTTTGGTATATTTACGGATTGTTTCATAAAATTGCGCGTTTGATGCGTTATGAAGCTAACTTTGTAAAAGTAAAACAAATGAACAAAATGCGTGTACTTGTAGTGGATTTTTACGATTCGTTTGTTTTTAACCTGTTGCATTATTTTGAAGCGCAAGGATGTCAAGTAGTGGTTCGAAGTGACCACGAAATTCCAATCGACGCCTTGAATTTTTTGTTTGACTTTAATGGGGTAATCCTTTCGCCCGGTCCAGGACTACCTCAAGAAACGCATGCAATGCAAGCCATTATTTCCTTTTGTAAGGGTCGCATCCCGGTGTTTGGGGTTTGTCTTGGTATGCAAGGACTTGGGCTTGATATGGGAGGGGAATTATATAATTTAGATGCCATTCGCCACGGAATCACCGGTTCTGTAACTTGCGTAAGGAATGAAGTGTTACTTCAAAACGTTCCGAATAAAATTCAGGTTGGGCTTTATCACAGTTGGGCCGTGAAAGGACTCGAACCTGATGTAATTTCAGCCATTGATGATGACGGTGTAATCATGGCCGTCGAAAATCACCATACAAAACAGTACGGGGTGCAATTTCATCCCGAATCCATAATGACACCCTTAGGCATGGAAATTGTCCGTAACGTGATATTTAAAATATTTTAGTAGTTTCGAAAAAAAAATAAATACCATGAAAAAAATTGCTTTACTAATGACTGTGCTTAGCGTAGTTTCAATAGGCTGGTCACAAACCAAAAAAACTAAAGAATACCACGGAGTAACTTTTTACACTGAAACAACCATTAACGAAGTGCCTGTCGTTATAAATGGCGCTGGGGTTCGTGAAAAGTATTTTATGGACATGTACGTTGCTGCCTTGTATTTAAAAAAGAAATCTACCGATGCATCGAAAATAATTTCGGCGGATGAAGAAATGGGTATCCATATCAAAATAGTATCTTCTATGGTTACACGCGACAAATTTAAAACAGCGGTTACTGAAGGATTTAAGAATGCAAGTTCTGGAAAAGCAACCCAAGAGGAACAGAAAAAATTCATGACTTGTCTTAGCGAGGAGTTTAAGGATGGAGATAAAATCTACTTTGATTATGTGCCAAGCAAAGGGGTTAAAATATACAAAAACGGAGACCTCAAAGGAACCATTGCTGGATTAGAATTTAAAAAAGCGCTTTTTGCGATTTGGTTAGGTACTTCGCCTGCTCAAGAAAGCCTAAAGGATGAAATGTTAGGAAAGGATTAGGGTTTAGGTAACGAACTTTTTACGGCCTCGTATGTTTTGAAATAAATTCAACAGCATGCGAGGCCTTTTTATTTTATTATTTCTTTCCCCATTATTAACCCTTGCTCAGAATGGTATCGTTCGAGGTAAGACTGTAAATCTAACGAACAATCAAGCCCTTGATGGGGTGAAAATTTTAATTGTAGAATTATCTACAGGAACCGTTTCAGATGCCGAAGGGAATTATGAATTCACTAAATTGCCTCCAGGAATTTATACGTTTAGAGCCACGGCCACCGGGTACAAACCCTCATTTCAAAATGAAATTACAGTAACCAATGCCCGCTCCATTACGCTTGATTTTGCAATGGAAGAACTCGTTTCTGGTAAGGAATCAGATGAGGTTGTAGTAAAAGGACCAAAATTTCAACGAAATACAGAATCTCCGGTTTCACTAAAAACCTTGAATGCGACTGAAATAGAACGTCTTCCTGGAGCAAATAGGGATGTAAGTAAAGTAATCGCTGCGCTTCCTGGTGTGGCTTCCCGGGCAACGTTTAGAAATGATATTATTATTCGCGGTGGTTCTCCCGGTGAGAATAAATTCTACCTCGATGGAATTGAAGTGCCAAACATAAATCACTTCGCTACGCAAGGATCCAGCGGAGGTCCTGTTGGTTTATTGAATGTAAACTTTATCAACGAAGTTGATTTTTATTCTGGAGCATTTCCTGCCAATCGCGCCAACGGGTTGAGTAGTGTGTTAGCCTTCAAACAAAAGGATGGTAACGAAGATGGGTTAATTACGAATTTCGCGCTGGGTTCCAGCGATGCTGCCTTAACCTTCGATGGTCCTCTTGGGAAAAAAGCAAACTTCATTTTTTCAGCACGCCGTTCCTATTTACAGTTCCTGTTTGCTGCATTAAAATTACCCATCTTACCGACGTATAACGACTTTCAATATAAAGTTAACCTTGACCTAAATGCGAAGAACCGAATTTCGTTCATTGGATTAGGTGCGATCGATCAATTTGCTTTGAATGCTGATGTCAATGATGGATTGACAGATACCGCACAAATTGCATATAATAAGTTTCTTCTTGGTAATATCCCTATGCAAAGTCAATGGAATTATACCGTCGGAATAAACTATCAACATTTCTCAGAACAGTCGATTCAGAATATCGTAGTTTCTAGAAATATGCTGAACAATAAAGCCTATCGATACAAGGACCTCATAGAAACACCTGCTAATTTATTGCAAAACTATGCCTCCTTCGAAGCTGAAAATAAAGTAAGGATGGAACATACCTACCGCAAAAATGGGTTTCGATGGAATGTTGGACTTGGGTATGAATATGCCCGCTACCGAAATGAAACGTACGCGAACATTACCATTCAAGGCTTTCCAGAGGTTATTGACTACACTTCAGATTTATTCTTGAGTAAATATGCGTTCTTCACCCAGGTTAGTCAGTCGTTTTTTAAGGAACGTTTAAATGCTTCGTTTGGCTTACGCATGGATGGTTCAAACTATTCAAAAACAATGGCTAATCCCTTAAATCAATTATCCCCATCGCTCTCCTTGAATTTTCGAATTAATGAGTCTTTGGCTTTGAATGCCAATGTTTCTAGGTTTCATCAGATTCCTGCATATACCATCTTAGGGTATAGAAATTCCTTAGGGGACTTGGTTAATAAACAAAACGACATCCAATACATTCGTGCGGATCATTTTGTGCTTGGCGCAGAGTACCGAACCAAAGCAAGTTCAAGGCTAACATTAGAAGGATTCTACAAAAATTATGATCGCTATCCGTTCAGTTTAAAAGATTCCATTTGTCTTGCAAACCAAGGGTCAGATTTCGGTGTGGTTGGAAATGAGGCCGTGAAAAGTATGTCTCAAGGAAGAACGTATGGCGGTGAATTCCTCTTCCAACAAAAATTGTATAAAGGGTTTTATGCCGTGGTTGCCTATACCTACGTGATTTCTGAGTTTAAAAATAAAAATGATGAGTATGTTCCAACCGCATGGGATAGCCGTCACATCGTTTCGTTAACGGGTGGAAAACGCTTTAAGAAAGGTTGGGAGCTCGGTATGCGCTGGTTGTTTTCTGGAGGTTCTCCCTACACACCATATGATATAGAAACGTCAAGTTTAATTTCAAACTGGAACATTAATGGGGTGGGTTTACTTGATTACAGCCGCTTGAATACAGAGCGCGAGGCGAGTTTCCATCAATTAAATGTACGCCTCGACAAGAAGTTATTTTTGGATAAGTTTAATATGAATTTCTACTTGGATATTCAGAATTTGTATGGATATAAAACCAAGGTAGCTCCGATTTTATTGGTAGAAACTGATGCCACGGGTGCTCCGGTTATCGATCCAAATGATCCGACACGATATAAAACCAAATTGATTGAGAATACCTCAGGGATAGTACAGCCAACGATTGGCATCATTGTAGAATTCGCTACAAAGAAAAAGGCTTTACCAAAAACACTCAATCTTCAATAATTCGCGTTGGGTGCGTTTGAATAAACGTATGCAGTTCTGTTGAATGCTCAAATTTATTTTTTGCAAACTCAACAAACTCTGGACTAAGAGGAAAGGTTTCATTCAATTTCTTTCCATACACAAATACGAGCATGCTGCGCATAATGCTTAAGTCTGATTGTCGCTCGAGATTATTCGCCACGCCTAATAAATAGTGATCAACGCTTTCTTGATATATAGCCATCCATTTGGGATCATTCCCGAAATGCGCCTCCCATTGGCTTAAGGATGGATTTCTGTATTCGTAGGTGTCTGTAAATGTATTCTGAGGTTTTTTTTCTGCAATTAAGTTCGAAGGCTCATTCTTCAGTAATCGCTTGGGTGTAAGATTTTTTTTGATTGGTTCTTTCGTCTTCAGCTGCCCGGGACTTGTAGGCTTGTTGTGTGTTTTAACAATAGCTTTTTCAGGCTTATTTTTTACGTGTTTTTTTGATGCTTTCTCTGTGGGCGTACAAGCCCAAAGTAGAAAAATTGAAAACACCGTCGTATACTTAAGCATTTGAGTTGTTTTAACGAAATTACACATTTTAGTTACTGAAAAGTATTGCCTATCTTTGCACCCAAAATACAAATAAAATGGCAACGAATAGAACTTTTACAATGCTTAAGCCTGATGCGATTGAAAATGGTCACATGGGGAAAATTATCGACATGATTATTCAAGACGGTTTTACGATCAAAGCAATGAAATATACGCGCTTAACAACTGAACAAGCGAGTAAATTTTATGAGGTACATAATGAACGTCCATTCTATGGAGAACTGGTAGAATACATGACATCTGGTCCAATCATCGCTGCAATTCTTGAAAAGGAAGATGCGGTTGCTTCTTTCCGTAAACTAATTGGTTCTACAGATCCAGCGGAGGCAGCGGAAGGAACAATCCGTAAAGCATATGCAGAAAGTAAAGGAAGAAATGCTGTTCATGGTTCAGATTCTGATGAAAATGCTGCAATTGAAGGAGCGTTTCATTTTGCCGCGAATGAGATTTTCTAATTCGAATTAAATAACTTTTCAAAGACCACCTCGTGTGGTCTTTTTCATTTCCATGAAAAACCTAGAAGCGACCGAAAAACGCAGAACCTTTGGGATCATTTCGCATCCCGATGCTGGTAAAACAACGTTGACTGAAAAGTTGTTACTCTTTGGTGGTGCCATTCAGACGGCTGGTGCAGTAAAGAATAATAAGATTAAAAAATCGGCCACCTCGGATTTCATGGAAATTGAGAAACAACGTGGGATTTCAGTTGCCACCTCTGTTATGGCTTTTCAATATCATGGAAAGCAAATTAATATCCTTGATACACCAGGGCATAAAGATTTTGCGGAGGATACCTTTAGAACCTTAACTGCCGTGGATTCGGTGATTTTGGTTATCGATTGCGCAAACGGGGTAGAAGAACAAACAAAACGTTTGATGGAGGTTTGTCGCATGCGGAAAACTCCCGTAATTATTTTCATTAATAAGCTTGACCGCGACGGAAAAGAAGCGTTTGATTTATTGGATGAATTAGAGAAAACCTTAGCGATTCGAGTTTGTCCATTAACATGGCCTATTGGCATGGGAGATAGGTTTCAAGGGGTGTACAACATCTATCAAAAAGGCTTGAATCTTTTTGCTGCCAATAAAACTAAGATATCCGAAGAGGTTGTTTCTTTCGAGGATATTAATAATGCGGAGTTGGACGAAATCATTGGGGAACAACCTGCTGCTGAATTGCGTGAGGAATTAGCGATGGTGGAAGGGGTATATGATGAATTTGATAGAAATTCGTACTTGTCAGGGGATGTAGCTCCCGTATTTTTTGGCTCAGCAGTAAATAACTTCGGTGTAAAAGAATTGTTGGATACCTTCTGCGAGATTTCTCCCTCACCGCGTGGAAGAGAAACGGATAAGCGTTTTATAGAACCGTCAGAGGAGAAGTTTAGTGGGTTTGTTTTTAAGATTCACGCAAACCTTGATCCAAAACACCGCGACCGTATCGCGTTTTTACGGATAGTATCCGGTAGATTCGAACGGAATCAATTTTACTATCATGTGCGTTCAGATAAAAAAATGAAGTTTCCGAATCCAACTTCCTTTATGGCTCAAGATAAAAGTGTCATTGATGAAGCCTTTCCAGGAGATGTTGTTGGACTTTATGATTCAGGGAACTTTAAAATTGGAGATACCCTTACCGAAGGCGAAAAAATGATGTACCAGGGAATTCCAAGCTTCTCTCCAGAAATCTTCCAAGAATTAGAGAACTTGGATCCGTTAAAATCTAAGCAATTGGATAAAGGGGTTCGGCAACTTATTGATGAAGGGGTTGCGCAGTTATTTATTCAACAACCCGGTAATCGTAAAATTGTCGGAACTGTTGGTCAGCTGCAGTTTGAGGTGATTAATTACCGCTTGATTCATGAATACGGTGCGAATTGTCGTTTTGTCCCTAGGAATTATTTTAAAGCATGTTGGTTAACGTCTGATGATGATGCGGAAATCGAGCGATTTAAGCGAGCAAAATCTAATCACATGGCGATTGATAAAGATGAAAACTGGGTTTTCCTGGCTGAAACCCCCTTCTTGTTATCCATGGCCGAACAGGATTATCCAAAGATTACCTTTCATAAATCTTCGGAATTTAAATTACAACGTAACGACTAGATTTCTTTTAGAATAATTCGATTTCGTCGAATTTGTATGGCTCCTTTGTTTTCTAATTGCTTTAATAGGCGGGAAATTACTACCCGAGAGGAATGCAGGTCATCTGCAATTTGCTGGTGGGTGTGGTGGAGTTCTAGATTCCCCAATAACTTAGCCTGATCGGTTAAGTATTTTATTAAACGTTCATCTAGGCGCATGAAGGCAATTTCATCAATGGTTTCCATGAGTTCAAGCATTCGAGTGTGATAGGACTGTAGAATGTACTCTCGCCAGGAGCGGTATTTATCCATCCACAATTGCATATACTCGCTTGGAAACATGAGTAGGAGCGAAGGCTCCATCGCAGTAGCCTTAATTTGAGAATCCGTTCGCCGTACGCAGCATTGTAAGGTCATGGCACAGGTGTCACCGCCTTCAATGTAATA
>JBIKUO010000067.1:0-2842 GCA_044347515.1 Crocinitomicaceae bacterium | reverse complement strand
CCAGGTACCTACAACGTGAGGTTAAAAGTAGAACTACCATGCGGTACGCGATGGATTACTCAAAAAGTCACCTTTAAAGCAAAACAGAAAATCAAGAAGTAGGAGGAGATTTTTTGATTTTTAATCGAATTAATATTCGATTATATACCAAAGCCAAAGGCTCGATGTATTGTGTCATTAAAAAGAAAAACAATACCGCCAGAACGGACACGCCCGCACTTGAAACAGGGTCTAAATTCCTGTTAAACGCATAAGGTACAAGACCAAATCCGAAGATGCCGCCATATAAAATTATTACATGCACTACATAAATAGGAAAGGTGTTTTGTCCCATTTTAAGAAACCTAGGGAAATTAATATTAACCCTACTATCCATAAACATTAAACTCCCCAGTACAATTAATACTTGCCCAAATCTAACAAAATGGGTGGTATCTAACTCCAGTACACTGTGTTGAGTCATTCCAAGAGATTCAAGCAAACCATCCAAGCCATGTAAAACACCTTGGGTAAAGAAGTTAAAACAAAGCCCGAGAACTACAAATATTAAACTAAACCAAGCCTTCTTCGAATGGTGCTCATAGGTTCTTACCACACTTCCAATTACCCCACCTAGAAGTACATAACTGGAATACCGAAGAATACCGAAGTCAGAGAAGGGTCCATAAAACATATTCTGTATAAATTTTGGAAACCCGTGGGGCCAGTAATGTGCATTTTTTCCTTTGCTAATTTGTACTTCATCCGATTGAATGTAATCCTTTAAATAGGCATAAGCAATTAAAATTGCCAATGCACTAAGCAGATAATACCAATGCATTGCACCAACTTTAATTATCTTTTTCAGTCCAAATAATACCAGCAGAAAGAAAATCCCGATACCTATGGATTGCAATACATGGAATGCGTAAAGCCAATCTAAGTGCCATTCTGATCCGTAATAAATATCCTTTCCAATGGTATAAAAAGATAGTTGAATAGCATAGCCCCAAAACAATAATTCCAATACGCGCTTGAATCCTTTACGAACGCGTTCATTTTCAAAGTATGATAAATCAGGCTTTGCGCCAGTTAGTAAATACACAAAGATTAATCCACTGGTAGTAAAGAACAAGGGTGATGTTAAGCCATGCAAGTTGTGCCAAAGCGCATAGAGCCAATGTTCACCATCTCTATACCGGTTTGCTAAGGCTGCTCCAGTAAAATGTCCTTCTAACATCATGATTATGGCGATAGACCGTGCAAAATCAATAAAATATAACCTGGGCTTAGCGGATTTTTTTTCAGTCGTCATGCGGGCAAAGTTAGCAGAATCTATGCAGTTACTTATTTTTTAAGAAAGGTAAAATATACTCGAAGCGGTTCTTTTATGTCCTCAAAATAAAGATCTGCATAACAACTCGCGTGTTTTCCGGTGAATAAGGGGGTAAACATGAATATTACTTCAGATTCATTTTCAGCAATCGATTTCATTTCATATTGTAAGCCTTCTTGACTAAATCGAACTTCACTCAATTGAAGTTCACTCGCGTCATGAGTAATAGTTATCCGTTTTGTCACCTCCACACCTTCTTTGATTTCATCCTGTTGAACTAAGGGTTCTGCACTTATTCGTTGTAGGTTTTGATGCTGAATTCGGGTCATATAAAGAATTTCCACTTTTCGTTCAATACTCGCAGCGACCGAGTAAACGGAGGATGCTTTATCTTGAAGATTATCCGATGTATTTTGATTTGCCGCAAATTCTCCTAAAGGAACCTCTACAATTTCAAGTGAAATGGATTTGTTTTTATCCAAAATTTCTTTCAATGCGCCGTTTTGATATTCCAAAAAGAATTTATGAACCGAAGAAATTCTTCGTTGTGTAAGGTTTACATTGTATTGTGTTACATTTAATGGACTTGCATAACCCCTTGCAAATAATTGAACGGAGTTTCCTCTGGCTAATTCATTCCGAACGGAGTCATATAATTTCAATAAGATGTAATAGCCCCGGTCAACTTTACTTGTAAAGAACGTTGCCAAACTGTTTCTGTCCAATACACTGTCTAGATACCCTTTCCGCGCTTTTACATAATCAGTATAAAGCAGGTCGTAAGGTAGGTTACTTTTTTTAGCATACGATTTAGGATTAGGGTAGTCGTTTCTGAAATATAAAGCAACTGGAAATTCTATGCGATTACTGTCAGGCGGTATATTCGTTGGAGGTGGAGGTACCATTAGTGGTCGATCAATGGTCGCGAAATAGATGTCACTACAACAGGTTGGGTTTTTTTTCGATTTACTTCCCAAGCGGTTCGAGGATACAAATACACTGTCTGCCTGCCTGAAATAATATAAATCATTAGCCGGACTGTTTACAGGCTTCCCCAAATTTTTGGGTTTGGAAAATTGCATTTTATCCAAAAGGTTGGACTCAAATACATCATATCCACCATATCCATAATGCCATGGTGACGAAAAGTACAAGCGGTTTGAATCCACATCCATCCATGGAGTGATTTCATGTTCAATGCTGTTAATAGAAGCAATGTTTTTTGGTGTATCAAAGGTCCCATTTGCCTTTATCCCCGCAAGCCAAATATCCATTCCTCCCTTGCCTCCCTCACGGTCGGATGAAAAGAACAGGTAGCTTTTCCCATTCTTAAGCTTAACCCAACACGGATTGGTAGTATTGGACCCTTCCATATTAATAATACTCGGTAAGGTATCAATTTGATTTACCCCGTTTTCCTGCTTGAATCGAGCGATTTTACATTGATAATTATATCCTTTATCGTTACAAATACTATAATAATACCACCCTTTATCATCAAAACTCCCATTTCCCGTGCTACGTTCC
>JBIKUO010000024.1:0-35693 GCA_044347515.1 Crocinitomicaceae bacterium | reverse complement strand
TTCCAGCAGTGACCACAGGGGTAGGGTAAGTATCGGAATATTCAGTATTATCAACTAAATAATTGTTTGGTTGTTCATAATCCAAGCATTCACCTAAAGTTATTAATTCCCACTCAGGAAACTCATTTCCTTCTTCATCCTTAAAGCGAATCTCACGAGAGAAAATCTTTTGCATCACTCCCTTCTTATATTGTTCAAGTAGGGTTAATTGTTTTTTTAAGAGGTTGATTTTTTCATCAACGGTTGAAAGGAAGGAGGCAATTTTGGTTTGTTCGGGGAGGGAGGGGAATGTGATTTCTAATGATTTTATAATTCCACCACTCAGATTTTCTTGTCCACCTTGATTACTTAGATCTCGAATTTCATCATATCGTTTTGAAAGATTTTGAAATAAATAGATGTAATTTAAATCTTCACTTTTGGGTATTATGGCACCGCATGCTTGATTTGTAGACGCTTCGATTCCTAAAACGCTAACTTTTCCACGTGTTTTTCCTTGTCCATACATTGCCATTAAAATTGTCCCTTTAGGAAAAAGTTTTGCTGAAGAATTTTTTAAACCTAATTCTGTAATGTATTCATCAGTTGATGTGATAGTATTAAAATCAATTAAAGAAGTCGAAACCCAAGGTATTTCTCCGTCCCAAAATGTGTTATTGGATCTACTTGGGGTTCCTCCTGATGATATATCGCAAACATTTCCTATAATATCTTTTTCCCATTCTTCATTAAACTCTGGAAACCTCAATTTTGGTTGTAGTTTTTGCATCCTAATACAATATTTTGGAAATACTATTGAGTGTAAATTCTTTTATAGTCATATGAAATTTATTTTTAACAAAACATTTGTTGCAACAACCCTTTTTTCCATAACTCCATCTTGCGGATTTGATCCTGGGTTTTGTCAATCTTTTCATCAAATGAAGAAAGAAAGGAAGCGATTTTTTGTTGTTCTAAATGGTTAGGAATTAATATCTCTAATTTCGAAAACACTGAAATCCAATGACGACCATGACCTCCTACTTCGTACTTTATCATTTGCAATGCTTCAAAAAGAAACTTTACACTACACAAGGGCTTTGCTTTCAGAATTTTCATTGCTGAAGATTTTGCTTTGAAAGGAAAGGTTACAAATTGACTAGAAGTTGTGAAATCATCGAAGATTATTACGGGTAAATTATTTGCGAAAATTCCATTTTTTTCATTGGTATATCCTAGAATAAATGTTTTTCCAGCAGTGACCACAGGGGTAGGGTAAGTATCGGAATATTCAGTATTATCAACTAAATAATTGTTTGGTTGTTCATAATCCAAGCATTCACCTAAAGTTATTAATTCCCACTCGGGAAACTCATTTCCATTTTCATCTTTAAATCTTATTTCACGAGAGAAAATCTTTTGCATCACTCCCTTTTTGTATTGTTCAAGAAGGAATAATTGTTTTTTTAAAAGGTTAATTTTTTCATCAACGGTTGAGAGGAAGGATGCTATTTTTTGTTGTTCGGGTGGTGAAGGGTAGTTAACAATTAAATTTGAAAGTTGCCTTGAATAAAGGTGTACAACAGAGTTTCCTTGTGCTATTTTGGCAATCTCAATTTTTTTTGCGCTGTTTAGGTAATAAGAAAAAAATACACCGTTTGCCCGCATTCTTATTATATTCAAATCCCCACCGAGTATTACACCAGATACCAAAACACATGATGCCTTTGCAATATCAAGCTGGGATTCACCGGAGGAAGGAATGATTATGTCGTTTATTTCACTTAAAATGGAATCTGATTTACTTATGTTAGTTTTCGAGGATACTTTTGAAATTAATTCTCCATAGGTAGTGTACAATTCTCCATATCGAATACATTCATTAATTCCATTGATAACAATATCATTTTTTGAAATTCCTTTACCTTTCAAAAAAATAGCAATGTCCCCAAGACGAGATTGTTGAAGAGGGTCTTTGAATTCAGAAAACCTTTTTTTGGGTTCCAACATATCAAAAAGGTATTTCAATGTTCAACTCTTTGCAGAAATCGGCTAATTTTTTGTCAATTTCTTCGGAAGATTTTTCGAGTTCACGCAACTCTTTTGCTACTTCATTAATATCAATTTGATCCTCTTCTTCAAAGGTGTTTACATATCGAGGGATATTGAGATTGAAATCATTTTCTGATATCTCTTTTAAAGTTGCTAAATGACTATATTTCTCTTCCTCTTTTCTTAATCGGTAAGTTTCAATAATCTTCTCAACATGCGCATCGGTCATTACATTTTGGTTTCCTTGTTTTTCAAAATGTTGGCTCGAATCAATGAAAAGAATGTTGTCATCAGCGGTTCTACATTTCTTCACCACCAAAATACAAGTAGGGATTGAGGTGCCGTAAAAGATATTGGCAGGTAATCCAATAATCGCATCAATATAATTGAGTTCTTTAATCAAATATTCACGAATCAATCCTTCAGCCGCTCCTCTGAACAATACTCCGTGAGGTAGTACGCAAGCCAACGTCCCATTATCACCCAACTGGTAAATCATGTGTTGAACAAAAGCAAAATCTGCTTTACTTCCGGGAGCCAATTTCCCAAATTGACTAAAACGTTCATCCGATTGAAACAAGGGGTTCTTATCTCCTTTCCATTGCGCTGAAAACGGAGGGTTTGCCACCACTGCCTCAAACTTTTTATCCAAGTGTTTTGGTTCCTCCAAGGTATCTTCTTGTTGAATATCAAACTGACGGTAATGAACACCGTGAAGAATCATGTTCATTCGTGCCAAGTTGTACGTGGTTCGGTTCATTTCTTGTCCGTAAAACTCACTTACTTCTACTTCCCTTGCCACACGCAACAATAGAGATCCCGAACCACAAGTTGGATCATACACCGATTTTAATTTGTTTTTTCCTGATGTCACCAATTTTGCCAAGATTTTGGAAACCTGCTGAGGGGTGTAAAATTCACCGGCTTTTTTACCGGCACCAGATGCAAATTGGGCAATAAGATACTCATAAGCATCACCCAATACATCCGCTTCCACCTCATCTAACCCAAAATCAATTTTATCCAAATGCAAAAGGACTTTAGAAATTAGTTCATTTCGAGCTTCAGGAGTTCTTCCTAATTTGGTTGAGTTCAGGTCTAAATCTTCAAATAATTTATTGAAATCATCTTCACTCTCAGTCCCCATAGTACTTTGTTCAATGCTGTTCAAAATACGGTTCAGGTCATCCAAGATAAAATTCCCATCTTCTTTGGTTCCGTTCCCTTTAATGGCAATGGAACTGAATAGTTCTTCTGGATGAAGAAAATACCCTAAACTTTCTAGGGATAACTCCCGAATCGCTAGTATGTCCTCCTCGTCATTGAGTTTCATATAATCCGTGATTACTTCGCCTTCTAGTTGTAGATTCGCATATTGTAGTTGTTTATCTGAAAGGTATTTATAGAAGATAAATCCTAAAATGTAATCCCGGAATTCATCGGCATCCATTTTACCCCTCAGCGTATTGGCAATGTTCCAAAGTTGTTGTTCGAGTTGTTTTTTTTGTTCGTCTGACATATATTTTTTCCTTTATCCAAAAATAAGAATTAATAATAGAGTCCTGATTTTATATACCCACTAATTGGTCTTGGATCATTTTTTATGGACAAATAACCCACTTTCCATACAGATGAGCAAATTATTGACCTGAGTTGTCAGGGTAAAATGTTCTATTTTTTCCAATGACCTGAATTGTCAGAGTTATTCTGGTCTTTTGTCAAAAAAAATAATTATGAGAAAAATGAAATGTGTTTTTGGGGTAATGTTTGCTTCAATGTTATCTGTAACCATCTATTGTCAAGAAGTCAAATATACCGACGTACAAAATGGTACGACTACAAAGGGGCAATTTGAGAGTTATGTTTCCAAAGATGGAAGCGTCTATAAGGTTGGGGATAAAATCGAGTTTGGCAGCCCTTCGGGAACCAATGGTAAGTTTGTTACAATACAAAAAATGGATATTGCTGGTACCTTGTATGTTGTTGGAGCGGAAGCAATCAATACATCTGCCGAAATCAAAAAAATACGGGTTGGGGGAACTTCAAGAGCTGGTTACAAAGTTAGTTTCCAGACGAAAGGAATGACAGGAATAGACAATTATTTTTTAAACATTGAGGACGCAATTACAGTGGGTGAGGTCAAGTCTTTTGGAATGACAAGCGATGAAGCTCTTGCCGCATTGAAGAAGGCGAAAGATAAATTGGACTTAGGGTTAATTACTCAAGAGGAATATGAAAAGATTAAATCAGAACTAACTCCTTTTATTAAGTAAATTCACTTTTTTTTGGAAAGATAAAACCGGCACTAAAAGGTCGGTTTTTTTATTTCCCAACCTCATCAGAATATGAAAAGGTCGAAATTATAGGTAAAAAATCTATTTTTAATTATTCTGGCAACGCCAAACAATCATTTGCTTATTACCACAAAGCCAATTGCGAGAAAATGGATTTGGCAAAGAATCCTATAAATAGGGTTGTAATTTTTTTAATTTAAATTTTAATTGATAAACTCACCGTTTAAATTTATAAATCCTTCTCTCTCGCCTTTTTTTGCATGAAAAACAACATTATTTTTCGGTAGATCATCGATTGTGTGGATATGGTTTTCCTCAAGGATATATAATGGATAATTTTGCTGATTTATTTCTAAATCATCAGGGTTTAGCAATAAAATATCTTCCTCCTGTTCATAAATTTTATTGTCAATATATTCGAAATAATCGGAGAAATACTCATTGCCAAAGATGTCCATTATTCCCATTTTATCTCCTTTTTTGAACTTTAGAAAAAAGTACATATTAGTGCTCATGGAATAATTCTCATTCTCGTAAATTGAATCATATATAAAATCAGTTAAGAAATTTCCATTGAAAGAAACGAGACAGAACTTTTCTGATGAAACATTTTGAGCAATGTAAGGAAATCCGATGTTATTTAGAATAGGGTAGTCATAATTGAAGTGATCAATGCAAAAAGTTAGTTTAGCAAATTGATATTCATTAAGGAAGTTGCCGTTGGTGTCGATGAGTCCATAAAGATTTTTATCATTGCATACTACAGCTGAACCAGAAAAGAAATGAATTGGATTTTTTGAAATACCAATCTTATGATTCATCGAATTCAAATTAATGAAACCATAAGATCCATTTTTTTTGAAATATGGTAGACAAGGAAAAATAAAATCATTATTATCATTTATAATCCAATCATCATTATCAAGTTGTTCGAATTCAGGAAGCGATTTCCCATTTATATCGACAATTGAACAATTAGAATCATTTTGAATAATGAAATATTCTTTACCAATGAATGAAATAATTTTTTGGTTTTGAACCACTTTAATCATGTCTATATTCAATAATGAATAAGAATTATCATCCTTTATTATAAATCTCTTTAAATCTTCGAGGTAAAATACATCAGAGTAAATCGTATCAAGTATAATACCTTTCTCGAGATGGAAAACCCCCATTTTTCGTCGGGTTGAAACAAGAACTAACCCGTCAGTGCAATATGATATAGTTTTATACAGTGAATTTATAAACCCGGACTTTGAGTTCCAGATAGTTTTGTCATTACTAGGAAGCGAAACAATAAAGCTATAACTACCATCACTTAACTCCCAATTTATAGATTGTATTCGATCTGCCACCGAATCTAAAATTTTTCCATTTAGTGAAACTATGCCGTAAAAATCTTGAGATTTATAAATAAGTGAATCATTTGACTCAACGATGCTAACATTTTCGGATTCAATTGTTAAGAGTACTTTTCCTTTAATTGATTTGATAACATGCAAATTGCCCTTACTTTCAAAACAAAATAATTTAGTTTTAATCTTACTTGTGTGCTCAGTATTCTTTTTGGACATAGGATTAAATTTCAATTGTTTCTTTTGATTTTGCTACGAATAACTCTTAAGCGGGAGTAATTTCATTTGCGAATAAAACCTTAATAAAGAGCAATTTAAGCTTGTTTTCAACGTTAGATTGATATATGGATACTCGAAATTTAATTATTTTGTATGAGATCCGACATCTTGATAGGATTTGGAGTAATTACTTCATGCAACGCAAATTGAAAGTTTTAGAAGAAATAGATGAGGTTGAATATTTGATGGCGTATTCTCGTCTAAAGATTTTGGATCGAATGGACCTCATCGATGAATTAAAAAAACAACACTTCTTAAAGATTGTAAGGATACATCCAGATACTAAGAACATTCCTATTCATCGAGTTATGATGTTTTGGGAAACAATAGAAAGAAATTCAAATTAATGAATATGGAAGTGAGATTGAATTTTGTTCAACTTCAAAGTCAATTTGAAGAAACTAAGGGAAAATTAAAAAAAAGACATCCTTCTTTTTTTGATGAATACAAGTATTATCAAAAGGAAATGTACCCTAATCAAGAAAAATCGGAGGAAGAATACTGGGATGATTTTGCCTTTATGGCATTTAAAATTGAACTAGTAAAGACGCCAAAAAATAATATTGACTACGATATAATTGATCAAATAATGGGAGTATTTGCTTTACATAAGCCCTGAAATGTTTTACAGATTGTTTTACAGAAACTCCAAATCCCTAAAAAACAAAAACCCTAGGACTTTGATACATCCTAGGGTTTTCTAAGCTTACAGCCATATAAGCTATATCGTTTAACGAAACATTTGAGCGGTCTGGACGGGACTCGAACCCGCGACCCCCTGCGTGACAGGCAGGTATTCTAACCAACTGAACTACCAAACCGTTTTTTCTGCCATTTCTGACTACCGCAACAGCGATATTCGAAAAACGTGTGCTCCGTAAAGCGGTTACAAAAGTAGATTATTTTTTTAGTTTAAGCAAGAATTAACCATTTTTTTAATTTTAATATGGAGCTAGTGACTATTTTTATACTCCATCGCTATAGGCACTAAATGCAAACAAGTGAATAAGTTAAAAGATTTTTTTTCACGAAACAAAAAATGGATTAAACGCATCGTTTTTGCAATGATTCTTATTCCTGTGTTGGTATTCGGTCTATTGGTGGCAATGCTATACGCAAAACAAGATTATTTTGTCGGCTTAGCACTTGAAAAGGCCAATGCAGATTTTAACGGAAAAGTTGAAATAGGAGGAAGCCATATCGCTCCGTTTGCCAATTTCCCCAACATTTCAATTGATCTCGAACACCTTAAGATATATGAGTCAAAAGCAGATAGCGCCGCGTGCCTGGTTCACCTGAAAGACACCTACTTGGGTTTTGATTTGAGCGAATTGATTTCAGGAAATGTAGTGGTTAAAAAAATTAAACTCAGTGATGGCGTAATTGATATCCGTCAGCACCGCGATGGTTCCTTTAATGTTGCCAACGCATTAGCATCCAAGGTTCCCTCCGATGAAGTTTCCGAGGATTTACATTTGTCCTTGGAATCTATTGAATTGGATCATGTGGATATTTCTAAACTCAATGAATCAACACACCTAGCCGTTGATTTACTCATTAAGAAAGCCAAATCTAGTTTTCACTCCAATAAAAAAGGCATTGATTTTAAATTAGATTCTGATTTGAAGTTAAGCATAATTCAAGATAAGGATACAACCTTCTTTAATAACAAACACCTCGAATTTGAAACTGAATTCTCTTACCTCAATGATGGTAGCGTGCTAAAATTTAAAGAAACATCCCTAGCTTTTGAGAAAACCTTATTGGATTTTCAAGGAAAACTACACCTAACCAAAAACGTGTTTGTTGACCTCCAAGTAAAAGGTCACAAGCCCGATTTTAATCTGTTCTTATCCGTTGCACCTCCAGCCCTCAGCGATGCACTCAAAGAATTTGATAATCAAGGAAAAATTTATTTCAATGCCTCTATCAAAGGAAATGTAGCCAACGGTCATCAACCTGCTATTCACGCCAACTTTGGCTGTAAAGAGGGCTTGTTGGAAAATACAATCACGCACAAAAAAATGAAGGAGATTGCCTTCAATGGATCGTTCACGAATGGTGTAAAGCGTGACATTTCTACCATGGCATTTAACTTAACCGGCTTTCATGTCCGACCAGAGCTCGGCGTGTTCAATGCCGATTTACGTGTGCGTAATTTTAGTGCCCCAGAAATCGACATGCGCATTGATTCTGAATTAGATCTTGCGTTTTTGGGAAAATTCAGCAATGCACGTGAGCTGAAAAACATGGGAGGCAAGGTGGCCCTTGAAATGCGTTTTCATGATATTGTCGATTTAAGCCAACCGGAACTGGCGGTACGTAGGTTGAATGAAGCATATTATTCCAAATTGAAGATAGAAGATTTTCATGCGAATTTCAAAGAGCTGCCACATCCCATAAAGCACTTAAACTTGGAGGCCGTTGCGAACGGACATCAAGTTGATATCAAACAATTCCACATGAATTATGGGGCATCGGATCTTTCCCTACATGGGTATTTGAGCGACCTTCCTGCCTTGCTCCATCATACCGATATTCCAATAGAACTGGCCTTAGATGTGAAGGCAAATCACCTAAATTTTGCGGATTTTTCTACGGATGTTAAAGCAAATGAAAAGACTGCAGAACAGTTGGATAAGGTCCACTTTAAGTTTAAGGCGAATAGTTCGGCAAAAGCGCTGATTGAATCTCAAAACTTGCCTCGTGGAGAATTTGCTATCCGTAATTTTCAAGGAAAATTCAATCATTATCCGCACCGGCTTCACGACCTAAACCTGGCTGTTCATGTGGATGACACCGACCTGCTATTGAAAGAACTACGCGGATTTGCAGATCATTCAGATCTAAACATGACAGCTAAGGTGCACCATTATGATTTTTGGTTTAAACCTACATTGAATGGAGAAGCCTCTGTTACCGTGGGTTTGAATTCAAACCAGTTGTTTTTGAAGGAACTGTTTTATTATTCGGGGCATAATCATTTACCGAAAGAATATCAAGGTGAAGAAGTATCTAACTTGTCATATCAAGGGCATGCAACGCTCGGATTTCATCACGGGGAATTGACCAAAGCAACCTTGTTGACAGATAAATTAAGTGCCAAACTTAAGTCGCATCCCTTGGCACTGCATCACTTTTCTGGTGGCTTAATTTGGCACGCTGATAAACTAGATTTTTCGCACCTCAAAGGAGCACTTGGAGACTCCGATTTTGAGTTGAATGGCGCCTATCATTTGAATGACCCAACCCATAGAAATACGATCCGTTTCAAGTCGAAGCAATTGAATGTTGATTCGTTTTTAGCGCATACAGCACCAAGTGCTACACCGGTTAAAGGTACTGATCATGATAAAGTCCCAAGCTTATATGACTATGAGTTTCCAAATTTGGATGTTACCTTAGATGTTGGGCATCTCATATACGCACCGTATGATGTGAAAAATCTTCACGTGGATGCACATGTTTACAGCGATCACCACATGGAGTTGAATCACCTGCGCCTGCAAACCGCAGAAGGTTCCATGTCGGGTTCGGGTACCTTTAGTGGTCGCGACAAGAAACATATTTATTTTTCGCCTCACCTCACGATTCATCACTTGAACTTGGATAAATTCATGGTTAAATTTGATGACTTTGGTCAAGATCATTTGGTTTCTGAAAATTTACACGGGTATGTAGAAGGAACCTTAAGTGGTAAAATTCACATGCACGCTGATTTTGTTCCTAAACTCGATGATTCAGAACTGAAGATGAATATTACCGTAGTGAATGGCCGTCTTGAAAATTATGCACCCTTGGTGGATTTGGGTACCTATTTCGAAGATAAAGATGTTTCCAATGTGGCGTTTGATACCCTGAAAAATAACTTTACGCTCAAGAATGGGAAAATGACCATTCCGGAAATGCTTATTGTCTCCTCTTTAGGCTACCTTAAAATTTCAGGTACACAAGAAATAATAGGAAAAATGAACATGGATTATCAAGTAGGAATTCCTTGGCAAATGATTAAAGATGTGGCACGTAATAAACTGTCGCGTAACAAAGATAAAACGGAAGGTTCTAATGAAATTATTACGGCTTCGGAAGATTCCAAGTACCTTTACTTTAAAGTCAAAGGGGATTTGGATAATTTTGAAGTTAATTTAATGAAACGTAAAAAGTGAATATCAGCGGGGTGAGATATATTGTAGTGTTCATGTGGTTGCTGATTGGGCAGAATTTCTTTGCCCAGCCTACCAATACCGAAGATTTAGATGATTCGGTGTATACAGAATTGCCGGTGGCTGTTCCGCAAAAGGTTTTGGTGATCCCAACGTTTCAATTGATCAATCCAGATACTTTGAAGTTAGGTGAGCACGATGAACTCGTTTGTGATTCCTATACCGCCTTGGGTATGCCATACGTATATGACGCTTTGCATTCCTTTAATGCCCGCCGCATGGATAAATTCGGAGGCTATTTGAATGTCAAAATAAATCAAGGCTTAGAAAACATTCGAAAAAAAGGATTCAATTCCGATGTGAAGCAGCTGTACATTCAAGTCAATCCGAAAACACTTACTGTGCATTGGGTAGCCGTAGTGGGTCCAAGCGAAGATGGGAAGTGCTATGTGCGCATTGATAGCCGCGGTTCAGCCGGTGGGGGATTACCCGCTGTAAATAAACAACTTCCACGGATGCACAACTTATACCCAACCTTAACCGCTGTAAAGTTGCTCGAGTTTAATGAAAATGTAATCAAATGCTATGATTGGAATGGGAATCCCTTGGATTCGGTATGTTCCTTTGTGAATATTCGTCAGCATTTTTTTAAGTATTACGACAGCCAGATTGGCAATACCATTACTTTGGAGGATTACGTTGCAAAATATCCTTACACCACCGATGGGGAACAGTTACCAGGAACTAAAAAGTTTGTGGCGCCAACCTATCGAACCTATAAAGTGAAATCAGGAGACAGCCTATCCACCATTGCAGCGAAATACCATACCACCGTTTCTAAAATTAAAAAAGCCAATGGTTTGCGTTCTGATTTAATCCGGATCGGACAGGTATTGAAGATTCCAACCTAAGGGCTTTTTATGATAGATTCTCTGGAACTCTTACACCGTAAACAGCAGATTTTTGATCATGGTCCGATGTATAATGAATTTGTGCATGACGCTTTGATTCATGAACCATGGAATGCCTATAGTTCCTTGTGTTTCTTTATCCCGGTAATTTTTTGGTTGATTTATCTGCGCGGCAAATACCGAACCTATGGCATCATTACCGCACTTTTACCCTTACTGTTCTTAAATGGCTTGGGGTCTACCTTGTTCCATGCCTTTCGCGCATCCAATTGGTTTTTACTCTTGGATTGGCTACCCGCGGCGCTAATGACTTTAATTCTATCGATCTATTTTTGGCATCGAATCACACACAAGGTCTGGAAAGCCATCGGCGTGGTCCTTGGGTTTTACACCTTGGCCTTTACGATGGTTAAGGTGCTTTCTCAACAAACCGGTCTTTCGGGTCCGAGCATTGGCTACTTCTTCACCGGTGCAGCCTTTCTGGTCCCAGTGATTATCGACTTAAAACGCAATCAATGGAAACATGCAGGATTGTATCTGCTTTCCTTGTTGTTTTTAGTGCTTGCGCTCCTCTTTCGAATCTTGGATTATCCAACGCCGAATCCCTTTACGTGGCTCCCCCAAGGAACTCATTTCTTATGGCATGGTACGAGTTCGCTGGCCGTTTTTACCTTGGGCTTTTATATCTATAAAACAACCAACGAAAATCGGACATAAAGAAAAGTTAAACTAGGTTTTTTCTTTGCTTAACGCAATCCCTGAATCGATGATTTAGTTTTACGATGTGAAATCGCTATTATTTTTAATCCTCCTTACAAGTACCTTGGTTTATGCACAGCAGGTAATTAGGGGTCCTTATTTGCAAACGCCTACAGAAAATAGCATGATTGTAATGTGGCGTTCCAATGTAGCCACGAATTCTACGGTTTGGTACGGAACGGATTCTTCGCAATTGAATCAAACGGCAGCGGGGAATAACAATGCCATAAATCATACGGTACAGGTAACGGGATTACAGCCTTATACCAAGTATTACTATGCGGTAGGAGATCAAGCGGTATATGGCGGAGGGAGTCCCCAACATTTTTTCTATACGGCTCCACTTATTGGGTCCCAAGACTCCATTCGTATTTGGTCGATTGGTGATTTTGGAAAAGGAAATGCCGGGCAAATAGCAGTGAAAAATTCATATTTAAATTGGACTGGAAATAAACAAACGAATGTCTGGTTATGGTTGGGCGACAACGTATACAACGATGGAAAAGACAGTGAATATCAAGACAAGGTGTTTGGACTAGCGGGATTTAAGGATATATTCTCATGGTTGCCGTTTATGCCTACACCAGGAAATCACGACTATAATGAAATTTGGCAAGAGAGTGCTTTTCTTGGTATTCCGTATTCAAATATCCCCTTGGAAAACCACCAAGGTCCTTACTACGATATCGTGGATGTTCCTGAACAGGCTGAGGCAGGAGGGTATCCCTCAAACTTGGAGGTTTTCTATTCTTTTGATTATGGGAACGTTCATTTTCTATCACTAAACTCAGAAGTATATGATTTTTTAAATACCGGTACCGGAATTAACCGAATGATAAATTACATCAACGATGATTTATCTCAAAATCAACAAGATTTCACAATCGCTTATTTTCATCAACCTCCATACTCTAAAGGCTCCCACGACTCTGATGATTTGTATGAGGATGTAATGCGTACCATGAGAGAAGAAATTATTCCAATGTTGGAATCTTACGACATTGACCTCATTGTCTGCGGTCATAGTCACGTATTCGAACGTAGCTTTTTGATAAAGAATCATTACGGATACAGTGATACATGGGATCCATTACAGCATTTGGTGAGTGGAGCCAATGGTAATTTTGCCGCCGGAAATGCCTACATCAAAGACAAATACAATCAACAAAATGATGGTGCGGTTTATGTGGTATGTGGCCACTCAGGAAGTGAAAATTCAGACGGAAGTATGGATCACCCTGTTTTCTGTTACGATGACAATGGAACAGGCGTAACGGGTTCTTTCGTGATTGATATTTATAGAAATCGGTTGGACGGAAAGTACTTGCGATCGGATGGAACCATTCAAGACGAGTTTACCATCCTAAAGAAAAATGTTCCTGCGTTATACATCATCGACACCCTTTGTCTAGGAGAATCCATGACCCTAGCGGCTGTGTTATCGGGTGGATCAGATTCCTTGAGCTTTCTTTGGAATGGCAACGGGGAAACTCAAAATCAGATCACGGTTAGTCCCTTACAATCGAATGTTTACACATGTAACGTAACAGATCATTTAACGAATCAGCAAACTACATCAACCTATCAAATACATGTGCAGGAATGTGTAAACAAGGTGGGGGAATCCTTACTTAATCCATTCATCCTATATCCAAATCCTAGCAAGGGTAAGGTTGAAATCTATGCAGAGGAAGCCATTCAAGCATTGCGCGTGATGGACGAACATGGTAAATTGGTATACCATACCTTTCCTCTGAAAAACCTATTCTCGCTGTCCTTGTCTCATCTTCCAGCAGGGAATTACACCTTCGAAGCAATCCTTTCAAGCGGGACCTATCGAAAATCCTTGATTTTAGCACCTTAATTAAAACGGCACATCGTCTTCATTGATGTCGCCCAAGGTGAAAATCCGAAAAGACTCATCTTCTAAATAGACGCGTTTACCTGGATGTTTAAAGGTATATTGTGTCTTAAAATTCGTGCATTCGAAAACACTTAGAATTCCTGCATCGTTGCGATGAAATAATAAATGCATGTGCGCCTTGCTTTTATTTCCAACAAAATAAAAACCAGAAGAGGTAGGGAAACATTTGGTACATTTTCCTTCAATAACATTGAGTTGTTCATCCCCTTGGTCCTTGAAGTAGTTAAATGCGCGTTCCAAACGACGAAGTAAATCTTGATGTTCCCCCTGGTCGTCTTCAGGCATTTCTTTAAGTAAGAGCTCAACCATTTCTAAGTCGAGTTGCTGAATAAAATGGCGCAGGGCGTCATCAATGGTTTTGAGGGGGCGAAGTGTAAATGGCATAAGGGAGTGACTACTTCAAAAATAGTAAGGATGGGTTTTCGTTTGCTGCCCTACCTACTAAAAGATGTTAACATGTTGAAAAATATCACAAGATGCCAGCTTCGATTAAGGCTTGCTCAACCGCCAACCAATCAACCATAAATCCGTTGGCAATCATACGGTTTGGGATCAAAGGTATTTCTTCGGCAATATCGTCAAGATAAAGCTTTTCAAATCGAAGACTTTCCCTTAAGTCAAACGGACCGGGATGAATTTTCCTAGCCGTATGTTCAGTGATTGGA
The DNA here is from genome assembly GCA_044347515.1 of Crocinitomicaceae bacterium. GTDB lineage: Bacteria > Bacteroidota > Bacteroidia > Flavobacteriales_D > Crocinitomicaceae > UBA952. Next base: position 21,309 of record JBIKUO010000024.1, on the reverse strand, counting down.
CTCAATCCATTGGTTGGTGAATTCAAATATTCCAGCGCCTCTGCTAAACTTCCGTCGTTGATATCGGCACGATAGGTGTTCAAAATGGTGTGATGTCCTTTGACTTGTAATGCACGAATAACCCGAAATGCATGTGGGTTTTCAGCACCTAATGCTGGATATTGGTGTTCCACCACGGTTCCGTCGAAATCAAGGTAAATGGTCAACTTCATTTGATAGACACCAACCCTTTACTTATTTTTTGACCCTTATAGCTGCATTGTAACCAATAGGTTCCTTCAGCCATTCCGGAAGTTTCTATGGTAAATGGAGATGCAGGATTGGAGAATTCTTTCAGTTTTCTTCCCGCTGCATCATAGAGGGTAAAGCTAAAGGTTTCGTTTTGTGGAATGTTGTGCGTGATGATTGGATTGTTTACGGATGGGTTAGGTTGTATGCTCACTTGTATTTCTCCATCGGTTATTTGAATTTGTTTGGTGGATTCTCCGATACATCCTAAGGTATCGATTACGGTCATGTGCACGTCGTAAATCCCCGGCGTTGCATAGATATGGCTCACGGTCTGCCCACTAGACAAGAAGGTTTGATCTCCAAAATCCCAAAGGTATTGGCTGTTCGTACCATTATTCCCAGCGAAAATATAAAATACATCACCTGCCACGTGCAATACTTGAGTGAAGGTGGAGTCCGGTGCAGAAATGCTCACCGTCATCGGAAGTGTGCGTTGACAACCAAAGTCATCTTTCACTCTTAAGTTATAGGTACCTGGCGTATTTAATGTGATAGACGGTGTTTCAGGACCAGGAATCCAATTGTATGAATAACTCGGATTGTAAGTAGCGGTATATGTTATTCCTTTACAAACGGTAGTATCTGAAGGAATTGTAAGATTTGGTAGCACGGCACCAAAAGGCGCCAATTCATTATCAATCCATGCTAACCGGTAATAAAGAAATACTTTCATGTTCTGCACCTGAGCATTATAAGTACTTGCACCTAAGGTTTGCCAAACCGCAAAATTTCGATCGGCAGGCCCTTGGAATAAGGGAGCAGAAACGCTATCAATAAAGGCCATAAACCGAGGAGTTTTCAATACATCTTCGCGCAAACTAAACCATCGGCAAGCTAATTCATGACGATACACCGAATCTGTATATAATTTAGACCACCAAAAAGGAAAAGGCCAATACGGATGCGTGTTTTCCCAAACCCATCCCGAATTTGGATCATCTGCCATGGCACGGTCGTAATCCCAAGGTGGACCAATACACAATTTGTTTCCGTCGGTATCCTTTTCTTTGTACATGTAGGTACTGCGGCCATAACTGTCATAATTCATGCTGAATTCATTTACAATCAAGAAGTCGATGAAGGTTCCTACATCAATCCACTTGCGATATCCCAACGAATCGTTGGTGTAATTGATGTCATTTAGTGCATTTTCAAAGGAGTCTACATAGGTCTTGATGTAGTTAGCTTGCACGGGTAGGATCGAATCTGCCTTCGGATAGACATATTTAAATTCAACCGCATGGGGCGAACTTGCACTATTAATTGGTGGATAGATCGAATTCCATGCAGCAGGGTCGCCGTTAATGTTCATTTCTATGATATATCCCCCCGTTAATTCACTTCCTGAGGTATCGGCTGAAGTCAGCTTCGCGATATCCAAACGGTTATTGTCGCGTTTCACCTTTTCGGTTAGGGAATATACGCCAATGTAGGTTCCGTCCAGAAAGACCTCACATTGCTTTGTTCGCGGAGCATATCGTCCCATTCTTCGAGAAAATTCGTAAGTCACGGTATTAACTAACAAGGAATTATCCAGGTATTCTGCCTTGAAAATCCAGTCATTTTCTGCAGGCATGCCCAACAAGGAGGTATCTATCTTGTTGCCGTTGGCATCCACCAAATCAAAGTCGTAGTTTTTCTTGGGATATCCAGGTCCTGTGAATCCTTGCAATTCCGTCATGATCGTCCCCTCATAACTGTATAGCGTATCGGCTGTTGAGTTTAGTAGTCCTGGTCCATTATCAATGATTTCCATGACCACAGGAACTTTGACATCGTTGTTGATTGCATTATTCACCGTAGTTAATTTTACGATTGGAAGTACCGAGGTCATGGCACCTTCATACGTTATGGAAAAAGGAATGCTCGCAGCACACGCCGTATTCGCTTTTAAGCCAATTTTGAAAATGTAGGGAATTCCTGCGGTGAGTAAGGGATGCAAATCTGCTTGCAGCCCGCACAATGCATTGTCATCGTTGTAATAAAGTGCACCGGTAGCTGAACCGCTGAAGTCTACGTTGGCGCAGTTGTTATACATCCAAATTCGCGTATCACAGGTACTCAGATTACACGTAGAAATGGCGAAAATTCCGGTTGTATCCGGGGTGAACGAATAGTATAAGTTTTCCTGAGGAGAAACCGTTACTCCGGTATCTATTGGAATCGGGTTTTCGCAAATGGTTCCTGGTCCACAATTAAATGAATGTGAAGCGGTTAACGCAAATTGTCCGCCACTGACTACTTGCGTTCCGTTCAAGGTGATTACATACGACCCAAGTCCATAACCACAACAAATCCCATCGCCATAGCTATCGTGAATATCAAAACGAATGCAATCTGCCGAATCGACACAAACGACGGATCCATTTACATTTCCGTTGGCAACTTCATTTCCGTTGCTGTATAAATTCCAAGTCGTTTCTCCAGGGTAATCATCAGGAACGATGGTAATTCCAACCGGCCATTGTCCCGCTGGGCATTGCGCCATTAAATGAGGTGCAACCAGTAGGATAACTAATACAATGGCAAGGCGGTAAAAAATATTCATAAGCAATTCAGTTCTTAACAAAGATATAGATAATTAAACTATTGTTAACTTAGGGCATCCAAACCTTAATTCTGTGTCCTATGCGCTCGCTTATAGTCGCTTTTTTTACCCTAATCTCATCAAGTGTTTCCGTTTATGGGCAAGCTTGGAAAAAAGAATTCGAACGCCCAAAATGTTTTATTGAAAATCAAGGGCAATTCGATGAATATGAAAATAAACATACGGGGAAAATTCGATATGCTGCCGATTTCGGAAAGGCAAAGGTTTTCTTTGGAATTACAGGAATTAGCTATGTTTTTTTAGATGCGGAAAAGGGAATTAAATCTGAAGTACCTTCTTCACCCATTACTTCATTGGAAGATCATAAACAATGGGAGCGACGGATTGGAAAATACACCTACACCCACGATGAACTAAATGTCCATTTCCCAAGTGCAACGAAATCTGAACTAGTGGCTATTTTCCCACGGTCGGACTATTTTAGTTATTCTTACCAATCTTCTGCCAAGGGAATAATCAATAAAACCAATATCAAAGGATTTGATGAACTGGTGTATAAAGACATAGCGCCGGGAATAGATTTAACATACCGTATTCATCCGGAATCAGGGCTTAAGTATGCCTTAGTTGTTCATCCAACTGCTTCTGTGCAAGCTTTTCGAATGATTTTTGATCGGGACCTTAACCTGATAAACGATGAACTCCACATTAAAACGATGTTTGGTGATTTAGTTGATCACGCACCAATTTCCTTTTACGAGTTTGCAGATGATGCCACCATTCCTTCTTCGTTTAACCTCTTAGATCAACGAACTGTTGGGTTTAACTTGGGTAAGTATGACAAAGCACAAACCGTAATCATAGATCCATGGACCCAACTTCCAAGTTTTGCTAGCAATTGGGATTGCGTTTGGGAATGCGATAAGGATGCCGCTGGAAATATATATGCCATAGGTGGCGTGATGCCAATGCAAGTACTTAAATATAATGCGGCTGGAGCCTTACAATGGACATACAATACTCCCTACGATACCTCCAATGTGTGGCTCGGAACCTTTGCCGTAGATAATTTAGGTAATTCTTATGTCACTGCTGGATCTACGGCAGCGATACAGAAAATAAGTCCGGCTGGTGCATTGGTTTGGAATAATGCGAATCCTGGTGGATTATTCAGTAACGATGAGTTTTGGAGTATTTCATTTAATTGTGATCAGAGTATGCTCGTGGTGGGAGGTACCGGTGGATCAGGTTTGAATTTAACAGCATCGATTTATAATATTGATATTGCCACAGGAAATGTCACTTCCAGTGCGGATGTGGCTCAAGGGAATACTTTTGCATTTCCTCCTTCGGTGCAAGAAGTACGTGCCATTTGTGCCTCTCCCAATGGGAAATATTATTTCATGACCCAAGATACGGTTGGAGCCTTTAATCAAAATTTTAATGCCTGTAATGGTGCGCCTTTATTCTATAAAATAGATAACAGCTATGATCTCGGATATAAATGCGAGAATTATCGCTACGATAATGCCGGGATTTGTGCTATAAAGGCGAATAATAATTTTTATTACACGCAAAATGGATTGAATGTGGTCAAACGAAACCTTCAGACCGGAGCGATTCTTACTACATCAATTATTCCGGGTGGGGCAAATACGACAGCGCTCGGTGATTTTTCGGTCAGCAATAGCGGAATTGATATCGATAATTGTGGTAACGTATACGTTGGTTCATCCACAGCGGTAATTAAGTTTGATGCTAATTTGGTCCAATTAGCTACATACCCTACCACCTTTAAAGTGTATGATGTGCACGTCACAACGGCAGGAGATGTTGTGGCTGTCGGAAGTACAGGGAATTCTTCGAGCAATACACGAACTGGATATATCCAAACCTTTGCTGCCGCTGCATGTGCGCCAATGACCTCTTCTTGCTGCGATGCATCGATTTGTTCTCCTCAAAATGTATGTATTTCGGATGCTCCCATGCAATTAACCGCGGCGACCCCCGGAGGAACATGGAGTGGGCCTGGGATAAGTGCCTCTGGACTCTTTACCCCAGCGAATGCCGGGGTGGGCAATCAATCTATAATATACACCTTACCTTGTGGTGCAGAATCAACAACCATTACTGTTAGTCCATGCCAGGGCTTAACGGCATGTATTGAAGCGAATGGTTCCTTAACGGTAAGTGGAGGAGTAGCGCCGTATGCTTGGGCGTATTATCAAGCCGCTCAGAATACACCCATTACGAATCAAGGAGAATGTCAAAGTTGCGGTTATACGTGGTTTTTTGGACAATGCTTAAACGGCGTGGTGCCGGTAAATTCATGCAATTCACCTGCTCAATGGGTGAATTTTGCAAATGGAACGAATGCAACACCACCCGCTGGGGTAGCTCAAGTTCAAGTAACCGATGCCGCTGGAACAGTGCAAGTATTGACCCTTGCAAATTTGTTGCCTTGTAATCCGAATCCTTGTCCTTCCATTACCGTGAATTTGTCTGGTATTTCCAACGTCACCTGTTATGGATTAAGTGACGGCGAAGCAATAGCTTCCGCTTCCGGGGGAACAGCACCATATACCTTTACTTGGCTTCCCGGAAATCTTACGGGAGCATCTCAAACCAATTTAGCGGCAGGAACCTATACCATTACGGCTACAGATGCAATGAACTGTACCGGGGATACCACCCTAACAATTACACAACCGGATCAAATCCTTGTGAATGCGCAAAACATTACTGGAACCCAATGTGGTGGTGCTACCGGTGCAATCGAAGTAAGCGTTTCTGGGGGTTCCGGGAATTATACCTATGCATGGAACCCAAATGCTGGGGTAGGGACATATATCCAAAATTTAGCTGGAGGATCATATTCCGTGGTGGTTACCGACCAAGCAACCGGATGTAGCGCCAACGCTACCTATATCGTTCCTAGCTTGGGTGGGCCTGTTCTTAATAATCCGATTGTTACCAGCGTGCTTTGCGCTGGAGAAACAACGGGTTCTATTTCAGCCAGTGCTGGAGGTTCTACCCCTCCGTATCAGTATCAATTAAATAATGGGGCATTTCAAAACTCAGGCGTATTTGCCTTCTTAGCCTCCGGACAATATACCCTTACTGTAATGGATGCCACGGGGTGTGAAAATTCTTTAACGGTTACTATTACAGAGCCCGCCTCGTTGCAGGTGTCCTTGCCTTCAAGCGTATCCTTATGTCTTGAAGATTCTGTTGAATTGGTTTCTACCGTAACCGGAGGCGTGCCTGCCTATACGTATGCTTGGAGTACAGGAGAAAGCAATCCATCAATTTGGGTTCAGGGGGTGCAAAACGAAACAATATTACTCTCGATTACAGATGCCAATGGGTGTGATAATGATGGCTCCGTGGGAATTGAAATTATTCCTTGTGGCAGTATCGAGTATTTTATTCCAAATGTTTTTTCTCCGAATGGAGATGGTACCAATGAACAATATGGGATTTTCTCTCAAAACGTAATTAGTCAAGAAGCACTTATTGTAAATCGATGGGGAGAATTAATGGTTGAATTAAATCAAGTCAATCAATTTTGGGATGGGACCTTGCCTAATGGACAATTAGCTAAGGAGGGCACCTATTTTATGAAATTCAGGCTCCTTGGAATTGGGGGAGAGGAAAAAGAAGGGCATGTATTTTTTCATTTGGTACGTTAGGTTTTAGTCTCTTAAGGAAATATTGATTACACAATAAGTCTGTATTTCCCTCCTTTCGCTTGCGCTGAAGCGCTAGCGAAGGCGCAGAGGATGGATTATGGTCTGATACTCTTCAGAGTCATCCCCCTTTGTCCCCCTTCCAAGGGGGAAAGAATACATTATCCCTTTCATACTCATATTTTACGTTAAATCGCGCGAACAAAAAGAACTGTTAACGGTTTTGCTTTATCTTTAACACATGACAACACGTATTTTTGGCTTCTGTTTCATCTGCTTATTCATGCCTTTCGTTGGAATGGCGCAAGAGGTGCATGAACTTGCTCGAACTGGAACAGTTGAATCCATGACGGCTCTTTTAGATAAAGACCCATCATCGGTTAATCGCCTGTCGGAGCGTGGTATTACGCCCTTTGTGTTGGCATGCTACCGTGGAAATAATGCCGTCGCAAAATTGCTTGCACAGCGTGGAGCAGATATTCGGTATTGTGCGGCTGAAGGCTCGGCGCTCTATGGAATTATTTTTAAAAATAATCTAGAAATGCTTTCATTTATCTTGGATCAAGGGATATCACCCGACGATACGTGTCAGTTTTCACAATTCGGTTCCCCTTTGCACATGGCCATGAGTATGAAGCGCTATGAGATGGTGGACCTCCTGCTCGCTAAAAATCCAAACCTGAAGATTCTTGATCAGAAAGGTCGTAGTATACAAGAATTATTATTGTTTTATCAAGACGAACGTCTAACCGCTATCTTTACATCGCATGAAAAAAATTAGTTTATTTCTTTTGTTGGTTGTTTCCCTAACAGCCTTTGCTCAAACCTACACTACGGGTACCGTTACATTATCTAGCACGGCTGGATTGACTATGTCTGTAAAATTGGATGTTGGAGCAAATGTTACCATGACTTTAACAGGTCCTTCCGCCCGTTGGTTTGCGGTGGGTTTTGATGCTGGTTCCATGGCGTTAGGCACCGATGTTGTGGCCGTTCACAGTGCTGCTGCACTGACTAATTTTGATGCATATCTTTCAGGTTATTCAGCGCCAGTTACGGATGCACAACAGCATTGGACCATTAGTTCAAACGTAGTCGCTGGAGGCGTTAGAACCGTAATTGCAACCCGCGCGCTAAATACGGGGGACGCAAATGACCATGTATTTACAGCTGCTCCGGGTTCTATTTCCTTGATATGGGCCAGAGCGAGTTCAAATACCTTTACCTATGCGTATCATGGAAATACAAATCGGGGGATTTCCACGGCTACATTTACCTTAGTTCCAGTTACTTCTCCACCTACAGGTAATTCACCACAAACAGTGTGTGCCGGTGCAACGCTCAATCAGCTCCAAGTAACAGGCTCCAGCATTCAATGGTACGCCAACGCTTCTGGGGGTATTCCCTTATCCAATGCAACAACGCTTGTAAATGGGACGACCTATTATGCATCGCAAACTGTTTCTGGACAAGAATCACAAACGCGCTTGGCGGTTACCGTTAACGTACTTAGTGCGCCAATTAATGCACCGCAAACTGCAAACTTCCCTCAGAATATTTGCAGCAATCAAAACACAATAGCACTCAACTCAAGTAATGTACAAGGAGCCACAGGCTACCAATGGACTATTAATGGGGTGAATTCAACTACACAACAACCTGCATTAACGATTACTCCTCAAGCTGGAGTTTCATTGATCAACATTCAGATTGCAGCAACGAATGCCTGCGGAAATGGACCAACGTCTTCCACACAGGTTCAAGTGCTTCCAGCATATACTGTGAGCCAAACCTCGAGTGCATGTGATTCTTTGAGTTGGAATGGCCAGATTTTAACACAATCCGGAAGTTATACATTTCAGGGTCAAACCCTTTCGGGATGCGATTCAGTAGTAAGCTTGCAATTGACCATTTTATCGAGTACACAAACCAATTTGGTCTTTTCACAATGCGTTCCCTTAACCTTAAATGGACAAACGTATAACCAAAGTGGGACTTTTCAACAGATTTTACCCGGCAATCTCGGGTGTGACTCCTTATTAAATATTCAGTTTACCTTAACGCAGGGTGATACGGTGTTGGTACCGCTTAGTAGCTGTGATTCGGTAAGTATTGGTGGACAAACTTATAATAATTCAGGTATTATTTCCGAATTACTAACGAATGTAAATGGCTGTGATTCGTTGGTTTTATGGGATATAGTTATTAATCAATCGGCGCCTTTGACCGTATTTGACACCACTGTTACGAGTTCATTTACATGGAATGGTCAGGTGTACACAAGTTCCGGTTCATTTACACAACAATTGAGTACTACCCAAGGGTGTGATAGTTTAGTCACTGTGAATTTGACTGTTTCAACCGGTGGTCTCACAGAGGATGAATTTAAATCCCCATTTCCGACGGTGTTGCATCGGGGAGGGGAACTTATGTTACCCTTTGGGAATTGGGTCTTGGTAGATATGAATGGACGCGCATTATGGAAAGGTACCTTAGCCGATAACCGGTTGAGAATGGATGTGCTCCCTGGGATTTATTTCATTCGAAATGAACGAAAAGCAGTTAAAATAATAATAATTGAATAAGTGTATGAAACGAGTATTATGTAGTGGGTTTTTGTTTTTGTTGCTCACAGGAACTTATGCGCAGCGAACGGTCCAAGCGAAATTTGGAGACACCTTATCCACCAATTGGATAGGAGTTGAAATCACCTTGTCAGACAGTGTGTTTGTCCAAATTGACGGTCCTTCAAAAAGTTGGTTTGCCTTGGGCTTAAACACAAAGCGTATGCAAGCAGGGGTGGATGTTATTATGGTACCAGCGTGGAAGGAGGCTTTTATGAATACTAATCCCTACGATGCCGTATTAACTGGATATGCACCCCCAAAACGCGACAAACTTGAACATTGGGTAATCAAATCTGAAGAGATGAAGAATGGTCGGCGGATATTTTCAATGGCTCGGGCACTTGCCACAGGAGATGCTGAGGATTTTGATTTTACGCAACTCGCCACAACGGGGGGCTTGTTAGATGTGATTTGGGCCTTAGGATCAGAGAAAGAGAATAATCCGGAATATCATGAAAACAAACGGGGAAAGAGACAACTTTCCTTTTAACCTATTGTTTAATGAATTTATAGGTTGCTTCCCCATTCGAATTATTAATTTTAATGAAATACACCCCAGGTGGAATTGAATCAATTTCAATTTCGAATACTTGCATCCCTTTATCCCAAATACCCGAGAACATTGGTAAGATCATTCGTTTGCCGGATTCGGAATAGATTATAATTTGGTCTAAGTTTAATGCAGTGCCTTGAATTTTAAGCACTGAATTTGCTGGATTTGGATACAAACCAAGTAAAGCGGAAAAATTATTAGAAATCCCATTGAATCTACTGCATTGGTCTTGTAAGGGAATATTGAATGCACCATGTCCTGTTGCTGGAGTATTCGCGAGTATTAGTTCATTTGATCCATTGTTGGTAACGTAGGATTTTACACATGTGGAACCAGGGTTCATTTGATCTATGGTATTCACATTATACCAGTCTCCTTGAACTCGTTGCTCAGTAATATCAACCAACATAAAACCGCGTTTTGTTAATTCCACATACTTAATATCTGGATTTTGCAGTGTGATTAAACCAGATAGATTGATAGGTACACCAGGAGAGGTTACACTTGGGGTTACCATTTCAACGCCAACAGGAGTATTTCCATTTTTAAGGTTGACCGCCCAACTTGTATGAATATCTCCAGTTAATACCACCATGTTATCGATGTTATTTGAAGTTAAGTGATCAAATAATTTTTGGCGTTCCGCAGGATAGCCATCCCAAGAATCCGTATTGATGGGCGTACCAAAAATTTCTACGGCACCTATCATCACTTGATTGCCAATTATCTTCCAAGGTTGAGCGGTGCTGCCGAGTTCATTCTTAAACCAATTGAATTGCGAGGGACCAAGTATAGTGCGCGTTGTATCGTTGAATACCGGATCGTTTGTACCGACTTGCTGGTCTCTTCCTTCGAGGCGGGTATCGAGCATGATGATTTTCGCTAAATCACCGAGCTCAAACGTTCTGAAAATTTCTTGATTACCGGGCGCCTTTGGACGAATTGGAATCCATTCAAAATACGCTTTTTTTCCCGCTGACATTCGTTGTGCCCAAGGGCCCTCATTCGCTTGATGGTTATCAGCCCCCCCCGGGTAGGAATCATTGGCGGTTTCATGATCATCCCAAATACATATCCACGGAAAATTTTGATGTAGTTTACGAAGGGCATAATCAAGGCGGTATGAATTATAACGCAGGCGATAGTCGTTCAACTCAGTGATTTCTTCAGCAGGTTGCCACGTTCGATCTACATTCGCATTCGGAGAAAATCCTTGACTTTCATATTCATAAATGTAATCTCCAAGCATGAGAACTGCATCTACATCGTTTCGGTTTGCAATGGCCTCGTAGGCGTTGAAATACCCAGACTCTAAACTTGCGCAGGACACCACCGCTAAACGCATGTTATCTACTGCCCCAAGGGGAAGTGTTTTTGTTCTACCCACTAAACTGTAGGCTCCATTATGCTCAAATTCATAGTAGTAAAATGTATTTGGATTGAGCCCCGTAACATCAATTTTTACGGTAAAATCTTTGGTGGAATCAGTTGAATAAGTCCCACTTGCGACTATATTATTAAATTGATTGTCGGTAGCCACGTGATAGCTTCCATTCAGGGTTTGACCAAAATCTGTTGGGGTTATTCTTGTCCAGATAATTACACGATCACTTAACGGATCACCTGAAGCCACACCGTGATAGAATGGGGCTATACATTCTGGCGCACTTATGCTACTTTGTGCAAAAGCAGAAGTTAACAAGGCGCTAATGACCAACAAATAAAGGTAAAAGAAAGACTTCATAAGCGTTGAATTTTAATACAATAGTAAGCGATTTTCGTCAGCAATATATGAACTCTATATCAATGAATTGCTAAAAATATTGATCAACGATGGTCTTAAATGGATGTATGTTGATTTGGGTGCAAGAATAAGCTTATTGCACCAAAAGTGCTTGATGCTTGAACATCCCGCGTTGGAAATCAATGTCGATGCGTCCCAGAAATAGTCCTGCCCAGCCCGTTTGATTAATCAAGACGGGTTTTTTATTGGCATTTTCCATGATTAATGGTTTTTCCATAAAGGTATGGGTGTGCCCTCCAAGAATCAAATGAATATTCGCTGTCTGCGCAGCCAATACCTTGTCAGAAATTTGCGTACTCGAATATTCAAATCCCAAATGCGAAAGACAAACCACCAAATCACAACCCAAATCACTTAGTAATTGGGCCATAGAATTAGCCTGCTCAATCGGGTCTATATAGTTCATACCAGCATAACACGATGCAGGGGAGAGGCCGTCCAAATTCACTCCAATACCAAAAAAACCAATCTTAACTCCCCCCCGTCTTAGGATGTGATACGGCAAGGTTTGGTTCGCTAAGGTGGTTTTTTTGAAATCATAATTGCTGCACACAAAGGGGAACTTCGCAAAGCGTTGCGCATTCTTGAATCCTTCCATCCCAATATCAAAATCATGATTCCCCATGGTGGCAACATCGTATTGCATGGCCGACATTAGTTTCATCTCTAATTCACCATGGTATCGATTAAAGTAAGGCGTCCCTTGGAAAATATCGCCGGAATCCACTAAAATCACATGTTCTTCTTCCCTTCGGATCTGTTCGATTAAAGCGGCCCGTTTTGCCACGCCACCCATACCCGGATATTTAGCATGGTTCAGTGGGAACGGATCAATGTTCGAATGGGTATCGTTCGTGTGAAGAATAGTAAGCTTCTTACCCTTTCGCTGCGCAGAAGATCGAAGTTCAAAGGAACTTGTAAGTGCACCTAAACTCGTTAATCCAGCTAATCCTACAAAGACTCTTCGATTCATGGGATAAAGCGTTTTTCGGTATTATTAACTAAGGTTCCCTGTCGTTTAACTTCTTCGATAAACACATCGCGGAGATTCTTTGGCTTAAGTTGGTATGATTCGGGCGTTAAAAAAAAGGTCATCTTATCTCCACCTTGCGCCAAATAATCCGAGGTGATTATCCAAAAATGGGTATGTGTTTCATTTAATCCTTGAATCGTTAGCTTGCCTTTTTCAAATCTAGCGTTGGCAAGCGGAACGCCTTTGGGTTGGTTTTTCATAAACGTTTCAATGGCTTCAATACGCGACACAGGCAAACGAACCCAGGCTACACTATTGTCGAACGGCATTAGCTTGAATAAATCACCAACGGTAATTGGACCTTTGTTTAAGCTCGCACGTAAACCGCCAGCATTTAATATACAAATCACAGGTTCAGCCAAGCGGACCGTCTGTGTTTCTTGTATGAGTAAGGCATCTGTGGCCCAATTCATAAGGTTTGAACTTGGGAAAACCACTTCGAAACTAGTGTCAGCCATACCGATTACCTCTCCCATTTGAAGGGCTAATGAATCACGGTAAGGAACAATGAATTGCTCGATGTGATCGGTTCCTTTTACATTTGAGTCAACTCCAAGATTCTTTGAAGTCGTCGAGACATGTGCTTTAAAGGAACAACCGAGGGTTCCTGCAGCAACAAGCGCACAGAGAACCAGCTTACGCATTACTCTTTGATAAAGCTTCCGCGCGTGTTTCCGAATGGTGTGCTCACTTCAATCAGGTATTTACCAGATTTCAAATCGTTTCCGTTAACGATAAGCACATCCTCATTGATTCCTTTAGACGCCTTAACGATACGCCCACTTAAATCAGTTATGGTAAATGCCGTAATGGTAAGACCATTAACTTGAGCATATACGTTGCCATTAGATGGAACAGGGAATACTGATAAATTAGCGGCTAATTGTTCTTCAATTCCAACATTACATGAGGTTTCTAAATACGACATGTTGTCAAAGTTCACATGGCACGCAAAGTTTACCGAATCTATGTATGGATTTCGGTTACCCTGAACACTGAAAATGTACTCCTGACGAGCAATTTCATAAGAATCTGGGAGGTCGGTAAAATGCCAAGTTTTTAAGGTGGCTTGATCTTGGTTCGCTGCAATTCCCCAATTCAAGTTGTTTTGCATGTTGTAACATGTGGCATGATAGAAAATCGAACGTGCAGCATTTCCTTTTTGTGCATCTCTTGGTTCATAGCACATTTGATTCCCATTATATCCAACACTTCCTTCCAAGAAGGTATAAAGTACATTCCCTGTAATTTCCATCAATGGAAGATTACTTCTGTAAGAATTCGCATTCGCTAAATTAGTAGGGTAGAGGTTGTGTTGGTCTGTATATTCTGGTTGCTCTGGATTATCACAAGGGAAGGTCGGCATCCAAGAATGGCAATAGGTATGTTCTCTTGAATAACCAGTTGCAGTCCAATCAAATGGGTCGTTAAACACCTTGTTCTCACCTGTATAAACACAGGTTACAAAGGATTGTCCATTGGTAGTATCACACACCTCAAATTGATTCATCACGGTTTGCTTGTAATTGAAATAGGAAATGAAGGTATGTGGATTAATAAGTGCTGAAAGATCACTTAAAAAGCTGGGAGCGGTAGAATTAATACTTGAATAGTAGTTTCCTATGTTTAATCCGGTCGTTGTTACGTTCCCTGAGGCCGGTGTTGTTGTTTTGTAATTTTCAAATCCAGCAGGACCATTAAAGGCATATACTGAAAAATAATACGGTTGATTGGCGCGAACCCCTCTTGGTACAAATGAAACAGCACTTCCTGTGTAAGCTACTTTAGCATTGCCAATGATATCCCCTCGTTGGTAACTCGTTCCATCTATAGGATTTCCCGAAACTGGTGCATTTTTCGACCACAACACAAGGTATTTTTCAGCCCCTGTTCCTGCGGTGTATGATCCTGAAAGCGTATATGCTTGAACATTCGAAAACGTTAAGTTGCTTGCGTTGGTCGTTGGTTCGGTAGCTAGGTTATCCAATCCTACCGCGATTAAGTTAATAACGTACGGATTTTCATCGCTATCGTCATTGGCTATGGTAATCGTAGCAGTTCTTGATCCGTTACCTGTTGGTGCAAAGGTTAACGTAAAGTTTCCAATACCCATGCCAGCCACGGTCGTTGCGTTAAGACTCGTTGTATAGTCTGCTGAATTCGCTCCGGAAATTGCAGTTCCTGATACCGTTAAGGTTTGAACCCCAGTATTCTCAATGGTGATAATGTTATTCGCAGTATTACCGATAACATAGCTAGAGTTGTTTAACGCGGTAGTACCATTAATTTTAACATTGATTTCACGGTTTGGAGCCACATAAGGCACAATATCAGAGGTGCTTCTTGGAACGATTTGATAATTCGCGTTAAATTGTCCCATTAAACCGGTGATGGTAACTGGTCCTGCCGGTATGGCACTTCCGTCGATATTGGTAGACCCGTTAATGCGAACATCCAAGGTGTTGGCTCCGTTCGTTATTTGCACGGTACTGTTTCCAGCAGCAAAGTTTCCACTTTGAACAAAAGTAACATTTTCAATACGAACAAGCTGCGCTTCTAAGGCTTCTCCTGCGCTTGTAATCGGAATCACCTGGGGTACATTTGGTGTAACAGGTCCATGGTCAGTAAAGCTAGTGGTTGGCGATAGTTCTAACAAGCCGCTGAAGTCAAATAAAACACCGGTAGCAGTTACAGAATCTCCCGTAGTTAAACTTGAAAGCGTGTTTCCATAAATAGCAATACCTGCAGTTCCATCTTGTAGATAGCGTATCGATCCAAGTTCCGTTCCGTTAGAAACTACTCCTTTTACGGTTACCGTAGCACCAATAGACATGTTTCGAACTTGCTGAATGGTTTGTGCACCAAGTGTCAAGGTACTTATTGCCGCAACGAGGGTAAAAATTTTCTTCATAATTAGAATTGATAAGACAAAGATACATTAAATCGCAACCCTTGACCAAACATCACGGCGGATGAGGTTGCATCAAAACTTTGGTTACTTCCGTTCATGTTGTTCGAAGCATCCGAGATAAAGGCTTTGTTCAGTAGGTTGATTACATTCCCAGAAAGCACAAGTGCATCTTCTTTGAGTTTGAATCGATACCCGGCATATAAATTAACCAAGGTGTATGATGGCATCATCCAAGATTCTCTTCCACCGTTTGCACCTTGCAGGGAGAAGGGATTAAAGTCCGAATAATACCGGTCGAAATATTGTATTTGACCTTTGAAATATAAATTTTTAATGGGTTCGTATCGCAGGGTTGCGGACAAGGCAGTTTGCGCTGCATCCCCTACATGAACTCCTTTGGCATCAAAGGTATATTCCAATGAATCGTATTGCGGAATGACAATAGTTTTACTTGAATTCCAAAACCAATCACCCATCGAGAACATAAATTCAGCAGAAAGTTTCTTTGAGATTTCCCAAGCCACGTCAATCTCACCGCCAACGTGCATGGCATCCATGCCGTTAATGTTTACGTAAATGTTTTCACTTGGATCATTTGGATCTGGAACGGCTACTCCATAAGGGAACGGTTTGTTTTTCCAATTCGTTGCGTATACGTTTACATTCACACCAAATGTTTTAGATGCATAAGAGAACCCTTGCTCTAATGCAAGAATCTTTTCATTGTTTATCACGCCAAAGAACTTGTTGTAGTTATTATCAATTACGTTGGAATACATGGGAGTTCGGTTCAAGTAACCAATGTTCATAAACACGCTTGCAAATTCACTTAACTTGATGCTTGCTCCCGTTTTAAATGTAAATCCCGGGATGAATTTCCAAGGCGTTTTTACGTAGTCTACGCCTTCAGAATAACTATTGTATGTTTGACCATTATACGTTAAAGTGTCGCCATAACCAAACTGTAACACAGTATCACCTAGGTTGAGTTCGCGTTTTTGGAAGTAATCGATCCCCCGATACCCATTACCAATACCCGTTAAATTTACAAAGGCACTTACGGTTTTGGTCTCGTATGAAACTTGTGAAAATGCCCCTAACCATGAAACCAACCCATCGCGGTTTGAATTGAATAAATTCTTAGCGATTTTATCGCCAACGCGCTTCATTGGACTCGCCGCATTTTTATCGGATAAATCGATGTAGTAATCGCCGCCGATCAAATCTTTAACTTCTTGATAATGTGAACCACGGTAGTATCTAGCATCTAGCCCACCTGAAATCTCGAATCCTTTTTTTATTTCGTAATTCACCTGTCCTAAATAACCAACCCAAAAGTGATTATTTACACTAGCAAGTAGGATTTGAGAACTCTTAATTTCCGTAGGTGAATATTGCATGTCAATGTTGGGCGTTCCAAAGAGCGGATTCACCTTATTCGCTTCAACCATCTGATCCCAATCGATTAACATATTCGAATCGCGAATAATTGCTGAAGAATTATACAGCGCCGTGCCACCACCTCGACCAATGGATACATAGGCCAAATTCGAAATAGATAATTTCTTAGTCACTTTCCAAAAATCCTTCAGGGTGATTTGTGGTTTATTATAATAGTTCAAGCGTTCGCTCATTACTTCTTTCTTGCCATCTACGGTACGATATCCCCAATGCTGGTTGTAGCGAATCCCAAGATCCGTCATAAAGGCATTGGTATCGATTGTAGCTCCGATTTCTTTGGCTTGATCTTCACTCCAATATTGAATGGGCTGACGAAATGAACGCTGTCCGTGTTGCTGCGGTGCCGAGAAACCAGAAAGTGTGACTAAATGCTTTTCAAATTGTTTCGATATTTTTAAATATCCAAAAAAACCTTGACTTGGAGTACCATCTACCCAACCAGTTGCTTGTTTGTAGCTTGCCGCCGCGGTGAGTCCCCAGCCTCCTTCGAGAATTCCTGTATTATAGGCAATCGAGGTGCGCATCAAGTTTCCTGTACCGTATTCTTGTTTTAGGCTTCCTCCTTTCTTGTTTCCAATACCTTGCGTGATAATGTTAATGGTTCCACCAATTGATGGCATGGCAATTTTGGTAGCCCCTAATCCCCGTTGCACTTGCATAGTTGCGGTAATCGCATCCAGGCCAAACCAATTGGACCAATAAACCCATCCGTTTTCCATGTCGTTCACTGGAACGCCGTCTATCATTACCCCAACATTTCGTTGGTCGAATCCACGCACATTGATCCGAGCATCACCGTCTCCACCACCAGACTGTGTGGCATACACTCCCGCTGTTCCGTTTAGCAACATCGGTAAATCTCTCGATCCCAACTCCTCCTGAATTTTTTGTGTACTTATCTTGGTTACAGCAATCGGAACAGGTCCGTCTTTTACCACATTACCAATCACTCGAACTTCATCAAATTCTAAGCTTCCAGACATGCTCAGGTTTACTACATGTTCGGTTTTGAAAATCTTCACATCTTTTACTATGGTATCAAAAGAGATAAGCGTTACCGTAAATCGATAATTTCCGAATGGAACGTCCTTGATTTCATAAGAACCGTTGGATTCAGATAGTACACGATTAACTACGGTACCACTACTCAGAGATTTTAATTCAATTTTTGCTCCACTTACGGTTTGACTTGAAGAACCTTCAGTAATTGTTCCTGTAATGCGGGCTTTACCTGTTTGTCCGAAGGATATTGAACAAAGTGCCCCTATAAATAAGCTAACGAAGAATAAATGTTTCATAGAAAAAAAATCCCGCCGAAGCGGGAATTAACTTATCGAATGATTACTTTTCGAATTTCTGTTTTACCGTCTTTGGTGGTGATGTTTACAAAATACACACCGCGAGACGCTTCAATTTGAAAAACTACCAAGTCTTGGTTATTTATTTCCTTAGTTGAAAGCACTTGTCCGAAAGCGTTCAATACTTGAAAACGCTTAATGCTAGTAGCATTCTTAATATACAGTGTACCAGAAGATGGGTTTGGATAAATGGAATAAGCCAATTCATCCATGTCGTTTGTTGATGCCGGATTACATTGACAGTCGTGTGTTCCTAGGGAATTCCAATTTCCGTCTAAGATTGGGTTTCCACTTCCACCTAACACTGGATTGCCATTTTGGTCTAATCTAACAATTACTGCAGGAATCGTATCCCACTCTAATAAGGGATCAAAGAATGCAACTTGTGTGGTAACTCCTTTTTGAATGCTTGCTTTACGAATCATAGAATGATCTTTGGATACAATCACACCTTGTCCGTTATTGAACGGAAAAGTTGTAGCCCAACCTCCGTCATTTCCTGCGGATGAACCGGTTTCATTTGCTGGGTTTTCTCCAATTTTACCGTAAATATCAACCAGGGCGAATCCAGGTACATTTGCTGGACTAATTACCGTAGCAGCATTCGCTGGAAGTGTTCCTTTCGCTAAAACAACTGCATCATTTCCATTCCAATAAAATGCATTAGAGGTATTGTACACAGGGCAGTAGAAACCATCTGCTCGCACTTGCAATGAATCCCAGATTGGCGCTTCTTGTCCTGTGCCAGCAGTATCTAATTTCTCTAACACAGCAACATAAACATCATGCGCTGGTACAGTTCCCGTTAATTGAATTGCATTAGCAACCGTTGCAGTGCTTGCTCCATTAGAATAACGAACTACGAAATACCCATTCAGGTTAATCGCCTGATTCGTTGGGTTATAAATTTCAAGTGCCTTGTTATTCGACCATCCTTCTACATATTCTGAAATGAATAAATCAGAACAATTCGTCTGACTAAACGATAAAGTTGCGAAAGTAAGCGCGATTAGGGTAAAAAGTTGTTTCATGCATTCAATTTTATTGAACAAAAATAAAGGGTTTTTTTGAATATTCCCTTGGTCTTGAAGGTTACCATTGTGTTAATTTCAACAATCAGATGAAATATGCTAAATTCGCATCAAATCAAATGCATGAAATATATACATACAACCCTAGTTTTATTGGTGTTTAACGCCTTTTTTACTCAGGAAATCAACGTTGAAAAAATTTGGAAAAAATACGAGTATCGAGCCCAAGGAGTTCTCGGATTTAATTCACTCACAGACGGCGATCGATATACCAAATTAGATAATGAAGGCAATTTAGCACTTGCCTATATTTCCAAGCCAAACGAGGCCCCAAGTGTACTTATCGAAGCAAGCACCTTAACCTATAAAGGGAAACAAATCATCATTGAAGATTACAGTTTTGATAAATCAGAACGAAAGATTCTTATTATGACTTCCATTAGTCCGATTTACAGAAGAAGCTATAATGCGGTCTATTATTTATATGATTTAGATACCAAGGAAATTAAAGCGTTGTCTGAGGAACATAGTCCGCAAACCTTAGCAGAATATTCTCCAGACGGAACAAAGGTTTCATTTATACATGGAAATGATTTATTCATAAAGGAATTAGCTTCGGGCAAGGTGACTAAACTAACCACCGACGGAAAACGAAACAAGGTGATTAACGGAACCACCGATTGGGTATACGAGGAAGAGTTTTCTATCACAAAAGCTTACAGTTGGTCTCCGGACTCAAAGTACATTGCTTTTTTAAAGTTTGTAGAGAAACGTGTAAAAGAATTCGGTATTGATTTTTACGGTGAATTGTATCCTGAGCGGTTCGAATACAAATACCCTAAAGCGGGTGAAGATAATTCCGTAGTTACAGCGCATTGGGTAGCCGTTGCTAAACCAACTAAAATCTACCCAATCACCCTAGGGAAATATGAATATATCCCAAGAATTCAATGGTCAAATGTCTCCAATCGCTTGTTGTTACAGACCATGAATCGGCACCAAGACAGCTTGCGTTATCACATGGTAGATTTTACTGCGGGAAAAAAACCAATCCATAGCATTCTCTACACAGACTTTAGCAACACCTATGTCGATGTGAATGAGTCCTTGCATTTTATGCCCAACGGTAATGGGTTTTTCTTTACTTCTGAAAAATCAGGGTATAATCAGTTGTATTCCTTGGATTATTCAGGCAAGCTAAGTTCTATTACTGACGGTGAATTGGACTTGATTGATTCTTATGGGGTGAGCCAAGATGGTACACATTTTTACTTCACAAGGTCCAATCAGTTTGGGGTTTCTAAAGTACTCTGTCAAATTAATGTTCAAACGAAAGAGTTAAAAATATTGTCGCCTTTTGAAGGGTGGATGGATGCTTCGTTTACCCAAGGCATGAAGTATTTTGTGGGTTCCTATTCAAATGGAAATACCCCGCCTGTACACAGCTTGTATAACGGAGATGGTACCTTGGTAAAGGTTTTGGAGGACAATAATGGGCTGAATAAGGTGTTAGCTGCCTTGAATCTGAGTAAGAAAACGTATCGTACCATTACGGTAAATGGTACTGCGCTGAATGTTTCAACAATCTTTCCACCGAATTTTAATGAATCCAATAAATATCCAGTTTACATGAATGTCTATGGTGGGCCTGGCCATAATGAAGTAACAAACCAATGGGATGGTAATGATTTTATGTTTCATCAGTTATTGGCATCGAAAGGGTATATTGTAGTCTCTGTAGATCCAAGAGGAACCCAATACCGTGGAGCAGCATTTAAGAAGGCCACCTATTTGCAATTAGGGAAGTTAGAGGTAGAAGATTTTATTGGTACCGCTAAGTATTTTCAATCCTTGCCATATGTGGACGCAAATCGTGTAGGAATCATGGGGTGGAGCTACGGTGGGTTTATGACGTCGCTCGCTATGACAAAAGGTGCCGATGTATTTAAAATGGGGATTGCGGTGGCACCAGTTACGAATTGGAGGTACTATGATAATATTTA
>JBIKUO010000023.1:0-35940 GCA_044347515.1 Crocinitomicaceae bacterium | reverse complement strand
GAGCGTCACCGATTAATGTGGCTATATCTTAGGGATTATAGTGACTTTTTTACTGCACCTTCGTTGTCCGTATTGCATATGGCACCTGAACAATGCTTTAATGAACGATTTAAAAAACAAAAAAACTTAAACTACTTAACTGCCGATATTGTTTCTCCAATCGCAGATATGCATTTTGATTTGCATCAAATCCCCTTGGATGATAATCGCTTTGACGTGGTGTTTTGTAATCACGTGATGGAGCACGTGGATGATCCGAATCAATGCATGCGTGAATTGTATCGTGTGATGAAGCCAGGGGGCTGGGCAATCATGCAAGTGCCTCAAGATATATCCCGCGAAAAAACGTTGGAAGACCCCACGATTACCTCTCCCGAAGACCGTGAGAAGTATTATTGGCAAAAAGATCATGTACGCTTGTTTGGATTAGATTACCCAGATTACTTAAAAAATGCAGGATTTGAAGTAGAAGAGTTTTGGTTGAAGAATCACTTGAGTCCGGAAGTATTTGATCGCTACAGGATTTCTGCGGATGAAGTACTTTACATCGCTAAAAAAAACTAACATGAAAAATTATATTTTGTTCTTGTTGTTCTCGAATGTTCTTGGGAATTTAGCCGCTCAAAAAGATATTTTCATTCACATTAATCCAACCTTCGTAAACCAAGCGTTTGCTTTGAATACAGTATATACCGGAGTGGATGGAGTTACAGTTAATTTCGATCATTTCAATTATTATCTTTCAGACATCGTCCTTTTTCACGACGGTGGAATTCAAACCAATGTCAATCCTTCAGTGCACTTGTTTACCCCGGATCAATTTGGATTCTACCTCGGAAATTATAACATTCAAGACCTTGAGAGTATTCGATTTATGGTTGGTGTGCCTTCACGGTTGAACACCCAGTCAGGAGCAGAGGCTGTTGACATTTCTTCTTATCCCGATACACATCCGTTGAGTTTTCAAAATCCAACCATGTATTGGGGATGGCAGTTTGGATATATGCATATGATTGTTGGCGGTGAAGCAGACAGCAATAATGATCAACTCCCTGACGCATATTTTGAAATGCATAACCTTGGTGACCACAACCAACGAACTATTCAGATGCCAGTCATTGAAACGAATACAACGGCAGGTCAAATGGATATTTATTTGGCATGTCAGGTCGATCAATGGTTAAGAGATATGCCTTTATCCTCGGTTGGAGTGTTGCATGATCAAACAGGGCTTAATGACTCGATAATGGCCAATGTGCTTACATATCCGGTCTTTACGCAACCCTTAACGGCCAGTATTAACACGAATGCTACACCAGAATTTTGGGTTGATGGGTCAACCATTCATTGGAAGGAATTTGAGCATGCGTGCTTCAAGGTCTTTGATTTATCAGGACGCTTGGTTTCATCGGGTGTAATGCATGCAGTAAGTGGCAAGCAATGCTTGGATTTGAATGCTGGTAATTATTTCGTCACGGTGTTTGATTCAACACATCAAGCTATCTTAAGTAAACAATGTATTATCTTACATCCGTGATCCGTTCATACCGCCTTGGTGGTATCTTAATGTTGTTGCTATGCTGCTCGTGCGAGTCTCCTGAAGATTTAAGTAAAGAATATCCATTCCCTGTTGATAATCCACCGTCAGCCCAAAAAATTGAATTGGGTCGAGCCTTATTCTTTGATAAGCGATTGTCCTTGGATGAATCCATAGCTTGTGCCGATTGTCATAATCCTTCATTCGCGTTTACCGATCGAAAAGCAGTGAGTGATGGAATTAATGGGAAGCACTCCGAACGCAACGCACCAACCCTTTTAAATAGTGCATTTTTGCAAACGGTCATGTTCGACGCGCACCTTAAGACCTTAGAGCTTCAAGTAATTGTTCCAATTCAGGAAGCCACAGAAATGGGACATAATATGAAAGTACTTATTCCTAAATTGCGCGGCATTCCGGAATATCAAAAAGCTGCTAAAACTTTGTTTAATCGAGATTTTGATGCCTGGGTTTTAACACGAAGTATCGCAGCCTTTGAACGAAGCTTGATTTCTTTAAATAGTCCCTATGACCAATTTATGAAAGGAAACAAACGTGCCTTGAGTAGTGAACAACAAGCGGGCATGAAACTGTTTAATTCGCTGTATTGTACAACGTGTCACCCTGGACCGTATTTCACCAATTTTAAAGCAGAAAATAATGGGCTTTATCAAGACTATGGAAATGACAAAGGCCGATTTAGGATAAACCTCGATAGCGCTGATATTGGTTTTTTCAAAACGCCAACGCTTAGGAATATTGAACTGACCTATCCGTACATGCATGATGGCAGTTTGCAAACCTTGGATGAGGTCATTGAGCATTATGTGGCTGGCGGGAAGCATCCGAAAGGCCAACATCCGAGTATATTACGATTCCAGCTTACAACACGTGAAAAGAAACAACTTATCTCTTTTTTAGGTGCCCTAACGGATACGAGTTATCTTAAAAATTTTTAATCTCATGCTTCTTGATAAACTTACAGAACGCTTTGAAGAATCCATTGAAACCATTAACGTAGGTGACGAAACCTTAGGTATCATAAAACTTAACGGGGCACGCGGCACGGTGCTTTGTACCTTGGATTTTGGTGAATACCAAATGCCAGTTCCGTCGAAGTATGAAGCAGAGGCAAGCATTGAGTTGTTCATCTTGCTTCCAGAGTATTGGGAAACCACCTTGGATGAAGTCTTATTCCATTGGGCAGCTCAACGCTTAGTTGCGATAAAAAGCAGGTTAAAATCTGATCATTGGGCAATTTCTGGCCACACCTTTAGTTTGGGTGAACTCCCATCGGGTAGGTTAAAAGAAGTTGGGTTCTCTGCTTTGCTACTGATGGATCCAATGGTCGTAGAGGAACTTAAAACGCCCGTGCAATTGGGAGAAAAAGCACGCTATTTTAAAGCCTTATGTCCAATTTTTAAAATGGAAAAGGATGTAAAAGAGGCCCGCGGAATGGATAAGTTTATAATTCGAATGATGGATAAAGGCGTTACTGAGAAATTAGATGAATTTAGAGAATCCGTAATTAAACCTAGATTTTTATTTTGGAGGTAAGCAAGAACAGGGAACAATGGGCTGCTTTTGCCTTATTGATGGTAAATTTAATATACGGTGCAAGCCATGTCTTGGCTAAGGGCGTGATGCCCGTTTATTTGTTTCCGACCGTCTTTATTTTATTTCGCGTTGTTGGTGCGGTGTTACTTTTTTGGATGATTTTTCCTTTTGTGAAAGGAGGCCTTATCTTGAAGAGCGATTTATTGCGTTTAGCCGCTTGTGGATTATTCGGGGTTACCATAAATCAGCTGTTATTTTTTCATGGATTAAATGCATCTTCTCCAATGAATGCGGGAATAATTATGGCATTGAATCCGATTATGGTTGCAGTGCTTTCTTTTTTTTGGTTGAAAGAACGGCTAACACGCAAGCAGTGGCTGGGAATAAGCATTGGCGCTACAAGTGCCATCGTGTTAACAACCTACGGAACACATACCGTTCAGGCACAACTTGGTGATTTTTTCCTCATTGGTAATTCATTAAGTTATGCCGTGTATTTAATACTGGTTAAACCATTAATGAAAAAGTATCATCCCTTAGTTGTCATTACCTGGGTTTTTACCTTTGGCACATTCTTTTTATTGGCATTTCCACCGTTATATGGTGATTTAGAACAAACGAGACTTGATGTGATTCCTTGGCAAATTTGGTTGAAGATAATTTATGTGGTGGTTGGCGTTACCTTTTTAACGTATTTACTTACCGTAGTTGGACTTAAGTATGTGAGTTCAACAGCAGCTTCGGTATTCATTTATGTACAACCAATCTTTGTGATTACGTTTTCTTATTTGTTTGCCTTAATCGGTTGGTCAGCGGATTATACAAATCAAATTACACCGTCAAAACTCGTGTTAATGGCACTTATCTTTTATGGTGTGCATTTAACCCTTGGAAAGCGTAACTTTGATAAAAATTAGACCTCATCACCTTGAAAATTAGTTTTGTGTAATGTATTTCAGACTTTCGTTTTTTCTATATGCTTCTTTTTTTTCTCTCGCTGCGATTGCTCAAAAACAAGTTATTGATCACAATGCCTATGCGCGTTGGAATCGAATCGATAAGGTTAAGCTTTCTAATCAAGGCGCTTGGTTAACCTTTGAAGTGTTGCCTATGAAAGGCGATGGGTATCTGCATTGGCAGCATGTTCCTAGCGGGTCTAAAGATTCCATGTTTGCTGCTAAAGATTTACAAATGAACGAGTCCGGCTCCTTAATGGCTTGGCGACGTACTGCAGGATTTGATACCTTGAGAACTTGTGAGTTGAATAAAATAGATAAAAAGAAGTGGCCAAAAGATACCATGGTGGTTTATAATTCCATCAAGGACACCCTTCGAAAAGAACCTCAGGTTAAAAGATTTCAAGTATCTGAATCAGCGGATTATTTGGCGTATTTAAAAGAGCAAAACGATAAACCACAACCCACAACAATTGAAACCCCAAAGAAATGTTGGTTTCATCGAAAGGAGAAACCGATTACCCCGATCAAGGAAATAAAATCTGATGGGACTACATTGGTTCTTGAAACCTGGGATTATCGCTTATTTCAAGTAAACAATACGACCGATTTCTTGATGTCGAAACAGGGTGATTTGGCCTACATTACCCAAGAAAAAGGCAAGCAAGATACCTTCAGGTTATGGGTCATTTCGCCTATTGATCTAATTCCAATTATGGTGGGCAAATCACAACGGAGCATTAAATCACTTCAATGGAATAAAGAAGGGAATATGTTAGCCTATCTTTACACTTCCGATACCAATAAAATTAAGCAGTATGAATTGGGAGTTTATTCATTACTGAAAGATTCATTGATAACCTTCGGCGATTCAACCACCACAAAACCTTTCGGTTTTAAGGGCGTGAATGATAAGGTACAGCCCACATTTTTTGATTATTTACCCTACGTGAAATTTGCACTGAGCGATCGCGTGGTTTATCAAAAAGACACCTTATTGGAGTCTGAAAAAGTGCGATTAGATTTATGGTCCCCCTCGGATCTTACCCTGCAACCACAACAATTATTGGAGCTTAAAGACGGTGATAAATCGGGAGATATTATCGCGTTGCATTTAACCGATTTTATACCCATGTTGTGGTGTCCAGATTCATTACAGGGGTCGTTCAATATTCACCGACAAAGTAATTATTCGTTGGTGTATGATAATCAGCCCTATGCGATTCAAGCGCAATGGAAAAACCCATCCCTGAGCGATGTGTATCGTTTAGACCTTCGCACAGGAACCCAAGTACTACTTAAAAAAGCGATAGCCTATGTTGGGCATCTATCCAACGATGGAAGTTCAATGACCTATTTTGATCCGAAACGGAAAAATCACTACCTACTTCAAATCGATCAAAACTTGAATGAAATCTGCATGAGTTGTGCAGTGAAAGAACCATGGGAAGAAGACCTTAACGGCCAACCAATGGATCCAGGTCCTGCAGCTACCTATGGATTTAATGCCAACGGTGATGCATATTATTATGCTTCGCGAGATAATATCTATGAGTTTGATTTAAGCACGAAAAAAAATCGCTGTTTGACATTCAATGATACTAAAAATAGAGATTGGGATTGGGAATGGATTAAATGGAATCCAGACTCAACCAATGTAGCTTGGAATAGTGGGTATTTACAAGCAAGAAATTGCGAGACAAAAAAAGTCTCTATTTGGACGGCAACGCCTTTGTTTTTATTTAAGTTGTTGGATCGGGGGGATTACAAAGTTTTGTCTTTCACTAAAGCAAAAGATACATCGGTATATGTGCTTCGTCGCATGCGGGTTGATCAGTTTCCTGATGTTGAGGTCGGTGGTACCTTTGGGATTTTTAAAAGAGTCTCATGGGCAAATCCTCAGCAGGCTGAATACAATTGGACGACTTCAGAACTCATTCGATGGAAGAGTTATGATGGAATAAATTTAGAAGGAATCGTATACAAACCAGAGAATTATGATGCCACTAAAAAATATCCACTCTTGGTGTATTATTATGAACTGAACGGAGATAATTTACATAGTTATCGTGGCCCAGCCCCTACGGCCAGTACAATCAATCCAACCGAATATGCATCGGCAGGATATGTAGTATTGATTCCAGATATTCGGTATAAACCAGGGTATCCTGCCAAAGGAGCCTATGATTGCATCATGAGCGGAACCGATTACATGCTTAAAAATTATTCGATCGATTCTACACGAATGGGCTTGCAAGGTCAAAGCTGGGGAGGGTATCAAACCGCCCAACTCATTACGATGACTAACCGATATAAAGCGGCAATGGCTGGAGCTCCTGTAAGTAATATGTTTTCCGCATACGGTGGAATTCGCTGGGGTAGTGGATTAAATCGTCAGTTTCAATATGAATCTACCCAAAGTAGAATCGGGGCAACGATTTGGGAACGACCTGATTTGTACATAGAGAACTCGCCAATTTTTCACTTACCAAAGGTTAATACTCCCTTACTCGTAATGGCAAATGACAAAGATGGCGCTGTTCCTTGGTATCAAGGCATTGAGTTATATACCGGATTACGTCGCCTTGGTAAACCGTGTTGGATGTTAAACTATAACGACGACGACCACAACCTGACTCGATTACCCAATAAAATGGACTTAAGCATTAGAATGCGCCAATTTTTTGATTTTTACTTGAATAATGCAGAACAACCCTTATGGATGAAAGAAGGAATTGAAGCGCGAGAAAAAGGAAAAGAATTTAAGTATTAACGATAATTTATATCACTATGGAATACCTAAAGAATTTCATTGATGGTGCATATCATGCACCAGATTCTGGACAATATATGGACAATGTAAATCCAGCAACAGGGGAAGTTTATTCTCAAATACCGAGATCCGGAGCAGCTGATTTAACTATGGCAGTGAATGCCGCTGAACGTGCTTTCCCTATTTGGTCAGGGATGTCTGTGAATGAACGAAGTGCAATCTTACTTCGTCTGGCTGCTGGTATTGAAGCGCGAATGGATGAATTTGTTGTGGCTGAGTCTCGAGATAATGGCAAACCCGAAAAGTTAGCGGCACACGTGGATATCCCCCGTGCCGTGTCGAATTTTCACTTTTTCGCTACAGCTATTGAACATTTTTCTTCGGAATCCCATTACATGGAACATGTTGGAATTAATTTCACAACCCGTCGACCAATCGGAATTGTAGGGTGTATTTCCCCTTGGAATCTCCCCTTGTATTTATTCTCATGGAAAATTGCCCCGGCTTTAGCCGCAGGGAATTGTGTGATAGCAAAGCCAAGTGAGATTACTCCATATACAGCTTCCTTGCTTGGGGACATTGCAAATGAAGCGGGAATGCCGGCTGGCGTATTGAATATTTTGCATGGCACCGGCCCGGAGATTGGCAATGAAATAGTTTCACACCCGAAAATTAAGGCAATTTCCTTCACCGGTGGAACAGCGACCGGACAACATATTGCAGGCATTGCCGCACCCATGTTTAAGAAACTTAGCCTAGAATTAGGGGGTAAAAATCCAACCATTGTTTTTCCGGATGTGGATATAAAACAAACCGTAAAAGAAGTCTTCAGGTCATCCTTTTCTAATCAAGGTCAGATCTGTTTATGTGGATCAAGAATTTTCGTTCACCAAGATATTTATGAGGCCTTTAAAACCGCTTTTGTGGATTGGGTATCCTCCGCTAAAGTTAGTTATCCCGCAGATCCTAACGCGCAAATCGGTGCCGTGGTGTCTAAGGGGCATATGGAGAAAATCCTCGGATATATAGCATTAGCCAAGGAAGAAGGGGGACATGTTTTAACTGGCGGTGCGCGCGTTCGCCTTGAAGCACCTTATGAGGATGGCTACTACCTTGCACCTACAGTTATTGAAGGACTTTCTAATACGTGTAGAACGAACCAAGAGGAAATTTTTGGACCCGTAGTTTCTATAATGCCTTTTACTGAGGAGTCCGAAGTACTTGCTATGGCAAACGGTACTAAATATGGCTTAGCGGCTTCGGTGTGGACCAAAGACTTAAATGTGGCACATCGTATGGCTGATCGTTTGGAAATGGGGATTGTGTGGGTGAATTCTTGGTTGATTCGAGACCTAAGAACTCCTTTTGGGGGAATGAAAGATTCAGGAGTAGGTCGAGAAGGGGGGTGGGAAGCCTTACGGTTTTTTACAGAACCTAAGAATATTTTTATCAAGTATGAGTAGGTGCCAACCGTTGATTTAATCTTCAACCGCAATCACAGCACTTATTTCAGGAACGGCCTTTTTTATCGTTTCTTCTATTCCGCCACGTAAGGTTGATTGCTTCATGGAACAGTCTTTACACGACCCAGTCAAACGAACTTTTACAATGCGGTCAGATGTTACCTCAACCAGTTCAACATCTCCACCGTCGTCATTTAGAAATGGCCGAATTAATGAAATAGCTGAATTCACTTTTTGTTCAATACTTTCCATTTATACTTAGTGTTTTAGGGCATTTAACCGTGTCGTAAAGTTATGAACTAATTCGTCAAATGCTAATCCAATCACTGACCCTTTCTGAAGCACGGCCGGGCGTCCAACATCACCGGCTTCGCGAATGCTTTGAACCAATGGAATGGCCCCAAGAAATTCAATTCCCATACCGTTTGCTAAGTTTTTGGCGCCATCTCTTCCAAAAATATAATATTTGTTTTCGGGTAATTCTTCCGGGGTAAACCAGGCCATATTTTCAACGATTCCAACAATTGGAACGTTTAATCCATCCACTCTAAACATGTTGATTCCTCTCCGAGCATCAGCAAGAGCCACTTCTTGTGGTGTGCTAATGATAACTACGCCATCTAATGGTAAGGTTTGAAGCAATGATAGATGAATGTCTCCTGTACCAGGAGGTAAATCAATCAGTAAATAATCTAGTTTCCCCCAATTCCCTTCGGTAATCATTTGAGTTAAGGCCTTAGAAGCCATTGGTCCACGCCAAACAACCGCATTTTCTTGATCCGTAAAAAAACCAATGGATAATAGTTTAACGTTATAGTTTACTATAGGTTCAATCATTGATTTACCGTTTACCTCAACCATGGTTGGGCGTTGACCAACAACGTCGAACATCGTCGGCATACTCGGACCATAAATGTCCGCATCAATTAATCCAACCGTGAATCCTGCCTGAGCTAATCCTGCGGCTAAATTGGCTGTAAGCGTAGATTTACCCACACCTCCTTTTCCCGAGGCAATCGCTACAACGTGAGAGACTTCTGGAAGTACGCTCCGTCTACCTTTTCGCTCAGTGCCCGTAACTGCTTTTACTTCGCATTCAATGCGTACATCCTCACCTAATTCTTTTGTTAATCTAAATCGAATGGCTTCTTCCATGCGTTTTCTTGCATGCATCGCGGGATTAATGCTGTTCACTTGAATATAAACACGGTCATTCTCTATTTCAATATTCCCTACCAAATTGGCACTGACAATGTCTTGTTTGGATTCTGGGTCTGGAATGTTTGCTAATGCATTTAATACGGCTTCTCTTGAAATCACTCGGGTTTGATTTTAAAGGATTTTACTGACTTTTCCATGAGATCAACTACAGGTTTACTGTCACCACCCGCTCGATTCTTAATTTCATAATAATAATCACCAAGTTTGGTTAAACTATAAATGTGATAAGATACATGCTTGTATTTTGGAACGTTGATGTGTTTGACTAATTCACGCTTGTAAATAATACAATTATTCTTGTCAGAGATAATACTTACCTTGAAGACATCATCATCTTTTAGGGCTTTTCTAAACTCGGATAATTTATTTGCATTATCTCCCCAATCCTCAATAAATAATTGGAAATTCGGACCAGCCATAACCTTCCATTTGAAGTCTTCTTCGTGTGCTATGGTAGTTTGAAATGACGCGCCAATTCCTGCCGTTTCATCAGGTATGTATAAGGTGGCGTCCAAATCATGTGCACTTAGATCAACGGCTTTGAACTGGTAGTAGTCTTCCGAAATTGATTGGTTATCATCTTCGGTTGCACAGGAATTCAAAATGGCTAACAGTAAAATAGCGTAAAAATTCAGCCTCATAAGATGAAATATATGTGGACGAAGATATATACTTTTGAAGAAAACACGATAATGAATAAAAAGTTGACCCGATTTGCATTGTTTCTTTTTGCATGTTCCATCGCGCTTGGTGCCTTTGGAGCACATGCGCTAAAAGAGATGGTTGTTGAGAAATGGCAAATGGCATTTGAGACCGCAATCAAATATCAGTTTTACGGATCACTGTTATTACTAATCATTTCATTCCAACCCGCTTTTAATCAGAAGCAATTCGCGCGTTGGATTACCTTATTTTTAATTGGATTAGGCTGCTTTTCAGGGTCTATTTATGGACTCGTTTTGGCAGAAATAACCCACGTCAAGTTAGCTTTTCTTGGTCCCATAACCCCAATTGGCGGATTATTAATGATTATTTCCGTAGTAATGCTTGGAATTAAGTATTCCACAAATAAATCCGATTTGTAGGGGAATTCCTTGTAATTTGATAACTTTGCGAACGATATAAATCCGGAGTAAAAGATGGATAAAATTTCATACGTAGGGAACGCTGATGTAAATGCAATTGAGCATCTCTATAACCAATACAAACAAAATCCAACCAATGTTGATTTGAGTTGGCAAAAGTTCTTTGAGGGCTTTGAATTCGCACAAACTGATTTCGCCTCCGGTGGAGGTATTCCCGAGAATTTTCAGAAAGAGTTTAACGTGCTCAATTTGATTAATGCCTACCGAACACGCGGGCATTTATTTACCAAAACGAATCCGGTTCGAGAGCGTAGAAAGTATTCACCAACGCTGGAAATCACGAATTTCGGATTGGCTGAAGCTGACTTATCCGTGGTTTTTCAAGCGGGTGAAGAAATTGGACTCGGACCTGTAACCTTGAAGGAAATCATAGACCACCTTGAGTTGACGTATTGTCAATCCATTGGTATTGAGTTCGTTTACATGCGTGACCCGGAGCGAATTGCTTGGTTGAAAAACAGAATTGAATTAAAGAATAGACCGAAACTCGACGCAAGCCGTAAACTAAAGATTTTCGAAAAACTCGCTCATGCATCAGCCTTTGAAGCATTTTTAGGCAAGAAGTTCGTTGGTCAAAAACGATTCTCAATTGAAGGGGGTGAGGCACTAATTCCAGCCCTAGATACCTTAATTCATAAGGGGTCCGAAGCGGGTATATCCTATTTTGTTATGGGAATGGCACATCGAGGCCGCTTAAATACTTTGGCGAATGTATTCAACAAAAAGCCTAGCGATATTTTCTCAGAGTTCGAAGGAAAAGAATTTGAGTTTGATATGTATTTTGACGGGGATGTTAAATATCACCAAGGATTCACCTCGCACATTACCTTGGATAATGGACAGGAGCTTGGGCTTACACTATCACCCAATCCTTCGCATCTAGAAGCCGTAAACACAGTGGTTGAAGGAATTGCTCGTGCAAAAATTGATCATGTTTTACATAGCGAGGATAAAATCTGTCCCGTATTGATTCACGGTGATGCTGCGATTGCAGGACAAGGAATTGTTTATGAAACCATACAAATGGCGCAATTAGACGGCTATCGAGTAGGTGGTACCGTACACATTGTTGTTAATAATCAAGTTGGTTTTACCACCAATTACTTGGACGGCAGATCGTCTACTTACTGTACTGATGTCGCAAAAACTACACTTTCTCCAGTATTTCACGTGAATGGAGATGATGTAGAAGCGGTAGTGCAGGCCATGGAAATTGCGGTTGCGTATCGGCAAGAATTTAAGCGCGATATCTTTATCGACTTACTTTGTTATAGAAAATACGGACACAACGAAGGGGATGAGCCTAAATTTACCCAGCCAACCCTGTATGATATCATCATGAAGCACCCAAATCCAAAAGTGATTTATCAGCGACAATTAGAAGCGGAGGGTGTGTTAACGCAAGAAACGGCTAAACAAATTGAAGAACAATACATTCAATTCTTAGAATCTGAATTTGAAATAGCACGTAAGAACGATAAAGCTCAAGTATTTGATTTCTTAAGTGCTACTTGGGAAGGTTATCACCATGGAACTGCAGCTGATTTTAAACAATCGCCTGAAACCGGAGTGGCAAAAAAGATCCTGCTCGAGTTAGGTAGAAAGTTAGCTACACTTCCAACAGATAAAAAGTATTTTAGAAAGATTTCAAAAATCTACGAAGACCGCCTTGCAGCGATTGAAAATAATAAATTGGATTGGGGAACCGCAGAAATGTTAGCGTATGCAACCTTACTCAATGAAGGGCATAGTGTTCGACTATCCGGACAAGATGTTGAACGCGGAACATTTTCGCATCGGCACGCAGTGGTTAAAACCGAAGATACCGAGGAGGAGATTGAACCGCTCAATTTATTATCGGAAAATCAAGCTAAATTTTATGCCTACAATTCCTTATTGTCAGAATATGGTGTACTTGGCTTTGAATACGGATATTCGTTAGCTCACCCATCGGGTTTAACCATTTGGGAGGCACAATTTGGAGATTTCTTCAATGGTGCTCAAATTATGATCGACCAATTCATCTCAGCAGGAGAAGATAAGTGGGCTACACAATCTGGGTTAATGATGTTGCTTCCGCATGGATATGAAGGACAAGGCGCCGAGCATTCCAGTGCAAGACTTGAACGGTTTTTACAGCAATGTGCCGATTTGAATATGCAAATTGTAAATACCTCTACACCAGCCAACCATTTTCATGTAATCCGACGTCAATTAAAAAGAGATTTCAGAAAACCCTTGGTAGTGTTCTCTCCTAAAATGTTATTGCGTTATCCAGATGCTACTTCCACTTTGGAAGAAATGGAAAAAGGAAGTTTCCGCGAAGTATTGGATGACACAGGGGTCGATGTGAAACAAGTTGATACCATAGTCTTATGTTCCGGAAAATTCTATTACGAAATGAAGGTTAAGGCCCGCGAATTAGGAGTTCAAAATATGGCCTTTGTGCGTGTTGAACAGTTGTACCCCTTACCTGAGAAACAAATCAATGAAATCATAGGAAAATACAGTCCGACACAAGTGATTTGGGCCCAAGAAGAACCCGCAAACATGGGGGCTTGGACCTATATGGCAATGAATTTAAGGGCATTGAACTTAATTGGAATTCACAGAGGAGCAAGCGCTGCCTCTGCGGAAGGTTCTAAAAAATTGCATGAAAAACGATTGGCGAACTTATACGATTCGCTTTTTGCTTATGCTAAATTAACGGTTGAAAAATAAAATTATGGCAATACTTGAAATGAAAGTTCCCTCTCCAGGGGAATCAATATCAGAAGTAGAAATCGCTCAATGGTTAGTGGCAGATGGAGATTATGTAGAGAAAGATCAAGCCATTGCTGAGGTAGATTCAGATAAAGCGACCTTAGAATTACCTGCTGAACAAAGCGGTGTTATTACACTCAAAGCGCAAGAAGGTGATACGGTCAAAGTAGGTCAGGTGGTATGTTTAATTGATACCGGTGCGGCCAAGCCAGCCGGTAGTGCCCCAGCCAAAGAAGTGGCAAGCCCAACAGTGGCGGCTCCAGCACCTAAAAAAGAGGAGGTTGTAGTACCAAATCCAAATCCTGTTGCGTCGTATGCCGCAGGAACACCTTCCCCTGCTGCCGCTAAATTAATGGACGAAAACAACGTTAAATCTACTCAAATTAAAGCGACCGGTAAGGATGGGCGCATTACAAAAAATGATGTAATGAATGCCTTGTCTGCTGGGTTTGATGGAAATGCTTCCACAGGTTGGGGAGGCACCAGAGATACCCGCAGAGAGAAAATGTCCATGCTGCGTCGTAAAATTGCCGAACGATTGGTCGCAGTGAAGAATGAAACAGCGATGTTAACTACCTTCAATGAGATTGACATGAAACCGGTAATGGACCTTCGTTCAAAATATAAAGATGCCTTTGCTAAGCACCATGAAGTGAATTTAGGATTTATGTCCTTTTTTACCAAAGCGGTAACAGAAGCACTTAAACTTTATCCTGCAGTAAATGGTCAAATTGATGGCAATGAAATGATTTTTCACGATTATGCGGATGTAGGTATTGCCGTTTCTTCACCGAAAGGGTTAATGGTACCTGTAGTACGCAATGCAGAGCAGATGTCCTTGGCGGATATTGAACGCGAAATCAAACGCTTGGCAATCAAAGCAAGAGACGGTAAGATTACTCCTGAAGACATGACCGGTGGTACGTTTACCATTACAAACGGTGGTGTTTTCGGCTCTATGTTGTCAACCCCAATTATTAATCCTCCGCAATCTGCGATTCTTGGAATGCACAACATTGTTGAACGTCCTGTGGCGGTGAATGGTCAAGTAGAAATTAGACCCATCATGTATGTGGCCTTGTCTTATGATCACCGAATTATCGACGGTAAAGAATCCGTTGGGTTCTTAGTGAAAGTTAAAGAAATGCTAGAAAAGCCAGAAAAAATGCTTTTCGGAGCGAAAGATCCAGCTGAAATACTATTAGGATTATAATCCAAACCAAATTATGGCAAAAATTAGAAAGCAGGATGCGTTGGATTACCACGCCATGGGAAGACCCGGGAAAATTGAAGTAATTCCAACCAAACCCTATTCTTCTCAACGTGATTTATCCTTGGCTTATTCGCCAGGTGTTGCAGAACCCTGCTTAAAAATTGCAGAGAATAAAGACGATGTGTATAAATACACCAGTAAATCTAACCTAGTAGCAGTGATTTCCAATGGAACCGCTGTATTGGGACTTGGTGATATTGGCCCAGAAGCATCAAAACCGGTAATGGAAGGCAAGGGCTTACTCTTTAAGATTTTTGCAGATATAGACGTGTTTGACATTGAGATTGATGCGAAAGATCCTGAACTATTTATTCAAACCGTAAAGGCTATTGCGCCAACCTTTGGAGGGATAAACCTCGAAGATATCAAGGCACCTGAAGCATTCGAAATCGAGCGCCGACTTAAAGAGGAATTAGACATTCCGATCATGCATGATGATCAACACGGTACAGCAATTATCTCTTCTGCAGCCTTACTTAATGCATTAGAATTAGCGAAAAAGAAGATAGAACGTGTTAAAATTGTGATTTCCGGTGCCGGTGCTTCCGCTCTTTCGTGCGCGAAGTTATATGTAGCCTTAGGAGCTAAAGTTTCTAATATTTATATGTTCGACTCTAAAGGACTGATTGGAGCATTTAGAAGTGACTTAGATGATATGAAGACCTTTTTTGCAAGTCACAAGAAGGAAGTTTCGTTTGAAGAAGCATTTAAAGGGGCAGATGTGTTTTTAGGTCTTTCTCGTGGGGGACTCGTAAACAAGGAAATGATTAAGAAAATGGCTAAGGATCCCATTGTATTTGCATTGGCGAATCCGGATCCCGAAATTTCGTACAAAGATGCTACGTCAGTTCGTAAAGATATAATCATGGCTACCGGACGATCAGACCATCCGAATCAAGTAAATAATGTCTTAGGTTTTCCCTTCATTTTCCGTGGCGCACTCGATGTTCGAGCCACAACAATTAACGAAGAAATGAAATTGGCAGCGGTAAAAGCCATTGCTTCTTTAGCCAAAGAAACTATCCCGGAAGAAGTAATTGAAGCGTACGGGGAGAAGAACATTTCCTTTGGTCGAGAACAAATTATCCCAAAACCTTTAGATCCGCGCCTTATATATTCTGTTGCTCCTGCTGTTGCCAAAGCAGCCATGGAGTCCGGTGTAGCTAAAAATCCAATTAAAGATTGGCAGAAATACGAGGCGGAATTAAAAGCTCGCCTAGGTTTAGATAACGAACTAATGCGAAACATCACGGCTAAAGCACAGAGCAATCCCAAAAAGGTTGTTTTTGCTGAAGCAGATAATGTTAAAATCTTAAAGGCTGCGCAAGTATCTTATGAAGAAGGAGTCGCTTTTCCAATTCTACTTGGGGATAGAGATGTCATTCTCGCATTGATGGAAGAATATAATGTTGAACTTCCTGAGGTTACTATTATTGATCCAAAAGCGGATTCAGAAGAGGAGCGTCGCACGAATTTTGGAAAAGAGTTCTTTCAACGCAGAAAGCGAAAAGGATTAACTGAATTTGAGGCAGTAAAGTTGATGCGTGAACGAAATCATTTTGGTGCGATGATGGTTGATATGGGATTCGCGGATGCGATGATTACCGGATTAACCCGTTCCTATCGTTCTACAGTAAAACCGTTACTTCAAATTATTGGGCTTGAGAAGGATGTAAAAACTGCCGCAGGCATGTACATTCTTAATACCAAACGTGGACCAATGTTCCTTGCCGATACCACAGTTAATCTGAATCCGAATGCCAGTCAAATTGCGGAAATCACGATTAATGTGGCTAAAACAATTCGCAAACTTAAGGTACAACCAAAAATAGCCTTACTGAGTTATTCGAATTTCGGATCTTCTCCCGGACCCGATTCAGAGAAAATGGCAGAGGCCGTAGGTATGCTACATACAGACTATCCAGCCCTCATTGTAGATGGAGAAATTCAAGCCAATTTTGCGCTAAATTCAGACTTGCTTATGGAAAAGTTTGCTTTTTCTACCCTAGCGAATAAAGAAGTAAACACCTTAATTTTTCCAAATTTGTCAGCAGGAAATATCTCCTATAAATTACTTCAACAAATGACGGACAGTGATGCGATTGGACCAATCCTCATCGGAATGAGAAAATCGATTCATGTACTTCAGTTGGGTGCTTCGGTAAGAGAAATAATAAATATGGTAAAAGTTGCCGTAATTGATGCTCAAAATAAATAAGCGATGATAGCACAACTTCAAGGACGACTCGTTGAAAAACACCCTACAGAATTAATCATTGATTGTGCTGGAGTTGGGTATGAG
Organism: Crocinitomicaceae bacterium; assembly: GCA_044347515.1. Lineage (GTDB taxonomy): Bacteria > Bacteroidota > Bacteroidia > Flavobacteriales_D > Crocinitomicaceae > UBA952. Next base: position 18,950 of record JBIKUO010000023.1, on the reverse strand, counting down.
GTCAAAATTTCCTTGAATTGTTTTTCTGCGTTAGGCGATTCAGAACAAGTTAAAGTGTATACAAAACTTATCGTGCGTGAGGATGCTCATTTGCTTTATGGCTTTCATGCTAAAGAAGAGCGCGAAATGTTTAATCACCTAATTAGTGTCTCAGGAATTGGTCCAAATACGGCGATGATCATGCTATCCTCGATGGTTCCCGAGGATATTGCTAAAGCGATTCAAACAGAGGACGTTGTAACGATTCAAAAAATTAAAGGAATTGGCGCCAAAACAGCCCAACGTGTAATCATCGATTTAAAAGGTAAGGTGGTTAAATTGTCGGAACAAGCACAAAATATTTTCAGCGCAAACAATACAAATCGATTTGATGCGTTAACGGCCCTGGTTTCTTTGGGCTTTGATAAAAAAGCTGCTGAAAAAGCGATAGAACGCGTGGATACTGGTAATGAACCGGTAGAATCACTAATTAAAGAGGCCCTAAAAGTATTATAGTGAATTGGAGTAAGAGAAATATTATTTCTAGCGGTTGGGTATTGGGCTTACTTTTAGCCCTTTTTCCATTTGCATCATACGCCCAAGGTCCCGTACTTCCTTTTCCTATTAACCCATCGTTCAACACGTATAACAACAATCAACAATCGTTTGATTTAGGTGATCCCACCATCATGCAACAAACCATTGAATATGACCCAGAAACTGGTCATTACGTGTTTAAGCAAACTGTTGGTGATGGACTTCTGTTCCGGAACCCAACATCCATGTCCTTGGAAGATTATCTGAATTATAAAAATAAACAGTTTGAAGGACAGAACTGGGAGCAGCAAATCGAAGAAGAGTCTGTTGTTGGAAGATCGTTTGAATTACCAATCAAAATTGGAAGTAAAGTTTTTGAAAGCATCTTTGGTTCCGGTGAAATTGTGATTCGTCCGCAAGGTAATGTTGAAGTGCAACTTGGTGTAAATCATTCGAGATATGACAATCCAATTCTGCCAATGCGTCAACGAAGAATTACACGCTTTGATTTCCAACAGAACATTAATATGGATATTGTGGGTCAGATTGGTACTAGACTCAAAATTGGTGCAAAATATAATACCCAAGCGGCATTTGACTTTGAAAACATCTCTAAACTAGAACACACTGGCGACGAGGATCAAATCATTCAAAAGGTTGCGCTAGGTATGGTGAATTTAGATTTGCCTACGTCCTTAATTCAAGGATCTCAAACGCTGTTTGGTGCAAAAACGCAACTTAAATTTGGACGATCAACGTTTGATCTTATCGTTGCTCAATCGAAAGGTAAACGACAAGAAATTAATATTACCGGAAAATCTCAAGTTCAAAAGTTTGAGTTAACGGCGGATAATTACGAAGCAAATCGTCACTACTTTTTGAATTTGTTTTATCACGACGATTATGATTCGGCAATGGCTACCTTGCCAAATGTGAATGCAACACGGTACATTACTCGGATAGAAGTTTGGGTGACGAATCGCTCTAACATTACCGAAAATACTAGAAATATCATTGCATTTTCTGATTTAGGAGAAGGGAAATCAACTAACTGTCAGGGGAATCCGGGGGGCTTCGGGACTGGTGTTGAACCCGCCAATGACGCGAATAGTTTATATCAGTGGGCAGCAAACCAACCCCTCATTCGAAATTTTTCTACCGCTGTACCTGCATTAAACAATCAAGTTACAGCTCCCGGTCCTTTCCAACAAGCAAAAGATTACGAAAAGGTAGAGAACGCACGTAAGTTATCCGATCAAGAATTTAGTTATAATGCCTTACTTGGTTACGTTTCGTTAAACAACCCGCTCAATAACGATGAGGTGCTTGCTGTTGCGTATGAGTATACCTATCGCGGTCAAACCTATCAGGTAGGTGAATTATCAACGGATGGTGCCAGTGGCCAAGAAGCCCTGATTCTAAAATTATTAAAGCCAACCATTACAAGCCCTCAAAATAAGATTTGGGATTTAATGATGAAAAACGTGTATTCTATTGGTGCTTATCAAGTAGATCAACAAGGGTTTAAGGTGGATGTCTATTATAATAATCCATCTACAAGTGTTCCGCTACCTGTGTTCCCTATGGCCGGGTTAGACGATAAACAATTAGTAACCTTGTTAGAAATGGACCGCTTGAATCAGAACAATCAGCCGTTTTCTGATGGGGTGTTTGACTACGTACCTTTTACAATAACGGGTCCTAAAATTGAAAATGGGGGAACGATTAACCGCAAGAATGGGCGGATCTTTTTCTCAACGGTAGAGCCTTTTGGTAAAACTTTAGCGAAAAAGCTGCAATCCGTTGGTGTTCCTCAAACTACAATCAATAACATTGCATTCTACGAATTATACGATTCAACTAAAACAGCAGCACAACAAATTCCGAGTAAAAATAGGTTCCTTTTCAAAGGAGAATACCAATCCTCTGTAAGTTCAGATATTCCATTGAATGCGCTCAATGTGCCGCAAGGAGCAGTTACTGTGACAGCCGGTGGCATAAAACTTACCGAAGGCACGGATTATACCGTGGATTATAATTTAGGGAGAGTTAAAATCTTGAATACTGGAATTCTTGAGTCAAATACACCAATTAAAATTTCCATTGAAAGTAACTCAGTATTTGGATTCCAAGCTCGTTCTCTCATGGGTGGACATTATCAATACCGTTTGAGTGATAAAATGAAGTTCGGTGCCACTTGGGTTCGAATGACAGAACGACCTGTTACACAAAAAGTAGACTTCGGAAGTGAACCTTTCAAAAATAATGTCCTTGGAATCGATTTCAGTATTCGAACCGATGTTCCTTTCCTTACGCGATTGGTAGACTTACTTCCAGTGATTTCAACGAATCAAATGTCCACGTTCTCAATCAATGGTGAAGCGGCGTATTTGATTCCAGGGCAACCAAAGGTGATCAACAAGGCGGGAACTTCCTATGTAGATGATTTCGAGGCGAGCCAAAGTACGATTGATTTAAAATCAGCTTCTGCATGGCGCTTAGCATCCGTTCCTCAAGGGCAACCTGATTTATTTCCTGAAGCTACTTCTCAGAATCTATCTGCAGGGTTTAAACGGGCAAAGATGTCTTGGTATACCATTGACCCGCTCTTTTATCAAAGCAATAACCTCACGCCAAATCACATTAAACAAGATGCAACCATGTTGGCGGATAGCCGCATGCGTTTGGTGAATTTTACGGATATCTTCCCGAATCAACAGCTTCAATACGGTTCGATTCCGAATATTACCGTATTTGATGTATGCTATTATCCAAAGGAGCGTGGAATGTATAATTATGATACAACCGCTACTGTAGATAGTGTTGGTCAATTCACAAATCCAGAAAATCGTTGGGGTGGTATTATGAGAGCACTTTCTACGAATGATTTTGAGGTAGCCAATGTGCAATTCATTCAATTTTGGATGTTAGATCCATTCAATGACGATGCGGAAAATCAAGACCCAACTTCGTCCATGAATGGTGGAGATTTGTATTTTAATTTGGGTAACATTTCTGAAGATGTATTGCCAGATTCACGTAAGGAATATGAAAATGGAATTCCACCGTTTGGTCCGAGCATTACCGATAATGTAGATACCACCTTGTGGGCTCGAGTTTCTAATGAACAGGTCATTGTAAATGCCTTCGATACAGATCCAGCGGCTCGATTAAATCAAGACATTGGGTTAGATGGTTGGAATAGTAGCTCAGAACAATCGGCCTATGCTAATTATGTGAATTGGGTTCAAAACAACACGACAATATCTCCTGCCGCTAAAGCTAAAATGATTCAAGATCCATCGAATGATGATTATAATTATTACTTAGATGACAACTTTGACAACGCACTGTTAAATATACTCGAACGATACAAGAAATATAATGGCATGGAGGGTAATGCACCTACAACCAATATGTCAGATACAGCCAATGCTGCAGGGTATCCTACTCAAGCAACCAACATGCCGGATTTGGAGGACATCAATCAAGACAACAACCTTTCGGAATCCGAAGCATATTTCCAATACAAAATGAGTTTGAGACCAAATGATATGGTTGTTGGAAAAAACTTTATTACCAATGTTCAGTTGTATCAAAATGGGAATAAGACTGAAAAGTGGTACCAAGTAAGAATTCCATTGGTTTCTTATGAGAAAAAGGTGAATGGTATCCAAGATTTTAGATCCATTCGCTTTATGCGCTTGTTCATGAAAAACTTCGACGAGCAAACACAGATTCGTTTCGCGAAAATGGAGTTCATGCGCGGAGAATGGCGTCCTTATTTACTCGATTTAACGCAGCCTGGAATTAGTGTTCAACCGGATCCTAACCTCACTACATTTAATATTTCGGCTCTTAATGTTGAAGAAAACGATCAGCGAACCCCAATCAAATATGAGGTTCCGCCGGGTATCGTTCGAGAAATAGACCCTTCCCAAACGTATCAACGTCAGATGAATGAGCAATCCTTGGTGCTTGATATGTGTAATTTACAAGATGGAGATGCCAGAGCAGCCTACAAAAATGTAGTTTTCGATGTGCGTACCTATAAAAAATTAAAGTTGTTTGCTCATGCAGAAGAGGTTAATCCATTGATTCCATTTAACGATAAAGAAGTTACCTTGTTCGTTCGCTTAGGAACTGATTTCGTAGATAATTATTACGAATATGAACTTCCGCTCTATAAAACACAGTGGGGTGCAACAACGCCAGAAGACATTTGGCCGGATGAAAACAACATTGAAATCGTTTTTGATGATTTACTAAACTTAAAGAAAGAACGAAATCAAAAAGTAGACGAGGGCGTAACTGGGGTATCGACCATGTTTGAGTATGCTAAAGATGATCCGGCCAATGCCGATCGCAAAATCAAAGTGAAAGGCTCACCAAATTTACAAGCAATTAAAACGATTATGATTGGAGTTAGAAACCCCCTTCAATCTGATCCAAGTAATAATTGGCCTGATGACGGACAAGCTGAATGTGTCAATGTCTGGGTAAATGAATTGCGTTTAACCGACTTCGTGAGTGAAGGTGGAGGGGCTGCGGTAGGTCAAGCCCAGCTGCAATTAGCCGACTTCGCAACGATTTCTGCTTCTGGTAATTATTCTGGAATAAACTGGGGGTCTGTTGAAAGTCGTGTGCAAGATCGTCAACGGAACCAGAAAGTTGGAGTTGATATGAACTCTACCGTTCAACTTGGGCAATTCTTTGGTAAACAAGCTAAAGTTTCCTTACCGTTCTTTTATGGATACTCATTAAATGTGATTAATCCAGAATACGATCCATTCAATCCAGACATTAAATTAGCGGACTATGATTTAGCAACGCGCAAGGAGCGAGCAAAACTAGGTCAGGACTTCAATGAGCGTAAGTCATTCAACTTTACGAATGTTCGCAAAGAAGCTAAAGCAGGTGCTAAACCAGCATTTTGGCGCATCTCCAATTGGTCTGCCAGCTATGCCTATTCTGAGAATTTGAAACGTGATTTCAATACGAATTATGACCGTACTAAAAACTATACAGGGGCATTAAATTATAATTACACCTTTGCGGGTAAAGCCATTGAGCCCTTTAAAAAATGGAAACCCGTTCAGAAATCTAAGTGGCTTGCGTTGGTTAAAGACATGAATTTCTACCTCATGCCTAAGAACATCACCTTTACAAATGATCTCCTACGGATGTATAATGAACGACAGGTTCGAAACAACTTGGTTCCAAATTATCAATTTAATCCAGTATTCTTAAAGAAATTTGATTGGAACAGAAATTACAACATCGGGTACGACCTAACCAAGAATCTCAAGGCCTCCTTTACAGCAACTAATAAAGCCATGTTTGCTGAGGGGAACAGTCGCGTAGATCGTAAAAATGACCCATTGGCTTATCAAGAATTCAAAGATTCAATCCGTTCCCAATTGTCCACCTTTGGTCAAACAATGGAATACGGTCACAACTATAATTTGAGTTACACCTTTCCCTTAGATAAGTTTCCATTAACTGATTGGTTGACACTAAATGCCAAATATAATGGCAGTTACAATTGGCAGCGAGCACCCCTTGCTCAAACTAATTTTGGTAACATCATACAAAACAATCGCAGTGTTAATTTAACGTCGCAAGCGAATTTTGTAACGCTCTATAATAAAATCCCACTGTTTAAACGCGTGCTTTCTGATGGGAGAAATAACCGAGGGGCATTAAATGCAAAGAACAACCAAGGACAGAACAATAATCAAGGAAATAAAAAGGTTGAAGAACAGGCTCCTAAACCGCCAAAACCGGTGGAGGAAATGACCAAGAAGGAACGAAGAAAATGGGATAAGGTGCTCAGAAAATATGAGCGTAAGAAAAAGAAGGAAGCGAATGCTAAGAAAAAGGTTAATCCTGCTGTAGGGTTTGCTGCACGCTTATTAATGACGGTTCGCAACATTTCTGGTACGTATACCATCGATGATGGAACCATGCTGCCTGGGTCAAATCAAGAATCAAGAATACTTGGTATGAACAGCAATAACCTCGGAATGAGCTCTTTTGCCTTCGGTAAACAAAGTTATGACATTTGGGGCCGTGAAAATGGATATAATATAGCTGAACTTTCTGCAAATAATGGGTGGTTAGTCCAAAATGAAAACTTAAACAAACAATTTGCAACAACGCATTCCACCAAATTGAATTTGCGTGCAACCCTTGAGCCAATTAAAGATCTAAGCATTGAAATGAAATTAAATCGAAACTATGGATTGAACAGTGGTGAATTCTTCAGGTGGAATGAAACCAATCAGCAATTCGAAGGACAAAGTAGGTTCCAATCAGCTACCTTGACGTATTCAACCATCACATGGGGAACAGCCTTCGTTCGAGACAACAAGGACCGGTCTTCAGCAGTATTTAATCAGTTATTAGCAAATCGTCAAACGGTTTCTCAATTAATTGGCGCGGATAATCCGAATTCTTCATTATTACCTTCAGGTTATTTTGACGGATACTCGGGGAACCAACAAGAGGTGGTAATTGGTGCATTCCTAACGGCCTACGGCAATAAAGAGGTAAACGATAAGAACATTAACCCGGTGCGCAATATGCCACTTCCGAATTGGAGTTTAACATACAATGGCTTGTCCAAGTTTGAATTTATGAAGAAGTATGTGAAATCATTTGTGATTCGTCACGCATACAACTCCACCGTTTCAGTTAACGGTATGCAATCTAATATGGGTGCCACCACGGATGCCAATGGAAACCCAACCGCCTTAGATTTAAATAATAACTTCATTTCAAGCTTGCAGGTGCAGAACATTACCGTAAGTGAGCAGTTCTCGCCGTTAATTGGTCTTGATGCCACTTGGACGATTTTCGGACAATCCTTAACCACGAAATTTGAATACAAGAAAGATCGCTTAGCGACCTTGTCTCTTAATAATAACCAAGTTACCGAGGTGAAATCAGACGAAATTGTTGTGGGTATGCAAACGAAAATTGCAAAAGTTAAATTGATGGATCGCATCCCTGCCAATGATTTAAATGCGGGACTGAATTTCTCTTATCGTGATAATTCTACCTTGATTCGGAAAGTGGTAGAAAATACCAATCAAGCAACGGCTGGGCAGCGTGTAATTTCCTTAAAATTGAATATTGATTATAATTTATCGCAGAACCTAACGGTTTCCTATTATTATGATCAAAATTTAAATACGCCAAAAGTAGCTACAAGCTATCCTACCGGTAATATGAGTACAGGTATCAAACTAAGGTTTAACCTTGCAGGTGTTCAATAATGAAAATCCGTCCGGCTGTTTTATCTGATGTTCCGGCCATTCACGGTTTAATTGTTGAATTAGCGGTGTATGAACGCCAACCGGATGCGGTAATCAATACCATTGGTTCGTTAGAGGCTGATTTATTTATCCATAAGCGCTGTTTTGCTGAGGTTTCAGAATTATACGGTGAAGTTGTAGGCTTTGCCCTGTATTTCTTTGGTTATTCCACATGGAAAGGTCGAACCTTGTATCTTGAGGATATCTACGTGAAGGAATCCCATAGAAAACACGGAATAGGTCAGGCCTTGTTTAATACCGTTGTTGACATTGCGAAACGCGAAGGGGTTCGACGGATGGATTGGCAAGTATTGGAGTGGAATACACCAGCCATCGCATTTTATGAAAAAAATAAAGCCCTACTCGATGGGGAATGGATCAATGGCCGCTTGTTTTTTTAAGTCCCTCAAACTATTAGGCTTATTTGTCTTTTCTGCGGCAACTGCTCAAGAGTTCCCTGATTCCATTCCGATGAATGAAATTCGGGTGCTGGCATCACACAATAGCTATAAAATACAGCCTACAGCTCGGACGATGAAGTTTATCAATCGATTCAAATCTGTACTCGGAGAAGAAAACCAACCCTTTCAACTATCCTATTCCCATGTTCCAATTTCGGAGCAGCTTTCTACTTATCACATTCGGGGCCTTGAACTTGATGTATACAATGACCCGAAAGGAGGAAGATATTTTAAACACCGACTAAATTTATTCATTCCAAAACAACGCATTAGGGAAGAAAAGTACACGAAACTTAAAGAACCTGGGTTTAAAATAATCCATATACCAGACATTGATTACCAAACAAATTATCTAACCTTAGCTGACGCCTTAGAAGAATTGAATGCATGGAGTTTGTCAAATCCTACACACGCTCCGATTTTTGTAAATATTGAATTGAAAGGAAGTGCCTTGGGTGATGAAGCGGGGATATTAAGGCTTTTTGGATATAAAAAGGCCATTCCATTTGATCGAATATCGCTTATGCAGATGGATAGTTTATTGAAAGAAAAGTTAAGCACCTTATACACCACAACCGAGTTTAGAGCGAATGAAAAAACGCTTCAATCGCGTATCAAAAACCAGGGATGGCCAACTATAGGCGCTGTCAGAGGTAGAATTTTTGTGATAATTCAGGGTAGTGGTGCACAGCATTATCCTTCCAATGCGGGTGCCTTTGTATATGGGAATCCGGAAAATCCCGATTGTATATTCCTTTTATACGATGACCCGTTCCAATATGAGGAACTTGCCAAACAAATGCGAACGACTCATATGATCAGGACTCGAACGGATGCAGGGACTATTGAAGCGAGAGCGAATGATTATTCACGCTTAAAAAAATCGCTAGAAATTGGCGCGCAAATTCTTTCAACAGACTATTACAAAAAAGACCCTAATATAGGGCCTTTTGTAATTCCGTTTGAAGGGTTTCTAGGAAACTAAGATCTTATTCTAGGAAACAATTTACGGTTATCTACTACATCAGCAGATTTGCGTAATGCACCCATAAGCATACCTTGAATGTTTCCTTTCAACATAGAAGTTAATTGGTCTTTTTCTTCCTTGTACGTTGCGTTTGCAGGCGCTTTCTTAGTACTGTTAACTTTGATAACATAAACTCCCGCCTTACCTTTAAGGGGAATGGTGGTTTGACCGTTTTTAACATATCCAGAGAACAATGCACCAACGATTTCTGGTTCATAACCTGTATTTCCAAGGGAAGGAGTGCTAAACGTTATTATGGCTTCCTCCACTACAGTATTTCCTTTTTTCGCAAGCGTTTTAAGGTTTTTCGTTTTAGCCATTTGATTCATTAAGCGTTTTGCCTTCTTTTCCTCAATTAAATCTTTCTTCATTCGGTCTCTTGCATCGGCAAAGGTAGGTTCACCTTTTTCACGAATACTTCCCAACATGGCAATAATGTACTTGTCTTTATCGCGAATTGGTGCAGCCAATAAATCACCAGGTGCAGCATCTGCATTGTATGCTAATTCTAAGATTCGATCCATGGCATTCGTTGTAACCAATCCATATACCCGTGGATTGTTATCTTCCAATGCGATTGGACGAACGAAATATTTATTTTGTGAAGCAAGTGTGTCAAACGCAGCGATTTTCTTAGATAAATCATCAATTTTTGCAAGCTTCTGATCTAATTTATACAACAAACGGTTGGCTTCAGCTTCCATATTGCCTATGGTAAGTTCAGACGCTTTAAACGATTTAACGACCGTTGTTAAAATTGGGAATTTTTTAGTGTCTCGTTCCAATACTTCAATGATATGAAATCCGAAGTCTGTTTTAACGATTCCAATTTTCCCAATTGGGGCATTGGCACAATAAGATCCAAATTCTTTAACCATATCCCCTTCTAAGAAGTCTGCGTACTCTCCACCTTTTTCTTTTGACCCTGGATCTTCACTATGCTTTTGTACTAATTCAGCAAAGTTCAATTTATTGATTACTTTCAGAATGCTATCTGCTGTTTGTTTCTTCTTTGCAATTACTTTAGCATCTTTCGACCCATTAGTAGAAATAAGAAGGTGACGTGCCTTAATTTTCGCCGGCGAATACCCCATTAATTTTGACAAATGGAAGTTTTCTCCAACGCGGTATGGACCAACCAATTGACCAATAGGTGTAAGTTTAATGATCGTATCATAATCCATTGGGTAGGTCATGTATTGATTTGCTTTTGGATGCCCTTCCGGAACAGCAATTCCTCTTGCCCCTGGAAGATAAGCGCGCATTTCACTTTCGTTCATAACCAACACCGAATCATTTTTGGAAGTCATGAAATCCATTCGAAGTTTAGCGATGATTTTATTGAAAGCAAGCGTATCTGCTTTAGACGGTTTAATGGATACGTCAAAAACACGAACTTCTCTACTGTTTGAGCGATTCCAATATTTTTTCTCGCTTTTGTGTTCCTCATAGTAAGCCTCTAGTTCGGAGTCGCTTATTTTGATTTCCGCGTCATTTATTTCTGAATATCGACGCGCAACAAATGAAATCGATTTAGTTTCTTTTTTAGCTAAATATTCTTCACGCGCCTCTACTTTGGTAACATATACTCCTTGACTAATCAAAGAAAAATACTTTTCGTTTTTTCTTCGGTCCATGAAGTATTTTTTAGTTCCTTCCCACTGCGCCTTTTCTTCTGGTTTTTTAGCCGTTTTTAATTTGGTCAAGGTTTTTTGTAATTCAACGCGACCTGTCTTCATAGATTGCTCTGATATTGCTCCGGTAGCTTTATCAACGAAGAATTGGTTCAAGTCTTGAAGTACCCCAAACCCATCGGTTGCCATTAAGTACGCATTAAATTCACGCTCACTAACATCGATTCCTAAGGCATCGTATTCTACTTTAGTTAAGGTTGAATCTACCATGAAATTGAAGGCTTTATCATTTGCGGCCTCCATATCTTCGTCGGTAAATTCTTTTTGTTCTTGTTGCTTTTGAGCTCGATCTTGTGATTGAACACGCTCGCTTAGCTTGTTGTAAATGTCAATGTTTACTTTTTCTCCATCAACTAATCCGATTCCATAATCGCCTTCAGCACCACGGCCTGAATTCATGAAATCAAATAAGGATTGAAGTATGAAGATTACCAATGCTAATCCAACGATGGTAATTAATAACCAAGAATACTTATCTCTTAACTTTGTAATAATAGCCATTTAAATAAATTTTAAGGTGCGAATTTACAAAATACTGCGCACTATTAAAAACCCTTTCTAATAAAAAGAGCGCTTATTTTCCTCCTCCTTTTGCGGGTTTGTTTTGAATAGGTAATTTTTCAGTACCTCCCCCTTCAACGGGTTTGGTCTCCTTTGCAGGTGTAGGGTTGGTGTTGGTTGCCGGTTTCACCTCCTTTGCGGGGGTATTAGTTGGCGCTGGGGTAGGAGTTACTGCAGGTTTTACTTCTTTCGCTGGCGTTGGGGTATTGTTTGGTGCTGGCGTAGGGGTTACTGCAGGTTTTACCTCTTTCGCTGGCGTTGGGGTATTGTTTGGTGTAGATCCGCCGCCGCCTTTATTTGGGGTACTAGCGGGTTTCGGTTGGTTGTTTTGTGGACTATTCGTTGGTTTTTCAACACCGCCATTGTTGTCATTCGTATTATTAGTTGGAGGAGCTACGTTGGCTGTGTAGTTAATGGTAAATGATGTTTGCGTTGAACCACAACCGGTATTCACAGATAAATTAAAGTTATTCGCCCCCGCTTGAAGCATCACCGGAAGAGTTGCTATGCTACCCACTAAGGTTATTCCTGGTAAAGACATCCCGTTTTGAGTCAAATTCAATTCATTTACATTAGTTACATTTTGTACGTTGAATGTTAGTACATACGCTGCCAAGGAAACATTGGTAACGGTCGAAGCCGGACTCACTAAACTAATGGTTGGGGCTTTACATTTGGTTACTGTATATGTTTCAGTATCCGTGCCGCATGCGTTAGTTGCAGTAATAGTAATCGTATTTAATCCGTCTGATAAATTTACATTTTGGCTAATTGAACCGGTTGCCCAAGATAGTCCATTCACCACGTTGCCATTCTTAGTAACTTGAACGGTTGTACTGCCATCATAGCCAATAACTGAGGCGTTGATCATAACCGAGCTTGTGGTTGAACTTCCTCCGTTGGCAATGCTTCCATTCATGGTTATTTCTGGGAGTGTACAATTCGCAAAGGTAACCGTCGTGGTTTCTGTATCCGTTCCGCAATTGTTACTTGCCGTGATGTAAAAGGTATTTGCTCCGGGATTTAAGGTAACATTCGCTGTAATAACGCCATTTTCAAACGTAAATGGTACATTTTGCCCATTGTAGGTGAAATAAACGCCTTCAATATCATACACATTTTGTAAGGTAACATCATACTGATAGTTCCCATCACTGGCTTGTAGCGCTGAGTTTACGATGATGTTTGGTGCTTGACAATGATTGTAGTAAACAGAAGCATTTTGAGACGCGTTACCACATGCATTTATCGCATTCAATGAAATGGTGTTTGCTCCATTTGCTAAATTTAAGCTTGCGGTTAATACCCCATTGATATAATTGAAGCTTGGAATGTTTTGTCCGTTAAGCGATAGTGTAATTCCTTGACTGTTCGGCATGTTTGTAAGGTTGGCCATAAAGGCATAAATTCCTTGCGCTACCGTATCATTTAACTGAGAGATACCAACCGTTGGAGCCATACAATTCTGATAAATAACATTCAATTCACCACGATCACTTCCACAGGTGTTTTGTGCAAATAAGACAATACTGTTTGTGCCCGGCTGTAAGGTAAGGGAGGCTGTAAGAGTATTTCCAATTAGCGAAAAATTCTGAATTGGATTACCATTTTGTGTCAAGCTAAGTTGTTGCGCACTCACCCCATTTACAGTAGCATTGAATACATATGCAGCACTGGTCATTGTCGCATTGGTTCCCTGAATGTTGACAGTTGGAGCCGTACAAGGAACGTAGGTAACTTGCATGGATTTAGTGTCTGTTCCACACCCGTTGGTTGCAGACAGCATAATGTTGTTAATACCAGGTTGCAACGTGAATGTTGAATTTACTGAACCATTCAATAAGTTAAATGGCGTAACCTGTCCATTAAGGGTTAAGGTAAGTCCTTGAGCATTTGCAACTTCTTGCACCGCGGCATTTAAAGTATACGCGGCAGTTGATACAGTTTGACCACTAACATTAGAAATGCTCACAACCGGTGAATTACAGGTGCTCAGTTGGATAGTTGTGGATGCCTGATCTACCCCACATCCATTATTCACAAATAGGTTAAAGGTGTTAATTCCATTTGAAAGTGAAACCGGCGCTGTTAGTGTTCCATTTGAGAATTGGAAATTAGTGATCGGCGTTCCATTCAACGTAAGACTTATTTGATTTGCTTGGTCCGCATTGTTGATTTGAGCTTGTAAGGTGTATCCTGCTGCACTCACCGTTAACCCTGAATTATTGGGCTGTGTTATTGTAATTGTAGGCGACTTACATGGGATAAATTCAATTGTTTTTGATTTAACATCCGACCCACATGAATTGGAAACTGAAAGCGAGACGTTATTAATGCCTGCAACAAGCGTGAGTGTGGCATTCAGTTGGCCATTGTTAAAGGTAAACGGTACACCAACCCCATTTAATAAGAGGGCAATTTGGTTTACATTCGTTACGTTTTGAATCGCTGCGCTTACAGCTAAACTTTGGCTTGCTGTAGTTGAAGGAATTGGACTGTTAATCGCAATAATTGGTGCAACACAATTGTCGTAGGTAAGGTTTATATTGGCAATGTCTCTACCACAATCGTTCGTTGCTGTTAGGGTATACGTATTCAATCCTGGGGTAAGCGAAGCCGTTAAGGACCCCACGCCGTTCAGGAAGGTAAACGGAATCACATTACCATTTTTTGTAATTACTATTTGTGATGCTGACGAACAATTAATTGCGGTAAACGCGATGTTCGCTGTATTTTGGGTGGTGGTTAGTGTAGTTTGGATCGGATTCGTTAGTACGATGGATGGAGCTAAACATTGCTTGTATGTAATATTGAACGACTCATTGTCATTCCCACAGGCATTCTTAACCGAAACACTGATCGTGTTAATTCCTAGATTTAATGTCAGTGAAGCCGTTAACATGTTATTAATGAATTGAAACGGTTTAGCCAGTCCATTTACTTTGAAGGTGATTTCTGATGCGTTGTTAACTCCCGAAAGTGCGCATTGAACTTGATAACCGGCTTCATTTACAGTGATACCGCTTGCGGTAGGTTGAACTAAAGAAATCGTGGGGGTTACACAATTATTAAACACTACATTTTGTGTTTGTGTTTGTGTGCCACATCCGTTAATTACGGTTACATTAAATACGTTCGGCCCGGCAGCCAAGGTGGCAATAGCCTGAATATTTCCATTGATAAAGGTGAATGGAATTGCCGTTCCGTTTTGAGTTACTTTAATTTCTTGTGAGTTGGCAATGTTTGCTGTATTCGCCGAAAATAAAAAACCTTGATTTGCAGTGGTGCCACCGATTGATGAAATAGACACGGTTGGTGCATTGCAGGCTTGGTAGGTAATGTTGAGGGATTCAATATCAACCCCACAGCCATTAGAGCTGGTGATGCTCACAATGTTTAATCCTGGATTTAATGTAAACGAATATTCTAAGATTCCTGATGCGGCATTGAGGGTATAATTTGTAACAATGCTGTTGTTTACCATCAGATTGATTGCCGTTTGATGTTGTGTTTTCACCTTCAACGTATAAGCGGCTTTAGTTACAATTACATTTGCAGTGTTTGGAGTTTGTAAAGTAAGCACCGGCGCTTGACATGCTTGATAATTCATAGCAATAACTACAGATTCTGAACCACAAGGATTCGTCCCATTAATCGTGATGGTGTTGTTGCCTGGCTTCAGGGTTACAGGGATTTCAATAACATTGTTAATCCAAGTAAAGGTGTTGGTTGCTTGTCCGTTGAGCAGTACGCTTAATTCTGTTTTGGCATTGAATCCGATGGTTTTTATCTGAACTTTTTGTACCGCGGTACTAACTGTAATGCCACTGCTGGTTGGATTGATTAATTGAAGTTGCGGCGTAATGCAGTTATTATAAATTACTTCAGTCACCACAAAGGCAGATCCACATGGATTATTAGCCTCTATTTTGATTAAGTTCTTACCTGGGTTAAGCGAAACGGTGGCTTGAAATGCATGGTTCGCTACATTGTAAGCAAACCCATTTGATTTAATTCCATTCACAAAGAAATTAAGGGCATTCAAGGTGCTATGTTGAATGATTGCTCCCACATTAATGGTATTGGTGTTTACCGTAATGCTTGAATCCTTAATGAGATTAGTTAACGTGA
Organism: Crocinitomicaceae bacterium; assembly: GCA_044347515.1. Lineage (GTDB taxonomy): Bacteria > Bacteroidota > Bacteroidia > Flavobacteriales_D > Crocinitomicaceae > UBA952. Next base: position 3,241 of record JBIKUO010000023.1, on the reverse strand, counting down.
TTTGTGGAAATTGGCAATCATTGTAAGTGATTTGAATCATCTCGGAGGTCGATCCACATTCGTTTTGCGCAAATATGGTGAAGGTGTTTATTCCAGGTTTTAAGGCGACGCTAACGGTAAGTTCGCGTGTTGTGGAATTAAACGTAAAGGGAACCAAATTTCCTTGTTGATCTTTTACAGTTAATTGATTTGACTGCCCGATTTGAGTGGTGCCAAGGGTAAAGCTCGCCGTACTCAAGGTGCTTGTAAATTGTTTGTCTCGAATGGAAAGAGTAGGGGCAATGCAATTTGTTGTGAAATTATTTATATTATTCACGGTATTAACTTGCTCCTCAGGTTTTGGATCTTTTTCTCGAGTTTTAAAACGGAATTGCATGTACCCTGAAGTGTAATGGTACCAGTCATTTTTAATGCGATTAATTGAAACCACACCGTCCCAATCATCCATTCCAGTAAATGTTGTTTTGTGCTCTATACCGATCGAAAAACGGGGTCCGATAATGTAACCTATTCCGATCCCTAAACTCGGCATCCATTTCGCATTCCACTTAAAACCACTCAGTTGATCCAAGCGGGTTTCGTAGGAATTATCCATATTCGTTGTTATTGCGCTGGCAATGTTTCCTCCGGCTAGCATGTCGGGGTAGTCATATAAACTGCTGTCGTTGTAGCTTAGGTTTCCCCAGGTCTGTCTCCAAGTAACCCCAATTCCTCCAAAAATGTACGGATCCCAATTGGTTCGTTCTGCAAAACGATTGGCGTGTAATACCAATTCAAACGCCAAGCGATGTTGGTCGTTATAAAAATTGTGAGCCGTCATGTTAAATGAATCCTTGTAGGCGCTTAGTGGACCACCGATGTATGAGTTAAGCGTACTTGTATCGTAATCTTGTCCATACCAATTTCCATGAAGGTATCTACCCCGAAAATCAAAACTTACACGTCTTCCCGTTTTAAAATTGAATGATTTCCCTAAGGTTAAGCCCCATCCGCCGTTGGTTTCGTTCTCAACATCCGTACAACTCCAGGTTGCACCCGCATTGATGCCAAAAAACCAGTTGGAAGAATGGTCATAATCTAAGCGTTGTCCCCAATGATTAAAGGTTAATGCTATGAAAAAAATGGAGGTAAGGGTAAATTTTTGCATACTGTAGCTTTTTAATTTCTTCGAATCTCTTCGATAAGTATGCCAAAATTCGTAAAAAAATCGGTAGTTTGCACGTCGTTTGGGCAATGGCATTGCAATAAGCCATTGAAAACCATTAATTTTAATAGAAAAATCGTATTGTGTCGCGTCTTGTTATTGTTTTGTTAATGGTGATAAACAGCGCTTGGGGTTGTGCTCAGTTTTTGATATTTCCCCCAAATGACACCATATGCGTTGGCGAGGGGATGCAATTGAGTGCGAGTACCTTGTGTCAAGGAACGGCCATGTACACATGGTATGTGAATGGAGATTCCATACTATCTAATGGTTCTGGTACATTTTCATTGATTCCAACGAACCCATCGAATCAACTTCTTGTAATTTGCAGCTGTACCTTTAATGGGGTTGTTAGTTACGATACGGCTCAAACTTCGCTAACGGTAATTAGTCCAATCATCGATGCAGGTCCTGATCAGTATGTTGATTCAGGAACGATGGTAACTTTACAAGCTACCGGTTCGGTTGATTCTGTGCTTTGGTCACCCTCTTATTTAACGAATTACCCCAATTTATTTACAATTCAAACATCCCCAAGTGCAACCACAACTTTTATGGTTCAGGGGTTTTATGCGGGATGCGAGGTGTTCGATTACGTTACTGTATATTTAACGAATGTGTTTAAGATTCCTAATACGTTTTCCCCGAATAATGATGGGACGAATGATACCTGGATTATTCCTGGAATCGAGAATTATCCGTTAAACCGAATGATCATAATGAATCGGTTCGGGGATGTTCTGTATGAATCTGCGTCATATAATGTTGTTAATGCCTGGTCCGGCGTGAGAAATGGGAATGTGTTACCGGATGGTGTGTATTATTATCTCTTGGATTTAGGAAATGGAACCCTGAAGAAAGGTACAATAAGTATTATCCGATGAGGTTTACATTGCTAGTTGGATTCATATCAGTCTTGGTATACGCTTGGGGACAACAGGCACCAAATCGGGTCTGGTATGGAATGAATTGGGCGAGTATTAATCCATCGCATCATGGGTTAAGTGAATATGTAGAAGGTGCGATGGGAATTAAGCAGCAATGGGTTGGTTTTGACGGAGCACCAAAAACAATTAACGCAACACTATCTTTTCCATTTAACGACCGCAAAAGCGATGGCGCTATGTTTGGTGCGGGCGCAAATATCTTGGTGGAGCGCAACGGAGCCTTTACGTTTTCAACGGCTACCATAGAAGGCGCAGTTAATATTAAAACGAATAGAGAAAACCGATTAAGTTTGGGCTTGGGGGGTGGGTTTATGCAGGTAGGGTATGACCCAACCTATGTTTCTACGAACCAGCAAGATGTGGTAGTGAGTCGCTTTTCAACCTATAATTATCCGACGTACAAAGTAGGGATGAGTTATCGCACTAAAAATTCGCTTTCCGGAATTTATGCCAACGATCTTGGACCAGCGAAATGGAAGGAGATTGGCACCAATGCCAAACTAAGAACGGAGTGGGGAGTATATTACCGGCACTTGGTGGTGTTGAGTCAAGATTGGTTTTTATTGCCTTCAGTTAAAATCACGCCGGTTCGATATGCTCCATTTAATTATGAGTTAGCCCTGCGGATCAATTATATGTATCGTGTTCAGGTATGGACCGGAACACAAAACCTGAACAGTATGCAGTTCGGTGTTGGGCTGCGACTGGCGGACATCTTCACCCTGAACTACTTATACGAACGTACACGAGCAGCAATGGTTGGTGTAAACTTAAATTCCCATGCGTTAGGTATAAAGTGTATTTTGGAAAAACATGGCGCTATCAATCGAAAGCAGCAGCTTTTACTCGATTGATTTGGTAGATAAGGAAAAATCGATTACCTTTGTAGTCCTCGATTAACGAATTGAGTAAAATTGAAATAGAGCAATGAAGATACATTGCGGGGTGGAGTCCGCCGCGGCGGAGAAGCTCATCGGGCGAATAACCCGAGTAAAATTGAAATAGAGCAATGAAGATACATTGCGGGGTGGAGTCCGCCGCGGCGGAGAAGCTCGTCGGGCGAATAACCCGAATAAGAATTGAAATAGAG
>JBIKUO010000043.1:0-11299 GCA_044347515.1 Crocinitomicaceae bacterium | reverse complement strand
TGCAATTAAAGCGAGTCGTTGTAACCGGTCTTGGTGCGCTTACGCCCATCGGTAATACTGTTTCAGAATATTGGAATAATTTGTTGGCCGGTAAAAGTGGGGCAGCGCCAATTAAACAATTTGATGCTTCCTTATTCAAAACCCAATTTGCCTGTGAGGTGAAGGGCTTTGATGTGGAGCAATTTATTGACAAAAAAGAGGCCCGAAAAATGGACCAATTTACTCAGTATGCAATGGTTTCTGTTATGGAAGCTGTTGACCATTCTGGATTAATTGAGTCTAACCCCAATCTAGATCGTATTGGGGTGGTTTGGGGTTCTGGTGTTGGAGGGCTCAAAACGTTTCAAGACGAATCGAAAGCATTCTTTGAAGGCGATGGTACGCCGCGATTCAATCCGTTTTTCATTCCAAAAATGATTGCAGACATTGCCGCGGGTCAGATTTCCATTAAATACGGTTTTCGTGGGCCGAACTACGTAACCGTTTCTGCCTGTGCTTCTTCAAATAATGCGATTATTGATGCATTCAATTTAATCCGACTTGGAAAGGCGGATGCCATTATAACCGGTGGTTCTGAAGCGGCTGTAAATGAAATGGGAATGGGGGGATTTAACGCATTAAAAGCCTTGTCTACGCGCAACGACGATCCCGAAACGGCATCTCGTCCGTTCGATTTAGACCGCGATGGGTTTGTGTTAGGTGAAGGAGCAGGAGCGCTTATCTTAGAAGAATATGAACACGCGATCAAACGCGGTGCAACGATTTACGCGGAAGTAGTTGGAGGAGGAATGTCGGGTGATGCATATCACATGACCGCTCCACATCCAGAAGGGATTGGCGCAAGAAACACCATGATCGCTGCACTAGAAGATGCAGAGATTAGTCCTGACAAAGTAGACTATATTAATGTGCACGGCACATCTACTCCCTTGGGAGATATCGCTGAAGTTAAAGCAATACAAGCCGTGTTTGGTGACCACGCATACGACTTGAATATTTCTTCTACTAAATCAATGACGGGTCACTTGTTAGGAGCGGCTGGAGCGATTGAAGCAATAGCCTGTGTATTGGCTGTAAAAAACGACATCGTTCCGCCTACAATTAATCATTTTACGGACGACCCAGAGATAGATCCTAAATTGAATTTTACATTTAACAAGGCACAAAAACGCACTATAAATTATGCGTTATCCAATACCTTCGGGTTTGGCGGACACAACACCAGTGTCGTTGTTAAAAAATTTACAGCATAATTGGCCGTTAAACTCGGATTTCTTTCCACGAAAAAATCTCCAGAAGAACTTTTTCTGATCAAGTTTATTATTAATCATTTCGGTTATCGACCGTCGACGCTTACGCACTTTAAGTTGGCTGTTTCGCATCGTTCGGGAGATATTAAAGAAGATATTGAATCCAATGAACGCTTAGAATTTTTAGGTGACGCTATACTCGATGCGGTGGTCGCGGAGTATTTGTTTAAGAAGTTCCCGGGAAATGACGAAGGGTATTTAACCAAGTTAAAGTCTAAGGTGGTCAACAGAAAGACGCTCGCATACATCGGAGAAAAAATGCAGATTCGTGCTGTATTGAACTACAATCAGTCACGTAACCTGAACATTTCATCGCTGGAAGGAAATGCATTTGAAGCCATAATTGGTGCGATATATTTAGACGGCGGATTCGAAGCCGCGAAGAAAAGCTTGCAAAATCATGTCCTTAGAAAGTTTGTAGATTTAAATAAGCTTTTGGAGGAGGAAATAGATTTTAAATCTAGGCTGATTATTTGGTGCCAAAAAAAGCGAATGAAAATAGACTTTGTGGTAATTGACGAGCAGCACATTCATGGGGCTTGGGAATATGAGGTTTCGATTCAAATCAATAAACGTGATTTTGGACGTGGAAAAGCGAGCTCAAAAAAGCAAGCGGAGCAAGTAGCGGCTAAGCAAACCTTAGAATTAATCGGAGAAATTTAATTGGTTTTCTTTTTTTTTGTTTCTTTGTAAAAAATTACGCGTATGTGGACAGATTTTGTATATAAACTCGGAGATTTATTTCAATGGTCGTTTGGCTTTTTTGAATTCATTCAGAATTATTTTAATAACCTGCTTATAATACTTGGTTTTTTTGGGTTTGGATATTGGATGAACATTCAAAACAAGTTAAGTAAGAAAGCAAATGTACCTGTTGAGTCCTCTGAAAATACAGGATGGTATAAAGACGAGAACAAACAATTGAAATAAAAATCAATTCTTTAATACATTAAAAAGGGAAGCAATTGCTTCCCTTTTTTTATGACCTTAATAGTTTGTGTTATTTCTTTTCGCTCGTAACCGCAGCTTTAATCAATTCACGGTTCATTCGAGCAATGTTCTCAATAGAGATTTCTTTCGGGCATTCTACTTCGCAAGCGCCGGTATTCGTACAGTTACCAAATCCCTCTTCGTCCATTTGACGAACCATGTTTAACACGCGCTCACGGCCTTCAACCTTTCCTTGTGGTAAAAGGGCGTATTGAGATACTTTAGCGCCCACAAAAAGCATCGCAGAGCCGTTTTTACAGCTTGCTACACATGCACCACAACCGATACATGCAGCAGCCTCAAATGCCTTGTCTGCGTCGTCTTTTGGAACTGGAATTGCATTAGCATCCATGGTTCTACCAGAAGTGTTAACAGAAACAAATCCGCCCGCTTGTTGAATGCGATCAAACGCAGAGCGATCTACCACCAAGTCTTTGATGATTGGAAAGGCTTTCGATCTCCAGGGTTCTACATAAATCGTATCTCCATCGTTGAATTTACGCATGTGCAATTGACAGGTCGTAGTTCCAGTATCTGGTCCGTGTGCACGGCCATTAATATACAGGGAACACATCCCGCAAATTCCTTCACGACAATCGTGATCAAAAGCTACCGGCGAATCATTGCTGTTTATAAGTTGCTCGTTTAATTGGTCAAGCATTTCCAAAAACGAACTGTCTGTAGACACTTGGTCCAGTTTATACGTTTCGAGGCTTCCTTTGGCTTGGCTATTCTTTTGACGCCAAATTTTAAGGGTAATATTGATAAATTTAGTTGCCATAAGTCGTTTCTTTATTTGTAGTTTCTCGCTGCAATTTTAATGAACTCGTATTTTAATTCTTCTTTATGTAAGGTCGCGTTTTTTGCATCTCCTCCTTGGTATTCCCATGCAGCTACCATTTTAAAGTTTTCATCATCGCGCAGTGTTTCTCCTTCAGCATCTTGATATTCTTCACGGAAATGTCCACCACAGGATTCGTTACGGTTTAAGGCATCTACTGCCATCAGTTGGCCTAATTCGATGAAATCTGCAACACGCAGCGCTTTTTCAAGTTCAGTGTTCATTTCATCCGCATCGCCCGGAACAAAAACATCCGCATAAAAGGCTTCACGAAGGGCGTTAATTTCATCCACCGCCTCTTTTAAACCGGCTTCATTTCTTCCCATCCCGACTTTATTCCACATGATTAATCCCAGTTTTTTATGGAAATAATCTACTGATTTTGTACCCTTGTTGTTCAAGAATTGCTGAATGCGATTTTTTACCTCTTGCTCTGCAGCTTCAAATTCTGGCGCATCCGTTGAAATAGTTCCAGTTCGAATATCGTCCGCCAAATAATTTGACAAGGTATACGGTAGCACGAAGTATCCATCGGCCAAGCCTTGCATTAACGCGGAAGCACCTAATCGGTTCGCTCCGTGATCAGAGAAGTTTGCTTCACCCGTTACAAAACATCCAGGAATCGTACTTTGAAGGTTATAGTCAACCCAAACGCCACCCATGGTGTAGTGAACAGCCGGATAAATTTTCATTGGCGTTTCATATGGGTTTTCATCTGTAATCTTCTCATACATCTGAAACAAGTTCCCGTATTTTTCTTCAATCCATTTTTTTCCTAAAGCAAGAATGGTTTCTTCAGAAGGATTGTGGTCTCCTTTAGCAAATGCCGCTTGTTTTCCTTTGCTTCTAATTTCTGAAGAGAAATCTAAGTAAACTCCTTCGTTGGTATCGTTGGCTTCAATTCCAAATCCGGCATCGCAACGTTCTTTGGCCGCTCGAGATGCTACATCACGCGGAACTAAGTTTCCAAAGGCTGGATATCGTCGTTCCAAGAAATAATCCCGATCTTCTTCCGCAATCTGAGTTGGCTTTAATCGCCCTTCTCGGATGGCTTCTGCATCTTCTTTTTTGGCAGGAACCCAAATGCGGCCAGAGTTTCTTAAGGACTCAGACATTAAGGTTAATTTGGATTGGTTTGTTCCGTGTACCGGAATACAGGTCGGGTGAATCTGAACAAAACAAGGATTAGCAAAATAAGCGCCACGCTTATGTACCTTCCATGCTGCAGAAACATTACTTCCCATGGCGTTTGTTGATAGGAAATATACGTTTCCGTATCCGCCTGAAGCAATAACCACGGCGTGTGCGCTGTGACGTTCGATTTCACCAGTAACAAGGTTTCTTGCAATAATACCTCGCGCTTTTCCATCAACGACCACTAAGTCTAACATCTCATGACGGTGGTACATTTTCACACGACCTAAACCGATTTGACGAGATAATGCAGAATATGCACCCAATAAAAGCTGTTGTCCTGTTTGACCTGCCGCATAAAATGTACGTTGAACCTGTGTTCCACCAAAAGAACGGTTGTCTAATAAACCGCCATATTCTCTTGCGAAGGGAACCCCTTGAGCAACACATTGGTCAATGATGTTTCCAGAAACCTCAGCCAATCGGTGTACGTTTGCTTCACGCGCACGGTAATCACCCCCTTTGATGGTATCATAGAACAAGCGATACACAGAATCCCCGTCGTTTTGATAATTTTTTGCGGCGTTAATTCCACCCTGAGCTGCAATCGAGTGCGCTCTACGTGGAGAATCTTGAAAGCAGAATGCCTTTACATTGTAGCCCATTTCACCAAGTGAAGCAGCGGCAGAGGCTCCAGCCAATCCCGTACCAACAACAATCACATCGATTTTCGGACGGTTGTTTGGCGCCACTAATTTCATGTGGTTTTTATGGTTGGTCCACTTTTCTGATAATGGACCTTCCGGAATCTTAGCGTCTAATTTTGACATCGGTAATATGATTAAATCGTTATTTCAAATAAATTAAAATGGTAATTAAGGCAAATAAGCCCGGTACCGCCAAAGCAAACAGTTTCCCTATTCCTTGAATAATCGGCGTGTAACGTTTGTGGTTCAACCCAAGCGACTGAAAGCCGGAGGCGAACCCATGCCATAAGTGAAATGCAAGCACTGCCATGGAGACCACATACAACAACAAATACGCAAGAGCCATGTCGTTTTTCTTCGGATTAAAAAAGTCCATAACCACGGTGTATAGGTCTTTATAACCCTCTGTAATTTTTAGGTCTGTATCTTTATCATACAACTCTTGATGATTCTTTATTCTGTAAATGCAAGAATCTGCTTTATTCATCAAGGGCTGTCCAGTACGCAAGTCATAGTACATTCCGGAATTTTCTTCTTTTACGCTGAACGGCATGTATTCTCCTTTCGTGGTTAGAATATAGGTGAACTTAATTTTCTGCTGCATTTGCTCTTTCGTGATAGTTTTGTAGTGCAACGGAATGTCTTCTTTAATCTTTGCTCTCCACCAAAAGTTTGCCATGTGCGTTACAATAAACACTAAAATCAAGGTGCCTAAAACGGCCATGTAGCGAGACGGCAAGGAACTGTTTGCTCCAGGTTTGGTATAAGCATAGCCCTGAGGTCTTGCTTTTTTGTTTTGATACGTTAAATAGAAGCCTTGAACTGCGTGAAAAATTATAGAGAAATAGGTTACGTATGAAAGCACCTTAATGAATGGGTTGTGTGCCATAAAATAGGCATATTCATTAAAGGCTCTGCGCCCTTCTTCTCCGGTTTTGAGAATAAGTTGCATGTTTCCTGCTAAGTGACCGATAAGAAAGGTACACAGAAAAAGTCCCGTTAGGGCCATCCAAACTTTCTTAATGATGGATGATGAAAAAGCTGATCGTACAGACATAGTTTATTATATTATCAGGTGCAAAGTTAAGGTATAGAACAATCGAATGAAAATATGGTTTTTATTTAGAATCATTTTAGATAAGCAGCGTGGTTTTATCTTCTGTTACCTTCAGCACTACGCTTCGTCCAACCGCGACCGCTTGATTATCGGATATATGTCCAATAGGAAAATTAAAGGCCACAGGGATACCTAGGTTAGACACCTGTTCTGATATTAATGCTTCTATCGTTTTTCCAAACGGAACATCCGTGTCTTCCATTTCTGTAAATCCACCGAGAATAAGTCCGCTTATTTGATTAAAGATTCCGGCCAACTTGAACGCATGCAGCATTCGGTCTACTTTGTAGATATGTTCTCCGATGTCTTCAATAAATAGAATCTTGTCTATAAAATCGTAGGACAATTCGGTGCCAATTAAGCTGTAAATAATGGTCATATTCCCACCGATAAGTCTTCCCTTCGCTGTTCCCCGGCAGTTTTCTTTGGCTGGCAATGCTTCAATGCGTATTGATTCTCCGAACAGGGCTTTACGTAAGGTTTCCTTAGCCTCCATGGATCCTTCTGTAAATCCAAGGGGCATGATTCCATGAATACTTTCCACACCCAATTGATTGATTTTTTGATGAAATACCGTTACATCGCTAAATCCGATAATCCATTTTGGGTTTTGTTGAAAGGCTGTCCAATTCAGTTCCTCTACAATTCTAACACATCCATAGCCCCCTCTCGCACAGAGAATTGCTTTGATCGAGGGGTCATCTAATCCGTGTTGGAAATCAGCTAAGCGCTCCGCATCCGTACCCGAAAAATACGCCGCTCGACCCAAACAATGCGGGGCAATACGAACTATTAAGCCCCAAGTTTCGAGTGTTTTTTTTGCCTCCAACACAACGGATTCTTCAATGGCTTTGGCTGGAGCAGTAATGTATATTGTATCCCCCGGCTGGAGAAAGGACGGCTGGATCATTGCGTTTGAATTAAATGAGTTGCAAGCACTAAATCTAAAGGCGTTGTAATTTTTATGTTTTCATCGTTGCCATCTACCGTGTAAATTTCTTCCCCCAGGCGTTCCACTAAGCTTGCATCATCGGTTACCGTCTCGTTAAATGGAAGTTCGTACGCGCGTTTGAGTAAGGGCACGTGAAAGCACTGAGGCGTTTGTACATTCACATACTGAGATCGGTCAACGGCCTCTGTTCCTGTGGATGTTCTCTTCCTTAAAGACTCTTTTAATCCCGCCACCGGAATTACAGCCGCATGATTTTTTATGTGTTCGCAAAGTCGTTCAATCGTTTCTTGTGATACAAAGGGGCGCACCGCATCGTGAACTCCTACCCACGGCGTACTTACTTCATTTAGTGCATTTTTAACAGAGTCGTACCGTTCTTTCCCTCCTGCAACCAGCGTGCATCGTTCCGTTAACCCGGCTTCTTGCAAAAACGGCAGCATGTATTCCATCCACTCCGGGGCCACGGCCACTATAAATTTTGGCTGATCAAAATGCTGGTCTAGGGCCTTTAGGGTGTAAATGAGGATCGGTTTTCCTGCAATTTCAAGGTATTGCTTCGGTCGATTTGCCCCCATACGACTTCCAACCCCTCCAGCAGGGACAATAAGTGTCCATTTGTTCATGGTCAAAATTAATAATAATCCCGAATGGATTTCGCGTTGGAATTAAGCTTATTTGTGGGCTTTTCCTACCTTTGTGTAAATCAAACCAAACGCGTGAAGTCAGACCATCAACTCGTTATTTACAATAGTTTATCAGGAAAAAAGGAAAACTTTGTACCCTTGCATGAAGACCATGTCGGCATGTATGTGTGCGGTCCAACCCTTTACAGTGAGCCGCACATGGGCAACATGCGCACCTTTATTAATTTTGATTTTATATACCGCTGCCTTTTGTATTTGGGCTACAAGGTGAAATATGTACGAAATATCACGGATGCCGGACATATCACAAACAGTGCTGGACAAGAAGTAGATAGCATTGGATCTGCAGCGCGCCTGGAGCAAGTTCAATCCTTAGAAATTGTCTACAAATACAATGTTAAATTTCAAGCGCTTCAGCAGTTATACAACTTGTTGCCGCCGAGTATAGAACCCACAGCAACGGCTCATATTCAAGAACAAATTGAGGTCATCGAACAAATTATCGAAAACGGCTTTGCCTATGTAGTCAATGGGTCGGTTTATTTTGACGTGAAAACCTATATGCAGCAGCATAATTATGGTGCACTCAGTGGTAGAAAAGTGGATGAATTAGAGCAAGAAACGCGCACATTGAATGCGCAGGATGAAAAGCGCTTTTTTGCAGATTTTGCCCTTTGGAAAAAAGCAAATCCAGAAGACATGCAGGTTTGGCGTTCTCCGTGGGGCAACGGTAACCCAGGATGGCACATAGAATGTACGGCGATGTCTACCAAATATCTAGGAAAACAGTTTGATATTCACGGTGGGGGCTTGGATTTAAAATTCCCACACCACGAGGACGAAATCGCTCAAAACTGTGGTTCTTTCGGGTGTAATCCCGCACGGTATTGGATGCATGCTAACATGCTTAATGTGAATGGGCAAAAAATGAGCAAGTCCTTTGGGAATTATTTCCTTCCGAAAGAAATTGTAGACGGAACTTCTTCCCTTTTTACTAAGCCATATCCCGCGGCGGTTGTTCGGTTCTTCATGTTACAAGCGCACTATCGAAGCACCTTAGACATTACCGAAGAAGCACTCAACGCGTCGGAAAAGGGTTTTGAACGCTTGATGGAAGGCCTTTCCTTACTAGAAAAGCTTACCCCAAGTAGCAGCTCCTCGTTTGAGGTCGCTAAGGTACTAAGCGCTGCAGAGGCTGCGATTTGCGATGATTTTAATGCCCCGATTTTAATCGCTTCTTTGTTTGATGCGGTAAAATATATTCATGCGATAAATGAAGGTAAAGAACAGTTATCCCAGGAAGATTTATTGCGGTTTAACCAAGCCATGCATGCATTCGTTCAGGAGGTGTTGGGAATAGAACCATCTAAAAAGGAAGAAAACCAACGGCTTTCTGGCGTTATGGATATGGTTATTACCTTGCGTCAACAAGCACGAGAACAAAAAGACTGGACCACATCGGATATGATTCGGGACGGTCTTGCAAAGGCAGGAATTCAAATTAAGGACAGTAAAGACGGAACCTCGTGGTCGTAATATGGCACTAATTAAATCATGTAGGGGAAACACCCCCGTTTTTGGATCGAATTGTTACCTCGCTGAAAATGCAACCGTTGTAGGTGATGTGGTAATGGGAAATCAATGTTCGGTATGGTTCAATGCCGTAGTTCGCGGCGATGTAAACAGCATCCGAATAGGAAACCAAGTAAACATTCAAGACGGTGCGGTATTGCATTGCACCTTTGAAAAAACAACACTTACGATTGGGAATTCCGTTTCCATTGGCCATAATGCCTTGGTGCATGGTTGTAACATAGAGGATTTTGTCTTGGTGGGTATGGGCGCAATTGTTATGGATAATTGCCACATTGAATCGAATTGTATCATTGCCGCAGGATCCGTATTACTTGAGGGTACACGGGTTGAATCGTGGAGCATTTATGCCGGGGTTCCTGCTAAAAAAGTAAAAACCCTTTCTCCGGAGCTCTTTGCCGGCGAAGTGGAACGAATCAGTAAGAATTACGTACGCTATGCCAGCTGGTTCACCGATGAGGAATCTTAAGGCTTTTTTTGTTACTTTGTTAAAATTGTATGTATGAAAAATCTATTGTTATTGGTCTTATCGCTTGCCTTGGCGGCTTCTTGCGCTAAATACCCTGAAGGCGGCTTGCGTAAATTAGCCAAAGGTCACATCATGGGTGAATGGAAAATGAACGCCTATTTTATGAATGGCTTTGATTATAGCGATACGGTCTTGGTCCAAAATTTTATAGAAACTTTTAATGAAGGAGGAACCTTTGAGCGGGCATATATTGATACGGCCGGAGCCTATCATTCTTACGGTGGCGGATGGGATATTGCAGGGGAACGCACCGTATTAAAAATATTTGCGGACAGTACGTATAAGTTAACTCCCATGTTAAATAATACAGCGACAAACTTCACTATTGATCGGCTTACAAAGGAAGACTTATGGTATTCGTTTGAGTCGAGCAACGGAACGCACCAATTACGATTTAGCAAGATTAAATAAGGAATGAAATACCATCAAATAGACCGTGAACTTTTTATTGCGAATCGAGCAAAGTTCATTCAGCACATGACTTCTAATACCTTGGCGGTATTTAATTCTAATGATATTTATCCCATTTCTTCGGATGCAACCATGCCTTTTCAGCAGCATCGAGATATTTTTTATTTATCGGGCGTAGATCAAGAAGAATCTATTCTAGTTTTATTTCCAACGGCAAGTAATCCCGCCCATCGCGAGGTCTTGTTTCTTCGCGAAACCAATGAAACCATTGCCATTTGGGAAGGAGAGAAACTAACCAAAGCAAAGGCGCTTGAAACCTCAGGCATTAAAACCGTGTATTGGTTAACTCAATTCCCGACGATTTTCAAGCAGTTAATGGCGGAAGCGCAAGGGATTTATCTCAATACGAATGAACACCTTCGCGCCAATACCGAAGTGGAGACGCGCGAAGATCGATTTATAAAGCAAGTAAAAGTTGATTACCCAGCACATCAAGTATATAAATCAGCCCCGATCTTACACAAAACACGATCCATCAAAGAAGCGGCTGAACTCGCGCTCATGCAAACCGCTTGCGACATCACCGAAAAAGGATTCCGTCGCGTCTTGGATTTTGTTAAACCTGGCGTATGGGAATATGAAATTGAAGCAGAATTCGCGCATGAATTTCTAAGAAATCGTTCTCAAGGGTTTGCGTATACCCCAATTATTGCTTCGGGTAAGAATGCGTGTGTTTTACATTATATTGAGAACAATCAACAATGTCAGGATGGTGATGTAATGCTGCTTGATGTGGGGGCAGAATACGCCAATTATTCTTCCGATTTAACGCGTTGTATCCCGGTGAATGGACGTTTCACACCACGTCAAAAAGCAGTGTATAATGCGGTGCTTCACGTGAAAAATGAAGCAACGAAATTATTAGTTCCAGGAACCATCATGGCCGAATATCACAAGCAAGTGGGTACGTTGATGGAGGAGCAATTGGTGAATCTTGGCTTAATTTCCATGGAAGACATTAAATCACAAGACCCGGCTTGGCCAGCGTACAAAAAGTACTTTATGCATGGC
>JBIKUO010000066.1:0-2929 GCA_044347515.1 Crocinitomicaceae bacterium | reverse complement strand
GGAAAAGCCTTCGCTTCACAAAGTATTTTAGTTCGTTTACCCTGTGGATTGTAAAATGAAGCCATGAGTAAGTGTAAGTTGGTGGTCAGGCTGTGTGTAGTGCACACCTCAATCGGTTTTGCACCAACGATGGCCGCCACCTTTTCTGTTAGCAATTCGTGATAGGAATACCATGGACGACGCCCCTCAAAATGTCCTTCAACCCCAAGCATACCCCAATCCTCTAACTCCTCTAAAAGATATTGCTTTGCCTTGCGCGGTTGTAGCCCAAGGGAGTTACCCGTGAAATAAACCGGGTGTTCTTTACCAAAGCTTGGAAATATGAATTCATCTCTAAACGCCCGAAGTGGGTCGTTCTTGTCCATTTCTTTTGCAAATTCTAGCGAGTTTTCAAAGTCCATCCAATTCGATTTTCGTAATTTTGTACACAAAGATAAGGAACAATGACGCAACTCAACCGCACACAATCCAACCGGCTTTTTGAAGAGTCATCCACCTTGTTTCCTGGCGGGGTAAATTCACCCGTACGCGCTTTTAAAAGCGTGGGTGGGACGCCCTTGTTTTTCGCGAAAGGAAAGGGGTCAACGGTTTGGGATGAAGACGGAAATCAATTCATCGATTTTTGTAACAGTTGGGGACCCTTGATTCACGGACATGCCAATGGGTATGTTGAAGAGAAAATAGTTCAAACCTTAAGAAACGGATCCAGTTTTGGTGCACCCACTCGACTCGAAAGCGAACTGGCTAAATTAATCAAGACAAATATTCCATTCATTGATAAGCTGCGCTTTGTGAGTTCAGGCACTGAGGCCGTTATGTCGGCATTGCGCTTGGCTCGAGGGTATACGGGGAAAACGAAGATTTTAAAATTTGAAGGGTGTTACCACGGCCACGTTGATTCCATGTTGGTTAAAGCGGGAAGTGGGTTAATCACCCTTGGAAGCTCATCGAGTGCTGGGGTTCCCGAAACGGTAGCCAATGAAACCTTGGTGCTTCCGCTCAATGATGAAAACATGCTCATTCAAACCTTTGAACAGTATGGTAACGATATGGCTGCAGTGATCATTGAGCCTGTTCCTGCAAACAATGGGTTGCTCTTGCAAGACCTGAGTTTTTTACAACTGCTTCGCGGTCTGTGCTGGAAACATAAGGTTTTACTCATATTTGACGAGGTAATCTCTGGATTCAGGGTGGCGTTTGGTGGAGCAACGGAGCTCTATGGGATTCAACCAGACATTGTTACTTACGGAAAAATAATTGGTGGCGGCTTACCGGTTGGCGCCTACGGTGCGTCTAATGAAGTTATGGCCTCGGTTTCCCCAGAAGGACCGGTATATCAAGCAGGAACCTTATCCGGAAATCCGGTAGCTATGGCAGCTGGAATTGCACAACTTGAACTGTGCTTGGCTCCAGATTTTTACCGAACCATGGAGGCAAAAACACGCGGATTTGTGGAACGAGTTAATGCCTATGCGACGGTTAAAAACTATGATTTCGAATTAGTATCCTTGGCATCCATCTTT
Organism: Crocinitomicaceae bacterium; assembly: GCA_044347515.1. Lineage (GTDB taxonomy): Bacteria > Bacteroidota > Bacteroidia > Flavobacteriales_D > Crocinitomicaceae > UBA952. The sequence goes on along the minus strand of JBIKUO010000066.1, from coordinate 1,406 downwards.
TGGCTTTCCTTTAACGGTAAAAAATCAATTCATCGCGCGGATGAAATAAGTCCAGACATGACATCATTTAATAAATTACATGACTATTTGCTTCATCACGGGGTGTATCTAGGTCCTAGTGGGTATGAAGTAGGTTTTATTTCCTCTGCACACACGGAAGATGAATTGGCTTATGCTGCTGCGCAATTTTGTGCGGGATTAGATGTGGTTTATGCAAAATAAACCAGACACTTTGGTAATTGGCGGAACAGGGCTTGTTGGTAGCCACTTACTGTGGTTGCTCACTCAACAGGGACCCGTTATGGCAAGCGGAAGAACGGAAAAAAACCGGTCTCGGGTTCGGTCACTATTTATTCACTATGACTCCGTACAGGGAGCGGAATTGTTTAATAATATTAGTTGGATTGATTTAGACGTACTCGATGTTGATGCCGTGCAACGCGCTATTAATCCAATGAAAAAAGTATATCATTGTGCGGCCTTGGTTTCATTTCACCGCATCGATTTCTATCGCTGCATTGCATTAAATCGTGAGGGCACCGCTAATGTGGTTAATGCCTGCTTAGCAGTTTCTGGGCTCAGGCTTTGTTATGTGAGTTCTACTGCTGCCGTAGGAACAAACCCGAATGGAGAAATCACTGAAAACTGCCTTTGGAAATCCTCTGATAAAAACAGTGGTTATTCCGTATCTAAGTTTGGAGCAGAAAAAGAAGTGTGGCGGGGGATAGAAGAAGGACTTGACGCCGTTATTATCAACCCATGTACGGTTATTGGTCCGGGAAATTGGACAGAAGGCTCTATGGAAATGTTTCGTGTGGCGGAACGTGGGTTGCTCTTTTATCCATCCGGATCAAACGCAACGGTGGATGCGCGAGATGTGGCGAAATCCATGGTCTTCTTAATGGATTCTGGAATTAGAAATGAACGGTTTTTATGCACCGGCACCAATAAAGACTTTCGAGGATTATTTACTGCAATAGCTCATACAATGGGGAAAACCGGGCCTCGTTTTTTTGCGCCAAAATGGCTCGCGATACCTGCTTCTTACCTTTTAGAAACCTTATCACTGCTTCGTAAGCGGCGCCAAGGAATGACCATTGAGTCTGCTCAAGCGGCTTATTCTACCCGGATTTACAACGCGTCAAAACTAAAGTCGCTGATGAAGCAACCGTTTTTCACCTTAGAGGAATCCATTAGTAACGCAATCCAAGGCAGAATGCTATGAATAAAGAACGAGCAGGTATTTTAGTTTTACTGATTCTCTACGCCGTTGGAACCATATCTATGCTTGTTCCGTCCCTAAGACCCTTGGTTTTACCACTAAGTGGATATAATTTATTTTTCTCCTTTTTGATTTTGCTTAACGCCTATCGATGGAACCAGGCCCTACTCATTGGGTCAGCCAC
>JBIKUO010000006.1:0-109794 GCA_044347515.1 Crocinitomicaceae bacterium | reverse complement strand
CACCATATATAATAAACCCTGCAATTAAATTGACAGTTACCCCGCCAATCATTATAATAAGTCGCTGCCACGGTTTTTTGGTTCTAAATTCATAGGGTTTAGCCGGCTGTGCCATTTGCTCTTTATCCATCGACTCATCGATCATTCCAGCAATTTTTACGTACCCTCCAAGTGGTAACCACCCAATTCCCCACTCTGTTTTATCACTCCCGTCTTCCCAATCTTTTGGAGTTTCTTTAGTAAACCAGGCATATCGCTTTTTACCATTCACTTTTCTATACCTGAACAGTGAAAACCAGGGATTAAAAAACAAATAAAATTTTTCAACTTTAGTTTTAAATAATCGTGCTGGGATAAAATGACCGAATTCGTGTATTGTAACTAAAAACGCTAAGGAAGCAATCAATTGGGCTGCCTTAATTAATATTTCTTGAATATCCATGTATAAAGTATATGACACAAAGATAACAAGGAATAATGGGTTCAAGGTGTTAATGTTTGTAAACGCCATTCTTTTTGACCTCATTCCATTAAAATTGATGGATTGTTTTAAGAACTGCATCCGTTTCCTTAATTTCGTTGACGAACAAAAACTCATGTCAAACAGCATCGTCATAATTCCAACATACAACGAGCGTGAAAACGTTCAATTAATGACGGACGCGGTATTGGCGCTGGAAGAGCCCTTTGATATTTTATTTGTAGATGACAATTCTCCCGATGGAACAGCGGAAATTATAGCATCAATTATGTCGTCACACCCTGGTCGTGTACACGTGATTAATCGCCCTGGAAAATTAGGGTTGGGGACGGCATACATAACGGGATTTAAATGGGCATTAGCGAAAGAATATGCATTTATTTTTGAAATGGATTGTGATTTTTCACATGATCCTGCGGATTTAATTCGTCTTAAAAAAGGATGTCTAGACGGCGCTGAACTCGCTATCGGATCGCGTTATTGTAAGGGCGGGAAGATAGATAACTGGCCTTTCAGCAGGTGGTTATTATCTTATTTTGCTAATCTCTATGTACGTTTGGTCCTGTGGATTGGGGTGCATGACTCTACCGCTGGATTTAAATGCTACACAAGAAAAGCCCTAAGTTCTATTAACCTAGACATTATTCACTTTAAAGGGTACGCTTTTCAAATATGCATGAAATATGCAGTGCGAAAACATCGCTTGAAAATCACCGAAGTACCCATAACATTTAAAGACCGCCTGTATGGAGAATCCAAAATGAGTACCGGAATTTTTAAAGAGGCTTTAATCGGTGTTTGGAAAATGAGAACCATGAAATTATGAGTCGGATAATTCTAAGAAATGCACAAATTGTTAACGAAGGGAGCCGGTATTTTGCCGATTTAAGCATTCGAGGCGAAATCATAGAATCAATAGACGGTCAAATTGACCTCCCATATGATCAGGAAATTGATTTAAACGGGAACCTGTTGATTCCCGGATGCATTGACGATCAAGTACACTTCAGGGAACCTGGTCTTACCCACAAGGCGGATATTTTTTCCGAATCCCGTGCGGCAGTTGCCGGAGGTATCACCTCGTTCATGGAAATGCCAAACACAGTTCCTAATGCATTGACACAGGCCCTTTTGGAGGACAAATATGCCATAGCAGCGGAAAAATCGATTGGGAATTATTCCTTTTTCATGGGCGTTTCAAACGATAATTACGATGAGGTGATGCGCACCAATTCAGAAAATGTATGTGGAATTAAAATCTTTATGGGGTCTTCCACGGGCAACATGTTGGTGGATAATTACAACACCCTGGAACACGTATTTGCAAATGCGCCAACGCTAATCGCTACGCATTGCGAAGATGAAACCACCATAAAGAATAACCTTGCTAGAGCAAAAGAATCCTTTGGATTGGATATACCAATTGAAATGCACCCCCTTATTCGCAGTGAAGAAGCATGTTACTTATCCTCATCTTTTGCGGTTGAACTCGCAAAAAAAACCGGGGCGAGGTTACATGTATTGCACATTTCAACGGCAAAAGAAACAGGGCTTTTCATCAATACACTGCCCTTAAAAGAAAAGAAAATCACCGCAGAAGCTTGTGTTCATCATTTATGGTTTAGTGATGAAGATTACGCAACGAAAGGCAATCTAATTAAATGGAATCCAGCCGTAAAAACCAGTATCGATCGAGAAATGATATGGAATGCTGTCCTTGATAATCGAATCGATGTAATTGCAACGGATCATGCTCCACATACCTTGGAAGAAAAGGGTCAGAACTACCTAAACGCTCCCTCGGGTGGTCCATTAGTTCAACATGCATTGCTTGCTATGCTTGAAAAATCCATTCAAGGAGTGATCTCTATAGAACGGATTGTAGAAAAAATGGCCCATGCGCCTGCTGATTTATTTCGCATTAATAACCGTGGCTATATCAAAGAAGGATACTATGCTGATTTAGTGGAAATTAATTCGGAGCATAAAACGCTAGTGAATAAAAACAATGTGTTGTATAAATGTGGTTGGTCTCCTTTTGAGGGAGTCACGTTCAACCATGAAGTAAGCCGGACCTTTGTTAATGGTCTATTAGTATATGGGGGCGGTAAAATTATTGAAGGAAGCAACGGAAAACGCCTTTTGTTTAATCGATTATGAGACTTGCGGTAAGTGTATTTTTCTTTTTTGTTTTATTCGCTTGTCAATCGGCAAACCCTCAAAACCAAGTGATTGAGGAGGATAAAATGATCGAAATCATGGCTGATGTTTATGTATTAGAAATGCATTATCAAAAAAAATTCGGTGCACCTGTACAGTATAAAAAACACTTAGACCGGGCATTAAAAACGCTATTTGCATCCCACGGAATAAGCCGCGCTTCTTATGAGAGAAGCTTTACTTATTATGCATCGAAACACGAGCAGTTTATCCACATGAACGAGGAAGTCATTCAACGATATAATTCGGAATTACTCGAAAAATAAATCTTGATCTTCTTGCATTTTCAGTTGTTCAAGATGTTGAACTAAACTAACGATTAACCGTTGTTTTTGTTCCCCTTCATCCGCTTGTTTCTTTACATATTCCTTCAAGATGAGCTCTGATTCAAGCAATTGTTGCTCTTGAAAAGGTCCCTCCATATTCTCAATTAATGTCAAACACTCTAAGGTCCCTAGATAATCCAATTGCACGGCCAACTCAACAAAGCGCTCTAATTCAGCACTAAAATCCAATCGTGTGTTCCAAAGAATATTTACAATTTGAGCACGAACCTTGTTGAATTCTGGCATAGTAAGCAGGGAAATCCACGCTTCCTTTGCTCCTTTAATGGTAATGGAAGACAGCAATTCATAAAGTGCTTTCTTATGCGGCAATTCGGTGTGTGTTAAATAACACCTAAATAGTTCAGGCAATTGCGTGGTTTTGCCTTTTTCTTCTATTAATTCCACCCCGCTTAATACCGTTGCCAAATCGGCAGATTGAAGCATTTCTAGTGGGGTAAGTTTACGCGTTGACATAGGGTTCGATTAAATTTGTTAATTGAATAAAAGCATCTACGGTGAGTTGCTCGGGACGTCGTGAATCAAACGCTTCCGTTAAGGTTACGTTCGGAAAAACGGCCCGGATTGAATTCCGTAAGGTTTTACGGCGTTGGTTAAAGGCTGCTTTTACCACTTTAACAAAGAGCTTCTCATCGCAACCTAATGCCTTTCGATTGTTTCTTACACAGCGAATTACGCCAGATTTTACTTTTGGTGGGGGGTAAAAAGACCCTGGTTCTACGGTAAACAAATAACTTACATCGTAGTATGCTTGCATCAAAACACTTAAAATGCCATACTCTTTACTTCCCGGGGGTTCGGCAATTCGTCGTGCAACCTCTTTTTGAAACATCCCAAGAATTATCGGAATTTGATGGGTTGATTCAAGGCATTTAAATAAAATTTGAGAAGAAATATTATACGGGAAATTCCCTACAACGCAGAACTGATCTTCTTGAAAGTATTCACCAAAGTTTGCTTCTAAGAAATCTTGGTTATATACCTTATTGAATTCAGGATGTGCTTTTTTTAGATAAAGGATTGATTCTAAATCTACTTCGAATGCACAAAAATCTAGGTCGGTACGTTGTAAAAAAAAATCTGTAATAGCCCCCTTGCCTGGACCAATCTCAACCACTTTCATAGGAGTTTCAAAGACAGGTAAAGCCTCTACGATTTTCTCACATATGGCCGTATTTATTAAAAAATGCTGCCCTAGGTGCTTTTTTGCTTTGACATTCATGGGTTGAGTTCCGAGATTAAATCCATTGTGGTTCTAAAGGCTACGAATTTACCTTCGTAACGCGCAGAATGTTCCATCTGTAAGGCTGGAGCGTGGGTAGAAACATACTGTTCAAAATCCTGTTTACTTAGAGCCCAATAAAGGACCGAAAATGTACATTCACCGGCTTCGTTACCATGTACTTTGGAAAGCACACACTTAGTAAAACAATTAGTTTGAAGTACCGCTGGAATATGAACGTTTTGCATCCAATGAACCCAATCGGTTTCAATGGAAGGGTCGATACTTACGGTTACATTGTATAACATAATTAGGGATTCTGTTTAAAACATTGATATGGATTGGTAAATGAGAACTCTTCTCCCCAATCTCCTCGAAATACTACGGCAAATGATAAGCCTCCGTTAAAGGTATATACCTGCTGAATTGCCTGGTCGAAATTATAGTCCCACACATTAAAGGGTATTTTATTCGAACCAGAAAACTGTTTCCCCGGTAAAAAAAGGACTTGGGATCCTTTTGTAAGTTGGTAGGTTTGTGTGGCCCCTGATCGAATTAGCGTACTATACACAGGTGATTCCGTAAGCTCACTAAAGGCTATTATTAGCACATCATAGGCCGAGGAATTCTTACACTTTATGGTAGATTTTCCGTTGAACTCAGCGAGTGAAGTCGTACCCTCCACGGTGTTATCGGTGGTACTATCCCCAAGCGGTTTTGGATTATAGTAATGATCATTTAATCCATTCGTTAACGAAGTATACAGAGCTTCTGCCTTTTTATTTACAAACGCTTGCCTGATTTGATAATTAACCCCACTGGAACTGGAACTTAACAAAACGGTGGATCTAATCGGTTTTCCACTTCTTAAGGTGGTATCAATGTAAATGCGTTCCCTTGGTGTAAAATAAGTTAATGATGAATTCGGCGTTACGGCTAATACGGCTTCTTCGACTGAAAACACCCAATTAAAAAGAAAAAAGCATGAAAGGATCCCTACTGCGCCTAGCGCTAGTCGAACCATTAAAGGCCTGCTTATTTTAAGCTTCTTCTGTTCTTTTTTTTGAATGTTTAACTGCCCCTTCTGAAACCCATTCCACGCCTCATTAACGGACTGTTTTACCTCCTCTGGCAACTCTATTAACCTTAACTTAGACAGGATAAATCCAGCGGAAGTAGGCGAGCAATGCGTATTCTGAATCAAGCGAAGGGATTGTTCGACAAATTGAATTCGCAAGACTTCCCATTCTTTCGGGAACATGCTGTAAGCTGATATTTTTCCAGTGGCGAAAAATGCATGAATTGCTTGGTTAAAGGAATCCGGTGAGGTTACATTTAAAGAAAATTCAAGGTCGTTTTGCCGCGTTACTTGACTGGAAATGAACGGCAGGGTTGTTTTAACTGCGGTTGCATCCACCACAAAAAAATAGCTTATGTAATCTGTTAATGCGCCCCAAAAGTCATCTTCCCGTGGTTGGAATTCCGGTAAAAAATGTGCGGTATAGCGTTTAAAATCGGGCAACAATGCATTTTTAAGAAGCATCGACGAATCTTTAAACGGGGTGGTAACATTGCCTTGTAAAAAAGACAACAGGGATGAATTCGACTCAATCCATGCATTAAAAAGAGCCGTTTGTTCAGATTGAATCTGCTCAAAAGCAATCACTTCATCAAGTGTGCTCAAAGAGTTCCGTTCAGACTGAGTATAGAAACGCATGGTCAAAGGTACTGATTTTTAATTCCATGTCTTTTTGTTATCTTTGATTAAATTCTTAAACGATTAACTATGAAAAAATTGTTACTTTCTTTTGCTGCAATCGGCCTTTTAGCATTGTCGGTTGATGCACAATCATGTACCCCAGGTGCAAATTTTGTGGATTCTACATACGGTGTATGGCCTGATACTACGCAAAATTTTCCTCCAGCAGCGGCAAACGTTGCGTATTCTACAGACTTGAACTTTAAAGTACCCGCAACTGTATCGGCTGAATTAGATGCCTCAGGACAATTTGTTGGTTCACCAATTCAAGGATTTACTGTAACCGGCGTTTTAGGATTACCAAGTGGTTACAACTATGCGTGTAATATCGCAAACTGTACTTATGCAGGTGGGGCCAACGGTTGCGCAAATATTTGGGGAACGACAGCAACTACTGGAACTTACCCTATTACGATTGAAGTAGATGCAACCGTTATGGTTACTTTAATCCCTGGTTTGCCAGCTACACCAGTTACACAAAGTGTTTCTTTTGACGGGTATAAAATTATTGTAGGTACTGCGGGATTGATTACGTCAGTAGTAGAGCCCTTATCTATTTATCCAAACCCTTCAAACGGACAAGTTTCTATCAAAGGAATCGTTGCAGATGAACTTACCATTACAAACTTAAATGGACAAGTGATTTTGACTAAAAATGTAACGGGTCAAACGCAAGCTAGTCTTGATTTGTCTTCACTAAACGCGGGGGTTTACTTTGTAAATACCTTAGGGTCATTAGGAAAAGAAACGATTCGTTTTATTAAGAACTAAGGTTCTGATACCTCATTGTAAAGGCCGCAAATGCGGCCTTTTTTATTATTCAATATGTTGTTTTACCACCTGATATATTTCCCATGTGGTTTTGTCATAAACGTAAACCAATACATGCATATTCGCCGCATTATAGGTTCCATCTAATTGATTTGGAACAGCGAAACTATAATTCACATAGTACTTATCCCCGATTAGATCTGCGCTGATAAGCGTACGGCCAAATGGTGTGTTATTCAAATTGCCTCGATGAATATCTCGATGGATGTACGTTGAATTGTGTGAGTTATCACTCATTTTTTGATCGCCAACTAACGAGTCTTCAACCAAACACGCAACAATACCTAATTCAGAAGAAATAGATTGATTAATTTTTTCTACTTCCACATGTAAGAACACGCCTTTAGTGCTCGGGTAATAGTTAAGGGCGGTTTGAATATTAACGTTCAAGGCATTTTGGGCAAGTACACTTGAAACCATTCCGGTCCATGCCCCTGGACTCTGAAAAATCACCCCGCCGTTATTTACTCTAGAGACGGTTCCTCGTGGGTTTCCAACAAAGCCACCATCATTTATCCCAAAATATTGTGCAATCGCTAAGCCATCGGTCGTGGTAAAATCTAAGGGGTATTCTGGAAGCGTGACCGTTTGAAAATCACCAATCCCGGTTGGTCCGGCATGAATAGATAAGGGAAAAACACGGCCAGGGTTTCCTTCATATAAGGCATGTGCAAGGTCGGCGGCTGCAGGACAATAAATGCACTTATGCCCTGTAAAGTCCTCTAAGAGGATATTTCTATTCGTATTTGTGTTTTGTGAAAATTGTGGCCATTCATTGGCTAAATAATTCGACCAATTACCGGGATAAAGGGTAGTGTCTAATCCGCTGGTTGAACCCGGTGGATAAGGGTTGGAAACATGGTCACAACTCGAGCTCACGAAAAGGAGCACTACAAAAACCCATAACAATCGATTCATTTCTTAAAAACTTTGGGTGAAACTTAAAGTAAGGCCATTGTTGGCTGGTACAAAACGACAAACGCCGCCTACACAAAACAATCCGGCCCGTTGGCGTCCATAGGAAAGCATAACACGTGTCGATTCATGAATATAACCACAGGTGAGGTTTGGATAATTTACACGCTTATTTGCATCTGGATTACCATAATTATATTGATTAATAAAGCTTACAAAATAGCTTGGTGATACTGTATATTCAATCAATGCCGTAGCCCAATTCCCTTTGTCATTAATCGCTCCATCATCCTTCTTGTTTACAAACATTCCTTGAAGTTCAACGCGAATGTTATGTTTTGAATTGATTTTATAAGATGCTTCTACTACACCAATATGAGATGAAATAATGCCCGTGGCATCATTAGAAACTTTAGCGATATCATTATTAATGGTAATATTAAAATAGGAAACCAAAAGGAGGAGTTTCTTATTGATTCTTCGGGTGATGTTTACATTAATGTCTCTCCAATATAAGCTATCACTTTTATCGAACAAGTGCGTTTCATATGCTACACGGCTCGAATCAAATTGATTAATACCACTGGTATGCTGAACGGGGCGATACGTTGTAGATGCATTAACGCCAAGTGTAGTTCCGTATTTTCCGCCTAAGGCGGACCCTTTCTTAATGGTGTATAAAAAATCTGCTTGATAAGCGACTTCTCCTAAAGGTTGCGTTGCATATGGATACAGTGTAGCCACCAAATTATAGGTGTGCGTTTTATTGAGTGCGGGAAGGTAATTAATGAAAACATCTTGAAGTTCCTTATTCCGATCTGAGCGGTAGCTCATATTATCTACTGATTTTGCAGAAAGCGAAAAACCAATTCCTTTTTTAGAGTACCCAAAATTAACTACCGCAGCATGTCCGAAATTATAGATTTTCCCATTATCTAACGAGGGGTCTTGTTCTTTTTGGATGTATTCCCCATCTAAGCGAAAGTTCTTATACTGCAATTTCATACGACCACCATAAGCGCCAACATTCTCAGGTAAAATCAATTGATCATCATCATCAATTTGGTATTTACTAACGAAGCTTCCTCCTAGAATTACATCTAATGGGAATGTGCTGAGCTTAGCAAAGGTTTCATTTAAATGGATATCAGCGTCAAGACCTCGAACGATACCCTCTGAATTAACAACACGACCCGCTTCAAATGAAAGCCGTTGTTGACCATATACCCCCTTGATTTGAATTCCCTTGTATGGTTTAAAAATAATGCGAGCACCATCTAAAACATTGTCATAGCCTAATGCGCGGTCTTCATAGGCTCTAAGTGCTAGGCCATTACCAAATTGCTCATAAAAATGCCCGAGGGTTACATCTACTTTTGAATTTGAATACCCCACATAACGCATACCTAGGCCTGTTCCGTCAAAGCGATTCGGATATCCCTGAATACGAGGTAAATAACTTTCTAAACGCATGCCTGCTTTAAACCCGGCATTCGTGTAAAAAACATTCATGTATGAATTCACCAATCCTTTAGAAGGAGGTTGAATGGCATTAATCACTGGGTCGTCATTCAAATACTGAAACGTAGATTCAATATTGCCTGTAAAATTGCCTTGTGACCAAAAATATTGGCCTGTAAATAAGATTATTACTAACGAAATCCAGCTATTCGCTGGTAAGTTTTTTGATTTCTTCATATAGTTTTTCTTCGTCCCCCGGCGCATAATTGTTGTGAGTGTATACAATGTTGCCGTTTTTGTCTAGTAAAAACGTGTGGGGAACATTATTAACGCCCATGCTTCGCTTGAAATCACCATTAGGATCTAATAACACCGTATAATCCCAGGCCTTACCATTTACATAGGTAATTACATCACGCTTTGTTTTTTCATCATCTATAGAAACCGCTACTAAGTTTACACCTGTTTCCGTTTGCCATTCTTCATAAAGGTCATGAATGGCCATTAGTTCTTTTTTGCATGGAGCGCACCAGGTTGCCCAAAAACTAATAACCACGGGGCCTGTAAAACCAAATGCAGCTGTATTTACCTCTTTTCCATTGATGTCTTTCAACAACACGGAAGGAACTTTTTTTACATCCAAAGAATCTGATTTTATAAGTTGCGTTTTAGCAAGAAAAGGTAAGCTTATCAAAAATGCTATAAATAAATGTTTCATGGGTTGTTAAATTTTCGTGTGCTTAGCAAATACTTTGCCATTTCAAATTTACACGAAAAAAGAACATTTACATGTTATCCATTTGGAAACCATCGTATTTTTATTAACTTTGAAAAGAATGAAATTCGCTTATGACTAAAATTTTCTACCTCCTTATCGTTTCGTTTTTAATGGGTTCTACCATTGCGCAAGACAACATTGTAATTTATTTAGATGGTCAAACCACTGACCTTTCCTCTGGGGGCGGACCACATACGGTTGCCGCACCATCTGCAGCAGCATTTGACGTTACCTTTAACGTATACAACAACGCGGCAAACACTCAAAAATGGAGAATTACTAGATCACACATTGCTGTACCCGCTGGTTGGGCAGATGGTCTTTGTTGGGGGCATGCTACCGATCCATTTGGTGGTTCTTGTTATTCAAGCACTCAAATGAATTCTACTCCTTGGACCTCACCGGGTGGTGCGGCTGTGCTTTTTGATCTTTTGCCTGGTGAATATGGTAAAATGAAGCCTGATTTTAATCCTGCGGATGGCGTAAGCGGAACGGGTCATTACCGCTATTATATTACCAATGCATCAGGCACGACCTATCTGGACTCTGTAGATGTTATTGTTGATTATGTAGCGGACGTGAAGCCTCTTAAAGATCCGGTAACAGTTACCTTGGTCCCGAATCCCGCGGATGATTACATTAATATTACTGTAAGTGGTGCAGAGTCTTTTCAATTTAAAATATTGGATGCGATGGGCTCGACCATCATGCGCGACCAAGTGAGTGCAACAAAAAAAATAAATACGTCTGAATTCAAAAGTGGTGTTTACTTTATTTCTTTTGAAGGGCAGTCAACTAAGCCATTCACTAGAAAAGTAATCATTCGCCATTAATTGGCCTTGTAATGGCTAAAAAAAAGCACCGGGGTTCGCATCATAAAAAATCAGAGCGGAAATCTAGCGGAGAATATAGGACTCTTGTACTCAACGTTTTTGCAAAAAATCAAGGCGCGACCTTAACCCACAAGCAACTGTGTTCTTTATTGTCTGTAAATGCCCCCAATGAACGTCAACATGTGTTTGATGCGCTTATGGCCTTAGTGGAAAAGCGGCAGCTTAATCAAATAAATCATCACAGCTTTACCCTCCCGATTCAGACCCCCGAAGAGGGAATCCTTGAAATGAATGCCAAAGGTTTTGGATTTGTTCGAATCGAAGGTTCAGCAAATGACGTAATGATTCGCGAGGAAAACAAAGGGATGGCCATTGATGGAGACCGGGTGCAATTCACTGTAATTAAAGACAGAAACGGCAAGCGAGAGGGGCTCATCTTAAATGTATTGGAGCGCGCTCGAATGCAGTTAGTTGGTACAATTCAAGTCCGAAACCATAAAGCAATATTATATCCGGACTCAGCAAAATACGGAGTTCCAGTAGAAATTCCAGAAAGCAAGTTAAATGGTGCACAGCAAGGCATGCGTGCCGTAGTAAAAATAACGGTTTGGCCTGAACAACGAAAAATGCCTTATGGTGAAGTTGTTGCGCTGCTCGGTTATGCCGGGACGAACGATGCTGAAATGATCTCGATATTAATTAATCAAGGATTTGACCCGTTTTTTCCCGACGAAGTTTTACGAGAGGCCAGTTTAATTTCAACAGAAATTACGAACGAAGAAATAGCAAAAAGGCTTGATTTAAGAACCACAACTACCTTTACTATTGACCCGGTAGATGCTAAAGATTTTGACGATGCGATTTCTTATGAAGCCTTAGAAAACGGAAACCTTAAAATTGGCGTTCACATTGCGGATGTGGGACATTATATACAAGAGGGTTCTGCGTTGGATAAAGAAGCATTAAAGCGTTCGAATTCGGTGTATTTAGTTGACCGGGTTATGCCGATGTTGCCGGAGCAACTTTCAAATGTACTTTGTTCATTGAGACCTCATGAAGACAAGTTGGCATTCTCCGCGATCTTTGAATTCAACGAGCAACATGACGTTATAAATTCTTGGTATGGTAAAAGTGTAATTCATTCGAATAGAAGATATACCTATGAAGAGGTTCAAGAAGTTATTGAAGGAAAAGGGGATCAATATGCACCGGAATTGCATACCATAAATAAAATCGCTAAACTCCTTCGTGCTAACCGCTTTAAAAAAGGCGCATTAAATATCGTCTCGGAAGAACTTAGGTTTGTGTTGTCTGAAACGGGTGTACCCACGGGCACATTGCTGAAAACCTCAAAAGAATCACATCAGCTCATTGAAGAGTTTATGTTATTAGCCAATCGATCTATCGCCGCTTATTTGACTCCGAAAAAAGAGAAGGCGGAAACATACACTACCGTTTACCGAGTGCATGATTTACCTGATTTAGAAAAGCTTGGCTTGCTAACCCTGTTTTGCGAAAAATTTGGGCTTGAGTTACATATTGATCAGATCCAAGAGGCCGCTTTTAAGCTTAATAAGTTATTAAAAGATATTGAAAATGAGCCTTTCTTTTCACTAATTCAGGGCATGGTAGTAAGGTCCATGGCAAAGGCTGTTTATAGCACGAACAATAAAGGACATTTTGGGCTTGCTTTCAAGGAATATACCCATTTTACTTCGCCTATACGACGGTATGCCGACCTCATAGTACATCGGCAACTGTTCGAAAAAACCGAATCCGGCAGTGTAAAACATAGAACAAATCTTGAAGAAGTATGTAAACGAATTTCTGCGAATGAACGAAAAGCCATTGAGGCAGAACGAGAATCGGTGAAGTATTTTCAAACCCTCATGTTAATAGACCATATCGGAGAAACATTTGAAGGTATTGTTTCAGGAATTTCAGAATATGGAATCTTTGTAAGATTAACTGCTAACAATTGCGAAGGAATGGTATCCATTCAATCGATCACAGCAGATCGGTATTTATTTGATCCTGAACGCTATGCAGTGGTTGGCAAACGAAGCGGTAAAACTATTAATCTCGGAGATATCGTTAACGTTACCGTTGACGAAGTAAGTCCCCGAAAACGCCAAATCGATTTAATTCTAACCTCGCACTAATCGTTATTCGGGGGAAAATGGATTACTGCCAGAAACACGCTGTAATTCGTGTCCTTTTCTGAACATTTTTTGCGTTATTGGTTTCCCATTGCTGCCATAAACAATAAATAATCCATCTTTCAACCCGTTCTTGTAATGGATTTCATTCATCTTATTTCCTCGTCGATCGTTTTGATAAAATTCTCCATGAAGCAGTCCGTTTTTAAATGTTGAAACCACTGCGGGTACAACGCCTCCTGGATAAAAATTAATCCACTTGCCCACCTTCTTACCTAAATGATATTTTCCCGACTCTTTAATTGCAAAATCAAGCTGAGAATATGCTTTATAAACCCCATGCTCCACGCTTTGTTTTTCTTTAAATCCTAAGGCAACGACATCTTGTGACGCATTTTTTAGCGTCTTAACCTTGTAAGACACCTCTTCTTTTTTCCTTCCATTATTATAGAATTCGGTCCATTTCCCTGTCTTATTACCTTGCTTATAGCGGCCAAACAACAGTAATTTTCCTTCGGGACTAAACGAATACCATGCCCCATGAAGTTTCCCCTCCTTATAGAAGGACGTGTTCTTAACCCTCCCGTTTGGCCAAAAATTCTTCCACTCCCCTTGTTCTTTCCCTCTATCATACGCCCCTTGAAGCAAAATTGTCCCGTCTTCATACCATGTCTGCCAAAGACCTTGTTTCAAATCGGATTCATATTTCCCTTTTTTAAAGGGCGTACCATCTTTGTAATAATAATTCCACTCACCCGACTTTAATCCGTTTTCAAACGATGCCGTATAAGACAGTTCACCAGAGGAATAATAATAAGTCCAAACACCATGTTGCAAATTAGACTTAAACATTCCCTTCATGTCTTCGCCACCGTCAAATCTTCTCCATATCCAAGTCCCTTCCTTTTTACCCAACTGATATGTTCCTTCCGTTTGCAATACTCCGTTTTCAAAATACACTTGATAGGGTCCGTCTAACGAATCTTGGATGAAACTTTGCTGTTTTTCGATGTTCCCGTTCGGGAAATAGAACAGCCACTTACCTTGTTTTTTACCTCCCAAAAACGCACCTTCAATCGATGGTCTTCCTGAGGCGAGTAATTCTATAAAGGGTCCATCTCTTAATCCATTATTAAACGTATATGATTCTTTAAGCCCACCATACGTATAATATGTGTTCACCTGTCCTTTCCCGGAAACAACGGTCTGAGTGTGCAACGAATCATTCTCAAAATAATCTAACAAATACGTAGTGTCATTTCTAACTAATTCCGTTTTCCATCTTGAGGCATCTGAATAGTAATAGTTCCACAACCCCTCAGGAGAGCCTAATTGATAATTACCTTGAATGAGCAAGATTCCTTTTTCATTGTATTCTTTAAAGGTAGAATCCGGTACATTAAATTGAGCAAAATACTGTTGCTTAATTTGTTTATTGGGAAAGTACGTGGTTTGTTTTCCATGCATTCGGTTGCGATAAAAAAACCGCTCCTCTTCAATCGAACCGTCAAGCGCATAGAAGGTCCATTTTCCGTGTTTTTCAGTAGTTGTTGGGTTGATTTCATCCAAGTAATAACAACCTGTAGAATGAATTCTTTTGTTATTAGCATCCCAAAACACTTTTACTTTAGGACTCAAATTTTCAGGCAAGACCTTTTGAGAATGTACGGCATGGCTCAGGGATACAAGAAAAAAGAGCCACAAATACTTCATAAGAACAAAACGGAGAGGCTTATACATGTTACATCTATATTAACTGCCGAAGGATTAGAAAAACGCCAGTACCAGAAAAAACAACGCCGATAAGTAAATTCAAGGCTTTCAATAAATTAACGGTCACTAACGGTTTTAGTTTGTTTGCCACATATGCCTTCAAACAATCAATCCCAAAAAAGGTAATTAAGATAATCGATAAATAAATTGAAATGTGAATATCGCTTTCATATTTAGCAACTAAATCGAATCCTTTTGCTATGATAGCCAACCAATAAATCACTACGCCTGGATTCAATAAGTTTAAAGTAAAGCCTTTGAGAACCAGCATTGTATTGTCCTTTTTTCTTTTGGGTTTAACTTGTTGTTCCGGTAAATCTATCAACTCTTGATCTAAATCAATTGGAGCCAAGCGTACCTTTTTAAAAAACAGATTATATACACCAAATGCAATAAATAAGGAGCCCCCTAAAATGCTCAGTGCTAAGTTATTCTTAACATCTCCAAGTCCTTTTAATTGATAAGCAAAAAACAAGGAGATGACGATATAAAACAAATCACTCAACAAAACACCCAAGTCAAAAATTAAGGCCGATTTAAATCCTTTTGTAATGCTAATCTCTAACAAAACAAAAAACACAGGACCAATCATAATACTCAACAGAAATCCTATTCCGATGGCTTGGAAAACATACTCCATATCTACAAAAATAATCAAAAGGTTCGGGTAAGGTTAAATCTATTAGGTGCAATGAAATAAAAGTGGAATAATCCTTATCTTTGCGTAATTAAATCAGATTCATGAGAACGAAATTGGCCAATGATAAGCTAGATGCTATTATTAAAATGGTAGAAAAAGAGGGTGTAACCGCCCCAAAATTAATTGATGAATTAAAGTCACTACGGGTTAAGGCCTTAGAAGAGAAAGATCCTTTAGTAGTAAAAGTACTTCGATTAACATATGAGTATTTAGGTGAAAATGAGTCTTTTGCCGTTGAAGGGCAATTTGAAGAAGACGAAGAGGGCAATGAATATCCTTTAGAAATTGATGAGAAAGACAACTTATTATACCTGTTGTCATTACTTCAAAATGCAGAACAAAAAGTAAATCGGGAAGAATTAAAAGATTACCGAGATGCCTTAAAATCAGAATTATATTAATCTAGAGGCAACGTGTCTTAACACCTTTACGTCTTTAACATACTCATAGGCGTAAGCTTAGATTTATTTAACTTGCAGAGAAAGCCGAAAAACCACCTTTTTCGGCTTTTTTATTTAACAATACCCGCAATACTTAGCGGTTGCCGTATGAGTAAAAGGAATGCTTTCATCAAATATTTGTGTAACAACCTCATTCATTAATTCCTGAAAATCTGATAAAAAATCAACGGTGTTTAATCCATTTATATCAAGCGGGAAAAAGGCTTCTGTTTTACGTTGGATTGCATAAATCCCCATAGATGTGGGTAATTTACCATAATTATAATTAAATAAATAGGTATAAACCGCAAGTTGTAGGGCGTGCTTACAGCCCTTAAAAGATTCTTCAATGGTGTCCTTGCGTTTATACGTTACGTCTTCCGTTTTAACTTTACCACTCTTATAATCAACCAATCGATATGACTCTCCAATTCGATCAATTCTGTCCACAAAGCCAACCCATTGTACGACCTTTTCTTCTTCACCAATCATTAAGGTCATGGGGGCCGTTAGTTTTGCTTCTACGCGATGTATATAAACCGGTTCCGATTGGTTTTTAATATACGCTATATCGTTCTTTAATAGGTTTATTGTTAATTCTTTAGCTACATTGTACGTCAGCCAGTTTTTACCGGATTCAATCAGTTTCTCGTCATTATTTAAAAAAGACAAAAACTCTTCTTTCAATATTGTAGGGGCAATTAAT
Organism: Crocinitomicaceae bacterium; assembly: GCA_044347515.1. GTDB lineage: Bacteria > Bacteroidota > Bacteroidia > Flavobacteriales_D > Crocinitomicaceae > UBA952. The sequence goes on along the minus strand of JBIKUO010000006.1, from coordinate 93,172 downwards.
AACATGTTTTCTACATCCTGAACCGAAATTGCAGGCGGCGCGGGGCTAACGGGTTCTCCACGTTTGTCTACTTCAACAAATGGGGTGAAGAGTTTTTCTAGGGTATTGTGTATAAATCTACCCATGCTGCTAGTTTCAAGCTCTTCCTCAACAGAATCCTCTTCTCCAAACTCCGCTAAATACCTATAATAAAAGTCAAGTGGACAAGTTAAATACTTGCCAATCGCACTTGCTGAAATGTATTTTGAAAAATAATTTTCAAGTAAGAAATGAATTTGCGGGCGTTTTACAACAACGGCGGAATCAAATTCATTGTTTTCCGGAAAAGCGGTTGTATAAAAGAGTTTTTGAATGGAACAATTTACATTTACACGGGCTAATTCCATTTCAAGTTGAGCTATATATCGGCTTGGTTCCGATGAGCCTAAGGAATCATTGGATATTCCATAGGTTATAATCACATCTTCAGCGGTATGCAATAAGCGATAAAAATGATGAGCAAAAAGCCCCTGTTTCTCTCTGGCTGTAGGCAATCCCAGACCTCTACGTAGGTCCATTGGAATAATTGAATCAATTGGGTTGGTTGGTGGAAGCATTCCCTCATTCATCCCAAGCACAATTAAGTGTTTAAAATCTAACATCCGACCTTCAAGAAGCCCCATAATTTGAAGCCCTTGTGTTGGGTTTCCATGAAATGCGATGGCTTTCTTGCTCCAGTGTTGATTAAAAAACGTTCTGAATGTTTTAATATTCATTGGTGGCAAACCCTCTGAAGCGAGTACTGACATGGTTACGAGCGCCTCTTGAAAAACAACTATTTGTTGATGCTCTAACTCAAATCCTTTCTGCATTTGTTGTTCTAATAGGCTCATCAACTGTTGCATTAACGTTATGCCAACTTGATAATTTGAATTCCATGATGTAAACGCGATTGCCGTTAGTTCATCTAATAATGGATTGAATGCTAAGCGTTCCGTATTCTGAAACACTTTATTTTGTTGTATCGTTTTACGCTCCCATTCATTAATCTTATTGATCGTTGGTTTGTCTAACCATACCGATATTAAGGGATGCTGAAATAAAAGCATCAAATCTTTATAATATCCTGCCTTTGTATTAAATCTAATATGGTTTTCTTGAATTGAAAAGAGTAAATCAATCAAGGACTTTATGGATGTTTGTTTTAAAGGTAATCCAATGGTTATGTTTGCTCGTTCAACGCTTGAGGGGATATTTTTCATTAACGGAACAATGAGCGTTTCATCGGCCAATAACACCAAGGTTTCGTTGAGTTCAGCTTCTGTTTTATTAGCCAATTCGGTAGCGGCTAACTTCACTTGCCCGGTAATTTGAGAACATGCGACAACACGTATATTCATTGCCTTTTCCAATAAGCTATTATTCGTAAAAGGCGTCTCTTTTAATCCAAAAAAGGACATGTTCTTTCGAATAAAGGTTCCCGCTTCATGCAGGGGATTATTTAAATAATAGGCATCTGCATCTACCCAATATGTTGCTTGTTTTCTCTGTTTTAATGCATTAATCACCGTGAGTTCACCCAGGGACAGTGCATTAAACCCTATAAAATAATAGTGTTTATCCTCTGTAATTAAGTCCGTAGTGTGTTCTGCAAGATGCTTAAGTGCTTGTCCAGAAGTTGATTTATTTAGGTCGCTTAAAGCCTTGTTAAACGCCTGATGAATCGCTGGGAGTTCATCCCAAAACTCCATAAACTTACGTTGGCTTTCCGATAGCTCTTGAGATTCCTCAAGGTTCCAACTTTCTAACTCTTTGATTGCGATTAAATTTGAAAAGACTTGTTTCGCATTTAGCAAATATCGATTTATATCTTCAAAATCATCTATCAACATTGGGCCCCAATTCAAAAACTCCTCAAACGACAAGTTTTGGAACTTTTCGGTTTCTTTAATCACCTTAAATAATAAGAATAATTGTCTTGTTTTATCAATAATGGGTAGGTCACTCCAACGTGAAGTAAACTCTTCAATGGTATAAACTGTGGGTAGAAAAATCGGTTTTTTATATGCCTTAGCTAAGGCCTCTAAGACATATTTCTTAGCGCGCTTTGATGGTATAACAAGCACATAACTTGCACTGTCGGCGTGAAGTTTTACCAATTCTGTAGCGCATTGTTGAATAAAAGTTTTCATATTAAATCAGTAGATATGGCCAATAAAAATTAATGTACAACCAGGAACGAGACAAATCCAAATGCATAACGGTCCTTTCCGTACAATACGGTTTACTCATTCAAGGAGTATATTATTGAAAAAGCGACGCGGTCGGTCCGAGTTCATAAATTTATTTCCTCCGGAGCAGCTTGCAACTAATACATAGGTTTCATTTATTAATATCCTTGTCCATTTTAATCCTTCAGGATAAGCATCACTTAACCCTTGAGTAAATTCAGTACCGTCATCTAACACTCCGAAAACATAGGGGCTTTGGGGTGGGCTTGCGATTAGAATTTCAGAATACTCCAATAAAGAAAGGCTTGTGTCGCGCTCAAAATACCTAACCTCATAGGTGTTGCCTTGCCCCAATTCTTTATACGTTAAAATCGTTTCGGCTTCTGTTTCGCTTTGTGTTTCTCTGGGACGACCGGGCATAGAAAACTTAATCCATGAGTTTCTAAGTTCGCGAGAAAACTCATACGAACGCATTGATTTTATTTTTTGTTCCGAGGCAGAAGGGGTATCCCCTTTAGTCAGTTGAATTGACCTTAATTTATATCCTTTTTCGCGCAAAAGACTTAACAAGCCCTTCTCTCCATATAGGTGCCCTGCGCCAACAGCAAAAAATACAGGGCCATCCAAACAGTAACGCGCTATATTTGCCGCGATGGCGATATTTCTATTTTCAATAAGCTTAATGTAGGCTTCTTTATTGCCCGATAAACCGCCTTTTATCAGGCGATCAATAAGATCTATTCGGCCGTCTAGGTAAAGTTCATGCAAGACTTGTTTATCAGAAAGGGCTAAAGAAATATTGTTTTCCTTTTCAACATAAGGTATTTCTTCAATCGCTTTTGTTTGTTGAGCGATAGATTCTAAGGCAATTATTTCTTTATTAAGAAGTTCCGCTTTTTCTTGAAACCACGCATCCATAAACTGAGGCATTCCATCTTCGTTCCCATAATAAGTAACGGTCGGGTCTTCATTAGAGGTGTACAATTTACCGCGTTTATCCAGTAAAAGTAAGGACCTGTTAGGTATCGGGTCCTTATCCATGAATAAATCAAATACATTTACTTCAACCGCAAGTTTTTTGGAACTTAAAAACGACTCATAAACGGAATCGGGAAATTCAAAAAGTCTTTTATCATTTGAGTGTAGCGTACCAAACAAATATGAAATCCCATTTGGTGAACTAATTTCCCACAATAAATTCCCCTTCACATTATAGGATTGTGAACAAAGGGTTAGGCTTATTCCTAGAATAAGCAGGGTGTGGAAATACTTCATTGGTTAATTTATCAAATTATATATGTGATTGGTCGCAAACGCATAGGGGAAAAATGCCAAGGACGGGGCCGGGTTTGTAACGATTAGTTTACCCTTATATCCTTTGAATATACATCCATGAGTCGCTTCTACTCCCATCGCAAAAGCAGCATTAATCGTCAACGCATTATAGGACTCTTCAGGGGTTAACTTCATTTTTATACATGCTAAAGACCAAACAAAAAACAAATTTGACGCAGGTGATGACCCGGGATTAAAGTCACTGGCCAAGGCAATAGGAATCCCCTCATTAATTAAATCCCTCGCGGGGGAAAATGGGATGTTTAAATAGAATGAACATGCTGGAAGTAATGTTGCGATGGTTTTTCCTGATTTCAAAGCAACGATATCTTTTGTGTCTAATACTTCCAAGTGATCTACAGTTATTGCATTATTTTTAACCGCCTCTTCAATCCCCCCAATAGCAGTGAATTGATTCACATGAACTTTTAACTTCAAGTGCGAACCTTGAATCGCTTGAGCAATTAATTCAAGATCAACCGCATCAAAATAGCCGGTTTCACAAAATAGATCGATATAATCTGCCAAACCTTCCGATATTACATTTGGAATCCACTGATTCACTACCGCTTGCATAAAACCTTGTTTGTTTGATTTATACTCCTCGGGGAGGGCATGGGCAGCTAAAAACGTGGTTTTAATTGGAATATCAAGATGTGCTTTGATTCGTTTAATCACCCGCAACATCTTTAATTCATCGGATAGCGTGAGTCCATAACCGCTTTTAATCTCTAGCGCTCCTGTTCCGGCAGCTATTAATTCTTGTACTCTAGGAAGTGAAATTTCAAACAGCTCATCCTCAGAAAGTGCTTGCACGTGTCGCGCACTATTCAATATTCCACCACCCTTTGCTGCAATTTCTTGATAACTTAACCCTTTAATTTTATCCACAAATTCTGTCTCCCTCGGCCGAGCAAATACGGCATGCGTATGAGAATCACAAAATGCGGGTAAGACAAAACGGCCCGACAGATCAATTAGGTCATGGGCATGATATAACGCGCTGTCAAAAGAGTCCATATTTCCAAAATCAATCACCGTGTTATCCTCTATGACCAAAAATGCATTAGGTATTGAAGGGACGTGCTGAAATTCAATTCCTGTGAGCGGAGCTAAGGAGGGGGGTCTAACCTGAACCAATTCCTTAATATTTATATACACCTGTTTTGTCATCACAATCAAAGGTAATATTAATAGCCCAAGGATGGGATAGCGCCTTATAAAATACCGTTAAAAAGCAATTAATAAGGATGAATGAGAAGGGTAAAGGCAACAACGAAATCATTGCAAAGAAAAGAACAAGATAGTTAAAGCCGTTCTCTCTGGCTCCAATGCTAACACTGGTTTTAGTACCCCGGGCCGGAATCGAACCGGCACTCCCGAAAGAACAGGATTTTGAATCCAGCGCGTCTACCAGTTCCGCCACCGGGGCCTCATAATGAGGGGACAAATATACAATAATTCTAAGAAATAAAAAGACCTATCTAAGGAGGGTCAATGAAGAAAACTGATTACACCACGTGCCATTTTCATCTTTAGCCGTAAAATAATACTGATAAGTACCCGCGGGAGCAGGATCACCATTCAGTAAAGAACCATTCCATTTGAAGTTGGGATCTGTGGAGGAATAAACAAGTTTATTTGCCGCATCCAAAACGACCACATTAAAATCTGTTAATCCCTCAGTAGTTAACGTTAACACATCATTTATTCCATCCCCATTCGGAGTAATGGCGTTCGGCATTACGAAAGCCTTAGCTTGAGGTTTCTCTGGTGTTTGTTCAATCGAGTTTTCTTTTTTAGAAATCAGCTCGGTATTTGAGGTGTTTTGTAAAGCCGAAAGACCTTGGGTGCTAAGCTCTGTTGAAGTTTGTTCTTGTAAATAGACGAGTTCGTGGGTTGGTAAATCAAGAATATCTATTGGTTTTTCATCTACAACCGTCCCAAAGCCACAATAGATTATGTGCTCAGTAGTATCTGGTTCAACAAGAGCATAAGCTGTGCCTCCGTTGGAGTTTTTAACATTGTTATCTGTTTTTACAGGTTCGTTAACGGTAGTTTTTACATCCTCTTTTTTAGACGAACCATTCGTAACTTCTTTTTTTGAAGTCGTAAAATAGAACAAGCCTGCCGTGATGGCAACCAAGCACGAAGCAATACCAATCCAAGCGCCAAAACCAAGACCTGCGCCTCCGGAAGAAAGGCCCGCTTGTGCAGAAACGCTTTTCCACAAGGCTGGGTTAACTGGCAATTCGTGGTTGCCTAGTTTTTCTTTCAATACCGATTCAAAGGTCTCTTTTTCCATATTATCTTTCTTCTATACGTTGTCTTAAGTAAGCTCTAGCTCTTAAATATTGGGATTTTGATGTGCTTTCGGAAATATTCAGTTGTTCAGCAATTTCTTGATGCGAATACCCTTCGATGGCAAACAAATTAAAAACTACACGATACCCAGCCGGCATTTTTTGAATCAACGCAATCAAATCTTCTGCCATTAATTGAGAAGAGATTTCTTCTTTTACCTCAATGCGATACGATACATCATCTATGTTTTTATCGGTAACGAAGCGCTGATTCTTTCGAAGTTGATCAAGACAACTATTTACCATAATCCTTCGGATCCAACCTTCGAGCGGACCTTCCGCTTTAAAGTCGGAAAGTTTATTAAACACCTTAACCATGCCTATCTGAAATACATCCTCTGTTTCTGCTTGGTCTTTCATATACCGCGCACAAACAGCCAACATTTTAGGAGCAAACTTGTCAAACAACGCTTTTTGAGCCCTTGGTTTCCCTTTCAAACATTCTTGCACAAGTAACGCATCTTCCATGGGCTCGCGACTATTGACTATTTTTGAAGAATAAAGGTTGCATAGACATGGGAAAGGTACATATTTTAATTTTGTTTGTTTTTAATTCTTGGCTCGTCAGTTCGGTTGGTTGGGGCCAAGAAAATCCGGAAATTCGTTATCATGCTGTGCTGCAACTAAACGATCGAAGAGCGATACCTTTTGAAGTAACGTATGCCCCGGGTAAACAACCGAAACTTTCTATACACAATGGGGATGAACGCATCGATTTACGCTTTTTAGTGGAAAAAAACGATACTATTTACATGGAATTCCCTGAAATTGCGGGGGAAATCAACTTTCATAAGCAAACCTTAAGCGGACGATGGATCAATTTAAATAAATTGAATGCCACTTCATTTCCCTTCATGTTTTATCCCGTTGCAGAAGGTATAGATCCCCGATTTGATTTACCCTTAGACCGCGTTGGTCCGAAATTCGAAGGAACCTATGACGTGATTTTTACGGATTCCGAAGGCGACGCTCAGGCGATTGGAATATTTAAACAAAAACGCAGTAAAATAGACGGGACATTCCGCACAGAAACTGGCGATTACCGGTATTTATCTGGCGGGGTTTTTAATGGGAAGATGAAGCTGAGCTGCTTTGATGGGGTGCATGCCTATTTATTTGAAGCTGCTATGGATGCGGATGACTCTACCGTAATGCGTGGAAACTTCTATTCAGGAAGTAAATATCATGCAACGTGGACCGGCGTATTAAACCCAAAGGCCAAGCAGACAGCACCAAATGCAATAAGCTGGCCCACCGAACCCTTGGCGGCATTGAATATTACTATAAAAACCAACCGAGGAAAAGAAAAGACCCTAGACACCGAGTTCTTTCGCGGAAAACCAACCGTAATTCAACTCATGGGGACGTGGTGTCCGAATTGCCTGGATGAAAGTAAATATTTCATTGAATTAAGTCAAAAAAGCACTTTTAAGGACATTCGTTTTATTGGAATTGGGTTTGAAAATGGCAACTCAGATAAAGACCGCATTGCACGGTTGAAGAAATATCACAAAAAAATGGGATTTACTTATCCCCTATACTTAGGTGGTGGAGCTTCTACTAAGGATGCGCATGCTGTTTTTAATCAACTGAATGGTGTTTTCTCTTTTCCAACGACCATTTTTCTTGATAAAAAAGGCCGAATTGTCCAGGTGAATTCGGGATTTGATGGCCCGGCCACCGGTGGTTTTTATACATCGCTGCAAGAAGAAACAGAACGTTTATTGTTAAAATTACTCCAAGCGGATGAATAGCATATATATTCTAATTCCTACCTTTGAAAAAAAAGAAGCAGTATGTGGTCAATGACGGGTTTTGGAAAAAGTAGCGGGGTGTTTGAAGGAAAGAAGCGATCCATTGAAATCCGCTCATTAAATGGAAAAGGCTTAGACCTAACCGTAAAAGTTCCTTCTGCTTTCCGCAGCATTGAATCAAATATTAGAACTGAAATCGGGCAAACCTTAGAGCGTGGTAAAATTGATGTGGGATTATACCTTGAAGACAACCCAAACACAAAAATCAGCAATGTGGATTTTGCCCTTGCAAAAGCATATATTGCAGACATTAAACACCTACTAAGCGAGGAATCCCTTGAGCCCGCGGAATGGGTTGGAACGCTTACCTCATTACCGGGTGTAATTAAACAACCCTCGGATGAGATTTCGGCGGGTGAACAAGAGTTTATACTCAATTTATTACGAGAGGCTATTCAATCAACGCTAGGATTTAGAAAGACAGAGGGCAAGACCCTAATGGATGATTTAGAATCTTCATTACTTCAAATTGAAACCTTGGTATCACAACTTGAGCCCTTTGAAAAAGAACGGATATTGTCGGCTAGAACACGATTAGAACAGGCAGTAAAAGAAATCGCCAACCAAGACATTCAAAGTCGGGTAGAGCAAGAGCTCTTGTTTTATATGGATAAGCTTGATGTTTCAGAGGAAAAAATCAGATTGAGAAGTCACATCACTTATTTTAGAGAAACCATGGCGTCCAATGAATCAAGCGGAAAAAAACTTGGTTTTATAGTACAGGAAATGGGAAGAGAAATCAACACCCTGGGCAGTAAAAGTAATCATGCGATGATGCAGCGAATGATTGTGGAAATGAAAAATCACCTAGAAAAAATTAAAGAACAAGTTCAAAATGTCCTCTAATCCCTTGCGCCTTGGAAAGTCAATTATAGTCTCTGCCCCATCCGGTGCAGGAAAAACAACCATTGTGCACCGATTGATGACAGAAATACCGGCATTGGCATTCTCAATTTCAGCATGCTCTAGAAGTGCGAGGCCGATGGAACAAGAAGGTAAAGACTATTATTTTCTAGGTGTGGAGGGCTTTAAAAAAGCCATCGAAAACCAAGAGTTCATTGAATGGGAAGAAGTCTACACCGATCATTATTATGGAACCTTAAGGCAAGAAGTTCAGCGCTTATGGGATGAAGGCAAGGTGATTATTTTCGATGTAGATGTGGTCGGTGGCCTAAATTTGAAAGCCTTATTCAAAGAACATGCGCTCTCTGTTTTTATCAAACCTCCGAGTGTTGAGATTCTTGAAAAAAGACTGCGCGCTAGAGAAACAGAAAGCGAAGAACGAATAGCCCTTAGAATTAAGAAGTCGGCTTGGGAGCTTTCACAAGCAGAATCATTCGATGTTTGTATTCTCAATGACGACTTAGAAAAAGCAGTATCTGACGCAAAAACACAAGTAACACGGTTTATATCCTCATGAAAATAGGCTTGTTTTTTGGTTCGTTCAACCCCATTCATACCGGGCATCTTATGTTGGCCGAAGGGATAATCAATGAAACAGATTTAGATCAAATCTGGTTTGTAGTTACACCACATAACCCCATCAAAAAAAAAGGAAATTTATTAGCGGATCATCACCGGTTAAACATGGTTAGAGATGCGATTCATGACAACTTAAAATTTCGTGCTTCTGACATTGAATTCCATCTCGCCCAACCCAACTATACAGCCATTACCCTTACTCATTTAAGAGAAAAAAATCCTGAGCATACCTTCTCTTTGATTGTTGGTGAAGATAATTTAAGGGGGATAAAAACCTGGTATAACTCCGAATTTATTCTCTCTAATTTTAGAATCTTAGTATATCCTCGAAGTATTCAAGCGGATGAATCCGTTAGCAAAGACGAAAAGTCAATGGACGGAAACATTGAGTATTTATCAGATGTGCCCGCCCTAGAATTATCTTCTAGTCAAATTAGAGCTTTGATTAAACAGCAGAAAAGCATAAAATACATGGTGCCGGAGATGGTAGAACGGATGATTAAAGAAATGGGATTTTATCGCTAATCCCCTTTTAGCGCAGGATTCATTAAGGTGGCGAACTCCCACAAAACCACACCAACACATACACTCACATTTAAACTGTGTTTAGTTCCAAACTGAGGGATTTCAATAACACCATCACAGTGGTCAATAACGTCTTGATTTACGCCGTTCACTTCGTTGCCAAATACGAGTGCAATTCGCGAATTAATGCTGTTTTTTAAGTGCTGAAGCGGTATGGTTTTCTCTGCTTGTTCTAACGCATAAATTGTATACCCCGCAATTTTTAGTTTCAGAATGGCCTCCAAGGCGTTGGAAGCATGGCTCCAAGTAACCGTTTCTGTTGCGCCCAATGCGGTGCGATGAATTTCTCGGTGAGGAGGTATCGGTGTGATTCCACACAAAATTATCTCTTGTATACCAAAGGCGTCTGAGGTTCTAAAAACGGAACCAACGTTCTCGAAAGACCTGATATCATCTAACACCACCACAACAGGCAACTTTTCTTGTTTTGAAAATTCTTCCGGAGATAGCCTGTTTAATTCCCAAAGTTTAAGTTTCTTATTCATGTTGAAAAGTCCTTTGCCGTTAATTTTGATATTCGGTTAACTCAACCTAATTTAGATGCTAAATTCCGAAATCTAGCTCATTTGGCGAAATCTACCTCCAGCGAAGAAACCCCGTTGATGAAACAATATCATCAAATTAAAGCAAAACACCCCGGTGCTTTGTTGCTTTTTCGTGTTGGAGATTTCTATGAAACCTTTGGTGAGGATGCGGTAAAAACTTCCCGCATTTTAGGCATTGTCTTAACTAAACGAAAAAATGGGGCGGCAGCAGAAATCGATTTGGCAGGATTTCCACACCATTCCTTAGAAACCTATTTGCCCAAATTAGTTCGAGCCGGACAACGCGTTGCAGTTTGTGACCAATTGGAAGACCCCAAAATGACAAAAACCATTGTAAAGCGAGGGGTAACGGAATTAGTTACTCCTGGGGTTGCGTTTAATGACCAGGTTTTAACACAAAAAAGCAACAACTTTCTTGCGGCAATTCATTTTGGAAAACAGTCTGTTGGCGTTGCATTTTTAGACGTATCTACGGGTGAATTTCTTTTGGGAGAAGGAAGCATACAGCGGGTTGAGAAACTCTTGTCCGTATTCAATCCAGCAGAGATTGTATATCAAAAGCAAAAACAAGATGACTTTCGGGCGCTACAATTCACAATTGATTGTTTTTATCGCTTAGACGATTGGGTTTTTACTACTGATTTTGCTGATGATCATTTAGCAACGCATTTTGGAACAAAAAACTTAGCAGGATTCGGTGTTGCGGATTATACCAATGGCATCATTGCTGCGTCTGCCGCACTCCACTACGTAAAGGAGAACCAACTGCAAGCGTTACATCACATTCGCTCCATCGCGCGCATTGAAGAAAAAGAACACCTTTGGCTTGACCGATTTACCATTAAAAACCTTGAGTTGGTTTACCCGCAACATGAACGGGCAAAAACCTTACTTGACGTGATTGACTATACCTTAACGGCGATGGGCGGACGTTTATTAAAACGTTGGCTACTCTTACCGCTTACCAATCTCAATCAAATTCATGCAAGAAATGGTGCAGTGGCTTGGTTTGCTTCTAATGAACGGCCTTGCGAAACAATTCGTGAGCACTTAGCCCAATGCGGTGATCTTGAACGCCTCATTTCAAAAGTTGCGGTGGGAAAAGTTAATCCGCGCGAAATTAGACACATACACCGTAGCCTCGAGTTAATTGAGCCAATTAAACAAACCTTAAATGAAGGAAAAGAAAACACAATGATCTGTGAACTTTCTAACTCCTTTCAGGCCTGCGGCGAATTGCTTCGACAAATAGACGAAACGATTGATCCTGCGCCAGCCATTGCGATTGGGAAGGGCGACGTAATTAAAGCGGGAGTTAGTAAAGAACTTGATGAGTTACGCAATATTTCAAATAATGGAAAGCAGTATTTACAAGAACTACAGGATCGTGAGGCAGAAAAAACAGGGATTACCAGCTTAAAAATCGCGTTTAATAATGTTTTTGGGTATTACATAGAAGTAAGAAACACGCACAAAGACAAGGTGCCTTCGGAGTGGATAAGACGCCAAACCTTGGTTAATGCCGAACGATACATTACCGAAGAACTAAAAGAATATGAGGAAAAAATATTAGGTGCAGAGGCTAAAATATTAGCCATTGAACAACGCCTTTATCAAGAATTATTAACGTCCCTGGCAACACATGTAGCTGTAATTCAACATAACGCAACAACCTTAGCCCGTCTGGATGTGCTTAGTAGTTTTGCCATTTTAGCCAAGGAACAGCAATATTGTTTGCCTGAAGTAAACGATTCTTTGGTAATTCACATCGAAGAAGGCCGGCATCCAGTCATTGAAAAACAACTAAAGAGCGGCGAAATATATGTTGCTAACGACTTGTTTTTGTCCAATGATGACCAACAAATCATGATGATAACAGGGCCTAATATGAGTGGAAAGAGTGCTGTATTACGTCAAACCGCATTAATCGTAATCTTAGCGCAGATTGGGTCCTTTGTTCCCGCAAAAAAAGCAACGATTGGGTTGGTCGATAAAGTATTTACCCGCGTTGGTGCATCAGATAATTTATCTGCAGGAGAATCCACCTTTATGGTAGAAATGAACGAAACGGCAAGCATTTTAAATAACCTATCCGAACGCAGTCTTGTTATTCTTGATGAAATCGGTCGAGGAACGAGTACCTATGATGGAATTTCTATTGCATGGTCGATTACCGAATACCTTCATGAAAACAAAAAACATCGACCAAAAACGCTTTTCGCTACCCATTACCATGAATTAAATGAAATGGCCGGGAGATTTGAACGAATAAAAAACTATTCCATTGCCGTTAAAGAATTAGGAAAGAATATTTTATTTCTTAGAAAATTAGTTGCGGGAGGAAGCGAACATTCTTTTGGTATACACGTAGCAAAATTAGCTGGAATGCCAGATTGGGTGGTTTCACGAGCCGAACACGTTCTTAAAGAATTAGAAAATAGCCACCAACAAGTTGGTCAGACAAGCAGCAACCAAAAGAAAAAAACGCTCAAAAACACCAACGATACCCCCATGCAACTGAGTTTTTTTCAGTTAAATGATCCGGTCCTGGAACAAATACATGAAACCCTAATGGCTATAGATATCAATGTATTAACCCCGGTTGAAGCCTTGATGAAACTTCATGAGATAAAAAAACTCACGGGAGGATAGAATCCATTTTGGATAAAAAATTGTTTTTTGTACATTTGCAACGCACAACAGGTTAACAAATAGTTAACTGATGTATAAGCGAGAATAGCTCAGTTGGTAGAGCGCAACCTTGCCAAGGTTGAAGTCGCGGGTTCGAATCCCGTTTCTCGCTCAGGATTGCTCGAGTGGTGGAATTGGTAGACACGCCGGACTTAAAATCCTGTGGGCATTTGCCCGTGCGGGTTCAAGTCCCGCCTCGAGTACAAAACCCTGACTTCATCGTTAGGGTTTTTTTATTTAATCCAATTAAATAAACCCAGTTTTTAACCACTGTTTTTACAATCTAACTTAACGAACCCGTTGAAATTTGTAACTTTGTGGTGAATTTTAGGTAAACTAAAACCATGTGGAGTAGAATAGCAAGTATCATTTTAAGAAATCGGTTATATATCCTAACCATAATCTTTCTATTGACCTTGTTTTTTGGATATTTTGTAGTATCTGATTTGCGCGTAGACAATCGTTACGGGATTCTCCTGCCCAAAGACCACCCCACACAAATGAACTATGTTAAGTTCAAGGAACAATTTGGTGAAGATGGGGCGACGCTGGTAATGGCTATTTCTTCCAAAGACCTTTATTCAGAAAAGAAATTCAAAGCGTGGAAAGAACTCGGAGATAAAATTCTCGCGCAACCTGGTGTGGAGACCGTTATTTCAGAGGCCACCTTGTTTAATATCGTTAATGATACGGCCGAACAAAAATTTGTAATACATCGGATTTTCTATGACACCACATTCAAAGAAAAATCCATTGATTCTATACGCACCATAATAAAAAGGAATCCAGCCTATAAAAATGTCTTGTATAATGATTCGAGTGAAGTTTCTTTAATGCTAATCGGGTTAAATGAGAAAGTACTAGAGGATAAAGTTAAATCAAAGGTGGTTTTTCACATTGAAGACCTCACGAAACAATACGAACCCACGCTCGGGAAGTTCTATTTCTCAGGACTACCTCACATTCGTGTTACCGTAGCAAAACGCATTCTGAATGAAATGTTCCTCTTCCTTGGGCTTTCCGTTTTTGCATCATCCCTACTCTTATATATATTTTTCAGGTCGTTTCGAATTGTTATACAATGCAACCTAGTAGTTTTTGTATCGGTTATTTGGGCCTTAGGAACCATTGCATTATTTAACTATTCACTCACCATAATGATGGCATTGATTCCGCCATTATTAATTGTAATTGGCGTACCAAATTGTGTATTTATTGTTACCAGATACCATCAGGAATTCAATCGGATGGGCAACAAGACCAAAGCCTTGTTTATTATGATTCGGCGCATTGGTCCCGTAACCTTTTTAACCAATTTAACGACAGCTGTAGGATTTGTAACGTTTACAAGCAGTGATCGCCTGGCTGAATTTGGCGTGATTTCCAGCTTGAATATAATGGTGGTGTTCTTTCTTTCGTTATGCATCGTTCCAATTCTTGCCAGTTATAGTGCACCGCCAAAAGAGCGTCATTTAAGGCACTTGTCTCGAGTGTATTCTCAAGGATTCATTGAATATATTATTCTTATCATTACCCGATATAGACCGATTGTTTATGTGTTATCCGTAGTGATGTTGTTTGTGGGAATCTATGGCATGACTAAAATTACGGCCACGGGAAATGTTACTGGTGACATTCCGGAGAATGATCAAATTTCGCGCGATTTGAAATTTATCGAACGAAACTTCGGGGGTTCAATTCCATTTGAAATCACAGTTAACTACAAAGAACCAGGGAAACTGTTTAATGAAACAACCATGACGCGTGTTGAAGAAGTTCAACAAATGTTTGAGAGTGATACCTTGTTTTCTAAAAGCCTTACCTACCTTGACTTTCTAAAGGTTATTAACATGTCTTATCATCAGGGTAACCCTGCATATTATAAGATAATCAAGAAACGAGATATGTTAAAACTGAAAACATATTTCGAGAAATTCGACTTCAATAATGTAAATAATGGGAATCTTTCGTTGAAGGATTTGGTAGACACTGCAAATACCACCTTGCGCATACGTACACAGATGAAAGACCTTGGGTCGTATAGTGTAGCGCAAAAAGTAGACACTTTAAAACTTGAGGTGGATGCCTTGATGAATCCGGAACGAGAAGAATGGGAACGACTTTTCAAAAAATATGAAAAGGGCGATCACACCTGTTTTGATTCACTGGTTGCCTACCCTGCGATTGCTAATGATGTGATACGTTCGATCGCCGAAGGAAACGAAGCACTACAATATGCGTTTGATGTTGATCCTGATAAACTTTATAAGTATAGAACAGAGAAATCATCAATAAAAAGGCTCAGAAAAGCCATTGATAATCAATATTACGACGTGACGTTCACAGGAATTTCGGTGGTGGTTTCTGAGGGAACAAAGTACCTTTTTATTAATCTTTTACAAAGCTTATTATTCGCTGTGCTTTCCATCGCCTTACTAATGGCCGTACTGTTTCGTTCTTTTAAAATTATTGTGGTTTCAATGATTCCAAACATAATTCCGTTATTACTTACGGCAGGTTTAATGGGATATTTCGACATCCCTTTAAAACCATCCACCCTCTTGGTTTTTGGAATTGCACTGGGTATTACAGTGGATAACGCCATCCTCTTTTTAGCAAAATACCGACAGGAATTGAAGGCCAATGCCCATGACATGAACTATGCCATATTAACGTCATTAAGAGAAACGGGGCTTGGTATTTTCTATACCTCTGTAATTTTATTCTTTGGATTTATCATGTTTGTTTTTTCTCAATTTGGTGGAACCAAAGCGCTTGGATTGTTGGTGTCTATAACGATTTTGGTTGGTATGGTGACCAACTTAATCATCCTTCCATCGCTCTTACTTTCGCTACAAAAACGCATGATGTCCAAGTCATTCGAAGAACCTTATTTCGAAATATTTGACGAAGAGGAAGACTACGACACCGAGAAAATCCAAATCGAAATCTCAAAGGCGCTCGGAGAAGAACTTTAACGCAATTTTAGGAGTGCGCGTTTTAATTCTTTGTCATAGGTTGACGTGACTTTATATACTCCAATTTCATCCCACAATTGACGAGCAAACTCCAACTTCAATTGCTGATTTATTCGAAGTGTCTGAGTTTTATTTAAGTGTTCATAACCAAGTATGTTATACGTACTTGAAGCAAACGCAGTAAACGCCTTAAGATCAACGGACGTAAAGTTATAATCACGTAAATTCTCAATCGTTTTCCATTTAGTTCGTTTGGTTTGTAGTGACTTAAATACAAACGCACTGAAGATTTGATTTACATTTAATTCTGTTAAATACAGTGATGACCCGGTGGTATCGAAAGGAACGAATTCATCAGGAATAACGCCGCCACCGCCATACACACGGCGACCTTTTTTAGTTTTATATACTTTGGATTTATCCAAATACATTGAGTCTTGGCTAAATAATTCTCCTTTTATGTAACGGGCTTCATCGCGCATGTATGCCTCATAATCTCCGGTATACTTTCGCTGGATAGACCTACCAGAAGGCATATAATATCTTGAAATCGTCATTCGCACACTACTTCCATCCGACAACATTTGATCTTGTTGAACGAGTCCTTTTCCATAGGTTCGTCTTCCCACTAATTCCCCGCGATCGTTATCTTGAATGGCGCCGGCTAATATTTCAGCTGCGGAAGCCGTACCCTCATCAATTAACACCACCAATTTTACGCGCTCTAGACAGCCTCCCTCGGTGGATTTTGAAACATCGGCATCACTGTTTTTGCTTTTTGTGGAAACGATAACGTCTCCTTTAGCAAGAAATTCATCTGCAATGTTTATAGCCGCTTCCATTACTCCGCCTGGGTTTCCTCTCAAGTCCAATACCAATTTATTCATGCCTTGGCTTAATAAAGATTCGGCCGCGACTACAAATTCTTCATGGGTTGGAACAGAAAATTGATCTATGCGTAAAAACCCAATTTCCTTATCAATCATATAGTATGTAGATACCGTTTCTAAAGGAATCTCCCCCCTTATTATGGTAATGAGCTTTTTTGTGTTATTTCGAAGGATGGTGACTTTTACCTCCGTATCAACATCTCCTTTTAATGAGGACATCACTTTATCGGTAGTTATTTTCTTGCCGGTAAATGATTTGCCGTTTATTGCAATGATTTGATCACCGCTTCGAACACCAGAAAAAAATGCAGGTGCATTGGGAATTGCCTTAATTACACATACGGTATCTTTAATTAATTGAAATCTAACACCAATACCGCCGAAACTTCCTTGCATCGATTCTTGTTCTGATCTAAGCGCATTCGCTGTTATATACCTTGAATGGGGGTCCAATTTATGTAACATGTCGTTGATGGCTTGATTAAACACCTTGTCTTTATCTATTGAATCAACATACATTTCATCCAAGGCATCCAATACCTCTTCAAATTTAGACGCGCGCCTGGAATCTACCTTAGGGTGTAATATATAACCCATTCCAAATCCAATAATCACTAAAATCGAAGCGAATATGGGCAGAAAAAATCGTTTATTATCAGACATGTTCAATCGTGTTAATTTGTGTAATTACAACTCCAGCATTGGTTAAAAAAGTCAAGCCACTAATATCTTTATAGGCATCCATATACACCACGCGTTTGATTCCTGACTGAAGTATTAATTTGCTACAATCCTTGCAAGGAGAATGCGTAAGGTATAAGGTTGAGCCGTCGGTGTTGTTTGTAGATTTAGCTACTTTTAAAATTGCGTTGGCCTCGGCATGTAAAACATACCAATGCGTTTCGCCTTCTTCATTTTCGCAACGGTTTGAAAATCCAGAAGGGGTTCCATTATATCCATCAGAGATAATCATTCGGTCTTTAACAATAATTGCCCCTACTTTTTTACGGGTACAATGCGACAACATCGCCCAGTTTTGTGCTAGACGTAAATATGCCCGATCGTAACGCGCTTGCTTTTCTTCTATTTCGCTCATAAACACAAAGATATCGAAAGTTACTTAGGATTAAATCGATAGGGATGGAGATCTGCTAACAAAGCGGTATTGTAAATCAAGGCATTGCAAAGCATCTCGGCTAGCGATGGTGCGAGCATATACCCTTTTGCACCAAGGCCGTTAAAAATATATAGCTGGTCATACACCGGATGTTTTCCCACCATCGGACGGCGATCTAGTGATGTTGGACGAATTCCTGAATAATGCGCTATTACTTCAAGTGAGTCATTCGTAATAGACCTTACATTCGATAAAATTAATTCCCTCCCCTCAGGTGTTGGTTCCGTTGAGGTATTATTCCATTCATAGGTTGACCCTATTCGAAACAAATTCTCTCCAATGGGTAAGGCAAATGCCTTTCGATGCAAGGAGGTGTTTTGGAGTGGGTTGTCCCATTTTACGGTTAATAATTGACCTTTTGTTGGATTCACAGGAACTTCAGAAAACCAAGGGACTTGATTGTTTTTATAGCCCAAAGCCATGACCACCTCATCGTATTTAACACCTCGAAACTCCATGGTTTCTGGGTTGAAATTCTCACTTGAAATCGTGTCATAAACAAGCTGTTGACGCGCAGCAAGATAGTGGTGACTTTCTTTAATAAATACCCGGGTGTCGATCCAAAAGCCGTCAACTCGCCCTGACCCGTGCGGGGTAAACGCTAGGTCTTCCGGTGTTATTTGATGCATAAACAACCTGAATTCCGGTTGTTCTAGCCGTTGATTCCAGCAGGTGGCTTCTTCTTGTGTGGCAAATAACCTACGCACCATAATAGGATGAAAGAAATGAGCGTTTAATACAGATTCCATCTCCATATAAAAGGCTTTTGATTCGAAATAAAACGGGTCTGCGTTCCAAGAAAGCAAGGTGCGTCTGAACGACATGGGGTGTACAATTCCGGCAGCAACGACAGATGAAACATTATTTCCATTATCAACTAAGGTTACCTGTTGATTTTGTTTTATTAACTGATGCGCAAGGCAAACACCTGCAACCCCACCGCCAACAATTAGAAACTTCTTTTGCATGTTATTTAGTTACCGCCAGGACAAAGATAGTAATTCGTATAGCGGGATACTTAGATTTAATAAGTTCTATTATACCCTTTAATGTGGCACCGGTAGTAATCACATCATCTACCAAACCAATATGTGAGACCGTTCCCCAAGTATGAGAATTTAATTCAAATACGTTTCGAACATCATGCAAACGATTCTGTCTATTCTTACGGGTTTGGCTATTACTATTTTTAACTCGTTTAATCAGGTCTAATCTTAACTGTGCCGAAGGGTATACTGCTTGTATTCCTCTTGCTAAGAACTCGCTTTGATTATACCCTCGTAAATACTCTTTCTGAGGATGAAGAGGCACCGGTATTAAATATTCCGGCCATTCAATGGAACGGTCTTTTAGGCTCTTTGCTAGCATTAATCCCCAGTCAAAACAAGCATCACGCTCATGATTATATTTCAATGCATGAAGCAAAGGTTGCGCCGCTTTTCCCTTGCTGTAATAGCATAGCGAGTGCAAGGTTATAGACTCTGACACCAGGTGCTGGGGTAATTCAGCCTGATTGAATGTGAGTTCCAAGCCGGTTTCACAGAATATACAAAGAATAGATTCTTCTGAGAACAATTCAATGCCGCAAGCATGACAGCGATATGGAAAAAATAGATGCAGCAAGGGTTTGAGAAACACCTCGCGAATGGAGTACTTTTTTATTAAAGAATTAAACACCATAGTGTTGAAAATGAAATTAATAAATCGCTAATTGAACGAGTTAAAACAACTAAGTTTAATGGCTGATTTGTCAAACGTACCAAACAAGTCAATTTGGGGTTTAATTATTCTATTTTGGCTTATTAATAACTTTTAAAAGTTGTTGATAAATCACGCAACAAAGTACTACTAAGGGATAGCGATTGAATGGGGGTTGACAAAAAGCATTACGGAGAAAAATCGCATTGTGTTGAACGTTTTTTTTGACAAAATTTGTAAGCCTTTTTACAAACTTTAAAACAGCAAGTTTATTGCTCCCGTAAGTATAAAGGAAACAATGTTTTTTGTTAGCAAAAGCGGAGCCGACGTGAATCGGTTGTTGGGCAAGCTATCGCATAAAAAAATAGAATAAATAATTAAAAATAACCATGAACCACGAACCAATTTTAGCTGAGAATAAAAATCGTTTTGTTCTCTTTCCTATTGAACACAGCGACATTTGGAGCTTTTACAAAAAAGCAGAAGCGAGTTTTTGGACCGCAGAAGAAATTGATTTATCTCAGGATTTGGTAGACTGGGAACGATTAACAAACGACGAGCGTCATTTTGTTAAGCATGTTCTTGCATTTTTTGCTGCGTCTGATGGTATTGTAAATGAAAACTTAGCTGAGCATTTTTTATCGGAAGTACAGTATACAGAAGCAAAGTTTTTCTATGGCTTCCAAGTCGCTGCTGAAAATATCCACTCTGAAACGTATTCTTTATTAATTGACACCTACATCAAAGACTCCGCGGAAAAAGCTGGACTCTTTAACGCAATTGATACCTTAGATTGTGTTCGCAAAAAGGCAGATTGGGCATTAAGATGGATTGATAAAGGTTCTTTTGCGGAGCGTTTAGTGGCTTTTGCTGCCGTAGAGGGTATTTTCTTCTCTGGGTCGTTTTGTTCTATCTTTTGGCTTAAGAAACGTGGGTTAATGCCCGGGCTATCCTTCTCAAATGAATTAATTTCAAGAGACGAAGGCCTTCATTGCGATTTCGCTTGTTTACTATACACGCGTCACCTCGTTAACAAGCTTTCCAAAGATCAAGTGCGAGAAATCATTATGGATGCCGTTGAAATTGAAAAAGAATTTGTTACTGATGCCCTGCCTGTTAAACTGATCGGTATGAACAGCGATTTAATGAGTCAATACATTGAGTTTGTTGCAGACCGCTTATTAGTAGAGCTTGGTAATGAGCGCGTTTACAACACCACCAATCCATTTGACTTTATGGAAATGATCTCTATTCAAGGAAAAACAAATTTCTTTGAAAAAAGAGTAGGAGAATATCAAAAGGCAAGTGTAATGTCTGATAAAGAAACGCAACGTTTTACGTTGGATGAAGAATTTTAATTTAAGAAAAAGTAAGAGTAATGTACGTAGTTAAAAGAGACGGAAGAAAAGAGGCAGTAAAATTTGATAAAATTACCGCTAGGGTTATTAAAATGTGTTATGGCTTAGATCCTATGGTTTCACCTGAGGCTGTGGCGATGAAAGTTATTGAAGGACTTTATGATGGCGTATCAACCACAGACCTTGATAATTTAGCTGCTGAAGTTGCTGCAGCGAAAACAACCGAACACCCAGACTATGCCTTATTGGCTTCTAGAATTGCTGTATCAAATCTTCACAAGGAAACGAAAAAGACGTTTTCTGATGTTATGACCGATTTATACGAATACCTTGACCCAAAAACAGGACAGTCTGCCGCGTTATTATCGGAAGAAGTGTATCAAATTGTAGTTAATAACCGAGAAGCCTTAGATTCGAGTATCATTTATGATCGTGATTTTAGATATGATTATTTCGGATTCAAAACACTTACTCGCTCTTATTTAATGAAGCTTGAAGGTAAAATTGCCGAACGTCCACAACACATGCTCATGCGGGTATCTTTAGGAATCCATAAAGAAGATATAAAATCAGCGATCGCCACGTATAATTTAATGTCAGAAGGATGGTTTACTCACGCAACTCCTACCTTATTTAATTCTGGGACACCAAAACCTCAAATGTCTTCTTGCTTTTTGTTGACAATGAAAGAGGATAGTATACCTGGGATTTATGACACCTTAAAATCATGTGCTCAAATCTCTCAGTCCGCTGGTGGTATTGGATTATCTATTCACAACGTTCGTGCAACGGGATCTTATATTAAGGGCACTAATGGCACCTCTAATGGTATTGTTCCGATGCTTCGTGTATTCAATGACACCGCTCGTTATGTTGATCAAGGAGGAGGTAAAAGAAAAGGCTCTTTTGCAATTTATCTAGAGCCATGGCATGCGGATGTATTTGACTTTTTGGACCTTAAGAAAAACCACGGGAAAGAAGAGCAACGTGCACGAGATTTATTTTTCGCACTTTGGATTCCAGATTTATTCATGAAACGTGTTAAGAACAACGAAACTTGGACCTTAATGTGTCCGCATGAATGCCCGGGATTATCAGATACTCACAGCGAAGAATTTGAAGCGCTTTATACTAAGTATGAGTCTGAAGGGAAAGGAAGAAAAACCATCAATGCTCAAGATTTATGGTTCAAAATTCTTGAATCACAAATAGAAACCGGAACGCCTTACATGTTGTACAAAGATGCGGCTAACGCTAAGTCTAATCAACAAAATTTAGGGGTTATAAAATCTTCTAATCTGTGTACGGAAATCATTGAATACACCGCGCCAGATGAAGTTGCCGTTTGTAACCTTGCTTCCTTGGCTTTGCCTAAGTATGTTACAGAACAAGGGGTATTTGATCATGATAAACTTTTTGAAGTCACGTATCAGGCTACATTGAACCTCAATAAAATTATTGATGAAAATTATTACCCTGTTGAAGAGGCCAAAAATTCAAACTTACGTCACCGACCGATTGGCTTAGGGGTACAAGGATTAGCTGATGCCTTTATTTTATTAGGACTTCCTTTCGAATCTGAAGAAGCTCGTGCATTAAACCGAGAAATATTTGAAACCATATATTTTGCTTCGATGTCTGCGTCTAAGGACTTAGCCATTAAAGAAGGGGCGTATTCCACATTTGAAGGATCTCCTGTATCAAAGGGTGTTTTTCAATTTGATATGTGGGGCGTTACTCCAAGTAATCGATGGGAATGGGATTTATTGAAAGAAGAGGTTAAGAAACATGGGGTAAGGAACTCCTTATTATTGGCTCCAATGCCAACGGCATCTACAGCTCAAATACTTGGAAACAATGAATGTTTTGAGCCTTACACATCGAACATTTATACGCGACGTGTGCTTTCTGGAGAGTTCATTATCGTAAATAAGCACTTATTAAAAGATCTAGTAAAAGAAGGCTTATGGAATATGGAAATGCGTCAAAAAATTATGGCGGCTAATGGATCTGTACAAAACATTCCTGAAATTCCTGCTCGCCTTAAAGAACTTTACAAAACAGCGTGGGAAATTTCTCAGAAAGCAATCATTGACCAAGCCGCTGACCGCGGAGCATTTATTTGCCAAAGTCAATCGTTGAATATTTTCATGGAGCAAGCAAACTTCGGAAAATTAACTTCCATGCATTTCTACGGTTGGGAAAAAGGGTTAAAAACAGGAATGTACTATTTACGTACAAAAGCAGCTACAGATGCAATTAAATTCACGATTGATAAAAGTGTGGTAGAAGAGCCTAGCTCAAAATCCTTAGAAGAACAACAGGCAGCTATTGCATGTTCTTTAGAGAATCCAGACAGTTGTGAAATGTGCTCAGGATAGAATATCCTTATTTATCCATATGGTTAAAATAGGAGAATAAACGAAATAAACAGGCGTTCGAAAGGCGCCTGTTTTTGTTTAATTCCGTTTTGCTATCATAAGAATCAAACACAACTTCTTTAGCGTCCAAGTTGTAAATATGTCCTCCCTTTGAATTAACAAAGCCGAATCCCCGAATGGTTGATATAAACGCGCCCTCTACGGTTTGTTCGCTTAACATATTCCGACTAAACGGAAAATCTTGTGTATTTAAAGCTAACTGACTTGCCAACGTTGCCGCTAAATCACCTTGTGAAAACACACGATCAACCCTAAGGCCCTGATAATTTTCTTTTAACGCTGGACCAACAATTAGGCAGGGGATTTTAAATGTTTCTGTCAAATAAGGGGATGCAATCCCGGGTGAATTATGCCCGTGATCAGAGACTAGTACAAACAAGGTATTTTTATACCACTTTTGTGTCTTTGCTTTGGTAAAAAACCGCTTTAAACAATCATCCGCGTAAACCATAGAATTTAAATATTCTGCTTCTTCTCCCTGAAAGGGAAATTTTTTCATTGGACAATCGTAAGGAAAATGGGTGCTGCCAGTGAAGGTACAGGCCAAAAATGGCTGTTTATTTACTCGGATTTCTTTCAAGAACTTATCATATAAATCCGAATCATAATAATTCAATTTTCCTTTGGGCAAGGACGGGTCAAAATCATTTTCATCCTTCAAACGATCATAACTGTGTTCTGTTAAAAAGCCTTTAATGTTGCCATATTTCAAATCACCACTGAATAAATAAGACGTTGAATAACCCTTTGATTTTAGTAAATCAGAAAGGGTGGTAATGTTTCGATGTTTCTCAATATATAAGGGCAACGGAGACTCTGGAACACCTGTGAATCCCGAAAGAATGGTAGAATTTCCGATTTCAGAAGTAGTGTTTGCCGCATATAACTTAGTGAAAAGCACACCCGATTTACTTAACTTATCAAAAAACGGAGTGGCGGATTTCTTACCACTTATAGCTCCAACCCCATGGGCACTCCATCCTTCGAAAATAATAAAAACGACATTTGGTTTTTTCACCTTAAACAACCGAATATCCGAAGGATGCCAACGATAATAAGCGTTCACTAAGGCATTTTCTTTTAGGGTAAGTGATGGTTTAACATGGGTCTCAATATCAGACTTGTTAAATAAAAAAAAGCTGTTTCCGAAATAATATGCAGAATTCACAGAAAGATCATTTAAAATGGCCTGATTCGAAAAATAAGCCGCATCGATGTTGATTGGAATTTGTTGAATCCCACCGCGCATGAGTAAAAAAGAAAACGCCAATCCAGAAATAACACCAAGACCATTCAATGCGTGTGGCCAAATTTTAGAACGGGTATTTGACGTTTCCTTAGTGTTAGCAACCCAACGAAAAAGACGATTCACAACATAAAAGGAACCAATAGACTCCAATAAAACTATCCCAAGGCTAAGGGCGCCCTTAGAGAACCCTGTTGTTCGCATGACCTCATCTGGGTTTAATAAATGCATAAAAACCCTTGAAGATAATTTGTGCCCCCATTCACTGTAAGCTGAAATTTCTGCCGCGTGAATTATACTCAACAGCACCAATTCAACAAAAAAAACAGCCTTTAATGTCTTAAAAAAAATAGTATCTGACGCGAAAAATCGAACGAACAAAACCAGTACAGGAAGTATCATTAAATAACCAGCGGTGGAAAAATCCAAGCGAAGTCCGGAATATAAAGCCTTATAAATATCCGTTACATCAACCGAAACAAACCGTGCGCTATGGTATCCCAAGAAAATTAATCGTTGTACAAAAAAAACAAGGACCCAAAACAAGAAGAGGGAACCATAAAGTAAAACGATGCGTCGATTAATAATCACACCCAAAATTACCGAAAGATTAATGAAATGTTACGTTTTGTTAACATCATTTTATTTTGAAACACACTTAAATCTGTACCTTTGCACCTTCATTACAATTTCTATATGCCATGGGGGGAATTAAACCGATTAAATCGGCACTTATTTCAGTTTATAACAAGCAGGGGCTTGATATTCTTGTTCAAACGCTTAACAAACTTAACATAACCCTTTACTCTACCGGTGGAACCTTAAGCTACATTGAAGATTTAGGGATTCCCGTTATCCCCGTAGATTCATTAACCCATTTCCCTGAAATCTTAGGCGGCAGAGTGAAAACATTACACCCCGGGGTATTTGGAGGGATTTTATATCAGCGTGGCTTAGAGCGTGATGAGCGTTCGGTTCAGGAGCATGGGATTCATGCCATTGACTTGGTTGTGGTTGATTTATACCCGTTTGAAGAAACCTTAAAAAACACGTCCAATCACTCAGAAATCATTGAGAAAATTGATATTGGCGGAGTTTCGCTACTTCGTGCTGCTGCAAAAAACTATGAGGATGTCGTTGTAGTTTCGGCGAAATCACAATATGAAATTCTTGCGGAAATACTTGAGTCACAAAGCGGAAAAACATCCCACAATCAGCGTCAAGCATTTGCACAGGAAGCCTTTTGTGTCACATCCTCCTATGACTCTGCGATTGCTTCATATTTCAAAAAAATGAATGGTCATTTACATGAAACAAGCTTACGATATGGTGAAAACCCACATCAACAAGCAACATTCAATGGCGATCTTTCTGAAATATTCAATAAGCTAGCTGGCAAAGAACTTTCTTACAACAATTTATTGGATGTTGACGCCGCAGTTCGGTTGATACAAGACTTTGACCCAAACACCCCCTTATTTGCCATTATTAAGCATAATAACGCGTGTGGAATTGCTACTGGGGAATCGGTGTTAGAGGCCTACAAAAGAGCATTAGAAGCAGACCCAATTAGTGCCTTTGGCGGGGTATTAATCTCAAATCAACCTATCGATCTTGAGGCAGCAACCCTTTTGCATGAGTTGTTTTTTGAAATCCTGATTGCCCCAGCTTTCGCACATGAAGCCCTAATGCTGTTAACACAAAAGAAAAACAGAATTCTTTTGGAACAAAAAGCCTTCGTTTCTCCCGTTAAAAGTACCAGAAGTGTTTTAAATGGCGCCTTAGTTCAAGACTTTGATTTAAAAACCGTTCAGAAAGAGGAAGTAATTATCAAAACCGAAAATGCGCCAAGTGCACAAGAAATTTCTGATCTTGTTTTTGCAAATAATATAGTAAAACACACCAAATCAAATGCCATAGCCCTTGTAAAAAACCATCAATTATTAGCGAGCGGTACGGGGCAAACTTCACGAGTTGATGCGCTAAATCAAGCGATTCAAAAGGCCAAAACCTTTGGGTTTAATTTGTCTGGTGCTGTAATGGCCAGTGATGCTTTTTTTCCATTTCCTGATTGTGTCGAAATCGCACACTCCGCAGGTATTAACGCGGTAATTCAGCCAGGAGGTTCGGTAAAAGACCAACTATCCATAGATTATTGTAACGCTCACGGTATGTCCATGGTTTTCACGGGCTTTAGACATTTTAAACATTAATTTTTCTTTTGAAACTTTTTACCTACCTTCGAAACTGTTTTAATACGAATACAAACACATGGGTTTATTTAGCTTTTTAACGCAAGAAATTGCAATCGATTTAGGCACCGCAAACACACTTATTATTTGGAATGATAAGGTTGTTGTAGATGAGCCATCAATCGTAGCAAAAGACATTCAAACAGGTCAAATCGTTGCCATCGGAAGAAAGGCACAACAAATGCACGGAAAGACGCACAGATTAATTGAAACTGTCCGTCCATTAAAAGACGGTGTAATTGCAGACTTCCAAAGCGCCGAACAAATGATTCGCGGAATGATTAAAATGATCAACCCAGGAAGAACCTTGTTTAGACCGACGTTGCGAATGGTTATTTGTATTCCCTCGGGTATCACCGAAGTTGAAAAACGTGCAGTACGAGATTCTGCCGAACATGCCGGGGCAAAAGAAGTGTATCTTATACATGAGCCAATGGCTGCAGCTATTGGTATTGGCATTGATGTTGAAGAACCGATGGGCAACATGATTATTGATATTGGTGGGGGAACTTCAGAAATCGCCGTTATTGCTTTAGGTGGAATTGTGGCTGACAAATCGATTCGAATTGCCGGAGACGACTTTACCAATGAAATCGAAGAATACATGCGTCGTCAACATAATATTTTGGTCGGGGAACGTACCGCAGAACAAATAAAAATAGAAGTTGGTGCTGCCATTCAAGATTTAGATGATCCACCTCCACCCTATGCTGTTCGGGGCCGTGACCTGATGTCTGGTATTCCAAGAGAAATTTTAATTACGCACGACGAAGTGGCTTCAGCACTTGACAAAACTATTGCGAAAATAGAAGAGGCTATTTTAAGTGCCTTAGCGGCAACACCGCCGGAGTTGAGCGCCGATATCTACAAAACTGGAATTTATCTTGCTGGAGGAGGCTCCATGCTAAGAGGGCTAGACAAACGGATTGCGGATAAAACGAAGCTTCCGGTTCATATTGCAGAAAACCCACTTAGAGCTGTCGCGCTTGGCACGAGCATAGCACTAAAAAACATTGATAAATATCAATTCTTAATTCGCGACTAAGCCCTACGCGTTAGACAAGGAATTAGGCTAAAAACACATGCAGAATTTATTCGCTTTTTTAAGACGATTTCGGGTGTTCATTTTTTTTACTGCCCTACAGTTTATTTGCCTGTTCTTTTATGTTCAATTCGTTGCTTATCCTAAAAGCGTGTTTCTATCTACCGCATCTGGCGTTAATGGACGCATTCAAAAATGGGAAGGAGGTCTAACAAATCATTTTCTCCTTGAAGAAAATAACCGCAAACTCCGGCTTGAAAACGCTCAACTCCGAAAACGCGTCTTTGTGAATTTTTACAAACATGAACGACCGACCCACCGAATAAAAGACACGCTTTACGAGCAAGAATACAGCTTTGTTCCCGCCGAAATAATTCACTCATCCAGCGCGAGAAGAAACAACTACTTTACCATTAACATTGGTGAAATCCAAGGAATTAAAAAAAACATGGCTGTCATTTCTCCGAATGGCGTGGTTGGGATCATTTTTAAGGTGGGTAAACATTTTTCTTTAGTAAAATCCGTTTTGACTCAGGATATCAATCTTGATGTGATTGTGGGTAAAGACGGTCCTCAAGGATTACTTAAATGGGATGGTTATAACCCAAGAATTGGCATAGTAACAGGTGTTTCAAGTGACTTGAATATTAAAAAAAACAAGGCAATCTACACTTTAGGAGCCTCAGGTATTTTTCCTAAAGGACTAAAGATAGGAACCATTGTATCCAAATCGCGTGTTGAGGACCAAGCGTTGTGGAAGATTGAGGTGCTTTTTAGTGAAGATTACAGAACATTACAATCCGTATATGTTGTCAACTCATTATTACAGAAGGAACTTCAATCGCTGCAATTAGAAATTCCAGAGGAACTTGAATAACATGAAGAACATGATCACCTATAGCGCCCTGTTTGGCTTGTTTTTCTGTTTACAAGTGTTTGTTTTTAATCGGCTTGAAATCGGATTTGGGGCTCAAATTTTTATATTACCCTTATTCTTAATGATTCTTCCGTTTGAGACCAATGTATTTGGCCTAATGACCTTAGGATTTCTATTAGGGATTTCTGTTGACGTATTTTCAAATACCTTCGGGCTTAATGCGTCGTCCTTAGTGCTCTTCGCGTATTTAAGGCCAATCGTTTTTGAGTCTTTCCGTCCACGAGAGGGGTACGACCCCCTTAAAATACCAACCGCGAGCGACATGGGATGGGACTGGTTTCTTGTGGTATTTGGAATCTTATTCGTGAGCAGTTTACTTTGGTATTTTGTTTGGGAGATCTTCCGATTCGCAGAAATTTTATTAGTCCTTAGGAACCTCTTTATGTCCGTCCTTGTTTCTGCCGTTGCAATCGGTGTTTCTCAATTTTTCTTTTTTAATGAGCGGAAAAAGAAATGAATCTAGACAATCGTAAATACTTGCTATATGCCTTGGTTTTTATAACTGGGGTTTTATTTCTAGTGCGTTTGTTTTACATGCAGGTTATTGATGATTCATGGACAAGAAGGGCTACTGAAATAGCGGAAAAACGTAGAGAAATTATTCCCCCAAGAGGTGTGTTGGTGGATCGAAAAAATAGAAAAATCGTAATCAATAAGATTTCGTATAACTTAATGATGATTGAAGAGCGAATTAAAAACCTAGACACGGTTGCGTTTGCTAAACTCATTGGTTGGGATGTTAAAAAAGTAAAGGCACGTTTTCGAGAGATTGTCAAAAACGAGGGGGTTTATAAAAACCCATCTACAGGCAAAACGCAGTCAAATTACAGAAAAGACCGACCTTATCCATTTGTTAAAGACCTTTCCTTAGAAGAAATAACGCTTATCGCGTCAAGACTAACAGATTTTTCCGGGTTTTATGAAGAACCCACAGGAACTCGATATTACCCCTATCCGAATGGCGCGAACATTCTAGGTTATATGAATGAAGTGGGAAGAAAAGAAATTGAATCCGACCCGTTTTACAGACCAGGTATGAACATAGGAAGATCCGGGCTCGAACGTTCATATGAGGAAATTCTTAGAGGAAAAAAAGGCGTTCGATATATTGTAACAAGCGCAACGAATAATGAAATAGAACCTTACGCAGACAAGAAATATGATACGGTAGCCATTCCTTCTCCCAAAATAAAACTTGGGCTAGACATAAAACTTCAACAGTACGGCGAAGAGCTTATGAAGAATAAAAAAGGTTGTATTGTTGCTATAGAACCCAAAACCGGTGAAATTCTAACCATGGTTTCTGCTCCTTGCTATGATCCAAATTTATTGTCCGGCAGAAAAAGCATAAGAAAAAACTATCCCTCACTCATAACCGACGAGAATTTGCCGCTTTTTGCAAGGCCACTTCAGGCGGAATATCCTCCCGGATCTATCTTTAAATTACTTCAGGCCTTAATTTGTCTTCAAGAAAATAAAATCACACCCAACACAGGATTCCCTTGCAACAAGTCCGTGGTTGGATGCCACGATCACCCCTACCCATCGTCTGTGTCTAAGGCGGTACAGTTTTCTTGCAACCCTTATTTTTATGCCTCCGTGCGCCGAGTAATTCAGCCAAATAAAAAGAAAAATGTGTTTGCTGACGCAGAAATCGGGCTCAATAATTGGCATAAATATATGATGGGCTTTGGCTTAGGAAATAAACTAGGCGTAGACATTGACACCCTCGCGCAACGGAATGGATTAATACCGAATGCAGCGTACTATGACCGCTATTTGGGGCATCATCAGTGGGCATTTTCAACCATTCGTTCGATTTCAATAGGACAAGGTGAAATTAAACTTACGCCAATACAAATGGCGAATATTGCTGTGATTATGGCGAATCGGGGATGGTACTACACACCTCACTTTGTGAAATCGATTGGAAAAAAGGGGAAATTAAAAAAATATCGAACAAAGCACGTTACCCCAATTGAACGAAGACACTTTGACGCAGTGGTTGAAGGTATGAGACGCGTGGTCTACGAAGCCGGAGGAACAGGTAAAGAAGCAAAAATCGAAAATTTCATAGTGTGTGGTAAAACAGGAACGGTACAAAATGGTAAGAACAAAAAAAATCACTCTGTTTTCATAGCCTTTGCACCGATAGACAACCCAAAAATTGCTTTGGCGGTCTTTGTAGAGAATGCAGGAGCTGGAGGAGCTTGGGCAGCACCAATCGCAGGCCTAATGATGGATAAATATTTGAATAAAAAGGTAACGAACAAAGAAAAGGAAAACTCGATTAAAAATGCCAATCTAATGTCGAGCTATTGATATGCGTGAAACTAAAGGAGTAATATCAAGGGTTGATCTCCCGCTGTTGGTGGGAATTTTATTACTAATGTTGTTTGGTATTATGACCGTTTATTCCGTCGCGTTTAATCCAGAACACCCCTCTCTTTTTGATACCAGCCAAAAATATGGAAAGCAAATTCTTTGGATTGGAGTTTCTCTTTTTCTTGGCTTTTTGATCCTTCTAATCGAGGCCGATGTATATAGAAAGTTTGCAGAGTATATTTATATCGTCACCCTTTTATTGTTGGTGGTGGTGTTATTTATGCCCCCGGTGCATGGCGCTAGAGCGTGGCTAGGCATCGGCGGGTTAGGAATACAACCTGCAGAGTTTGCAAAAATTTCAACGGCCCTCATGTTGGCTAAATGGGTAGACGAAACCAATATAAAACTTCAAAACACACGTACCATTATTGAGACTCTTGGTATTATTTTATTACCCTGTATTCTTGTAGCCTTACAGCCCGATGCCGGTACCCTTCTCGTGTTTACATCCTTCTTTTTTGTGCTTTATCGTGAAGGCATTTCATTCGACCCCCTTGTCTTATCTCTTTTGAGGTATTTTCCAAGACTAAAATTTAAAACAACCTGGCTAGGAACACACTTTGTTCCGTTTTTCTTTTTCTTGATCATGCTGGCTTTTTTAAGTTTGTTTCTTTCCGGTAGCGTATTTAATCCGTTTGGAATTCAGCTTTCCGGGCCACTTTTTCTGATTTTCATAATTACATTTATTGCCTTAGTTTTCTTGGGGTTTATTTTGTTTTTTGGTTACCCACGAAATAAGACTAAAAACTTAATTGTTTTATTAAGTAGTTATCTTTTCTCCTTGTTCCTAGTTAGTAGCATTACCTTTATTTTTAACAACCTTGCTGCTCCGCATCAAAAAAGCAGGATTGAATTAGTCTTAGGACTTAAAGAAGATCCAAACGGAGCAGATTATAATAGAAACAGGGCCATGGCCGCTGTAGGTAGCGGTAAGTTTATAGGTAAAGGATATCGAAAAGCCTCTGTTTCAAGTATGCGGACGAACCATGTGCCCGAGAGTGAAACGGATTTTATTTTTTGCCCCTTTGCCGAAGAGTGGGGGTTTCTCGGGAATGTTGTGCTTATTTCGCTCTACCTTTTTATTTTGTTTAGAATTTTTTCCATCGCCGAACGACAACGGTCCGTTTTCTTTAGAGTGTATGCCTACTGCGTTGGAATGGTCATGTTTTATCATTTTGCCATTAATATCGGAATGAATATCGGACTTGCACCAGTTATTGGAATTCCCTTACCCTTTATGAGTTATGGCGGTTCATCCATGATGGCATTTACGATCATGGTGTTCATACTGCTAAAACTAGACAGCCAACGGCGAGATGTACTCAGATAAATGTTAATTTTGAAATAACTATGTTGACAGAAGAACAAAAGAAAAGATTTACCCGAATCTTTTGGGGATTTTCATTATTGCCATTCCTCCTGGTTTTTGGATTGTTGGTTTTACAATCTGAAGACGACCTACCCCCCATTTCTATGCTCGATAATCCGCCAGAACTTCAAGCGTCACTTATTCTTGGTCAAACCGGCGATACCATTGGGCGCTATTGGCAAGTGAACAGAACGAGCGCAGCCTATAAGAATATTTCACCCTATGTTTTTGATGCACTGATTGCAACCGAAGACGAGCGTTTTATGGAACATTCCGGGGTTGATTTTCGGTCAATTGCGCGGTCATTTGGGTCGCTCGGACGGTCAGGTGGTGCTTCTACAATCTCTCAACAGCTTGCCAAATTATTATTTACATTACAGCAACGACAACGAGAAGAAATTGCACGAGCCAATGGAGAATCTTTGCTTTCTAATCGAGGCGGTATTATTGGTAAATTCCGAAGGCTAAACGAAAAGGCGCGGGAAAATATTATTGCAACACGGCTTGAATCAAGGTATACCAAAGAGGAAATCATTACTATGTACCTTAACCAATTCGATTTTCTATACAACGCGGTAGGAATTGAAAATGCAGCTAAAGTATATTTCAATAAGCGACCGAAAGAACTTAAAAAAGAAGAGGCCGCGATGTTAATTGGAATGTGTAAAAACCCTGCACTATACAACCCTTACACATACAAAATCAAAAACTATCGCCGGGTAATTGCTCAAGAAGATGGGGTTGCTATCGGAAGCGTTTCACTTGAAAAAATACTCGAAGCGCGCGCTAAAGATTCACTTCGGGCGCTTACCAGACGAAATCAAGTGCTCTATCAGTGGCTTAGAAATAGCAATAAAAACAATGAAGCCGTTTCTCATAAACTTACTCGAGAGGAATACGATGAACTAATTAAAAAACCAGTCCTGGTTAATTATCAGTCTGTTGATCATAAAGAAGGGATGGCTCCATACTTCAGAGAAGCACTTCGACAAGAAGTTACCGATATCTTGTTAAAGAAAAACGAAGACGGAACGCTTAAATATGTTAGAGAAGATGGACAACCTTATGATATCTACAGAGACGGATTAAAGATTTATACTACCTTAAACACGAGGCTGCAAAAATATGCGGAATTAGCCGTTGAAAAACACATTAAAGAATCCTTACAACCCGCGTTCAACTCAAACAATCGTGGCTTAAAAAACTATCCGTTTTCTAATGAAATTTCTTCTGATGTTGTGAATGAAATCATGAATTCAGCAAGAAAGAATTCCGGACGATATAAAAGCATGATTGCCGCAGGATATTCAGAAAACGAGATTACTAATGCCTTTAACGCACCCGCTCAAATGCGCGTGTTCTCTTGGCGCGGAGAAATTGATACGGTAATGACTCCAAACGACTCGATTCGCTATTACAAAGCGTTCTTGCACGCTGGACTTGTCAGTGTTGAGCCACAAACGGGCTTTGTGCGCGCCTGGGTTGGAGGAGTTAATTTTAAACATTTTTCTTACGACCATGTTCGGCAAGGGACACGTCAGGTGGGCTCAACGATAAAACCCTTCGTTTACGCCGCCGCTTTATCCATGAAAGTGGTTAATCCTTGTACTTCTTTTTCTTCAGGTGAATATTGCGTTGATTTAGTTGACCCAAACAACAAGGTGGTTGGGCAATACTGTCCAAAAGGAGAGGTCGCTAGAAATGTAAAAATGGGCCTCGCGCTATCTTCCAATCCAACTACGGTAGCAGTTATGGCAAAAATGGGGGCCTTTAATCCGATGAATAAAACAGGCGGCCCATATCAAATTGAAAAACTACTGAAAAAAACAGAAATTAATTTAAATCCAAACGATGTCGTTCCTTCCATGTGCCTCGGAAGTATGGATATGTCGCTATTTCGTTTGGTGGCTGCGCAATGCATTTTCCCCAATAACGGCGTTTATGTTCGCCCCACAACCATAGAGCGCATCGAAGACAGAAATGGAAAAGTAATTTATTCTGCGATGCCACACACGGACCAAGCATTAAATTCAACAGTTTCATATGAAATTCTAAAAATGATGAAATTAGTGATTACCCAAGGAACGGGCGGAAGTCTAAGAAGCGGTAAGTATGGGCCTATCCCTGTTACGGCAGGAAAAACTGGAACAACTCAAAATAATTCAGACGGTTGGTTTATTGGAATTACTCCGGATTTAGTAACAGGTGTTTGGGTGGGTGCAGAAGACCGCTCTGTTCGGTTCAAATCTATGAACTGGGGTCAAGGTGCCCGTATGGCCCTTCCGATTTATGGTTATTACATGCAGCAGGCCTACAAAGACCACATCCTTGCCTTATCATCCGAAGACTTTCCAGAACCTCCGGATTATGATCCCAAAACTTATGACTGCACGGAGGCGGCAGACCCAGAAGGTGCTGATGAAACGGATGTTCCATTTGAAGAAGGAATTTAACTATGAATAAAGTTGTTGATAATGTAAGTGAAGCCCTCAATGGCATTGAAGATGGAATGACCATTATGCTCGGAGGGTTCGGTTTGTGTGGGATTCCTGAGAATTCGATTAAAGAACTGGTTAAGATGGGGACAAAAAACCTAACCTGCATCTCCAATAATGCGGGGGTAGATGATTATGGACTTGGGTTGCTTTTACAGCGCAAGCAAGTAAAAAAAATGATCTCCTCTTACGTGGGTGAAAATGATGAGTTTGAACGTCAAATGCTTTCTGGAGAACTTGAAGTTGATTTAATTCCTCAAGGATCCTTAGCAGAACGTTGTCGGGCTGGGGGCGCTGGGATTCCCGCCTTTTTCACTCCTGCTGGATATGGAACCGAAGTAGCCGAAGGAAAAGAGGTGCGCGTCTTTAACGGAAAACCACATATTCTTGAATCTGCATTAACCGCGGACTTTGCCATTGTAAAAGCATGGAAAGGAGACACAGAAGGTAATTTAGTTTATAAAGCCACCGCTATGAACTTCAATCCAATGATGGCTATGGCTGGAAAAATAACCATTGCTGAAGTAGAAGAATTGGTTCCC
The DNA here is from genome assembly GCA_044347515.1 of Crocinitomicaceae bacterium. Taxonomy (GTDB): domain Bacteria; phylum Bacteroidota; class Bacteroidia; order Flavobacteriales_D; family Crocinitomicaceae; genus UBA952. Next base: position 57,337 of record JBIKUO010000006.1, on the reverse strand, counting down.
GCCGGCAGTTTAGACCCAAATTTTATTCATACCCCTGGTATTTTTGTGCAACGCATTTTTAAGGGCGAGGTATTTGAAAAACGCATCGAACAACGAACCGTAAGAAAAAGAGACTAATATGGCATTGGATAAAATCGGTATTGCAAAACGAATTGCCCAAGAATTAAAAGATGGGTGGTATGTTAACTTAGGAATTGGAATTCCAACCCTAGTTGCCAATTATGTTCCTGAAGGAATGAATGTAGAATTTCAATCAGAAAACGGGGTGTTGGGAATGGGACCTTTTCCATTCGAAGGGGAGGAAGACGCCGATTTAATTAATGCAGGAAAACAAACCATTACTGTAAATCCTGGCGCTGCATTTTTTGACTCTGCTACCTCTTTCGCCATGATTCGTGGTCAGCACGTTCAGCTCACGGTTTTAGGAGCTATGGAAGTTTCTCAAAACGGAGACATTGCTAACTGGAAAATACCCGGAAAAATGGTTAAAGGGATGGGCGGAGCGATGGATTTAGTAGCATCCGCAGAGAACATTATTGTGGCTATGATGCATAGCAATAAAGCCGGTGAATCTAAAATGCTGCCAGCTTGCACCCTTCCATTAACTGGGGTTGGATGCGTAAAAAAAGTCGTGACGGAGCTTGCCGTATTGGAAATTAAAGATGGTGCTTTCCATTTATTGGAACGAGCGCCTGGAGTTTCCGTGGAAGAAATTATTGCCAAAACTGCGGGTAAACTAATCGTTCCAGCGCATGTTCCTGAAATGATAATTTAATGGACTTGGCGCGTGAATATCGCTTGGCTATTCAAGCCGCTATAGAAGCATCAATTGTCATTAGAGAAATTTATTCACGTGGGTACGAAGCCATTGAGAAAGCAGATGGTTCTCCAGTAACAGAAGCCGATTTAAAGGCTTCAAAAATCATTAATCAAGTCTTATCGATTTCAGAACATCCAGTAATTGATGAAGAAACGGATAAAATACCCTTTGAACAACGTCAAAAATGGAAGAAATGCTGGTGTGTTGATCCGCTAGATGGCACCAAGGAATTTATAAAACGTAATGATGAGTTTGCCGTAAATATCGCGCTTATCGAAAATGGAAAGCCTGTCCTCGGAGTGATAGCAAGCCCAGTAAATGAAGATTTTATTGTCGGCGGCCCTAATCTTGGCGTACAATATGCAACATTTCAAGACTTTATTAATGGGGCCAATCCCGCACCCATTCAACGCAACACCTTAACGGAATTACTCTACATTATAGCATCTAACAGTCACCACACCCCAATGCTGTTGGATTATCTTAAAAAACTTAGCGATGCAGGATTGAAAACGGAATTAATTAGAAAGGGTTCCTCCTTAAAATTCTTTGATCTTTCTATGAATCAAGCCCAGATTTATCCCCGATTTGCTCCTACTATGGAGTGGGATATTGCGGCTGGCCAAGCAATACTAGAGGGAATCGGAGGTGGTGTTTTTGATATAAATACTAAGTTGCCCCTGTCATACAATAAAGAAAGCTTATTAAATCCACATTTTATCGCCGTTTCCGACGTAAATTTATCTGTATGGATTTAAGGTGTGTTTTCTTGTCACTTTGCATAGTTCCCCTCTCGTTTTTTGCGCAGGTATTCCAATTTAACCAAAATCTTCACCAGCACCTTACTGCAGATCTCATTGATTTTGGATATCGCCAAGCGTCAGTTGGTGCTAAAAAAGGATTTTTACAACGCTTGGATAAAAGCTACCTCGGACAATACTCCGACTCTAATAATGCCTTCATTGCAGCTAGCCCTTTGTGTACGTTTAGTGTAGGCGTAGAAAACGATGAATCAGCAATAAGATATCAGAACTCTAGAGGACTCTTAGTTCTTGGAGGATACCGAAAGTTTAAATGCCATGGCTTTCTCATAGAGAACCAAGCAGTTTTCAATTCCTTTCAACGGGAATTTATAACCCAACATGGGGAGTATTATCCAACGGCCACGGGATACAATCAACAGAACGGTATGATCCCTGGTATGGGGCGAACCAAACCATTTCATGGAGATGGGTTTGACTTTGCATTCAGTCAAGGCGGTTTTGAATGGGGCGTATCTAACATACTTACTCTATTTGGTGGAAATCAATCCGTGGATTTTAGTCCAGGAATTCGCTCTGTATTTTGGTCGCAACACAACCAAGCACTTATGGCCGGAGGAGCCCTTCGTTTGGGAAAACATTTAACCTATATGGTGACCCGAGCACGTTTATTCGATTTAATCAGAAAGCCGGTTTATGCTAACGTAGAGAGTCCGTACTATAAAAAGAATTTCGGGTTACACGCCATGTTTTTAACCTTGAAAAAACACCGCGTGGGATTGATTTATCAAACGATATGGCAAGCTGGAGATTCAATAAAAGAACAACCGGTAAATCCCCTGTATTGGGTGCCTCTTCCGGGCTTGGACCGAACGGTAAAACAGAACGTTTCGATGCCGCAAATCGGAATGAATTACGTGTGGAATCTGCATTCAAGTACCTTGCTTTACGCAGAATTATTTTCGCGTGGATTTATTAAAAATGCCTGGGCAGCGCAACTAGGAATTAAATATTATTCCAAACTCACATCCAACCTTACCCTAAGTTCATCCCTCGCTTGGCTACAAACTGGCAGTGAATTTTATGGAACACATTATGCACAGAACTTCACGCACCAAAACCTTCCACTTGGATCATTACTTGGTAATGGCGCCCAGGAGTGGATTCTTGCTGCACGGATTGGATATAAGCGCTTTTTCATAGATTACTTATTTCAGTCAAGCGCCATGAAGAATAGCAATCAACCGCTTTTAATACAAACCTATATTAGACCTAAACAAATCGTACAACACCGAATTGATCTTGGGTTTATGGCCTCAAATATCATGCAACTTGAATTGTTTTTAGGGATAGCCCTACGTCAAGCTGTAGGTTTTAAGGAGTGTAATGCCATTTCGTTCGGATTAAGGACTGCTATTTTTAAACCAAATCATGTGTATTAAAGGCCTACTTTTTCTTGGGTTAATTCTTTTGTGTCGCGTCGGCATTGCACAACGATTAGAGTTATTGGGTCAGCTAAATCCCTTTGATTCTGTACAATTAAACAAAAACACACCGATTTTGCCTCGGCTAAATACAGATCAAAAATTTGATTCGCAACGAATTATACCGATAATTGACCTTGGGTTAAGATATAATCCGTCTATTAGTGGGAAAAGCAGCGCAGGATTGCTTTGGGATCTGCAGCACAACAAGTGGTTCACTCGAATTGGGGGGGCTTTAGGGGTAAACACCGTGCTTCCGGCTGGATTTATTTCAAATGGAATACATCTTAACAGCATTAATAACTTAGCGTTTAACGTGCGTCCAATAGTTCGACTTGGTATTACCCCGACACCCTATGTTAGTGCTCAAATCGGTTATGATCAGAATTTTTATGGCGAAGGGTACCGGTCTTTATTTCTTTCAGATGTTGGCTCACCCTACCCGTTTACTTCCCTGCGATTTAATCTAGGGCCGTTAACCTATCAAGCCATGGGCATGTACTTAAACACCATTGGTACTCAAAAAAAATACGGAATTAATCACTATTTAAATCTCAAGCTTGGAAAACACCTTAGATTGGCACTTTTTGAAGCTGTTATTTTTAATAGTGGAGACACCTTGAGCCAGCGCTCTTTTGAACCGGCATATTTAAATCCATTTATGATTATTCGTCCTACGGAATATTCAGTGGGTTCCGGTGATAATGTACTTATGGGTGGGGAATTTTCTATTTATGCAAATAAAAGCACCTGGTATGGTCAAGTGATTATCGATGATATTTTGATGAGTGCCTTGCTAAATCGTGAAAAATACTGGGGAAATAAACTTGGGGCACAAATTGGCTGGAAATATTTAACCCAAAAAGGTAATCATAAACTTCATGTGAGAACTGAACTTAATGTTGTTCGTCCATATACCTATTCACATATAGGAAACCAATTGAGCTACACATACAATAATTATGTGCTTGCTCATCCGAAAGGAGCGAATTTTTGGGAAATGTTTTCTCGAATTGATTATATAACCAAGCATTGGGCAGGTATGGCTGAACTTGCAATTGGGCAAAAAGGATTAAATGCACCTTATGGTGGAGATGTATTTGCGCCGTATACCTTGCGGCCATCAGATTACGGTGTTTTATTATTACAGGGGAATAAAACTAATCAATTCCATATCAGAATTCAAGGCAGTCGTATTTTGAAGCATTGGTATAACGCGCAACTTTTTATTGAACTCCTCGGGTCATATTATTCCGATAAATCAAGCAGCCGATTCAACTGTTCACCCATTATTGGGCTTCGATCTGCCATATGGAATGATTACCGGTTTTAATCAAAAAAGCCCGGTTTCCCGGGCTTTAAAATAAAATAACTTACAGGCCTATAATCTGACGCAATTCTACTTCTGTAGAACTTCGTTGTCTTCCTTGTTGGTCCAGAAACGTCCGATTCACAAGGCGGCCATGAATTGCCACCTTTTTTCCCACTTCCGCGTGATCCTGAACAAACGACGCCATGTTACCCCAAGCAAATACACGATGCCAATCTAACCTGGCCGCATATTTCCCATCGTTTTTTCGGTACATCTTAGGCGTAGTGACTAAAAACCGAGCTATCTTACTTCCATCGTCAAAGCGTTTAACTGTAGGATTTCGAGAAATACTACCAATTAACGTTACGTAATTATTCATGTTGATATATATAAAGGGGATCGGTAGGAGAATTCATGGGCGCCGCCTCCTTTCCCTCGTTGGTTTAAATGATTATTAAATCGTTGATTTCAATTTCTGTTATCTTTATAATTCGTCCCTTCCATCGCGTGTAACGATTTACAAGTCGTCCTTCAATGGCCACATGCAAGTTAGGCTGACCATAAGCACAAATCACCTGATGCCACTTACCCCAGGCAAAAACATCGTGTGTTTCCCGTTTTGTTTTTGATGTGCCTTCAGCAGTTAATATCGTATTGCTCGTAACTAACCTAAATCTCGCATGTTTCTGACCCTTGATTGTTTCAACTTCGGTTGGATGATTGGCTAAGGTTCCAATCAAAGAAACAAAGTTCATTTCTTATGCTTTAACCTCCCCAGAAGGCTTGTTTAACAACATAAAATCATTTCCTTCAATAACCGTTGAATAGCGCTTCTCTCCCTGCGTGTTCTCATACGATTGATATGAAATCTTACCTTCTAAAAGGATTTCTTGGCCTTTCTCTAGTATTTTCTCAGCACGGTCGGCAACTTTGCCCCAAACAGTAACATTATGCCATTGAACATCTTCTTGCCACTCCCCATTTTTATTTTTATAGCGATCGTTTGTAGCTAACGAAAATCGCACTAGTTTGCGCCCTGTTTCGAACTTCATGGTTTCAGGCTGTGCGCCTAATCGTCCGATTAAATTTACTTTATTTCTTAAATTGTTCATTTGTGTGTTTTTATATTATTAATTAAATCCTGAGTTTTCACCCGTTTCCTTTGCAAAGGTTGGAGCATTAACGGCGGGTGCTCGGTTTTTATTCGTTTACTTTCGAATGTCAGTCGTTTGTTGTCGGATAATTCACCGAATAAAAGGCCTCTGGTTTGCCAATTTCCCTTATTTTTACACGCATAAATTAAATGGCATGTACGAAAATATTCTTTGCGAAAAGGTTGATAAAATTGGTTGGATTACCATAAATAGGCCTTCTTTTTTAAATGCACTAAACAAACAAACGATTTCAGAATTGAATCACGCAATCCTTGCCCTCTCCACAGACGACGAGATTGGCGTAATTTGTTTGACCGGTTCCGGTGATAAAGCATTTGTTGCTGGAGCTGATATTAAAGAATTTGCCGACTATACGGTATCGCAGGGAGGAGAATTAGCCGCTTCAGGTCAAGAAAAACTTTTTGATTTACTCGAAAATCTAAATAAACCCTGTATTGCAGTGATTAATGGCTTTGCCTTAGGTGGCGGGTTAGAATTAGCGATGGCTTGTCACATTCGAATTGCTTCATCGAATGCACGCATGGGCTTGCCGGAAGTTTCCTTAGGTGTAATTCCTGGTTATGGGGGCACGCAACGTCTTCCTCAGTTAATCGGAAGAGGAAGAGCAAATCAACTTATTTTTACTGGAGAAATGATTTCTGCAGACCAAGCGTCGCAATGGGGGCTCGTAAATCATGTGGTTGAACAGGCCGTGTTAAAAGACGAGGCAAACGCTCTGGCACTTAAAATTCTAAAAAATTCGCCCAATGCAATTGCTACAGCGATTAGAGCCGTAAACGCCGGATTCCAAACACAACATGGGCTAAATACAGAGATTGAACTTTTTGCTAGTTGTTTCGGAACCAAAGATTTTCACATTGGAACGCAAGCATTTTTATCAAAACAAAAAGCAAACTTTAGGGATTAATGAGTTCTCCCCTAGCAAAGTTATTTGGTCAAACCGCCATGTATGGCTTACCAAGTATTGTTGGTAGACTGCTGAATTATTTACTGGTTCCCCTTTATACCGCTATTTTCGCTAAACCGGCAGATTATGGGGTGCTTTCTGATTTATATGCCTATGTGGCTTTTTTAGTTGTGCTTCTTCCCTTAGGAATGGAGACGGCATATTTCCGATTTATTCAGCAACAAGATGATACCGAACGTGTTTTTAATAGCAGTTTTGTACCGGTAGTATTGGTCAATGCCACATTCTTTTTCCTCTTGTATTTAACTAATCCTTGGATTGCAAAATGGATGCTGTACCGCGATCATACAGAGTATATTATTCTGGTTGGAAGTATTGTTTGCATTGACGCAATTGCTTCGCTGCCCTTGGCAAAATTACGTGCAGAGAATAACGCCAAGCGGTTTATGGCAATTCAAATGTCCTCAATACTTCTTAACATTGTTCTTAACCTCATCTTTTTGTTGGGTTATTTCGATCCAAGTAGGCCAGAAGAGGGTATTATGTTTATTTTAATTGCAAACCTTCTTGCCTCCGGCTTAAAGCTGCTTTTAGTGTATAATATTATATCAAAGGTTAAATTCATTTTTGATTGGGGGCTGATCAAACAAATGCTGTCCTATTCTTGGCCCCTCGTTATTGCTGGTTTCGCGGGAATCATCAATGAAACCCTAGACCGCGTATTATTAAAACAAATCCTTTACAATCCTGATATTCCTAATTCACTTGAACAAGCCACTGCACAAGTCGGAATATATAGTGCATGTTACAAATTAGCCATGCTTGTTACCATTTTTCTACAGGCATATCGTTATGCTGCCGAACCCTTTTTCTTTTCTCAATTGAAAAACCAAGACAGAAACGCAGTTTTTGTACGGACCATGAATGTGTTTATTGCTATCGTTTGTCTTGCCTTCTTGTTTGTTTCAATAAACCTTGGCGTATTTAAATTCTTTATTCGCAAAGAGGCCTATTATGTGGGCTTGAACGTGGTACCAATTTTACTACTTGCCAATGTTTGCCTCGGTATTTATTATAATCAGAGTGTCTGGTATAAACTCTCTAATCAAACTAAGTTCGGGGCTTATATTGCCTTAATTGGTGCGGGTATAACGATTGTAGTTAATTTGCTTTTCATCCCAATGTACGGATATATGGCCAGTGCTTGGGCTACACTACTAGCCTACCTAGCCCAGATGATCATTTCATTTTATTTGGGTAAAAAATATTATCCCATTCCCTATGATGTGCGAAAATTCTATTTGTATGTTGGAAGTGCCGTTGGGATTTACTGCCTCTTTAGCTTGATTCGAATGGGAATGAACGTGCCGCTTAAAGGATTTAATGGGCTCCTTATCTTTTTGGGTAATTTAATGGTTTTAGGCTTTATTTATCTTGTTTACAAAAACGAGCGTGCCTTACTTCGAATTAACAAGGTTAAACCTTAATGTTAATCGCTCAATAGCCGCCCGATCATTTCCAACAGAGTAAAAATCACCGTAAAGTATCACGGGGCGCTTTAAAAACGTATAATCCGATAGAATCAATTGCTTATAGTCGTCGTCGCCGGTGATGCTGCCTTTAACCTCCACGTATCGCTTTGCTTTTTTTGAAAACACGGCTTCAAACGTACCGTATTGTTCTTTTAATACGTCCAATACTTCCGGTGTGATCGCTTGTTTTTTTATATCAATAAATGAAATATCATTTGGCCATGTTACCTCGCCAAGAATACGTTTACACGTAGAGCAAGTTCCTAAATGATAAACCCGCTTCACTTGCAGAATTCATCATAAGCCGCCTTAAGATTGTCTGAAATCATGTCGGCAGTAGCGCCTTCAATGTGGTGACGCTCTAAAAAATGTACTAATGCTCCGTTATGAAACACCGCAATTGAAGGTGAAGAAGGGGGATAAGGTAAAAAATACTTACGTGCTTGATTTGTAGCTTCAGTATCAAAACCAGCAAAAACTGTATATAATTCATTCGGAACAACACTATGTTCAAGCGATTTCTTAACCCCAGGACGCATATTTCCAGCAGCACATCCACAAACCGAATTAACTACCATTACCATGGTGCCTTTTGAGTTTTCAATCGCATGATCAACGGCTGCAGCTGTGGTTAATTCATTAAACCCAACACTTGTTAGGTCGTTTTTCATTGGTTGGACTATTTCTATTGGATACATTGTATTTTTTTTACAAAGATACTTAGTATTTTCTTAGATTGTTGTGCTAACGAACAACAACTACTTTTCCAACTTTATTTGACGAGCCTGTATTCGTAGCGGTCCAAATTAAATAAACGCCACTTTCAACCTTGGTTCCATCAACTCGTTTTCCATCCCAAGTAGCTGTTCCACCATTTGAGGTGGTTTTGAAAATTAAATTGCCAGAAACATCTGTTACCTTAACATCTGAATCATACCGTATTCCTTGAATCGTAATTAACCCCTCATACCCTGGCCTGACGGGATTTGGAAACACCTTGGTGGAAGAATAATCTGCATCATCCTGCGAAGCATCTGAACGATAAGAAACCAGGCCTAAATCTGTTATAATGAATAATTCCCCGGTCTCTTGATTCATCTTAATATCATAAATGTTATTTGAGATCAAGGCTGAATTTTCTTTTGTAAATTGTTTTATAATTTCTGATCCATCCGAAGACAATAGCACCAATCCGGCACCGGCTGTTGCCATCCATTTTCGATTACCCCCATCAACCTCTATGTCGGTGATGTGAGTTGATCCCAGCACATATTCCACATTTCCTTCAAACCGCACCTTAATTCGCTGGGCGTTGTAATCTCCGGGGTTCGCTGTAAACGATCCCGTTGTGTTGTATAACACGGCAAATCCCGCATCGGTGCCAATCCACAATTCCCCATCTAAATCCACCGCAAGCGCGGTCACATTATCGGACGGAAGCGCCCCGCTGTAATCTCCACTGGTTAAATTTATATGAAAATCATCACCAATGTTATCAATGGTTTCTGAATAATTATACCCAAACAATCCATTCGTTTCTGTTGCAAACCAAAGATTTTGATCTTTATCAATAACCATTCGGGTAGTATACTTGTTTCTGGCTTCAACTCCACAATCAAAGGCCGACCACGTATTGTCTGCGCGTTTAACAACCAATGGGCGATCAGACCAACCATTCAGAACCCAAAGATTACCTTTTGTGTCATAACACACATCCGATACTAAGCTCCACCCATTTCCCGCCAAACTCAATTGAATTGGGCTGTTTGTTTGATCGTAAACCGAACAGGAATTGTTTGCTGTATTAATAATTGAAACCGGATATGCTGAATAGGTAGATACCGCAACTTCCTCCGGATTTTTGGGATTTACTGATATGTCAATAAAATCATGAATGTCTATTCCTTGCCATTGGGACAAGGTAGTATTGTCATTATACGACCAATTTTCATCTTGAAACAAATAATATCCATGACGCAAAAAACCTGGACTTTTAAATTCAAGGCGACCACTAGCAATTGCTAACTTTCCTTTATTCCAATCCATCGCATAAAAATCATTTCTTGGTGGTCCTGGATAGGTTACTTTCTCGTAGGAATATTCGCCAATGACTCGTATTGGTCCGCTAAACTCATCGGCCATCCATTTTTCTCCATTGTCAAGAACCACCATTTGATTTGGGCGAAAATAAATACCCAAATAAAAAGAAAGTGCAGACTCAATTAACTGTCCATTAGCGTTGTATGTAAGCAAGGCCCCATCTGCTAAAACATCCAGTTTGTTTTCATGTTGGGTTAAGTTTGCGATTTCTAGACCCGTAGAGTAATAATCAAAATAGACAAATTCAGTTGGCGTAAGTTTAAGTATCGTATCGTTACCAAAGGCATTGGTTTTTTGTAACACGAAAACCTCTTCATTGACTTTTTCTATTGCAGCATATGTGCTATTAAACACCATCGGTAAGCGATTGTCTTGTGTCCAACCTTGTGGCGAAGGAAGCAAAACATCTCCGATGTTTCCAATGAATAATTTAGATGGACTTAAGGCTAAAATTTGTTGGTCTTTTATTTCTATATCGACAATTGGAGCTACTGAATTCGTAGGGTAGTATGTATCTTTTATTTCGTTTTTTAGTGGGTTTACCAAGACCACTCCAAAATCAGTGGCCACATATACTGTCGTACCATATCGATAGAATCGATTGATTTTTTTACTCCCTGAAATCGATGCTAATTTAATCGCGGGAATGTTGATTACTGTGTTGCCTGAAACCTTGTCGATGTTTCCATTTTTATACCCAATGTATAGCGCTTGATCAATAGAATCATAATAAATACAGGAAAGTAAAATATCAGAAAGACCATTCATTTTATTAAGTAGGGTCTTTTCTTTTGAGGCAAGGTGATACTTCATTAAGCCGTTTTCGTAGGCTGTATAAACGAACTCATCGTCTTGAGCAATATCTAGGGCTCTCATCGTTGCCGTGTGTAAACGCCAACTTCCTGTTTCTACCTGGGCATAAAAACCAAGGGAAACACAAAGAAAACCACTTAATAAATAAAGCCATTTCATGGGCATGCAACGTATTTTAAACAAATTTATTCCCTATTAATCAAATTCCTGCTTCTTTTAACATTATTATGATTCAAATTCCTTTTAATTTCGAACCATAAATGAATCGCATACAAAAACAACTATACGCAACTGGACTTTTTTTGTTTCTTATACCAAGCATTGTCTTCGTATTGGCAACTTTACTTTGGTTTATCGGCGTGCCTGTTAATAGATGGTTGTTTCTTGTTTCTATCGGATTAGCTGCGGGGATATCCTATCGAGCGTTCTTACCCCGGTCTCTAAAAGAATGGGGTTGGCTGTTCATTGGCGGCTTAATCATTGTTGCCTCTCTATTAATAGCTGTTCAATTTTATGATTGTTCTTTTGATGGACAGTGGTATCATCAAGATGCCATAATGTTTCTTTCTGATGGTTGGAATCCAATTTGGGATGCTGCTATATCAAATAATGCCGTTTCTGGTTTAAATGCAAACTATGTCAATCATTACCCGAAGGCGCCATGGGTAATTGAGGCTGCACTTTATCTTTTCACTGGTAACATAGAAGCCGGTAAGGCAATTCAATTGATTTACCTGATTTCATTTATGTTGTTGCTGGTCACATTCCTAAAGAACAGATTTTTGTTTTCTTGGGCCGCCGCAATACTCATTACACTATTAGTTGGAGGAAGCACCGTTTCCCTTGGGCAACTTTTTAGCTTTTATGTAGATGGCCTACTTTTTAGTTTATTAGGGATTTTACTGTTATTTCTGTTGGAATTAATTTATTACGATGCTAAGGTTTTGGGGTACATGGGCTTGGCGTTTGTCATGCTGGCCAACATCAAATTTACCGGGTTAATTTATGGACTGGTGTTTTTAATGATGGCTGGAATTTGGGTAATGCTTAGGCATAAAGACCTGATTAAAAAAAGGGCGCTGCACTTTAGTTCCGTCGTGCTTATTGGTGTAGTATTTATTGGATACCCAACCTATGTGAGAAATGTGATTTCTAAAGGTCATCCCTTTTTTCCAATTATGGGTCAAAACAACGAAGGTAAAGCAATCGCCGAAGTACAATATCCAGCAGACTTTTTCCCTATGAATCGCTTTGGAAAACTGATTGCCGCGCACGCCTCGATTCCGATTTATACGGATCATGAGCACGCCTCCGTAAAAAAGCCATTATTCAATAAAAACCTCATCTTGGAATCTATTCCATATTATAAAAATCATCAACCTGTAACTATGAGCCCGTTCGGGCCTTTTGAAGGCGAATTACTTATACTTTTTATTCCACTCCTCTGTTTGTGGTTCCTTCGAAGAAGACCTCTTGAAATATACCTGCTATTTGGCGGGATTATTCTTTCGATGATTATACAGCCTGAGGCTTGGAATTTACGCTACGCCCCGCAATTGCTTTTTATTTTTGCGCTTGTTTTAACTGTGTTAATGCAAGAAAAAAAGGGTTGGATTAGGGTGTACTCCATGGGATTTGCGGGATTATTTATTCTTAACTCAAGCATCGCTGTTTTTCAAAATTGGCGGTGGGTTTCAGAAAATAATACCGCATTAATTCAGGAATTGGAACCAATGCGAAAAACTCACGTAAAGGTACAGGCTGGGTGGATGAAATCTTTTGAATTAAAACTGAAGCATTTTGATATTACACCCGTGTATGAACTTGATAGCAATGGCGTATATAATACCATTCCAGGCGATGCCTTTAGTGGATGGAAAGTTAAGAAGGATCTAAAATGAAGATTGGGTGGCATTTACTTCGGGTAAAAAGTTGGGTGAAAAATGGCTTTCTATTTTTACCTGCGATTTTTTCATTGCGCTTATTGCAATGGGAATTTATGTGCTTCGTGTTCGTGGGTTCCATTATTTTCTCTCTCATTAGTTCGTTTGTTTACATAAACAACGACATTAAAGATGCGGAAGAAGATGCCCTTCATCCACGAAAAAAATATCGTCCCATCGCTGCAGGTTTAATTTCTAAACAACGGGCATTCCTCATTGGAATTGGCTTGCTAATCCTTGCTTTTTCTTTACTTTTTATTGCTAAGCTTCCGCTTGCTTTTTTGGGCATTGTTCTTACCTATTTAATTTTAAACATTCTTTATTCGTTCTGGCTAAAAACATTGCCCTTATTGGAACTATTCATTGTAGCCATCAATTTTGTGCTCCGTGTACTGGCTGGATGCGCAATAATTACAGTTAATCCATCCCATTGGATTTTGGTGGTAACGTTCTTTCTTGCCTTTCTAATGGTCGTTGTTAAACGAAAATCAGAAATCACCCAATTACAAGGCAATGCGGTAAATCACCGCGCGGTATTAAAAGCCTACAGTGTCGGGTTTTTAAATACCCTCACATACATTGCTGCAACAATAACGATTACTGCATATTTGTTATACTCCATAGATCCTGATGTCGTAAAAGCATTGGGCACTGATTGGCTAATGTATAGCTCCTTATTTGTGTTAATGGGTGTAATTCGATTCATTCAAATAAGCGAACAAGGATTATATGAAGGGGAAGGAGACCCAACCACCTTGTTGTTTAAAGATCGGTTTTTGCAAGGAACCGTGTTTTGTTGGATTTTGTATTTAATCGGGATTATCTATGTCTGACCATTCCGATAAGCTTGCGCTGTTTGATTTTGATGGAACCCTATATAAATACGACAGCATTCTTTCCTTTTGTCTATTTTATTACCGAAAAAAACCACAACGGACATGGCGGTTTATTAAACAGGTGTTTTATTGGCTGCTTTGGAAATTTAAACGAATAAATACAAGTGAATTTAAATCGCGTTTTATTTGCTTTATCGAAGGAGATACCCAGATAGAGGTAGAACGAATGGCTCGGTTGTTTTGGGAAAACAACACATCATTCAATTCAGCGGTTTTGTTGGAGCTTAAACGTTGTCAGGTAGAGAATTTATGTCCAGTAGTTGTTTCTGCCTCTCCTGATTTGTTTATTCTTCCGGCCTGTGAAAAACTAGGCATTCAACATGTTGTATCCACTACCCTACGCATCCATGAGGACGGGTATACCTTAGGTACAAATTGTAGGGGTTCTGAAAAAACTATCCGTTTGAGAGCTGTATTTCCAACCCAACGCATTGTTAGCGCATATTCCGATAACACCGATGACCTTCCATTATTACAGGCTTCGGAACAAGGTTATCTCGTAAAGAATGGCGCTATTCGTTCAGTGCCTAACGCGGGTGATTCTTATTAAAAATATACCGCGCATCTAGCAAAAGCTGTTCCTCAAGGTCCATGTGATTACGTTCAGCTTTTAGTGTTATTTCTTTTATCCATTGTGGATTGGCGCGCATTTCACTGATAATTCGTTGCACCTCTGAATTTTCAATTATCTGTAATATTTCAACACTTGATTTAGTTGATCTTTGTTTAAAATCATTAATATAAATCCAACGCTCTCTACCACTTTTCACCATTGGATAACTGCTTAACGTGTTCATTTTATATCCAAAGGTTGATAAGGTGTCTACATTCTCAAGGTGGACTGCAAGTTTAACCAGTTGATTGTTTTGGTTGAAATACAGCACAGGAGAGCTGTTTTTAGTAAAATCAAACACCCGATTGGTTCTTGCGATAAAAATCTGTGGATCGGGATTATACCAGGATGGATGGTGGTTAAGTACCCATTTCGCCATGGGCATGTGTTGTAGGTTAGACCAATCAAATTGGTTAAAGGGTAAATGGACACTTAATAAAATCCCTTGAGAAATTAAGGCCGAAACCACCAACGGAATTTGAAACCGCATGGAAAAATCGCGCATTAAATGAAATACATGAAAAAGTAAGGGTACAGCAATCCAAACGGCATATCGATTAACGATTGCCATTCCATGATTCCAATTGTTCATAGCCGAAACCAATAAGGTCATCGAAACTAAGATAAGCGGTATTAAATCCCAGGAATCCCATAATCGGTTTTTAATCATTTCAACCCATCGATATGCTAAGAGCACCATATAAAACAATAGAAACAGTCCAATGCTTAATATCATGCCTTGATTTAAGTCAATATAAAATCCTATCACTCGGGTCATGGAAATGTTCTCCGCCGCAAGAAATCCCGCATCCTTAATCAAACTGGTAGTTCCAAATAAACTATAAAAATACAGTGAAGGGATAAAAACAATCAAGCCATAAAGACCAAACGGAAGCATTGGTTTTATTGCGTATCGCTGTTTATTCCACACATATACATACATCCAAAGCAATAGAAAGACAATGGGTTGGTTCTGCAAGGTGGCTAAGGCACACGTAAGTATGGCAAGGTGAAATCGTTCATGTTTTAAATAAATGAAACTTGCCATCAATAAAACAACCGTAGTTAATTCGGGATGGGTCCATGTGTTATAATAAAATGCAGCACTTAAAAAGGCGGCTAAAAACAACAATACCTCATCAAAAACAACCTGTTTTGGAAGGAATAAAATCAAAATCAAAAGGAGTGTCCAACCGGCAAGATTGGTGTACTTAAATGCATGAATCGGGTGTATATTAAATAAATCCGTCATGCACCGAGCAGGAACATTCAATAAGGAATAAAACACAAAATGATACCCGTAAACTCCCCCGTTATTGTTTCTGTAAAAACCACCGAATTCTGTTCGAATGGGCTCTTTCGCTTTTGATTGAGTTTCTTTTAAAAAGCGTTCAACTTCATCAAACGCAGCGGCCTTATAATTCGATTCCCACGATTGATGCGCTATAAAATCAGCTTTAAATGAATTAAAATCAGCGGGCTTTATCGTTGGTGTGCCGTGATTATACCACGCTTCCGTGGTTAAAATATACTCAATTCCATCGCCGGTAGCATAGGGTTCTGTGTTCGAGTAATACCGAAACAACCCCAGCGTAAAAAGCAAAATAACAACGCTTTTAACAACCCAACCTGGCAGTTTATTGAACATATAAATAAAAGAGAAGAATTAATAAATACCGCACAAATTTGCCGATAAAGATAAATAAGAAGGTTGGCTTCCACGCTGTTTTAAAAAAGCCTAAGGCTACGGCTATTACGTCACCAACAAACGGTAGCCAAGTAACAAGTGCTAACCAAACGCCATAGCGGTTGACCTTATGCTCCCAGCGTGAAATTTGATCTTCTGTAACACGAATTTTTGCTAACCATTTAGGGTTTCCTAAATAACCAATCCCATAATTTAAATACCCACCCAGCGTGTTTCCTGTGCTTGCTACGAATAAGCAAACCCACGGATTAAAAGAAAAAAGCATTGCAATAAAAAGTGCTTCCGAAGCAATAGGAAGTATGGTTGCCGCTAAAAATGAGGCAACAAACAAACCAATATATCCCCCTTCAATCCAATCCATAAAAAAAGGCCGGATAACCGGCCTTAATTACTTGTAATTACTCGTTATTTTTTGGTGAATTTACGTGTAGCAAACCCATCATTCGTTGTAATCTTCACGGTATATAATCCAGCAGATAAGTCGTTAATAGACACCTGCTCAACCGATACTCCATTCGCAGCATTAAACGACGTTTCTTTTACTTTGCTTCCTGCTGCATTATAAATTGCTATAACTCCAGCCGTTGCATTGTTGATTTCCATTTTAACATTCAACACCTCATTCGCTGGATTTGGATAAACCAAAGTAGCAATACTTGCAGATTCTTCGTTTATTCCAATGGTAGGATCAAAATTCATTCGAACCCATGGTGTACCCGTTTGATAATACCATGTGTTATCAAAATAATCAAAGAAGAAGGATGTTTGCGGCTCTGAAGATCCGGCATTAACAACTTTCAACCCTTGGCTATATGCACCCATAACTGCTAAATATGTTGTATTCGCTACTAAATTTACGGGAACGTTCAACATCAGCATTTTGTTTACATTTAAATCTGCTGCTGTTACGATGTATGGATCTGATTCAGATTCAAAAACAAAGTCACCTGTGGTTGCATCAATTGAATACAATTTCACAAACACCTCTGTTCCTACCGTCGTACCACTCGCCCCACCTAACATTCTAACGTCAATTCCTTTTAAGGTTTGAGCACTCCAAATATCAAATAAATTTCCTGACTCAAAACCATCCGTTCCGTTAGATGTAGACCCTGCAGGGGTTCCATTATCACGCGCATAGATGTAGTTTGTTACACTAAATGCTGTGTTTGCAATCACATTGTTTGCTGGCACGTCATCTGTTGAATCTGCCGTCAACGCATGAACTACTGTGTAATTTCCAATCGCAGCCGGAGTAAACGGATTGCTTACCGTTAACGTTGCGGTATCTAACGAAGGAATTGTAGTTGCGGGACTTGACGAGGTAAATGCTCCACCGTTTACGTTGATGCTATATTGAACACCAGATTGGCTATTTACTCCGCCATTAAATGCATTGATTTCAAAATCAATCGGCGCGGTTTGTGTCGTTGGGATTTGAAAATATGGAAGGCCCGCAGTACCCCAATATTTTGAAGTAATGCTTAGGTCATTCGTTGGATTAGTAACAATCTTAACATTATCAATATACCAGCCATAGGTAATCCAAACATTAGGATTCGTTGCTGAATTCGGATAATTTGTAGTCCAGCTAAACCGTATCCAAACATTCCCTGGATTCGCCGGTAATACGGTTGCAAGGTTAATTATTTTCACGTCAGGATTAGTATACGGTGACCCTCCTGATGCGGAAAGCACGGGCTTATCTAAGTTGTTTCCAACGGAGAAAAAGTTAGTCCCGTCCGTACTGATTTGAATGTCTTGTAAGTCATTAAATCGCGCACCGAACTGCTCAAACGATAAACTTACTTGGTTTGTTCCTCCAAGTGCCGCAATATTTATTGGAGCGGTTGTAGTTAAATTGTATGTTACCGCTAAGGCTTGAGTTCCCGGAGTTTGTGTAGGATCTCCGTTCACCAATTCTGCATAATTTCCACCGCCGGTTGAAGTGATTCCATTAGCAGACCACCAGCCATCAGAGGTGTTATTTATATTCCATCCGTACTCTATTCCAGCTTGGCCGCTATTATCAACAGTCCAGTTAGCTGCGTTATCGAAGTTATCTGACCAAATAGTAACTCCAAGTGTTTTGGTGTCTGTAGATGGTTTTGCCGTAATTGCACTTGACGATGGGGCCAAGGCATTTGCCGAAGGAATTAAAGGTTTCTTTTGAGCATAAGCTACTGAGCCAAGCGCTACCAAAGAAAAGAGTAAAGTTTTTTTCATGGGTTAATTTAATTTATGGGTCACGTAAAAATAAAGTAAAAAATTTATTTATCCTTTGCTTTCTTTTAGAAAAGGCAGTGATTTTCTAAAATCAGTCAGTTGATCATATGAAATAGACTGAATAACCAAGCCTTCTTTTCCTTGTATTGGAAGTTCCACATAACTACCGTCGGCCGCAATTATAGATGAATGCCCATTATAATCTATGTGATTTCCATCAACACCAACTCGATTAACTGCCGCTACACAACACTGATTTTCTATCGCTCTGGCAACTAACAACGAATCCCAATGTGAAATTCTACGGCTCGGCCAATTTGCCACATATAATAACAAATCATACACCGGATTGCCATCTCTAACTTGGTTTCTAGATCCTTCTGGAAAACGAAGATCAAAACAAATTTGAAGGTTTATTTTCCAACCTTTAAAAGAAACAATGGTTTGATTATTTCCAGATTCAAACACCGCATCTTCACCGGCAAAAGCAAATAAATGTTGTTTGTCGTAATGTGCCAATACCTTTCCCTCAGAAACAAACACTCCTCGGTTGAAGAATTGTCCATCAGATTTAATTAATAAAGACGTGTAGAACGCTGTATCATAGCGGAGAGATTGTTCCTTCAACCATGAAATAGATTCGGATTTTTCCCAGTCCTCCGCGTGTTCCTCAGCATTCATACTAAATCCTGTAAAAGCCATTTCGGGAATTAATATTAAGTCGGCACTGGATTGTTTTTTTAGTTCCGATTCAATCCGATTTCTATTTTCTTGTGGATTTTGCCACGCTTGGTCAAACTGCAGTAAGCCAATGATTAAATCTTGCATAGTTTCTCTAAGGCATTGGTGAGCGTTTCTCGATCTTTTGCGAAACACAAGCGAATGTGATGAAGATCTTTTTTAGATTTATAAAACACGGAAAGAGGAATGGCGGCTACCCCATGTTCTTTAATTAACCACATGCAAAAATCCACATCGTTTTGGGTGGAAATCTGACTATAGTCCACCGTTTGAAAATAGGTGCCTTCGCAGGGTAAGCACGTAAATCTACTCGCCGACAATCCTTGTCTAAAATACATCATTCGTTCTTCGTATTCAGTTCGAATCAACAAGGGATTAAAGGTTGGTAAATATCTGGAAATAGCATCTTGCATTACTGAATTCACACTGAATACTAAATACTGATGCACGTTCAATATTCGTTGCATTAAGTGTGTTGGAGCGCTCAAATATCCCATTTTCCATCCAGTAACCTGAAGTGTTTTCCCAAAGGAAGAGACCACAACAGAACGCGTTCTTAACGCTTCGTAAGCCCTTACCGAAATATGTGCACTTGAATAGGTTAAATACTCATACACCTCATCAGAAAGTATAGTAAGCTTGGGGTACATAGAAACTAAATGTATAAGCTGTGAAAAGTCTTCGGGACACCAAACACGGCCACTTGGATTATGTGGGCTATTGATAATAAGCAGCCTTGTTTTTGAGTTTACCGCCGAAGTAATTGCTTGCCAATCAGGTAAAAAATCTGGCCCAAGTTCCACATGTACCGGGGTTCCACCCACTAACAAAACGGGAGTTTCATAACAATCGTAACAGGGGTCTAAAAGCACTACCTCGTCCCCCGTGGAAACCAGTGCTTGAACGGTCGTAAAGATTGCTTGTGTCGCGCCGGCAGTAATTAAAATTTCATCGGTCGTAATTGGGAATCCGTTGTTTTGTTCAATCAAGTCTTTAATTGCCTTTCTTAGGGTCAGATGGCCTTGATAGGGCGCATATTGATGTACTTCACCTTGAGCCGCCTCGGAAACGGCATCGCGCAGGGCTTGGTCTATGGGAAAATTAGGGAAACCTTGTGCTAAGTTTATGGCCCCGTAATCATTCGCTAATTGCGACATAACTGAAAAAATACTCGGGGTAGATGGGATGGATTGGGTTGCCATTAATGAGTAAGGAAATAAGATAAATGAATGTCTTTACCTTCTTGTATATCAACAGAAGTTGGGGTTAATAACACGTCAGGTTCAATTGATTTATTGCTTGGGTCTTGGGGTGAATTAACTTTCATGGTTGAAATCATAATGGGTAGTGCGGTATTGTTTAAATATATGGTAATCGGATTAGCAAACGTACCGGTATAGGTTCCCGTTGCGGGTGTACCCACAATGCTGCCTCTGTTGGATGTAGCAAACCAGGCTGCAAAATTTGCCGAAGCGGACATAGACATCCCGTTAATAAACAAGGTACACTTGCCTCTGAATTCCTGCTTATACCTATTACTAAGGATTGGTTCATTAAGCACGGTGTCTATTGTTCCTTTCGGGCTGTTATAAAAATCCCATTCTTGAGCGATTGCCCCGTTCGGATAGTAACGCTTAGCTGTTTTTTTGAAGCGCCATTTTTGAACCTTCGACAACTGTTCAAATCGATCATAATCACTCCGCTTGTACACATAATGGTTACTATATTTTGTTCCCTCTGGTGTTAGAAAACTCATCAAATACTCTTGTAATAGAATATATCCTCCCGTGTTGTTTCTTAAATCTATCGCTAAAGATTCAATGGAATCCGCTTTAATCTTTTTGAACAGCTCATCCAAGCGTTTTTTAAAAGAGCCTATAGACGCAGGAGAGAATGATGTAATGCATAACACCGCTTTCTTGTCGTAGTGCTGATACGTAATTTGGGCATTATCGCCTAGGAACTCTGGAGAATTTAAGACCTTTCGTAAACGCGGACTCTTAAGCTCTTTCATGACCGTATCCCCGTTATAAACATAGCTTACCGTGGGGGTTTTCATCGGGCTTTGTAAGTTTATTAAACCCGAAAGCACATAGGAAGACAATTCTTCTTGCGCAATTGACGTGTAAGCCTCTATGGGGGAAAACGCTAATGCTGTTTTAACCATATGGTGTGGTTCTAAGTGATTAAAAGCTAACAATTCAGAGCCAACAGGAAAACTTGATTTCCATGCTTTAGCGATTAAAAACTTCTCGTTCATTTGAGTAATCCAGAACGGAAGATAGTGTCGAGAATACCGATCATAAGATAACAGCTCGCGCACATTAAAAAAGGTATGCGAATCCCTAATCTCTAATAAATAATCATTTAATATTTGACTAAACTCAAGCAGTGTTCTTTCTGTGCTACATCGTTTAATGGCACATATAAATGCAGAATCCAAAGACCGAGAAGACGTATATCGATACAAATCAGGGTGGATTTCTAAGAGCCGTTCCTTTAACTCTTTCAAATCTTCAATTAATGCACCGGAACAGATTTTTTCCTGTGTAGGGTTCGTATTATGCCTAAAAACAAAGGATTTACAAGATTGTGCAAATCCAGAAGTTAGGAGCATCGATAAACACAAGAACAGTAGAATCTTACGCATTATTCACAAAAATAGAAAAGCTTCGCGTGTAGCTAAGATTATGAACATATTAATTTTATTTATAAGAGATGCCGAATGGCTATATTTTTTAATTTAACACCCAAAAGATTATGGAGGTTTTGATTGTTGGTGGGACGGGATTTATAGGCCAAGCGCTACAAAAAGCACTTGATTTATCTGGAATAGCCTATAAAATTCTAAGCAGGCGCCCCTCCAAAGCCAATCATATATTTTGGGATCCGACAAAAAAACAGTTGGATACTTCTACGCTTGGTTCAATTACCCACATCATTAATTTAGCAGGGGCGGGTATTGCCGAAAAGCGATGGACTAAGGAAAGGAAGAAAGAACTAATTAATTCGAGGGTCGATGCGACACAGTTCCTTTATAATGAATGCTCCAAACATTGTCCGTCTCTTGAAGGATATATCGGGATTTCTGGTGTAAATGCCTTTGGATTTGATGATTCCTTAAGTTACAATGAAACCCACCCCTTTGCAACGGATTTTTTATCAGGTTTAGTCAAGCAATGGGAAGAAGCACACCGCCTGTTTGATAAACTTCCCTCTTTCAGCATATTTCGTCTAGGAATGGTCTTGTCTAGCCAGGGAGGCGCCTATCGAAAAATAGCGGCCCCGATGAAATTTTATATGGGGGCTGTTCCTGGCAGCGGAAAACAGCTTGTTCCTTGGATTCATTTAGATGATGTCGTTGGCTTTATTATGTATGTTCTTAAAAGCACACCCGTTGGTTTAATTCATGTGGTTTCGAATAATTCAAGCATGAAGGAATTAACCCAAACAATAGCCCTCAAAGAGCGTTCGAAAATCATCCTTCCGAATATTCCAAGCTTTATGATTCGTTTAATTTTTGGGGAAATGGGCATGTTGTTAACGGAATCACTTCGGATTGACCACACAAAACTCACCCAAACCGCATATAAAACTCGTTTTAACCAACTATCAGATTTAATTTATGAAAAAGAAAACTAAAATTTTCGTGTTAGACACCTCGGTGTTAATTCACGACCACCATGCAATCATTAATTTCAAGCAACATGATGTTGCGATACCCATCACGGTACTGGAAGAATTAGATAAATTCAAATCGGGAAATGACACCAAGAACTTTTCTGCACGGGAAGTAATCCGTTTTATTGATAAACTGGTGGGAAATGAGCGTTTGAGTAATTGGATTGACATTGAGAAAACATTAGGGAAATTCAAAATCATTATGGACAATGATCCGAAAACACTTAATGCTGAAAAAGTATATGCCTCCTCAAAAAACGATCATAAAATCATCAATGCCGCCCTTATTTTACAGGAAGAATTCCCTACACGCAACGTTATTCTTGTAACCAAAGACATTAACCTTCGGATAAAAGCAAAAGCCTTGGGTGTTGCTGCAGAAGATTATGAAACGGGTAAGGTTTATGAGCTAAAAAATGAATTAGCGCCAGACTATATTATTGATCACGTGGATAGCGACTTAATCCGCGAAGTGTTTACCCGAGGAACTTGCGAGGAACAAGGGGTTCTTGGTGAGTTAAAGCGAACCAATGGCTATTACATTTTAAAAAATGGCAAAACCTCTTCGTTGGTATACTACAACCAAACGTCTGGGATGTTGGAACGCATCGAGAAGGAGTTTGTTTATGGAATTAAACCAAAAAACGCAGAGCAGGCCTTTGCCTTACATGCGCTAACGAATCCTGATATCAAACTGGTTGCGCTTCAAGGGGTTGCCGGTACGGGAAAGACACTTCTTGCCTTGGCTGCCGCGTTAGAGCAAGAAAAAAAGTTTAATCAAATCATTTTAGCAAGACCCATTGTGCCCTTGTCTAATAAAGAGATTGGCTTTCTCCCTGGAGACGCCAACGACAAAATCAGTCCGTATATGGAACCCCTATGGGATAACTTAAAGTTTATAAAAGCACAATATGGGGAGCACGAGAAAAAGCACAAGGCAATAAGTGAAATGGAAGAAAACAAGAAAATTGTAATTACCCCACTTGCATTTATTCGAGGTAGAAGTTTTTCAAACATCATGTTCATCATTGATGAGGCACAAAATTTAACGCCTCATGAGATTAAAACCATCATTACTCGTGCGGGAGAGAACACAAAAATTGTATTCACCGGTGATGTCCATCAAATTGACACCCCATATTTAGATGAGTATAGCAATGGGCTTGCGTATTTAATTCAGAAAATCAAGAATCAACCCTTGTTTGCACACGTAAAACTTGAAAAAGGTGAGCGCTCTGAATTAGCTAATCTTGCGAACGACTTACTTTAATTACGAAAGAATTTGCTCGTTTTCAACCCGTAAGGTCCGGGCGGGAAATTTTTGTACCATTTGAAGGTCATGAGTAGCCATTAACACGGCTGTATTTTCTTCCTTAGATAATGCAACCAACAATTGCATGATTTCTTCCGAAGTTTCTACATCTAAATTACCTGTTGGTTCGTCGGCAAGAATAATTTTTGGGTCGTTTAATAAGGCTCGTGCGATGGATACCCGTTGTTGCTCTCCTCCAGACAGGGTGTGAGGCATTTGATCCGCTTTTTGTTCTATACCAACCAGTTGCAATACACTCATTGCGCGTTTATGGATTTCCACTTTGTCTTTCCATCCGGTAGCCTTGAGCACAAAATATAAATTCTGAATTACGGTACGATCCAATAATAACTGAAAATCTTGAAACACAATACCTAACTTTCGTCGTAAAAACGGAATCTCTTTTTGTTTTATCGTTTTAAGATTATAGCCAGCAATAGCCCCTTCACCTTCTGAAATAGACAATTCGCCATACAGGGTTTTTAATAAGGAGCTTTTACCGCTACCCGTTTTTCCGATTAAATAAACAAACTCAGCTTCTGCAACTGATAAATTAACCTCTTTAAGTATGGTTTTTTCTCCTTGACGGATTGTAACATCCGTTAAACTAATAATTTGTTCCACGTGTCATTTTTTACAAAGATGTAACAGAGAACGAGTCGATTCACAAGCGCATAAAATATCTCTTAACAAAAATGAGTGAAAAACTTTTAACCCAAAGCGAATTGAAGCGTTCTGTGCGATATAATTTTGTTCCATGCGAAAAAGTCTCTTTTTTCTATTCTTTATATGGATAGGTGTTGGTTCTTCCTTCTTTGGGCAAGAAACCATCAAAACAACTTCTGTTTATCGCGATTACCATCGCGCATGGGAGTTGTATGAAAAAAGTCAATTCACTGCGGCACGTATTGAATTTGAAAATTTTATCAAGCAACCGCTCGATCGAAATGACCCGTTCATAATTAAGGCTTATTATTATCAAGGAATGTCCGCGTTGGCGCTGTATAACGACGATGCCATTTCATTGCTCAGTACATTCAACCAGACATATCAAGAAAATCCATACAAAAACACAATTAACGTTGAAATTGGTAATTACTTTTTTCAGAAAGAGGACTATACCGCAGCAATTCCATATTATGAATTGGTTAATAGTTCAGAATTAGATTCTGTAAATAAAGAGGTTTATTTTTTTAAAAAAGGATATAGCTATTTTATTGAGGGTCAACAAAAAGAGGCATTAAATGCATTTAAAGAAGTTAAAAACTCCGCCGGTCAATATGGTGCGATTAGCTTATATTATTATGCGCATTTAAACTATACCCTTGGAAGCTTAAACGAATCAAAAAGTGCCTTTCACCGCCTGAAA
Organism: Crocinitomicaceae bacterium; assembly: GCA_044347515.1. Lineage (GTDB taxonomy): Bacteria > Bacteroidota > Bacteroidia > Flavobacteriales_D > Crocinitomicaceae > UBA952. The sequence goes on along the minus strand of JBIKUO010000006.1, from coordinate 31,944 downwards.
TACCAGCCGGAATTCACCACGATTGCTCCGTATTATATTGTCCAAATAAATCACAAACAAGGATTATATGACAGTGTCATTGCCTATGCACCTTCGGTATTGGATACGGCAGAATTAGGAAACTACAACGACATCGTTCACTTATTAGGAGATTCCTATTTTAAACTTAACCAGTATAAAGAGGCAGCGCAATATTTGTTGATTTTTGACAAGCGAGCAAAAACCACAAGAATAGACGATTATCAACTTGGTTTCTCTTTAATGAATACCAACCGAGGGGAAGAGGCCATTACCTTTTTGGAGCGTGCCGCAAGATTTGATGATAGCCTTGGCCAAACAGCGATGTATCATATCGCTAATTGTTATTTAAATGCAGACAAGATGTTACCCGCAAGAAATGCGTTTGAGCGTGTTTCTAAAATGACGGCAAAACCCATGTTGGCGGAAGATGCATTGTATCAATTTGCAGTAATTTCATTTAAAATCGACATCAATCCATATGATGAGTCTGTAAGAGCGTTTGAGGATTATTTAAAAAAATACCCGAATTCGAATCGGAAATCAGATATTTTTCAATACTTAGTTAATGTGTATGCCTCCACCAGTAACTATGCTAAAGCATTGGAGTCGCTGAATAAAATCCCAAATAAAGATGCTCAACTTAAAAATGTTTACCAAACCGTGGCTTTTAACTATGGGGTTGATTTGTATCAAAAATCATTATTAGACTCTGCCTTTAACACCTTTGGATTAGTAGATAAATATCCAAACGAACCAGAAATAATGGCGAAAGCTAAATTTTGGCGAGGGGATATTTACTTCAAAAAAGCGAAATATAAAGAAGCTATTACAGAATTTAAAAAGTTCTTAGCCGCACCTTCGGCTAATTTATTAGAAGAAAAACCCGATGCATATTATAGCATAGCTTATGCCTATTTAGAACAAGACCAATTAACGGATGCCCTGGAATATTTCGGTATTTACCTTCAATCTAAACCCCAAAATGCAGAAAAAAAGCTTGACGCAATGTTCCAACTTGCGGATGGGAATTATTCTCAGGGTAAAGATGAACAAGCCATTAAATATTATAAAGAAATCCTAGCCAAAAAAACAGAACAAGCCGATCGCGCTTCATTTTACTTAGCAAAATCATATGGGTATAATAAGCAACCCTTATTGAAAATATCAACACTAGAAGAATTAACCGCGGATTATCCAAACTCAAAATATATTCAAAATGCATCGTATGAATTAGCTATGAGCTACAAAGCCCAATCCGATTTCACTAAATCTTTTGAAGGGTTTGAGCGTTATGTGCTGAATTATCCAAAATCGCCTAAAGTGATAAACTGCCGGATAGAAATGGCAGACATTTACTATAAACAATGGAAATATCAACTGGCGGAAAGCGCGTATCGATCGATATTATTGGAATATGGGAATAAAAAAGATATCTGTGCTGTGGCAGCAAAAGGACTAATGGATGTGTATGTTGCGATGAAAAGCCCAGAACGCGCAGAAGAGGTGGCAAACGAATACGATTGCGCTGGTTTATCTGCCGACGAAAAAGAAAACCTCTATTTTAATCCAGCACTACAGAGTTACGTAGATAGTAATTATGTGGAGGCCATTCCTAAGTTTAATCAATATTTATCCAAATTTCCGAATGGAAAATTCTCCCAGGATGCACATTTTTATGCAGGTAATGCCTGTTTAAGATTAAAAGATACGCTAGCCGCATTGCCTCATTACGAAGCGTATTTGGCTGGTCCAACAGCAAGCTATTTTGAACCTGTAGCTTTTAAAATTTCTGCCTATTACTACGAAAAAAAGAACTACGAGTCCGCACGAATTTATTACCTCAAACTGGAACAGTACGCCTCAAAACCGAATAACATTAATGCCGCAAAAATTGGATTAATGCGCTGTGAGTTTCTTCTAAAAAACTACCAAGAAGCAAATAATTATGCAAAACAGGTTCGAGAGATTAGCGGATTAAATCAACCCTTAAAAGTGGAAGCAGAATACGCTTATGGAATGAGCGCTTTTTATCTAAATAACTACAGTACAGCAGAACCTTCGTTGCGGTGGTTAGTTAAAAATACCGGAACCATTAAAGGCGCGGAAGCGAAATATACCCTTGCAGAAATTCAATTTAAAAACAACGTACTTGACTCTGCTGTAATCCTTGTTAAAGAATTACTTAAAATGAAACCGAGCTATAATTACTGGGTAGCCAAAGGCTTAATTCTTCAAACCAAAGTACATATGCAACTCGGAGAATTATTAGAAGCAGAGCAAACCGTAACCTCTGTTATTGACTTCTATCCAATCAAAGAAGAAGATGGGATTTTAACTGAAGCAAATGCCCTTAAACTGGAGATTGAACGCTTAATGAATCCAACGAAAACTATTGAAATTGATCCACAAAAAACCATTGACATTAAACCCGAATAACATGAAGTACTTTTTGATTTTATTGATTGGGGGTTGGAGTTCTTTGCTTTTTGCTCAGTCCGATGTGTTTGAAACGGATGGAAAGGGAAATAGAGATATTGAACGTACGCATCGAATCGCTTCTTCTCCAAAAATTATTGATTCCATTAAAACATCAGCCGTTCCTAATCGCGCCCTGCTTGGACCAAAATTAACTATGAAAATTCAAGTGGATACCATACAAGCTGCAACGATAGAAACAGAACAGTTGCTTGAAAAATTCTATCCCTTTTATTTAAAATTAGGCATGGGTTCCACCTTAATGCCTTTGGGTGAGTTTTATGTTAATTCTACCCGGTCCCGATCAAATTATTATGGACTGCATGTAAAACACCTGAGTTTCTTTGGAGATATAAAAACGCGTGACAAGCAACAACTGGCGCCGGCTGGCTTTGACCAAACCAGCGTTCAAGGCAATTTTGAAACATTTCAAAAGAAGTATACACTTCGTACAAATTTAAATTATACAAACCATGGTTTTCACTATTACGGATTAACCCAACCCGAAGTAGATAAAGATTCGATTGCACAACGGTACCAACTGGTTAATGCTCATGCAGACATCAGAACAAATCGGGGCGACACGGGCGTGTTCAATGTACAAACCACGATTGATTTTAGATATACGGGGACGGCCTCGCCTATGGCAGATAGCTTAAAAGATTGGCGCGCAAAAGAACAAGGGTTTAATATCAATGGCTTAGGATACCTTCGTTCTGGAAACAATATGTTTTATGGCAACCTTGGTCTTAGATACAACGGATATGCCTATGGAATTCAAGATTCTATTTTAACCCTATCAGATAGTGGGATCGTTCGGAAAAACACCATCCTAGATATTAATCCTGGAATTAAAAGTACCTTGTTGAATAACAAACTAATGATTGATGCGGGCTTTAGAGTAAGTGTTGATTTCGCTCAAGAAACCCGAGCTTATTTCTTTCCTGCAATCACTATGCAATATGCGTTATCTTCCAACCAATTTGTTCCCTTTATTGCACTTCAAGGCCAAGCTAAACAAAGTTCTTTAACCAGTTTCTACCAAGAAAATCAGTTTGTATTGCCAAATCTTCTTATTCAGAACCAAATTAATCCGTATGATATTCAACTTGGATTTAAAGGAGTCGCGGCAAGAAAATTTAGCTACGGATTATCCGCAAACTTCATTAAAGAAAACAACCGGGCATTTTTTGTTACCGATACCTTAATTTCAACAGGAAATAAATTTACCTTGGTTTATGATTCGTTAAATCACACGAAAATCGAAGGACGTCTAGGTTATCAAGCAGACAAGAAACTAGCCATCGATTTAATCGCTCGATACCATTCGTATGAGATGTTCAATGAGGCGAAAGCCTGGAACCTACCACAAGCGGAAGTGATCTTAAATGCTAGCTATAACTTATTCGATAAATTTTTAGTGAATGCTGGACTTGATTTGTCTTTTGGACGGTATGCTAAAGTTTATGCATTAGGTGAAAATGTGACTGAACTCAATAATCAATTTGTTTATAACCTAGGCAGTGTTATTGATGGGAACCTCACCTTGGAATATAGATATAACAAACGTATTTCAGGTTTTATACAACTAAACAACATCGCTTCTCAGCGATACCTAAGATTTTATAACTACCCTGTTATGCCGATTTCTGTGTTCGGTGGATTAACGATAAAGTTTTAATTCTTTGTATATCAATAAGTTGATAAATTAAAAATACTATTAAGTAAAGATTTGCGTTTCCTCGCAAATTTTTATTTATGCCTAAACTACTTTTAATTTATCTTGTCCTTTCAATGCACCTCACGGTGTTTAGTCAAGCGGTTCATTTTTCTGCCGCATACCAACAACATCCGGAAATTCCTCGCGGATTTTTAGAAGCAATTTCCTATACACATACACGCTTTAGCCCAATTAATCCTGAAGAATCTTTAAGCTGTTCAGGAATGCCCCTCCCTTTCGGAATTATGGGAGTTTTTGACCATGGAAATGGATATTTTGTAGAAAATGCTAAACGAATCGAATCCTTAAGTGGAATTAGCATTACGGATCAAAAAAACAGTGTAATGATGCAGGTGGAAGCCTATGCATCAGCCTGTGCAAGCCTCATCCAAAGTTACGCCGTCACAGGAGATAACACGCCAGAATTAATGTATAATTTAATGTGGGAACTGAGTGAAATTCCTCGAGAAGGAAGTATTAATCGGTTTGCCTTTGAATCCAGCGTTTTGGAGGTATTTCGTTTTTTAACCGATGAATCCCAAGCGGCTACTTTTGGCTTTCCATTGTATGAAATCAATATGAAAGACTTCTTTGGAAGAAATAACTATGCGGTGTTAACCGCAACAACCGTTACCATTGATTCCACCGGAATTAAAAACCAAGATCAACTCCATTACCATGGAGGAAATAGTTTAAAATCTATCAATTACGGACCCGCCCTTTGGAATGCAGCACCCACGTGTAACTATAGCAGTAGAAACGGAAGCGCCATTTCAGCGGTAACCATTCATACGGTACAAGGAACCTATGCCGGAGCTATTTCGTGGGGACTAAACTGCAACGCGCAAGTATCCTATCATTATGTGGTGCGCAGTTCAGACGGTCAAGTTACCCAAATGGTCTTAGAAAGCAACAAGGCCTGGCACGTGGGTAATGAAAACGGATACACCATTGGAATAGAACATGAAGGGTATGTTTCTAATGCCGCGTGGTATACAGCATCGCTTTATCAATCCTCTGCAAACCTGGTAAAAGACATTACCCAAAGTGGGTATGGAATAAATCCAAAACGGACTTATGATGGTGCAAGCTCAAGTACTACGCAATTGCTCGGTAATTGCATCCGCATCAAGGGACATCAGCATTATGCTAACCAAAGCCACACCGACCCTGGAATTAATTGGAATTGGAATAAATACTATGGATTAGTCAACGACACCTATACCCCAACACTGCTTACCAATCCTTCAGGAACCTTTTATGACTCCGGAGGTGCCAATGGAAATTACGCGTCTGATGAGCGAAGTGTTTGGATAATCCAAGCCGCGCAAGGAAGTACAATTACACTTCAATTTACTGCCTTCGCATTAGAGACCACCTTTGATAAGGTTTTGATTTACAACGGCCCAAACCTAAATTCTCCCTTGCTCGGTAGTTTTACTGGCAACAGCATTCCTCCGAGCATTCAATCTACCGGAAACACCTTAACCGTAGAATTTCGTTCGGATTGCGCCACCCAATTGGCTGGTTGGGTTGCCAACTACCAAACCGTTGCACTTACCAACGATATTACTCCACCTGTTAGCACCTTAAGTTATACTGGAACTTGGCAAACGCAGTCGTTTACTGCTGCGTTTCAAGATAGCGATGCCTCTGGAATAAAACATAAATTCTATCATGTCGCTGCAAGAGCCTCTGCAACAACCCCCTTTTTATCCAATCAACCGATGGGTTTCTTTGAAGATGAATTTAATGGCAATTCAGGACTTTGGACCAATCAATCAGGGAATTTTCAAGTCATGAATGGAAGTTTCATACTGAACGATGCGACACAGAATAATTCAAACGCTTATGCCCAAGTAAGCCAATCTTCACAACATACGTACTTATATACTTGGAAACAACGAATTACATCCAACAACGCCAATCAACGCGCAGGAATGCACTTTTTTTGTAGCGATCCAACCCTGCCGAATCGAGGCAATTCCTACTTTGTATATTTTAGAGAAGAAACAGATAAGGTTCAACTATATAAAGTACTGAACGATGTCTTTAGTTTAGTAAAAGAAGATTCAGTTAATGTCTTGGTAAATCAATGGGATCAAATCTATGTTACCTATAATCCACAAAGTGGATTAATTCAGGTGTATTTAAATGCGTTACAGGTGTGTACTTGGACTGATGCCAACCCGCTTCAACAAGGTACAGCGATTTCCTTGCGCTCTGGAGCATGTACTGTAACGTTTGATGAAGTTTATGTCTATAAAAATCACTCAAACAGCGAACTAATTACGGTTGGACCCGCGCAGGAAATTAATCAGCAAAGTGACCAACAGATTCCGAGTGGAAAGATTCGAGTTATTGCCATGGATAGCCTTGGAAACTGGAATGTTCCACATGAAACCTTAGTTCAGGTAGACTGGACCGCACCCGTAATTTCCTCACTAAACGATGGTGCAAACTCAGATATAGACAGTGTATATCAACCGATTCTTGAAGGGAATTGGGTAGTTAATGACCCACATTCTGGATTGGGTTCGCAAGTTATTGACATCGGAAGTTTTCCTTTGGGAAGTGATTTTGTTCAAGCGCATCCGGTAGCGAATAACACATTCACCCTCAGTGCAAATGGGATGGTTCCAAACCAGGTTTATTACACCACGCTTCAAGTTAGTAATCAAGCCGGGTTAAGCAGTCAGTTTTGTTCAGACGGACAACGCTTCATTAATCACGCGAATATCGATTTAAACAATCCGTTATTGGATGTGATGCTCTTTCCGAATCCGATTCAAGACGGGCAATTAAGCATTGAAAATTTGATGTTCCCAGTGGAATTAGCGGTGTTTGATTTAAACGGCAGGTTGATTAATACCCGTGAAATCACGAACGATGGAAAAATCAGCTTAGATCTAAGCGCTGGAAGGTATTTGATCAAACTATCCGGAAACGGACATGAATTAATAAAGCAACTGATCGCCTATTGATGCTGATAAAAGGAAATTATTTTATCCGCGAGCACATCGCTTAATTTAAAATAACTTTCTTTCGTCCAGCCGCCAACGTGTGGACTAAGCATTACGCGGTCAGAGGCAAGCAGGTATTCAAACGCCGCAGGCAATTGGGTAGCGAAAATGGATTCAAAATCTTTAGATTCATATTCTAATACATCCAAGCCTGCGGCTTTTATTTTATTAGATACTAATCCCTGCATAAGTGCTTCTGTATTCACAATTTTTCCACGGGATAAATTCAACAAGTAGAATGGTTTTTGAACCGAATCAATAAACGAAGTGTCTACAAAGCCAAGGGTTTCTTTGTTTTGTGGAATGTGTAGTGAAATCACATCGGCTGAATTCAAAATGGCTTCTAAGGTGCTTTCATGTACAAACGCATCGCCAAAGCCCTGTTTATATTTATCATAAGCCAAGACCTTCACATCAAAGCCTCGTAATTTTTTTGCAAACGCCGACCCGTTGTTCCCGTAACCAATGATGCCCACCGTTTTTCCATCCAATTCTTCTCCCCGATTGTCTTCACGCTTCCATAAGCCACGATTTATTTGGTCATTTGCTCGACACAATTTATTCATGAGTGCGAGTAACATGCCTAAGGCGTGTTCGGCTACCGCATTTCGATTTCCTTCTGGGGAATTAAATAACTGAATTTGGTGTTCCTTACAATAGGACGTATCGATGTTCTCAAGTCCTGAACCTGAACGTGCAATAAATGATACGTTCGGAAAGGACGCAATTAATTCCGCGTTCAAAAAAAAACGGGCACGAATAACTAAGCCATGCACCTCATTTCGGCGTTCCAATAATTCATCCAGACTCCATTGGGTGGCATCTATGCAATGGAATCCACTTTTAGCTAAACGCTCCTGAAGTATGGGATGAACCTTATCAATAAAAAACACATTCATATCGCACTAAGGTATGCAATGAAGTTGAAAAAATTCACCTGGACCTAAAAAAAACGGCTTTTATAGTTTAATTCTAATAAACTTTTTAAATGTGTCCTTGGTGTTTTCACATCAAAACACACAAAACACGCTTAAATCGAATTAAAACGGTGTTTATCTCCCCAAATAGATCAAAAGAACAGAAATGTCGCTGGGCGAAACCCCAGAAATACGCGAAGCTTGTCCGATGGTGACAGGTTGGATGTGTGAAAGCTTTTCTACGGCTTCGGTACTTAAACTTTTTAACTGAGCATAATTTAAGTCGCTCGGTATTTGCACGCGTTCTAAGCGATGCATTTTCTCTGCAATTTCTTCTTCCCGTTCAATATACCCTTCATATTTCACTTGAATCTCTGCTTGGACGACTACTTCCTCTGCTATCTCATTGTTTTTCAATGTATTAGATAATGAAGTTGAGGCATTTGTTAAGATATCCATGGTTACTCCGGGTCGGGTAAGTACGCTGGATAATTTTACTTGCTGTGTTATGGGCGAAGATTCCATCGCTTCTAAGTGCGGATTAATTTCTTGGGGTGTGATTCCAATGGTTTTAAGTTCTTTTTTGAGCCATTGAGTTTGCGCTTCCTTCTTAATCACTTGCTCGCGTTGAGCTGATGTAATCATACCCAATTCAAAGGCCTTTTCACTTAATCGCAAGTCCGCGTTATCTTGTCGCAACAAGATCCGATACTCAGCACGGCTAGTAAACATTCGATATGGTTCTTTGGTTCCTTTGGTAACTAAGTCGTCAATCAATACGCCGATGTAGGCTTCGCTTCGTTGAAGCATAAACGGTGCTTTATCGTTGATCTTGAGGTGTGCGTTTATTCCCGCCATTAATCCCTGGCACGCTGCTTCTTCATAACCGGTAGTACCGTTTATTTGTCCGGCGAAATATAAGCCCTCAATGGCCTTGGTTTCCAGGGTATGTTTTAACTGAGTGGGTGGGAAATAATCATATTCAATCGCATAGCCCGGTCTAAATAACTTCGCCTGCTCAAATCCAGGAATTAATTTTATGGCACTAACCTGAACATCCTCCGGAAGCGACGTACTAAATCCATTCACATAGATTTCAACGGTATTCCACCCTTCGGGTTCAACAAAGATCTGATGCCTATCCCGGTCTGCAAAGCGATTAATTTTGTCCTCAATGCTTGGACAATAGCGTGGACCTGTACTTTTAATCGCGCCATTAAACATAGGAGAACGATCAAAGCCGGTACGCAACTGATCGTGCGTTGCAGGATTCGTGTAGGTAATATAACACGGAAGCTGATGCGCCAAGGCCTTCGTATCCCAATAACTAAATTTTGAAGGATTCTCGTCGCCTTGCTGGATTTCCATTTTTGTATAATCTAAACTTCTTCCATCTACACGGGGTGGAGTTCCAGTCTTCATTCTGCCCGATTCAAAGCCTAAGGAAACCAAGTCTTCTGTTATCCCGGTTGAAGCACGTTCTGCGGCTCTTCCACCACCAAACTGTTTCTCACCTAAATGAATTATTCCATTTAAAAAGGTACCGTTGGTTAATACCACGGCACGACTATAAATATCAATTCCTAAGCTTGTTTTAACCCCAACGACTTTATTGTTTTCTACAATGATTCCAGTACCCATATCTTGCCAGAAATCCACATTAGGGTTTTGTTCCAATAAGAGGCGCCATTCCGCTGCAAACATTATACGGTCGTTTTGCGTACGTGGAGACCACATGGCGGGACCTTTAGAAAGATTAAGCATTCTAAACTGCAGTGCACTTTTATCGCTTACGATCCCTGAACCACCTCCTAAGGCGTCGATTTCTCGTACAATCTGTCCTTTAGCTACACCACCCATGGCGGGATTACAACTCATTTGAGCGATGGTGTTCATATTCATTGTAAGCAACAAGACCTTGCTTCCCATTTTTGCTGCGGCATTCGCTGCCTCACAACCGGCATGACCCGCACCAACAACAATCACATCATACGTATCTAACATGGTAAAATTTAATCAATGTTTCACGTGAAACAATTTATTTAAATAGAAGTTTTCTTTAGCGCGCATTAACTCGATTTCCTGATCTGTTTTATCGTTGTATCCTACTAAATGTAATACCCCGTGATAACAAACCCGATGCAATTCTTCTTCCATAGAAACAGCTAGTTGAGTTGCATTATCTTTTATCCGATCAACCGAAATAAATAAATCACCGCTGATTATCGAGTCATTATTATAATTGAACGTGATAATGTCTGTGTAATAGTCATGATCTAAATGCTCTTTGTTTATAGCTAAAAGTTCTTCGTCGGTACAAAAAATCAAGGTGATATCTCCTAATTCACGGGATTCAAAGGATACCAATACAGGTAAGGTTTCCGTTATGGAATCAATAGGTAAACCAGCAATTTCATTAGAAAAGTACTCGATAGAAATCATCGACGAAAACAAATATTAACCACTGTACCACCCGCTTCATACGTTACTTCGTCTGACAGATTTTTCATAAGAAATACGCCGCGGCCATTTTCTTTCAATAAATTCTCCGGTGCTGTTGGGTCAGGAATGGCCTCGGGATCAAAACCAGCGCCTTGATCTTTAACAGAAAAACAAACCCATTCCTCGTTGTTATGAACCCCCACATGAACAGATAATGTTGCATCCAACTTATTCCCATGAATTATGGCATTATTTACCGCTTCTGTTACCGCGATCAAAATATTACCATAAGCGTCTTCACTGAGCGCTAACTCGCCACAAGCTACATCAATTAAACTTTCAACATCCGTAATAGAGGCTGGTGTTGAAGGTAGAGTTACTTCATGGATTAATTGTAATTGATGTTTCATGCTATAAATTTAATCAACTAAATTAAAATAAGTTTCCGCCTTGGATTTATAGTAGATACTAAATGCAGGATCTACCACCTGAAGCATTTCAACTTGCTTTAACTTATCCCGATTGTACGTCTTAATCTCAATAAGGTTACCCTTTATTTGATCTACACCCGATTTAGACTCCCGCTTCTCTTCAAATCCTCGCTCCATCATGGCTTTCTCACTTTCTAATAAACGGGTCATGATGTCTTTTTGACGGTTAATCATCTCCGGACTAAAGTTCTTATTGATCAAATCTTTCTCTTGTTGCTCCAATTCTTTCAACAAGGGATTCAATTGATTTCCCTTGCCTTTTCCGTCCTTGTTTAATTCATTTTTCAACTGTTCCAAGCGCTGACGAATGGCCGTTTGTTCTGCCGCCATTTTAGCGATTTCCTTGTTGCCTAATCCCATCATGTTCATTCCGGATTGACCCGGCTTCATGCCTGGACTATCTCCTTCCTTATCGCCCGGTTTTTTTCCTCCTGGATTTTGCCCTTTCTGCATTTTCTCTAATTGCTTTTTGAGCATTTCTTTCATATCTCCCGGCGACATACTATTACCCGGTTTGGGTTTTCCATTCCCCGGTTTACTGCAACTTCCACTGCTCTGCATTTGGGATTGCATCTGAGACTGCATTTGTTGTAAGGCTTCATTTAAGAGTAGGGCCAGGTTGTTATAGGCGGTCATGACCTGTTGCTGGCTTTTAGAAATATCTTGTTTCTTATGATCATCAATGGCATCAACAGCCGCGTTTTGTGAGAAGGTGATATCCGCTAATTCTTTATCCACAAAGGAAGCAATCTTTGGTTGACGTTTAGCTAAGGCCAATAAGCTATCACTGACCGCCTTTGTGTCTGTATTGATTCGAATCTGCTGACGTCCTAATTTTTTATACTTAGGATCCGTGGTGTTCACCTTAGAAAATTTACCAATCAGCGCCTCTTGATCAAAGCTCAGTATCATTAAACTTTCTAAAATCTGTCGCACCAATTCCATATCCTCTTCCTGTTGCTGCTGGTTCGACTCCTGCTGCTGTTGATCGAGCATATCAGCCAACTGTTCCATTTGATCCGCTGCCTGCTGCTGGGATTCTTTAGATTTGCCTTTCTTGCCGCTTTTAACCTCTTCTGAGGCCTTTCCAAGTTCTGAATCGATTGATTCCTCCAACGCCTTTGAATCATCCAAATTAAGCGGACTTTCAAGCTCCTTATTCAGTGCTTTCGTTTCTTCTAATTTCTTTTGGATTTCATCGAAACGCTTATTGATCTCTTCTTGACGTTTAACAGCATCTTCCTTAGATACCTTTTCGTTTTCAATGTCTTGTTTTAATTCTTCTTGCTCCGCCGCATTCTCCTTGAGCTCCTTTTCAATGTCATCTATTTTCTCGTTCACCTGCAACTTCTTCAACATCTCTAAGGTACGATCTAATTGCTTATTCATGTTTTCAGCCTGCTGATCCAATTTATTCATCTCCTTCTGAATCTCTTGATCCGCCCGTTCGTTGAATAGTTTCTCTAAATCCTCCAGGAGCTTTTTTAGTTCGTCATCCATTACCTCCTCCAGCAGTTTCTCAATCATTTCCTGTTTTTCCAACAAGGCCTTATCAATTTCAGAAAGTTGATTCTTCTCCTGAGTCGTTTGCTCCAATTGATCTTTAATCTGTTGCAATTCATTCGCCAAGGACTTTTGTTCCTCTTGAAGCTGTTTTAATTGCTGCTTATTATTCCAATCATTTGATTTTGAATTAGTTAAGTCTTTTTTAAGCTTATCAACAGACCGTTCAAATTCTTTCGTTTTACTCAATACGCGTTCTAAATCTTGCTTGGTCTGCGCTTGTTGCTCATCGCGTTGTTCATTCAATTCCTTTAAGTCGGGCAATTGATATTGTCCCACATAACTCTTCGTACTCTTGCTTCCATTCACCCCGTCGTTATCAGAAACGGTAAAATAATATTCAATCTTATCTTCCAATTTCACTTCTTCCAACCTAAAATCTACCGCCAATGAAAAACTGCTGCGCGTTCCTGATTGAAAAGACACCGGCAATTTTCTGGTTTTAAGGGCTTTTCCGTTTCGTAGGATCGTGTAATGAAAGTTCAATGCAGATACGCCATAATCATCGCCTACTTGTCCGCTAAAAAAGCGCAAACCGTCTTGAATTGAATCACTGGCTTCTCCCACTTGAATGCTTGGATACGCATCTTTAATAACAGTTACTTGAAAAGTAGAAGAATCCACTTTGTTAGAAAACATGTTGGAAAGCCGAATCTTCAATTTACTTGAATTTCGCGCCTGGAATGAATAAGTAAACCCTGAATTCTTGAACTTCTTTGGCGTATTCGCATGCTGTAATTCAACCCAAGAGGTATTTTTAGAGGATCCATTCCAAGTTAACTGACTTCCTTCAGGAACAGTAATGTCGCCAACATTCTGAATTAACTCATCCTTTTTGTTTAAGTAGGCAGGGTAATGAATCTTGAGTGAGACTTTACCCAAGACACTTTTACCGGTAACCTTGTACTCGTATGATTTACTCTCATACCCATTCGCTTCAAAGTAAAACGCGCCGCTGGTTTTAACTTTTTTCATCACAAAGTCAAAGCGATTTTTTAAGGCACGTTGCATTAAGAATTTTCCCTGATCCGACACTAAATATACCCTATCCGGAATGCGTTCACCTTTCAAGGTGACTTGAATTGGAATGTCGGCGCCTTCTTCATAACTTCCTTTTCCTTCCGCTAAATAAAATTTAAAGGGCAGGAACACTTGATCATATTGAATAATGCGGTAGGTTCCTTGGGTAAGAATCGCTGGAATAAAGATTAATAAAACAAGCAGGGTTAACAGCGAAGGAAGTACATATTTCGCGTATTTTTTATTTACTGATAGATCAATGGCTGAACTAAAATTAAATACCGTTAATTGAGAAGTTTTCTGCGCAATGGAAGCGGTTAATAAATCCAAATTCTCGTTTGCCGTCGAAGATTGACTAATTAATTGCAAGGTATTCGTTAAGCGATCGGCAATATCTGAAAACATGCTGCCAATTAACTGCGCCGCTTCGAGTTGTGACATGCGCTTCATCCATCCGAAGCGTTGCGCCAAAGGAATAAACACCAGGCGAACAAACACCGTAGCATTTAATGCCACAAAGGCCAATAAAAAGAAGAGGCGAATCCAGCTGCTGAGTTCAAAGAAATACGCCAGGCTGGAAAAGAACAAATAGCTGACAGAAAAAACGCCCAAGCTCAGGATGCTTCCTTTCAACAGGCGATTCAAATAAAACTTATTTGCAAATTTTTCAATCTCTGCATATAAGGTTTGTATGTCATTTTGCGGCTTACTCATCTTGGGTAAAAGTAAAAAATCATCGCTACATTCCCTAGTTTAATCTTTGCACACCAGTTAATTGTATTTAAAGATATTTATTTAAAAAGAATTTTATTAAAACTATTAAGGCTGTTCATTTGTGTAAAAATAAGACCCTTTTATTAACCTTGCATTACTATCAACGAGATTTCAACGGTTTGTTAACATAATTTAATTTCATATTAGCCAATTAAACCAAGAATAAATACCTTGTTGTTCACGTGTGTGTATAAGTGACTAAGGTTTATAACTAATTCCAAAAACGCCCGCTTTTTTAGTTAACAATCCGTGCATTCTTATTGCAAAGATTCCGCTAAGTTTCATGCATTAAGTCAAATACTTGTATATAAGCGAACCCAGTTGAATATTCCTACACTTTTCTTTGAGCAGTTTTCAATACTAATTAACAAGGCTATTCACATGTTATCAAATCACTAATTTTACAAAAAAAACACCATGAAAATCGCCATCGGATCCGACCATGCAGGTTTTGCGCTTAAAGCAAAATTAATTACAATCCTTGAAGCAGCAGGACACAAGGTAAAAGATTTTGGATGCTATAGCGAAGACAGCATCGATTACCCTGACTATGCGCATCCGGTAGCGAATGAAGTGGAGCAGCACGCTGCGGATCTTGGGGTGTTGATTTGCGGTTCTGGGAATGGCATTAGCATGACAGCGAACAAGCACCAAGGCATTCGATGTGCCCTGTGTTGGACCCCAGAAATTGCCAGTTTAGCTCGTCAGCACAACGACGCGAACATTTTGTCTTTACCGGCGCGTTTCATCAGTGAGGAACTCGCAACAGAAATCTTGCATGCATTTTTATCTGCCCAATTTGAAGGGGGAAGACACGCTACGCGCGTAGGGAAAATTGCTTGTGGGTAGGGGTTGAAATCAGGTCCTTATTTTTTTTGATTAACCGAGTTTTTAAAACGCAACATCGCTGTCTAAACTCATTGAAATGTATAAAACTACGTTTCTCTCTGTTGTTATTCCCATTTACTTTCTTTTTGCCTGTCCGTCCGAATGGCGGGCCTTTAACATTTTTAAATGTTCTTCTGGATCAAAATCTTCAGCTAAGCCACTGTTAATACCTTCGTCAATGGCATGACGCAACGCAATTATTTTCTGCTCCTCTTCTTCAAGGAGCCTCAATCCAGCACGTACTACTTCACTTGCGTTTTTATAACGTCCTTCCTTTAGAATACCTTGAATAAATTGATCAAAATAATTACCCAAAGTAATAGATGTGTTTTTGCTCATGACATTGAATTTTCGTAAACACACTCAATATTGGTGTTATTTCAAAAAACATTTAGATGTTTTGGGGTTTGGATAATCTCACCTAACGGGATCGGGCTTGGCGAAGGTGGCGATTTTCCCCACAAATGTTGATGCGGAGAACAAATGTTTGATTAACCACAAATGTGACTGCGGAGCACTGAACCGCCACTTTTGCCAAGCCCGTGTTATAGCCAGTGCTTCTTTCCATTCGCTGCAATTAGTTTATTTATTTGTTCAACTGCCTTTTCAAATCTCTCGTCCCAGTTGCCCTTTACTTCTATAATTTCTATATTATGGTCTGTCAAAACTTGTCTGTGTGAAAGGTCTAATAAATTTCTTTCTGCTTCACTCAATCTTGTTCCGTCTTGTATATACTCAACATCGTTATTTAAGTAAAGATAAATATTTGCTCTATTTGAATTATAAATGTCAGTACTTATTTCAAGTTCTTTTTCAAACGTGAATAGTGAATATGATTTTGTTGTATGTATGTCGGTGTCAATAATTACCAGAGGGCTGTCGGCTAAAATTGATTTGTCAATTCTCTTTGCGTGTTCTGTTGCTACAAGATAGAGGTCGTCAAAAGTAAAAGAGTTTGAGTTGGCGATAATATCTCTTCCAGCTTCTGAAACAAAACTACAATTGAAATACTTTGCAAGCTTTTCTGTCAGAGTTGTCTTGCCGGTGCATTCTGTTCCTAATATTACAACTTTAAGCAAAAGGTCGGGTTTCACGCTGCCTGGTACATACTGCCAATTAGTAAAAACATCATTACGAACAGCAGTAGCAGAAACAGGATAAAGTTTTTTAGGAATGTCGAAAGCAAAGTGCTGAATATTCATAAAGGCGGCAACGAAGTTGCCGTATTCTTCTGATGTAATCAGAAGCGAATAATCAGGCAATTGCTTTTTAAAAACTTCTGCCCAAATTTTTGAAACTGATTCAGAAGATGTTGATGTATTTGGCAATTCACTTTCCAAATAGTTGAATGTTCTTATTTCAATATTTTTCTCTTTTTCAAATGCTTTGTCAATCCATTTTTTTCTTGTCAATGAAGAAATATTTTCCTTATCGCTACAACAAACTAAAACGGTCAAAAAATCGCACTTTGCTAAAGCAAAATTTATCATTGCTTCGTGTCCTTTGTGAAAAGGCGAAAATTTCCCAAATACAAACGCCTTAACCATTATTCAATTGCTTTTTCCAATTCAAAAATCCATAAGTTGCCAATCCAAGAAAGACAAAATATTCTAACGCTAAAAAGGCATTGCCTTTTTTGTAAAACAAGAATACACAAACTATATCTACTACAATCCATAAATACCACGTTTCAATTTTCTTTTGAGCAAGCAAAATGGTTGCAACAATGCTCATTGTCATTACAAACGAATCAGTATAGGGATATGATGCTTCGGTTTTGAAATATAGAGGCAAGTACATATGAATATTTGAAATAAGGAAACCAACTATGGCTGTTCCGACTACAATTGCACTTAAAAGCAAAATTTTTGTTTTCAGTTCGGTTTTAGTGATACTGTTTTCTTTCGGTATTTGCTTCCAATTATACCACCCGTAAAGCGTAACAGAAAAAAAGAAAACCTGCAAAAACATATCTGCATAAAGCTGAACCTGAAAGAATAAAATGAACAAAAACAATTCATTGATGATTCCTGTTCCCCAAGTGAGAATATTGGTTTTTGTTGCAAGATAAACAGATATAAATCCAAACAATGTACCTATCATCTCAACGTAACTGATTGGATAACCAATAATTTCAAAATCTACATTGTTAATATCAAATATTGCCATTAGAAACTATATTGAATTGAAGCGTAAAAATTTGTTGGTGCTTGTACAAAATACTTACTGCTTCCGTCAAAGTCCACATATCCTTGATTAAAATATTTGGTATTTGTAATGTTGTTCAGAAATACTGAACATTGAAATCCGTGTAAGTTGTAACTCACCCTACTATTCAATAGAAAATAACTATTCACTTTTTCTTCATTGGCAAAGTCAATAAATGACTGATGTTGGTATCTCCCAGACAATGCTATTGTAAAATTGTTTTTCGAAAAAACGGCTTCCTGATTAATTATGATTGGTGGTGTAAGTATTGGGCTAAATGTTTCAGTTTGTTCTGTTATGCGACTGTAATTGAATGATGAATTGTTTATTAGCGAAAAATGTTTTGTAATCTTGTAACTAATGCTTAATTCAAGTCCTGTTCTATAACTATGTTCCACATTGTTGGTAAGAGCTAAACCATTTGGTCCAAATTTTCCGTCCAAAACAATTTCGTTTTGGAAATCCATATAGTAAAGGTTCACATTGAAATTCAATTTTTCTTTTTGAATCCTGAAACCTAATTCGTGATTAAGAACTGATTCAGGTTTTGTATTGAATAAAATGGCATTGCCTAAACTGTCGGCTAATAAATCGTCATTTCCGCCAAACATATCGTTTCTTGTTGGCTCACGTCCTGTGTAGCCTACGCTGTAATAAACTATTGAATTATTATTTATCGTTGCACTCAATCCTGCTTTGGGATTGATAAAATGCCAATCCAATTTTTGTAAAGCAACAGAACCTTTATAATCAAAATTTACATAACGATATTGTAAATCAGCAAAAAACGTAAACCTTTTGAACGTATAATCTGCTTTTGAAAAAACACTTATTTCGTTCTTATATCCATTGTTTTGGTAAAGTTGTCCTAATGCTTTTTCACTTCCTGTGTGTTGGCGGTTATATATGTTTCCGTGAAGTCCAGATGTTAAATGAAATTGTTTTTTATAAAAAGTAGAATTACTGAAAAAACCAACAAGATTAGATTTAAAGGCGTAATTGTATAATTCTTCAGTTGAAGGTAAACCTAAGAAATTATTAAAGTCAAAGCCGTAGTTCCCTTTTAGGAAAGTATGATATATGCTTGTTTCAAGTAATGATGACTTGCCGATTTGCCAACAGTTTTTTAATTGTGTTAGCGTTTGAAAAAACCTGTCCTTTTCTTGTTTGCTATTGGCGTTTGTTTTTCTGTCAATACCAATTAAAGAATCTGAAACACCAAGCCAAGCCATATCATTTTGCTGATGTCCTAACAAAAAATTGAGTTTCCAAATTGATTTCTCGTGAAAAAGTCCACCGCTTAAAAAAACAGATTGCGAATTATTGGAAGAATGATATTTATATCCCTCCGAATAAATTTGTGACGCTCTAACATAAAGTGCTTTTTTGTTTTTTATACCGCTGTTGTACTCGCCAAAAACTCGTAAACTGTTAAATGACCCATAACCTAAACCAAAAGTTGTTTTACTTGAGTCAGCAAGATTTGGCGAAAATAATTGAACGCTACCACCATAACTCGCTACCCCATTTTTTGATGTTCCTACACCACGCTGAATTTGAATTTTGTTTACCGAATTAAGAATGTCGGGGTAGTTTGAGAAATAAGCCCCTTGGTCTTCAGGTTCGTTTAGAGGAACTCCGTCAAGTGTCATATTTATTCTCGTCTGGTCAATTCCCCTTAACCTAAAATAAGAATAACCTTGCGAATTTCCTGCATCAGAATAGTTTGTTATTGATGGTGTTTCTGCAAGTAAAAATGATGGTTCTTGTCCTGTTGATTTTGCTTTCAAGTCCTTTGAGTAAATGTTTTGAAAGGTTATTGGCGTTCGTTTGTCTGCCTGATATGTAAAAACTACTTCTTGTAATGTTTGTAAAGTGTCTTGAGCTTTTAGTTGTAGGCTGATTATAATTGTTAACAGAAAAAGTATAATATATCTCGTCATTCTTGTTGTTCATTTTTGTCTGCGATTGCTCGTTTTCAAGCTGTCATTTTGTTGGTTGCAGTGTCGTTTTAGCATTGGGCATAACGTTTTGCGTGTAGGCGCATACCCATAGGGTTGCGCTTACACGCTGTTATAGCTAGTTTGTAAGTGCATGTTTTAATAGTTCTAATTCAGGACCTCCTTGACTACCGATTGCTACTTGCCTATGCAATCGCAATGAATATTCTTTTAAGTTCTTTGCGTCAATTTCATTGTTAGTTCTTGTAATTATTTCCGATATGTTTTTAATTTTCCAACTAAAGGGATCGGTTGTTTTATTAATAGTTCTGCATAAGATATGCTTTAACGACATTTTTTCCTTTAGATCAATATAAAAATTAATGATACCAAGGGCAGAATTTGATGGCATCATTAGGGCAATTTTGGTGTCGGAAAAACAAATTTCTTTTTTGGTTTTAACTTTAACAAATTTGAAAATAAATGCTAATGAGCATCTTAAAAAAGTAATAACCCTGGGTTCATCGTCAATAAAATACTTTGAATTTGTAGACCAATTTTTCCGAAGATCTGAGTCTATTTTTGGAAGTGGTAATGGAATAAGATCCAAAAAAAGTACTCTCTTTTCTAAAAACAAATCTATTAAGTCATCAGCACTTGGATTGCCCTTTTTAGGATTGGTAATACCATTTATTTCTTGAAATGCATCGAAAGGAACTTTTCTATAAGAACCAACATTTTCGTGTTTTTCAGAGAAGATATATTTACAATCAAAAAGAATATTTGCATTGTCTTCTTTTATCGTAAGCATTGGCGCCTCAGATATAATTACATATTTAATTTCGTTTGATTTTTCAAAAAGTTTTTTTAAATAACCGATATAGGCATCATGATTACTTTCAACTAAATTAATCCATTCATTTATTAAATCTGTTTTTTTAGATTCAATTGATTGTTTGAGCTTGGTTTGATATGTGCGATTTATTTCTTGTTTTTCTTTATCTGTTTTAGATTTTTTTAGATTTTTTTTCAATTCGTCATACTCATCTAAAACACCGATTTTATTCGCTATTTCACTCTTTCCCCCAATCCATTCTATAAATTCATCGGAAAACGATGCCTCAGTTAAATCCTTTTTAGTTTCAGCGCAAAGAAAGTTAAACATTTTAAAGCGTTCTTTTGCGTCGCTTGTATTGTAAAAGAAATTATATAATTGTTCTTCTGTCATGTTTTCAAATTAGCTATAACTTGTTTATACACGCTATAAAGTAGCTCCAACACACCTAAATCGGGTGTATTGGAGCAGGATTATTGCGTATGTACGAATATACAAATTTGACTTTACTAAAAGATCATCCCGCTCGAAACAACTGCATGCTGATCCCGTCGGCGGCCAACCATTGGTCTGACGCTAGGCAATAGCTGTTGTGTTGTAGGTGTATTTTCTCCTGCTTGATTAAGGCCTCAAGCATCCCTTGTTCCTCGGCACGAAATCCACCCAAGGCGTCAATGCGCTGCATTGGCACTCCATGTTGTGTGCGGAGTCCGGTAAGCCAAAGTTCGTTCCATTGGTTGTCTGCACTCAAGGTTTCCTCTTCATACCAATCCTTTTGTTTTAGGTATTGGGCATTGTTTGATACATTCCACCGGCGTGTTCTTTTTCCATCAAAGGAATGGGCCCCAGGACCAAGCCCCAGGTAGGCTTTCCCTTTCCAATAATTGCCGTTATGCACTGCGCGTTTTCCGGGTTTTGCATAGTTTGAAACCTCGTAATGTTCAAACCCCCGAGTGCTCAATGCCTGCTCTACGAGGTGGTAATGCGCTACCTGTTGCTCGTCGTTGAGTTGAGGTTCCTTGCCTGTTTTCACGCGGTGATGCAATAAGGTTTGTGGTTCTTGCGTAAGCGCATAAGCCGATACGTGCGCGATCGGGTAGGTATCAATCAGCGCTAATAGTTCTTCTACATCCGCCTCCGTTTGGTGGGGTACACCAAAAATCAAATCAATCGAAACTGAAAAGGCATACTGTTGCAGTAAATCAAGTCCCTTTCTAGTGTCTGCTGCGCGGTGGTTGCGGTTCATCCAGGCCAGGAGTTCATCATTCATCGTTTGTACCCCAATGCTTAGTCTGTTGATTCCGAGCCCTTGCCATGCCGATAGGTTGGTTTCGGTAAGGTCTTCCGGATTCACTTCTAAGGTGATTTCCACGGTTTGCTTTCCTGTGTATTGTTTTGGTCCTTCGAGCAAAGATTCCAATTCTTCCGGGCTCAGCAAGCTGGGGGTTCCCCCACCGAAATATATGCTTTCTATCGGAGCAGCTATTTCGTGAATTCGGGCTTGGAATTCTTGGCGTAGTTGGCTTAATAGCGCCGTTCTATACGACGCAAAGGTGGTGGAGAAATGAAAATCACAATAGGTGCATTTTTTCCTACAGAACGGGATATGAATATAAATCCCAGCCAAGCGCTTAGTGTTTAATTACTTGTACTTGACCTGTTTTTCCATCTTCAAATACTCCCTGCAGCACATATACACCCGGGCTTAAGTTAGCGATCGAAACTTGGAATTGTGCAGCATGTACGTTCTGGTGTTCCACTACTTTTTTTCCTTGCAAATCAACGATTGCATAGGAATTTACCACGGCAGAAGAAACCCAATTCATCACATCCGTACTTGGGTTTGGATATACCTTAATGGATTCTTGATTTAGTCCGTCAAGGCCTCCACCCGTTACACAAAAATTCAAGGTTTCAGAATTTCCAAAATCTGAATTGGCCTCGGAAATTCCCGTGAGTGAGTCACCTAAGGAAGAAATCACGACGCTGCCGCTGCTTTGACACCAAGGCAAGCCATAAATTCCATCGCCATATGAATCCTCAATCACATAGGCATAGCACCCAAAATCTAAACACCAATTTTCCGTTACTAGGCCCGCGGCGTCATCCAGGTAGCCACTGCCCGAATAAATTACTGTTCCAGTAGCGTTTTGTAATTCCCATGAGGTTTCTGACCCGTAGCAATCCAAGGTTAAGTCTAATACCACCGCTTGCCCATTCAACACTACATTTAAGGTACTGTTTTGCGAATTATTCAGGTTGTTTTCGTCAACGCCCGTATTTGGATTGCTGATCACCGCATTAAAGGTGTGTACTCCGTTGCTTAAACTTACGGTCGGCAAGGTTACCGTAGTGGATTGCCACTGAGCAAGGGACCCCGTCCAATTGTAGGTCAGGTTGTTGTTTCCGTCAAACCCATAGGTAATAGTCACGGCAGTAAGGGTAATCGCTCCACCATTTGCAAGGGTAAGGGTTGGTGTAACTTCAGCACTACAAAAGGTACCTGAAACCCCACCCACAGCAGATGCAATCGGATCCACTTGAATCGGTACGCCGCCCGAAGGGTCATAACCATTCACAAAGGTCGCATTGGATTGGTTTGGATCCAACCAGTATTTCAATTGGTTGGTGCTGTCGCTGCTTGCAGGGGTCCACGAATAGCTTATTTTTCCGTATTCATCCGATAGCACCGGGGCACCACACGCGGAGGCTCCACCATGTAATTGACCAATAATTCTATGATTTTGATCAAATAGGGGCGACCCAGATGAACCGCCTTCAGTCACGCCTTCATCCCAACCGGTAACTCCCCAATGGGAATTAGCTGGGCTTCCACCAAAGCTAGTAGAAATCAAGGGGTCGTTTTCGAAGGATATTTTTTTAATGTCTCCAGACGGGTGATGTATTCCTACGGCTGAAGTTGGCGTGTTTCCAGAATTATCCCAACCATTGAAATAGGGTGTAAAGGCCGCTGGAACGGTTCCGCCCTGCAAGCCTCCGGTAATTTCTACGAGGCAAAAATCAGAGGCACTGGCCCGTGAACGCAACACGGCACCGCTTAAGGATTGAAAGGTTGGTTCGGTCGCTGGATTGTTACACCCAGCACTTTGCCAATTAAACCGAAACACCCACGTAGCGGGATTACTGAAGCAATGGTTTGCGGTAAGGACATAGGGCTTCCCGTTGTTTAAGGTGTTATTGATTAAGGATCCGGAACAAAAGCCACTGTTTCCAGACACGAGCATTACTACCCCATTACGTTCTTGCTGCCAAGGTCCACCTTGCGGACAATTCACATTCAAGTTACAATTCCCGGAACTTCCGAAGGCTTTTTCTTGGAATTCGCGTGCTGTGCGGTATCCGTGGGTTACGTTATTTATTTGAATCGTTCCCTTTGGATGGTTTGCGGGCACATAGTATTCTATGATGACTTCTTCTCCAGGAACTAATTCAGTACCCAGCTGTCCTTCATAGAGGTGCTCTTGGGTGAATTTTCCAAGAATAAATGTTTTATCTGGGTTGTATACGTACAATTCATTTCCGGCTGGAATTTCTGTTTGGTTAAACGCCAAATTAATCGTTAAGGCTTCTGGGCATTTAATTCGCACCATCCAAAGTTGGTCGCCGTTTTTTGCGTCAATCCAAATACCGTGAGTGTTTGAATTAATTTGTGTTGGGTTATTAAACCCAAAACGCCAGGGTTGTCCGCCTTGTTCGTCTAAGATTAGATCCTCTTGTCTTAGCGCGTTAACATCGGGTGTAGGATAGCTAATCTGAGGGATTGTTTTCCAACCTTCTTTCGGAAAGTAATGGCTGTTTCCGCCGTTTCCTTGCTGTGCATAGATTAATTGGAAAGAAAGCAGTATGCTTAGGGATAAGAAGAAAATTTTCATAATCACTTAATTTTTAGGCGTTGTGGTTACACGTTTAATTCCACAGCCTTTGGGTTCTGTGGTGTTGGGTTTAATTTTTTTACCTTTTCCTTGTGCTTTAATGGCATTAAATAAATACGGTTCATCGCTTTTTCTTCCTTTATCCCAGGAATTGTCAATGGATCCGGTATAAATTAGTTTAAAGGTTTGATCGAAAAAATACACATGCGGCGTTGTTCTTGCGCCAAAGGCATCCGCCAGGGCGGCTTTATCATCTACCACATACGGCATGGTATAGTTTTGCTCTTTCGCGTGTTTAATCATTTCTTCATAGGAATCTGCTTGTGCGCGTTTTCCTTCATTGGAATTCACTAAAACGAACCCAATGTTATTGGCTAAGGCTTCATTGTAGAGCGAGTCGTATTGTTTTTCCCACCCCGGAAAATCATCCGCCCCTACAACAAAGGGACAAGAATTACAGGAAAAAACAACAATAAGGCCTTTGTCTTTTTTAAGGCTACTTAAACTGTATAAGGTTCCATTTACTGACTTCATTTCAACGTTTTGCATGGGTGCTTTATCGTTGATTTTGAGTTGAGCCCACGTACTGAGTGTCAAGAGCATAATACCTATGGAGAAACGTATTTTCATGCGAATGTTAATATAATGCAAGATTAGTTAAAAATTAATGGCAAAGCAATTAAAATGAGAATAATTGAATGGCTATCTTTGTTTGATGAACAAGAAAAAACAACCTGTAGTTATTGGGATTTGTGGGGGGAGTGGCTCAGGTAAAACCACCTTGTTGCGTCGTGTTGCGGAAGAGTTTTCACACTTGAATCCCGCCTTGTTTACGATGGATAATTATTATCACCCCATTGAACAGCAACAACTCGATTCGAATGGGATCGTGAATTTTGATTTACCCACGGCCTTGAATGAAGCGCAATTAACGGCAGATCTTAAAGCCTTAGTCTCTGGGGAACCGATCGAGGTAAAGGAGTATTTTTTTAATACCACGCCGGCAAAAAACGTTTTACTTACCATCCACCCCAGTGAGGTGGTCTTAGTGGAGGGCTTGTTTTTATACCATTATCAAGAAGTTTTTGGCTTGCTTGATTATTCGGTATTTGTGGATGTGGAACACGCCATTCAGTTAGACCGAAGAATCTACCGTGATCAAGACAACCGCGGATACAAGCGAAGTGATATTATTTATCAGTGGGACAACCACGTGATGCCATGTTATGAGGCCTACATTGCGCCCCATGTTTCGAAGGCAAATTTTCACTTTCGTAACGACCACCGCGCCGAAGCGGATTTTACTGACTTAATGAATTCCCTTCAGAACTTACTTCACGCGAAACAATCCTAAACTACTTGTTGTTATACATCTATGAAATATTGCAATAACCCATATCAGCAAATTCGATTACGTGCTAATGAAGTGCAGATTGGGGATTTGCATTTAGGCGGTGAACATCCGATTCGTGTTCAATCCATGACTACGGCGGATACGATGGACACAGACGCCTCAGTGGAAGAATCTGTTCGTATGTTGGAGGCAGGCTGTGAATTGGTACGTTTAACTGCGCCAAGCAAATCAGAAGCAGAAAACTTAAACGCGATTAAGCGCGCCTTGGTTGAACGCGGATTTAATCAACCCCTGGTTGCGGACATTCATTTTACACCGAACGCCGCAGAAATTGCAGCTAAATATGTAGAAAAAGTACGGGTTAATCCTGGAAATTATGCGGACAAGAAGAAGTTTGAGACCATTGAATATACAGACGAAACGTATCAAGCGGAGTTAAACCGCATTGAAGAGAAGTTTACGCCCTTGGTGTTGTTGTGTAAATCCTTGAATCGTGCTATGCGCATCGGGACAAATCACGGGTCCTTATCGGATCGTATTTTGAGTCGTTATGGCGATACACCAGAGGGAATGGTCGCTTCTGCGTATGAGTTTATTGAGGTGTGTGAGAAAAACGGCTACATCAATTTGGTGATTTCCATGAAGGCGAGTAATACCTTGGTTATGGTGCAAGCGTATCGTTTATTAGCCAGTGAAATGATTAAGCGCGGTAGCGTTTACCCATTACATCTTGGCGTAACCGAGGCTGGAGATGGAGAGGATGGTCGGATCAAATCGGCGGTGGGTATTGGTTCCTTGCTGGTAGATGGTTTAGGAGATACTATTCGTGTTTCCTTAACCGAAGCGCCTGAGTTCGAAATTCCAGTAGCAAGAAAACTAATTGAGCTTACACGCCAAGAATCGATTTTACCCCTTCCTTCGGTTCCAGCGGAACTTCCGTATAATCCCGTGTCGTTTGAGCGAAGACCTTCGGACGCATGTGCAACGGTGGGTGGTGGACAAGTACCGGTTGTTATTGCTGATTTCTCTCGAAACGAATCCATTTCTCCTGCTAATTTATATGCTGCAGGGTATGTGTACGCTCCAGCCTTAGACAAATGGAACATTCAGGATGCGGCGGCAGATTTTTTATACGTAGGGAAGCAATCGATTGATTTTGAATTACCAGGTACCCTGCGTGTGTTAGTGGATGGAAAGGCGTGGTCAAATGAAGCGAAACATCCAAACGGATATTTCCCGGTTATTTCTTTAAAAGAACGTGGAGAAATTGCCGCGGAACAGGTGTGTTTTTGTGAAACTGCTCCCGAGCAATTAATCGAACATATCGGAAATTTACACGCTCACGATGTATTGGTCTTAACTTCTGTTTATGACAACAGTGTACAGTGGATGCGTTGGGCTTTTATGCAGTTGAAGCAAGCTAACAAAAAGAATCCCGTGATTTTTAAGTTATCGATGGAAACCGACAACGAAGAAACCTTTCAATTAGAAGCAGGGGTAAAAGCGGGTTCTTTATTTGTGGATGGCCTTGGAGACGGAATTTGGATCGATGCTCCGAATCAAGCAAAAACGGTGGTGAATTCAACATCTTTTGGCGTATTACAAGCTACACGGTTAAGAACGTCTAAAACTGAGTATATTTCTTGTCCGAGTTGTGGAAGAACCTTGTTTGATTTACAAGAAACCACAGCAAACATTCGCTCACGTACTAGCCATTTGAAAGGATTAAAGATTGGAATTATGGGTTGCATTGTGAATGGTCCGGGAGAGATGGCTGATGCTGACTATGGATATGTAGGATCGGGTCCCGGAAAAATCACCCTGTATAAAGAAAAAGAAGTGGTACGTAAAAACGTAAACACGGCTGAAGCGGTTGATGCCTTAATCGATTTAATCAAAGAACACGGCGATTGGGTAGAACCCGTTCTTGAATCGCTATAAACATTCATTCGTTGAATATTCCTTCCATAAGGTAATTTTCCATCGGAAGTAGCGAGTAATTTCGCAGTATGGCGGATTCTATCGAAAAATATACAAAACGAGGTATACGAAGCAGTTACCTTTCTACCATTATTGGTATTTCATTGGTTCTTTTCTTAACAGGAGTCGTGTTAAGTGGTTCTATGGCGCTTCAGTCGATTCAAAAACAAGCAAAAGAAAGTATACAATGTGATATTTTCTTTAATGCAGATGTTAAAGATGCGGACATCAAGCAAATCGAAGCCCAAATTCAATCATGGCCAGAATTAAAGCGCGTATGGTTTGTTTCAGCAGAACGCGCGGTTGAAGAATTTACCGGAGAAGGTTCTGAAGATATCAAAGTGTTATTCGAAGAAGAAAATCCCTTGCCGCCTTCGCTGTGTTTTTCTCCAAATGAAAAACATGCTACAAAAGCAGGACTTATAGCTATTAAAAACAAATTGCTTAATTCATACAAAGATGTAATCGATGAGGTAAGTTATGATGCTTCTTCAGTGGAGCGAGTTAATCTTGGGTTTAAGCAGTTTGTGATTCTATTTATTTCTATCGCGCTCTTGTTAATTGTGATTGCTGTAGCGATGATTAACAACACGATTCGTATGGCGCTTTATTCTCGAAGATTTACGATTAAAACCATGCAATTGGTTGGAGCAACAGCGGCTTTCGTGCGTAAACCTTTTCTGCTTCAAGCGATCCGCAATGGATTAATTTCAGCGATGATTGCCTTGGCTTTACTCGTTACTGTTTTTTACGCGTTGAATAATATCCTTGAAACGATTGACTTAACCTTTTCACTAATTAATTTATTAATCTTAATTGGCGGATTGATTGCCACGGGTGTTTTTATTACTTTCGTGTCCACATGGTTTGCATTAAACAAGTATTTGCGAATGAAATTGGACAAATTATATTAGTATGAGTAAGATTAAACATTTCGGCTTCGACCCTAAGAATTATAAGTTTTTGATTATCGGTTTAATCATTAATGTATTAGGTTTTATATTGATGATTGGTGGGGGATCTGATGACCCAAGCAAGTTTAACGCGGATGAGTTGTTTAGTCCGATCAGAATCACCTTAGCTCCGTTTTTAATCATTATTGGATATGTGGTGATTTTTTACGCCATTATGAAAAAAAATCCGCCGAGCGACCCGAACAACGGAGAAATTCAGAACACCAAATAATTCATGTCGATTCTTGAGGCTTTACTGCTTGCACTCGTTGAGGGCTTAACTGAATTTTTGCCCGTTTCGAGTACCGCCCATCTATTATTTACCGAAGAATTACTTGGAATTCAACAAACGGAGTACGTGAAAATGTTCACCGTTTCCATTCAATTTGGAGCCATTATTGCCGTGGTGGTGGCGTATTGGAAGCGGTTCTTTGTTAACATTAAATGGTCTTTTTATAAGGTGTTAGCCATCGCTGTGCTTCCCGCATTAGTATTAGGAAAACTCTTTGACGACAAAATTGAAGCGGTATTTGAAAAACCATTAATCATTGCCATCGTACTTATTGTAGGAGGCGTGGTGTTACTTTTTATAGACCGAATCTTTGCCAATCAGGCGCAGATAAAAGATCAAGAGGTTTCTACACGTCAAGGTTTATTTATTGGGCTATGGCAGTGTTTAGCCATGATGCCCGGTGTTAGCCGATCTGCAGCGTCAATAATTGGAGGGATGCAGCAAGGGTTAAACCGAAAATCTGCCGCAGAGTTCAGCTTCTTTTTAGCTGTACCAACCATGGCTGCCGTTACGCTATATTCTGTTTTACTGAAAGACTGGTGCGTGAACGGACACGAAACTAAAGGATTTGAAATGATTTTAAGTTCCACTGAAAACACCTTGGTGTTCCTTATTGGAAATGTTGCATCGTTTATTGTGGCTTTCATTGCCATTAAGAGTTTCATTTCCTTTTTACAGAAGTACGGATTCAAGGTTTGGGGGATTTATCGCATTGTGGTGGGAGTTATTTTAATTGCGTTGTTTATTAATCAAGATCCCGGCCCGGAACACCAAAAACAAAAGACGGAGTGTGAATCTTCGGCTACCGCAACGCGATGAATTTTCAAGAAGGAGAAGTGTTGTTAGTGGATAAGCCCTATGGGTGGACATCCTTTGATGTGGTAAATAAGATCCGTTGGAACCTAAAGCAAGCACTTAAGGTTAAAAAAATCAAGGTAGGCCATGCCGGCACTTTAGACCCATTAGCTACTGGACTACTTATTATTTGTACAGGAAAACAAACCAAGAATGTAGAAACCTACATGGCGGATGAGAAAACATACACCGGTACGTTTTTACTCGGTAAAACCACCCCATCGTTCGATTTAGAAACGGAGTACAATGAAACCTTTGATATCGACCACATCACCCCGGAATTAATCAATCAAGTTGCCGAGGGTTTTTTAGGAGAACAAACCCAAACCGCTCCGGTCTATTCGGCAAAACAAATCGATGGAAAGCGGGCCTATTTATTTGCTAGAGCAGGTAAAGAGGTTAGCATTAAAGCACATCAAATTACTATTAGTAAATTCAATGTAAATGCCGATCGCTTTCCAGAAATCGATTTTGAAATTACGTGTACCAAAGGAACCTATATTCGTTCCATCGCCCAAGATTTTGGCCAGCGACTAAATTCAGGGGCTACCTTAATTGCGTTGCGTCGCACTCAATCCGGACGATTTACGATTGACCAAGCATCATCGGTTGAACAATGGATTGAACAAATTAACCCAAGCGCCGAATCGGTTCTTTAACGTGTTTTAATTGTTCACGCACCTCTCGAATATAGCGCGTATACTTGTCTATTTTATCCTGATATCCGTTTTCTTCTGCGCGGTGTAATCTTTTTTGAAGGTAATGTAGGCGTCGTCCCAATTTGAATTTGTCCCATTTCGTTAAGATGCGTTTCATAGTATAAAGAATTAAACGTGAATACTCTGGTCTCTTGACTTACTTCTAAGTTACGTGTTTTACTCCTAAAGAAAATGTCAATAAACGTTAATTATCCTGCGTGCTTTAGAAACGTGAAATCAACCCGATGTTACAGAACCTTTTAGCGACTGAATACAAGCAAGGTAAAATATAAAACACTTGCAATTACCTCCTTAAAAATGTACATTCGCTAAAACTTATTACCTATGAACAAAAGAATATACGTACTTGTTTTCGCTTGTTTTTTTGCAATTAAAGCATTTTCACAATGTGAAGTAATTTATGTAACCACGGCCGGTTTGCCTACCGGAATTGGTACAATGAATGACCCAATGGATTTGTCAACAGCCTTTTCTACGGCTCCAAACGGAAGTTATATCCGAGTTGCACAAGGTACCTATACCATTCAAAGTGCATTGACTTTAAATGGACAACACGTTGTTATTGAAGGAGGCTTTATTGACACCTTGGCTTGGACAAAAACGAGTTTAGCGGGTGCAACAACTATTTACAGATCCGCTTTAAATCCCATTGGTCCGCTTACCGCACCGCGTATTTCTGCCATTGAATTAGTTAGCAACAGCGGGTTTCGATTTCAAGATTTGACCATTCAAACTGCGAATGCTCCGGCTCCAACGCTGGCCATGCCGTATGGTGTTTCTGTTTATGGTATTTATATGGATAGCTGTTCTTCTTTTGATTTAGTGCGTTGTCAGGTGTTGGCTGGTTCTGCAGGTGCAGGATTTAATGGAACTGCCGGTGCAAATGGAGTTAATGGGGGTAATGGTGCACAAGGAGGTTCAGGAAGCTGTAATGGTGGAGATTGTACCTTCGGTAGTGGAGACCCTGGAGGAAACGGTGGTATTGGCGGTCAAGGCGGCGGCGGCGTTGCGGGTGGTGCAGGAGGAGCCCAACAAACAGGAAATTCGAATCCTGGTTCTGTGGGCTTGGCAGGAACAGGAAGAAACGGAGGCTCAGGTGCAGGAGGCGGTGCAGGAGGAGATGAGTGTTCGAATAATAATGCTGGATTAGGGGCCGTTGGTGGCGCATCAGCATGTGGAAATGGAGGTGCTGCAGGAAACAAAGGAAACGAAGGGGATCCGGGAGGAAATGGAACTGCCGGAGGAAACGGTGTTGCAGGAACGGCAGGAGCGCCTGGTGCGAATGGGCCATCAGGAACCAATCAAGCTGGTTTTTGGGCCCCGGGAACTCAAGCCGCTAACGGTACAGATGGATGCGGCGGTTCTGGTGGCGGTTCTGGTGGCGGCGGTGGACGTCAGACCTGTACTTTTTGCAATAATGGTCCAGGAAATGGTGGATCTGGCGGCGGCGGCGGCGGCCAAGGCGGCCAAGGTGGTCAAGGCGGATATGGTGCCGGAAGTTCGTTTGGAATTTATATTAATTACAACGGCTCTAATGGAAATCTCTTAGATTGTTATATTCAGGCAGGTGCTGCAGGCACT
>JBIKUO010000070.1:0-3162 GCA_044347515.1 Crocinitomicaceae bacterium | reverse complement strand
ATAGGAACCGGTAACTAGATTATCAGAAATCAACTTCTCCCCCGCTGCATTCATTCCTTGTTTGGTAATCAAGAACTCTAAAAACAATTTATATGCTTCGCCGGTCACTAAAACGGGTTTATTTAATTGTGTCAATCGAGAAAAAATACCTTGAAGAAAAAAGGGATTAAGGTAAGGACCTGGTGCAATCCAAAACGCATCATAAGTGTCAAAAAATGCAACCTTTTGCTGAGCTACTTCTTGAATTCTTATCCAGTAGTAACTCATTTCTAGATCTAAAAAAATCGAAGCGTGATCTAATGCAAGATTTGTTGCATGGTGTGCATTAAATGTAAAGTTATAATCACCGATAATTGCTATTTTAAGCCGATCCATACAATCAAAAAAAAATGCCGCGGTTGCGGCATTCAGTTAGCGTTTAAACCACCCGTGATACTTTCCATTTTGTATCGGGAGCGAGTCAACTAAATTGGTTTGCGGATTCAAGCTGTATACATAACAAGAGAAATTACAATCAAAAAACGAATAATCTCCTGAACCGTCAGATTGTTGCTTAATGTTTGTAAATGTAACCGATTGAGGAACCGGGTTATTTCCTTTTGATAACCAAACGCGGGAAGTATTATCTGTGTAAGTTACTTCAAAACCTGCTATCGCTGCATTAGAATATGAAGGGGCTGTGGTGGATGCATCCATATTAAAATCATTGAACATCGTTAAACTTGGCTCTGAATTCGCTGCTAAATCCCAATTTAAAGCACCTAATTTGATTCGTATGCTTACCGGATTCGCTGGAGATGTCATTTCAAACATGTATACTCTTCGCGAAGGCAATGGAGAAGGCTGAACAAAAGTTTCTGAGGAAGTATATCCCAAATAACTATTTACATTTTGTGTAAACTCGACTTGTGTACCACTTACATATCCTGAAAAGTTAGCGTCCAAATTAACGGTGTTGGTTGGTGGTGGAACCACTTCATGCTCAATACATGAGCTAACTCCGATTAAAAAACCAACTAAGGCAAGTGAAATTGAAAAAATTCTCATGGTGTAAATTTTGGTATCAAATGTAACGATAAACGAGAAAAAAAACAAAAAGATGCTTTATCATTAAAAAAAAGTAGCTCCGACGGGAATCGAACCCATATTTAGCGTTTAGGAAACGCTCGTTCTATCCATTGAACTACGGAGCCAATAAACAATACTCCATTGAATGCTGACGATTAATGTCAGCACCATGACAAGCTATGCATCGTCATGGCTACGGAGCCAATAAACAATACTCCATTGAATGCTGACGATTAATGTCAGCACCATGACAAGCTATGCATCGTCATGGCTACGGAGCCAATAAACAATTCTCCATTGAATGCTGACGATCAATGTCAGCACCATGACAAGCTATGCATCGTCATGGCTACGGAGCCAATAAACAATACTCCATTGAATGCTGACGATTAATGTCAGCACCATGACAAGCTATGCATCGTCATGGCTACGGAGCCAATAAACAATACTCCATTGAATGCTGACGATTAATGTCAGCACCAATTAAATCTTCACTATTAATTTAATCTCCTTAGTATGAAGTCGATTTACCACAATAAAGTAACTGCCCTTCGCTAAATGGTGTGTGTCAATAATAGATGAATTAGTTGGAGACACCACCACGTTTCCGCTTAAATCTACGACCGAAACGAAATCACCTTCGACTAATCCGAGCAAGGAAAACGATTCACTGAAAGGATTAGGAACAACTGTAAAAGAAGTATGCTCATTGGTGGAAATCCCAGCACACTGTTGTACTATAATTGTTAGCGTATCTTCACCAACACATCCGTTTGGATCTGTAATTGAAGCGGTAACGACAAAGCTACCAACGCCCGCAACTGTTGGATCAAATACCCCATTACTCATGCCAGTTCCTGACAGTTGAGCATTCGCAGGATTAACGATGAAATCTACTACACCATCCGTTAAACAAACTATGTTGTCAGTAGCACTAAGCGATACCGAAGGAGTTGTCAAGACTACAATTGTATCCGTAAAGGAAGCCGATCCTGCCGCATTCGATGCAATAAGAGAAATAATGTACGTTCCGGCATTCACATATGCATGCGTTGGATTTTCTGTCGATGCGGTTGAACCATCACCAAAATCCCATGCCCAAGCTGAAGGATTGTTGGAAGAGGCATCTGTAAATGCTACGGTTTCACCAGTACATGTAGCGTTTGCTGAAGTACTAAATGAAGCTATTGGCGTAACCGGTGGTGCATTTAAATTATAAAGGATTTCGAAATCGTCGAAATAATACCCATCCGCTACGGTTCCGCCATCTGAACCCAGTTTAAACCTGAATTTAACGACTTGACCTAAATAATCGCTCAGGTTAATTTCTTCCAATACCCATGCGCTTTGCACGCCTTCGTAAACGGGTTGATTATTCGGTTGAACACTTCCGTTAGCATTTGTCCCTGTTACTGTATAATTACCGCATTGAGGAATCCATGTAGTACCATTGTCTGTTGACACAAGAAATTGAACATAATCATAATCCGCTTCAAGATTCCACTTGGCATAAAACCGCACCATCGCACTGGACGCATTGGTTAAATCCACTGCTGGAACATAAGTATATGTTCGATTGGTATTATTCCCATAATTACCCGTAGGAGAATCAGTAAACGATCGAGTTGGGGATACAAAGGTAGATGTTGTGGTGCTCCAATTTCCAGTCCAATTGGCTGTAGATGTCGCGTTTTCAACCACTTGAGAAGTTAAGGCCCCAAAGGTTTTGTAGATGGTATCTCTTTTTATCCAGAGGCCATTATTAGTTTCCAACACATAAATTATTTGATCACCAAATTGAATGTTTGGATTTAACGAATAACTGATTGCTCCCGTTGAAGTTTGTTGCTGCGCCAGGTTATAAGACACTGAATTCCCAACACTCACAATGTTCTGAATTGGTGTAATCGATACCGTGACAGGTCCGGATTCTCTCCCTAAGCGTTTAATGTTGTGGTTAAAATTCCCATTGATGTTCGCAATCATGTTCGGATCTGTGTCACTTGTAATGGCATAAACACGAGCCAAATGGGCTAACACTAAATTAGGGAATAGCATTTCAGCACTGGTAGGTATAATTTGGTTGGATGGTTG
>JBIKUO010000005.1:0-121307 GCA_044347515.1 Crocinitomicaceae bacterium | reverse complement strand
TTGATGAAAACGGATTTCTAGTTCGTGTTATTTCACCAACAACTCCTCCAAACGATCCCGAAATCATAACTTGGATTAAATCAAAGTAAATCGTTGAAATTTTGTTGAAAAGTTAAGGGGTTTGACCCAGTTCCGAATCCTTTTACACCCTAGCTTTTACGTATTTTTGTACTGTATTTTTAAATCGTTAAAAACAGTAAAAAAGAAGGTATGAGTGAAGCGGAAAATAGAGATAATTACTCAGCAGATAATATTCAAGTATTAGAAGGCTTAGAAGCTGTAAGAAAAAGACCTGCAATGTATATTGGGGATGTGGGCCTGAAAGGGTTGCATCACTTGGTGTATGAAGTGGTTGATAATTCAATTGATGAGGCCCTTGCCGGATATTGCAACAAAATCGATGTATTTATCAATGAAAACAATTCAGTAACGGTAATCGATAATGGGCGTGGTATCCCTACGGCAATGCACACCAAGGAGAAAAAGTCTGCATTAGAGGTTGTAATGACCGTACTTCATGCCGGGGGTAAGTTCGATAAAGACACATATAAGGTTTCAGGTGGTCTTCACGGAGTAGGTGTTTCGTGTGTTAACGCACTCTCAACCCATTTAATGGCGACTGTGCGAAGGGATGGCAAGATTTTCCAGCAAGAATATAACATTGGTAAACCGTTGTATGATGTAAAAGTGGTTGGAGAATCAAAAGAAACGGGAACTGAAGTAACGTTTCAACCGGATGCTTCGATCTTTGATTACACAGAATACAATTACGATACGCTTGCAGCGCGTATGCGCGAATTAGCCTTCCTAAACAAGGGCATAACCATAACCTTATCGGATCGTCGAAATGTTGATGAGAACGGCAAAATGCATTCAGTGAGCTTTCATTCCGAAGGAGGATTGCGTGAGTTTGCCTCGTATTTAGATAGAAATCGTGAAGCGCTTATCGCAGATGTAATTTATTTTGAGGGAGAACGCGAAGGTATTCCTGTTGAAGTTGCCTTAACCTATAATACGTCCTATACGGAGAATATTCAGGCTTATGTGAACAACATTAACACACATGAAGGAGGTACACATCTTTCTGGTTTCCGTCGAGGTTTAACAAATACCTTGAAAAAATATGCAACCGACAGTGGGATGTTGGCTAAAGAAAAAATTGAAATTGATGGGGATGATTTCCGTGAGGGGTTAACTGCCGTTGTTTCAGTTAAAGTTGCAGAACCTCAGTTTGAAGGTCAAACCAAAACAAAACTTGGTAACCGCGAGGTAACTGCACCAGTTTCTCAAGCCGTTTCTGAAATGTTAAGTGCTTACTTGGAAGAACATCCAACCGAAGCTCGTATGATTGTTGAAAAGGTAATACTTGCTGCCCGTGCTCGTCACGCCGCTCGTAAAGCCAGAGAAATGGTTCAGCGCAAGAATGTATTAACAGGAAGTGGCTTGCCGGGTAAACTTGCAGACTGCTCGGAAAAAGATCCTGCAGCGTGCGAAATTTATTTTGTTGAGGGTGATTCCGCAGGGGGAACCGCAAAACAAGGACGAGATCGTCATTTTCAAGCGATTCTACCGCTTCGAGGAAAAATCTTGAACGTAGAGAAGGCTATGCAGTATAAAATCTTTGAAAACGAAGAAATTAAGAATATTTATACCGCACTTGGTGTTCGAATTGGTACCGAAGATGATTCCAAAGCGTTAAATCTTGAGAAACTTCGCTACCATAAAATAATTATCATGTGTGATGCCGACGTGGATGGTTCGCACATTGAAACCCTAATCTTGACCTTCTTCTTTAGATATATGAAAGAGTTGATTGAGCATGGATATATTTATATT
This sequence comes from Crocinitomicaceae bacterium, assembly GCA_044347515.1. Lineage (GTDB taxonomy): Bacteria > Bacteroidota > Bacteroidia > Flavobacteriales_D > Crocinitomicaceae > UBA952. The sequence goes on along the minus strand of JBIKUO010000005.1, from coordinate 119,471 downwards.
GCTACGCCGCCACTTTATCAAGTTAAGAAAGGAACAAAATCTGAATATGCTTGGAATGAAGACATGCGTGATCGATTGATTCAAGAATTGAAAGGTGGAGGAAGCGAGTCTTCTGTAAATGTACAACGATACAAAGGTCTTGGAGAGATGAATGCGGAACAATTATGGGAAACCACAATGAATCCTGAGTCTCGTACCCTTAGACAAGTTACCATTGAAAATGCCGCAGAGTGCGATCAAATTTTCTCCATGTTGATGGGAGATGACGTTCCGCCTCGCCGAGAGTTTATTGAGCGAAATGCGAAATATGCTAAGATAGACGCCTAACAAAAAAGCCCTGACGAGTCAGGGCTTTTTTTATGTTTAAAGAGTTGTGTTATCCAACTAAGTCTTGGTATGCCGCAGCATCCATTAGGCCATCCAATTCGCTCATGTCAGAAACTTGAACTTTAATCATCCAGCCTGAACCGTATGGATCTTTATTTACAGCTTCTGGATTAGCTTCTAATTCTCCATTAAATTCAAGAATCTCACCGCTAACAGGCATGAATAAATCGGAAACAGTCTTAACCGCTTCAACCGATCCAAAAACTTCATCTTTTGATAAGCTTTCGCCAACCGTTTCGATTTCAACATAAACGATATCTCCAAGTTCGCTTTGTGCAAAGTCGGTAATTCCAATGGTCGCTACTTCTCCATCAATAGCAATCCACTCGTGTTCTTTGGTGTACTTTAAATTCGCAGGTATATTCATCGCGTTTGTTTTTTTTACAAAAATAATATATTCAAATGATTCAAACGGGTTAGGACTTAACTTTTGTACTTTTGCAACATGACCGGTGAACAAAATAAAGAATTAGAGCAGCGCATTCTTTCCATTTATAATTATTTGAAAATTGCCGAAAAATCTCAACAATTGAGTGAAGAGGAGTTGCGCACACAAGACCCGAGCTTTTGGGATGACCCCAAAAAAGCGGAAGCTCAGATGAAAATTATTCGAGGGTTAAAGTATTGGGTAGAGGGATTTAAGAAAATTCAATCGGGATATGATGATTTACAAGTTTTAATTGAATTTGAGAAGGAGGGAGGGGCGACTGCACTTGAGGTAGAAGACCAGTATCTAATGTTGGGCGGTCTGGTTGAGGAGCTTGAGCTTAAAAACATGTTGTCCAATGAAGAAGATTCTTTGAGTGCTGTTATACAAATTACTGCAGGTGCAGGAGGTACGGAAAGTTGTGATTGGGCTTCAATGCTCATGCGTATGTACATTATGTGGGCACAAAAGCAAGGGTATAAAGTAACGGAACTGAATCATCAAGAAGGTGATGTAGCCGGAATTAAAACAGTTTCTCTTGAATTTGATGGTGAATTTGCATTTGGATATTTAAAAGGAGAAAATGGGGTGCATCGCTTAGTTAGGATTTCACCTTTCGATTCCAATGCTAAACGGCATACCTCATTTGTTTCTGTTTATGTTTATCCCCTCGTGGATGATCAAATTGAAATACATATCAACCCAGCAGATATTTCTTGGGAAACTTTCCGTTCTGGTGGTGCTGGTGGGCAAAATGTAAATAAGGTAGAAACCGCGGTTCGATTACGGCATGCTCCTTCAGGGATCATTATAGAAAATTCAGAATCTCGGTCCCAATTAGCGAATAAGGAAAAAGCTATGCAATTATTGCGCTCACAATTATATGAACTGGTTTTGCGTGAGCGAATGGAAAAACGAAGTGAGATCGAAGCGGGTAAGAAGAAAATTGAATGGGGCTCACAAATTCGAAATTATGTTATGCATCCCTACAAATTGGTTAAGGATGTTCGCACCGGTATTGAAACTTCAGATGTGGAAGGCGTTATGAATGGTGAATTGGATGAATTTTTAAAAGCCTTTCTAATGCAATATGGAGGTTAAAGCAAGGGTACAATTTGCTCTAGACCGATGCCTCTTGATCCTTTAATTAAAATGAGTGCATGCGCATACTCAGCCAGAATACCAGATGAGATAAGGTGTTGAGTATCTTGAAAATGCTTGCGAACTGTAGTGATTCGTTCAAATTCCTCCCCAACCGTTATAATAGGTATTGCTAATTCAGTACAAGTGTCAATGATCGCTTCATGCTCTTCTTCAGAAACTGTTCCTAATTCTAACATGTCCCCAAGAATTGCAACTTTTTGTTTGTGGCTTATTTGAGAAAAGGATTCTAAGGCAGCCTTCATACTTGAAGGGTTCGCATTGTAGCAATCTAAAATTAACGTGTTTCGTTTCGTTTCAAGTACTTGAGACCGATTGTTTGATGGGATATAATTCTCCAGTCCCTTTTGTATCGATTGCGCCGGGATATTAAAGTAATCGCCAATGCATACCGCTGCAAGGAAATTGTATAGGTTATATGCACCGATTAAATGTGTTTTAATTTCAGAAGAAATAACATCTTCTATAGCGTACTCAAATGAAACATAAGGCGTTAATCCAATTATCCTACCTCTACAAGATGAAGGTTTTTCTACACTGTAATTAATGGTCTTGATTTGCGGTAGTTGTTGGCTCAAGATGCTATCATCACCGTTATAAAAAATAACTCCTTGATTTGCTTTTATTGATCGATAAAGTGCAAGTTTTGTATTTAAAACACCTTCGAAATTACCAAATCCTTCCAAGTGTGCACGGCCAATATTGGTAATGATTCCATGTGTTGGCTCTGCGATTTCACATAATTCTTCAATGTCACCCGGTTTGTTCGCTCCCATTTCAATGATACCGATTTCATGAGTTGCATTGAGTTGGAGTAGGGTAAGGGGAACTCCAATATGATTGTTTAAATTACCTTTCGTGCAAAGCACGTTTAGTTCCGTTTCAAGCACCGCATTTATGAGTTCTTTGGTGGTTGTTTTTCCATTACTTCCTGTGATTCCAATAATTGGAATATTGAAATGTTTTCTGTGGTAAAGTGCGAGTTGTTGTAAAAACAGTAAGGTATCTGTTACAAATAAGATGTTGGTGTCATTGCAACGTGCTCGATCAGAACTAATGACGTATTTTGCACCATTTGTGATCGCTTGCTGTGCAAATTCATTCGCATCATAACGCTCGCCTCTTAGGCAAATAAATAGGTTGTCCTTGTTAATTGTCCGGGTATCTGTAGATACGCCCGTGCATTCATAGAATAAATTGAAATATTGTTCCATAAAAAAGTCCCGCTATTGCGGGACTCAAAGATAATTAAAGTTACGAATGTTAATTCCGTTTTCTCTTTTTGTAATTCAAATTAGGTTGTCCTCCTAGGCGATCCATTGCACATCGGAAGCCAATGGTAGCGCTGGATTTATCTTCATCTAAGAATCTACGATTTCCAGCGGATAACCAATACGCTCTATCAGCCCAAGAACCTCCTTTATATACTTTAGAACGGTCAGAAATCAATGTTGTCGGCCATCCTGATGAATTTGAAGTGATTTTATCATTATTCAAATCTATGTTTTCATGTTGGCTTTGATACACTGTATTCTTAGCGCTAAGACGTCCTGAATTGATATCTTCTTTACGTTTCGTATTGTTGTAATAGATAGAAGATTCTAAGTCTCCGTCTAAATAATCGATGTAATCATCTTTTCTGTAGTTTAAACGACCGATGTTCTCCTCTTCAGTAACGTTTCTCCATCGTTGCTTACCACGACTTTCAATGGTATATTCAGATAATCCGTTTCGAAGATTTAACAACCATGTGGTTATGGTTTGATCATCTCTGTATTGTGGGAATTTAAAATCTAAATAATCGTTTCCAAAGGCATATGTCCATTTACATTCTGGATCTTCACCTTCAATTGGTTTTTGTAAATAGATACCGAAATCTTTTGCTTGGTCGCCGCTCTTAAGGTCCTCTCCATTTTTATTTAATTCGGTCATGTCTGCTTCATTTCTGAAGTCCGAATTTAAAAGTTTAGTCATCGGAGTATTTCCAAACAAGGATTTCTCAATGAAAGCAGACGCTTTAACTGTATTACCTTTATTGTAAAGGAAAATGGCAGTGTCAATTAACGAATTGAGCTCATCTAGTACTTCTAATTGCGCCTTATCTTGTGATGTTAATTTTCGGCCATTAGAAGTATAGTAATTACTTGGACTGTTGAATTGGTATTTACGCATGTCCTGACGCGAATTAATCATCGCTTTTTGACGTTGGCTATTGATATATGCCTTTTGCGATTTGTCCAATACAGTAATGTAATCTGTCAACACCTTAGATTCTTTCGCACCTTTGGATGTAGTTACAGTTAAACTCACTGTGTATTTTCCTGGGGTTGTAAAGTTCACGAGAGCAGATGCAGATTGATCAGAATTCTTTTTGGTTAAGGAATCATATGCATACGTAACCTTACCAGGACCTTCAACTTTCCACTGTCTTGATACAACTGAATCGGCACCATTAAATTTGCTAATTAAACGAATAGAATCAGTCGTCTCAACTAAATCGATTGCAGATATAAACAATGGAGCACTAACGCTTTCCTTGTCTCTACGTTCTTTTTCAAGTTGGGTGATATAGTTATCCTTGTAGTTTTTATCTAGATTAAGTTCGACGTTTCCATGACGTGCATACAACACGCGAGCATATTCATTTACGAACTCTTTCATGCCGTGAACGTCATAAATGTTGTCCTTGGTCTTAACATATTTGTCATGAAGCCCGTCCGGAACCATAAGTGGCGTTTGATATACGTTTCCACGGAACGGCATAAACCCATCCGCCAAATCACTCGTAGTTGGACGATACGTATCCATTACCCATTCAGAAACGTTACCAGCCATGTTATATAAACCAAAGTCATTTGGCCAATATGCGTCAACATAAGTTGTTGCGTCTGCACCGTCATTCAACGCGCCTGCAACCCCCATGTGATCACCAGTACCGCGTACAAAATTCGCTTGAATTGTTCCTTGGAATTGCTCTTCATCGTATCGCACATAATGCCCGTCCCATGGATAAATTCTACGCTCGTCAATGTTTTCAGATTTCGGATCCAAGTTTCCTAGTAAGCCAAGCGCAGCATATTCCCATTCAGCTTCTGTCGGTAGACGATATTTAGGAAGAAGGATTCCGTCTTCCAATCGAACCAAACGTTTTCCTTGGTAATAGTTATCTTCATCATTTACAGCATACACTGGGTCATAATTGTTTAGCATATATGGGTCACGTGGATAAGATTCTCCTTCCTTAGGCGTAGTCACCTTACCATCTGTTAATGTGTAACCTTTTCCTGAATATTTATAGTTTTTAGGATCGTCCTTTTTAACAGTTCCAGATTCAATGTTATACTGACCGGCCAAATAGCTTTCGGTATTAAACATGTTTTCAGGGGCATTTTGAGATTTTTTAGCGTCCTTGCTTTCAGGTCCTAAGGTACCTAAATCACCTCCGTCTTCAATTTTATCAGCAAAATGCCATTTAATAATTCCTTGTTCAACAAGAATGTATTCGTTAACACGGTCTGTTCTCCATTTACAAAAATCATTGGCTTGAATCCAAGAAACACCAACAACCGGATAATCGCGGTAAGCAGGGTAACGGAAATAGTACTCCACAAATTTTTCTCGATAAGAAAGAGGGTCTCTCCAACATAAGGTATCAGGAAGCGCTTTTTTGTAAATGTGAGGATACGTTTTGTAGTATACGCGCTTCATCCAATATACATACTCTAACCAATGAAAGTTTGTAACCTCAGTACGGTCCATGTAAAAGGAAGATACCGTAAAGCGGTTTGGACGGTTGTTATTATCGTCGAAAACGTCTTCTTCCGTTCTTCCCATAGTGAAGGTTCCGCCTTCAATCATTACTAGACCAGGACCAGTACGTTGTTCTTCAAAGTCAGCTTTCTCAAAACCACCGTTGTTAATGTTGTTATATTCCCATCCGGTTGAAGTAGAAGTCTCTTTTTGACAACTAGCCAATAATCCCGCTGCAAACAAGGCATAAGAGATTTTTGTAATTATTGAACGTTTCATATGTATGCTAATTTGGCTCAATTTAAATTCAATTTTATTTAAACGTTACACTTAAAATGAAGGGCAACTGATTTTTCTAAAGTTTTTAGGTTTCCTTCTACACTTAATATCCATTTGGAATGACACTTCGTGAGATCCACCCGTAAGACCATTCCCTAATCTAGAAACAGTTAAATCATAACTGTATCCAAGACGAAATTTATCTGCCTTAACCCCTACAATAAACACCATGGCATCTTTATTACGGTACCATACACCAATATTTAAACGTTCGTAATTCAGGTAACCCCCAATGTTAAGTTCTTGGAACCCATTTTGATACTGATAAATTACCGCAGGCTTAATTGTGGTTCCGTCCGTGTAGCGTCCTCTTCTTCCTATTGGAATTGTACCGCCCATGTGTGCTGTAATCCGCATGGGTAATTTACTCGTACCAAGTATCATTGACTCATCCGGTTGATTTATGTGATGAAACGCAGCCCCTCCGTAAAAATACTTGGTGAAAATAACAGCGCCTGCACTTGCGTCAAAAAGGCCTCTGCGACCACCTCTAGGCACATCACCTGTTTGATATATAAACCCTCTTCGTGGATCAATCATATCACCAAAGGTTAACTTTTCCCAATCCAAATATTTTTGAATATAGGCCGCACGTACTCCGAAGTTAAAAGAAACTTTGCGGTTGATTTTTAGGTTGTACGAATAAATACCACCAAGCATGGTAGTAGAAATAGTGCCTTCTGCTTGTTGGTCATACATCGCAATAACGCCGACTCCTCCTTTAATGTCTTTAACGTATGAATCGAAGGCTGCGGAATAGGTAACATAATTTCCAGTTAGCTGTGGCCATTCGTTACGGTAATTAAGCGAGACGCGCGGGCACCCTGTAGTACCAGCAAGGGCAGGATTCAAATAGATTGGATTCGAATAAAACTGTGTAAACGTAGGGTCTTGTGACCACGATATACTAGAAGTAAATACCATGAGCCCTAGCATAATAAACTTACCCATCTTGAGAAATAAGAAAATACGTTTGCGTTTTATCACGAGCGCTTGTACGGATTTAAGTTAACTTGGTTACAAATATCGTAAATATTTTCAAATAATTAAAACACCTTTCCGTTTTTGATGTTTCCGACTATTTTTGCACTATGAAGTACCCGCGCATCTTGTTTTTTTTTGTTAGTTTTCTTTGGAGTTCTGTCGAAGCGCAGATCATCGAAATTACCCTGCCTTGGAATGCTGCGGTTCCTGTTTCTCTTGGTGAATATAATTATTTAGTTCCTTCTCTTGGAAATGAATTACCATCGGATGGTATTCCAAGATATCTTTTCAGACAGGAATTGAAGTCCATGAATTTTTCTGCATTAATCAGCTCAATGGATGCTGTTGATGCTACCTTGGACGAAAGCACTTATCTAAAAGAGATTGGCTTTAGTCCCTCCGATTCTTTAAGCTATTCACTGAAAGTAACACGGGCTAGTGAAAAAGCGATGTTGAGTTTCTCTTGTTTTCCGTTTTTCTTAGAAAACGGAATTTTAAAAAAATTACGTTCTGTTGCGGTAAGTCTAAACCCCAAAGCCCCCCTGCCGCTTGAAAAAGACTTTGCTGCGAATTCGGTTTTAGCTCAAGGTGAATGGTATAAAATTGCAATAACCTCCGATGGGATTCATAAAATTGATAAATCCTTGTTAACTGCGCTTGGAATTAATACGAGTGGTTTGAATCCTAACCACATCCATGTATTTGGTAACGGAGAAGGAAGTTTGCCGGAATTAAATTCGACACCCTACACTGATGATTTAGCGCAAAATTCGATTTCTTTGGTTGGAGCGCAGGATGGTTCATTCGATGATGGAGACTATATTCTCTTTTATGGATATGGACCGCATCAATGGTATGCGAATGGTTCAGTAGAATTCGAGCAACGCAGAAATCCGTATTCAGACAAATCCTATTATTTTATTCACATTAATTCCTCCCTTCCCTCAAAGCTTATTAATCAGGTAGATTATTCCGCAGGAGTAGAAAATGTTACGTATACGAGTTACGACTACAGGGATGTTTATGAAAATGATTTAGTTTCACTCGTTGGCGGAGGTAAGCGATGGTATGGGGAATTATTTGATATAGAATTGTCAAGGACATTCACTTTCTCTGTACCAGCAATCGAAGCATCAACTCCCGCTCGTTTTCGTGTTTCACTTGCTTCTAATGCGTTAACATCCTCAGGGACAGCTCAGAAGTATTCGGTGAATGGAACCCAAGTTTTTCAAACAACCCTTCCCGTTGCGCCCTATGATTATAACCGTTCCGTCGTTAATTTTACTGCTGCTAATCCAAGTGCTGCACTAAATCTATCCCTTACGGTAAATCGAAACAATGCAACGACACTAACCTATTTGGATCGAATTTTATTGAACGCACGACGAAATTTGACATTTAGCGGTGCTCAGTTTGGATTTCGTAACTTAACAACCCCTGACTCTTCTGTTATAGTTAAATATCAGTTAAGCAATTTTAATCCATCAGGTTTTGTTTGGGATCTTTCAGTTCCTCACACGCCACGCAAAGTTATAGGAACACTTAATGGTGGTATCTTTAATTTTTGGTGCGAAAAATATTACCGTGAATTTGTAGCGTCAAACGGAAGTGGTTTCCTTACCCCTTCAGCTGTTGGGAGAATCAATAATCAAAATTTACACGGCTTAAGTCAAGTGGATTATCTAATCGTTACGCCTGCAGCCTTCATTAATCAAGCTGAACGTTTAGCGAATTTACATCGTTCAGAAGGATTGGATGTTCATGTCGTTCTTATTGACCAAGTTTACAACGAATTCAGTTCAGGTGCCCAGGACCCAACAGCTATAAGAAAAATGGCTAAAATGTTTCATGATCGCTCCCTTCAAAACGGATCAAAAATGATTAAATATTTGTGTCTATTTGGCGATGGAACCTATGATCCAAAAGACCGAATTGACAACAACAACAATTTTATTGTTACGTATCAAGTTGATAACAGTGAAAATCATATTTCCGCATTAGTTACTGATGACTATTTCGGAATGTTAGATGATAACGAAGCAATTTATGATTCTGATTTAATTGATATCGGGGTGGGTCGTTTGTTGATTAGCGATGCAACCCAAGCTAAACAACAAGTTGATAAAATTGAACATTACATGAAGAATGGATCCCAATTGTTTCAATCTGCGAATGCCAATTGTTGTTTAGATGATAATTCTGCCTTAACCTTTGGAGATTGGCGAACAAAGGTGGTTCAAATAGCAGACGATGAGGAAAACGGTTATTTTATTAAAAACGACACGGAACCACAATATGAAATTCTCAAAGCCAATCACCGCGAGTTAAATGTAGATAAGCTTTACATGGATGCTTATACCCAACAAACCTCAGCGGGTGGTCAGAGATATCCAGATGTTTTTGATGCGATAACAGATCGAATCAATCGCGGAACCTTAGTAATGAATTATGTGGGCCATGGCGGTGAGGTTGGTCTTGCAGAAGAGCGAGTGGTAACTATTCCTCAAATACAATCATGGAAAAATATTAATGCCTTAACGCTTTTTGTTTCGGCTACGTGTGAGTTTACAAAATATGACGATCCTTCGCGAATTTCTGCTGGGGAATGGATGTCACTCAACCCCAATGGTGGAGCCATTGCTCTAATGACTACAACACGTTCTGTGTTTTTTGGAGTTAATTCAAGTGTTGGATTAGCCTTTTATAATAATGCGTTTGTTCGAGATGCAGCTGGAAATCCAAGAACTTTTGGTGAGATTGTAGAGCAAACCAAGAATGTTGCGCTTTCTTCTGATAACAAACGTAGTTTCACCCTTATAGGTGATCCCGCCTTACGGTTAGCCATGCCTAGATTAGGGGTAGTTACAGATAGCGTTAATGGATACCCCTACGTTTCAATTGACACATTAAGTGCATTGAGTAAAGTAACCATCAAGGGCCATATTGTCGACGCTAATCAGGTCCTGGTAAACAACTTTAATGGAACAATAATTCCCTCGGTTTTTGACAAAATTAAAAACAATCAAACCTTGGCACAGGACCCTGGATCGCCCGTCCTAGATTTTGAATTGCAGCGAAATGTTCTTTACAAAGGAAAAGCGAGTGTGAATAATGGATATTTTGAGTTTAGTTTTATTGTTCCCAAGGATATTGCCTTGAATTATGGGCGTGGTAAACTCAGTTATTATGCCTTTTCAAATCAAACCGATGCAATTGGGTTGGATACAACAATTATTATTGGGGGTATTGACCCGAATGGTTTGGTAGATTCAATAGGGCCTGAAATTTCTGCATACCTGAACGACGAGCAATTTATAGACGGTGGCATAAGCAATGAAGAACCTGTCTTGTTCATCAAATTATTTGATGAAAGCGGAATTAATACCGTTGGAAATGGGATTGGTCATGATTTGATGGCAATTCTCGATGAAGAATCAGCCAATCCAATCATTTTGAATGATTACTATACCTCAGACCTTAATACCTATCAATCGGGGCAAGTGAAGTATCCATTCACTACCTTGGATCCTGGTCAACACACCATTAGCGTAAAAGCGTGGGATGTAAATAACAATTCATCCGATGTTAAAATTTCGTTCACCGTACAAGCGGCAGAAACACCATTAGTAAAAAGATTATATAATTATCCAAACCCATTTTCTACCGCTACTGAATTTATGCTTGAGCACAATCAGTCCTGTGAGGTAATGGATGTTCAAATTCAGATTTATACGATTGGAGGTAGGCTGGTTAAAACAATTCAAAACCAAGTAAATACTCAAGGATTTACCACGAGGGGATTATTTTGGGATGGCCGAGATGATTATGGTGACCGGCTTGCGAATGGTGTTTATATTTATCGATTACAATACCAAAACATTGAGGGTAAGCGTGCTGAAGAAACACAAAAATTGGTGATATTAAATTAGTTCATACAATAAAGCACCTCGAATTCCGTATATTAGCGCCTTGTATAAATTTTTATTATGCGGATTTTATTATTTTTTCCTGTACTTTTTATTTCCCAATTGGTGATTTTTGCTCAAGAAGCCAATCAAAATGACCTTCAATTAAACACCATTACTACAGCTTTGCCGTTTATGGCTATAACACCAGATTCCCGAGCAGGAGGAATGGGAGAGGCCGGTACCGCGCTTAGTCCAAGTGCTACTTCGGTATATTGGAATACAGCAGGTATAAGTTTTGCAGAAAAGAACAGCGAATTAAGTTTGTCTTATACGCCATGGCTTCGCCAATTGACAAATGATATGCATTTATCGTATTTGTCAGGTTATTATCGTGTAAACAAAAAACATTCAATTGGAGGTGCATTACGCTACTTTAGTTTAGGCGAAATAACATTTACTGACGCTTCAGGTAATGTCTTGAGAGATGATAAACCCAGTGAATTCGAACTTACAGGAGCCTACGCATTCAAGTTGTCTGATAAATTTAGTATTGGGGTCAATGGTAAATTTGCTTATTCAAATTTAACGGGAGGATTAACAGTTGCTGGTGTAATGACAAAACCGGGAAAGGTTGGTGCAGCAGATCTTTCGTTCGCATATTACAATGACCGTATTAAATTAGGAAAAACATCCGCTACCTATCAATTTGCAGCCACAATCAACAACATTGGAAATAAAGTAGCATATTCCGTATTGGCAAAACGTGATTTTATTCCAATGAATTTGAAAATCGGTAATGCTATTGTGGCAAAATACGATTCGTACAACAGTGTTACCTATTCCATTGATATTCAACGTTTGTTGGTTCCAACGCCTGCATTTTATGATGAAATCGATGGTGAAACCGTAATGTTATCTGGTCGAAGCGGTGATGTGGGTGTTATTAACGGCATGTTGCAATCGTTTTATGATGCGCCTGGCGTTGTTGCAAAGGATGAAAATGGTGATTACATCGTGAATGGAGATGGTACCTATCAAACGGTTAAAGGATCTAAATTGAAAGAGGAACTTTCCGAGATCAATATTGCAGGAGGAATTGAATGGTGGTACAATGAAACCTTTGCTGTTCGTTCTGGGGTATTTTATGAGAGTAAAAACAAAGGGAATCGTCAATACTTGAATCTTGGGGCAAGTTTGAAGTATAATATGTTTGGTATTGATTTCTCTTATTTGGCATCATTAAATGGTCGTCAAAATCCATTGTCTAATACCCTTCGATTCACCTTACGTCTTTATCTTGGCGATAAGCAAGTGAAAGCAGCTGAATAAGCTATGAAATTAAGAATAGGTTTTGGTATTGATGTCCATCGATTAGCTTCTGGCATTCCGTTATTTGTTGGTGGCTTGGAAATCCCTTCTGATATAGGGGCAGTAGGCCATTCGGATGCGGACGTATTGTTGCATGCCATCTGTGATGCAATCCTCGGGGCTGCTAATTTAAGAGACATTGGACATCATTTTTCAGATAAGGATCCACAATATAAAGGGATTGATTCTAAAATTCTTTTAGCGAACGTGGTTGATTTAATGAAGAAACAAGAATATTCGGTAGTTAATATAGATACAACTGTAATACTTGAGTATCCCAAGCTCAATCCACACATTCCAGCAATGCAATCAATTATTGCCGAATTATTAGAGGTGGAAATTGATGCCGTTTCCATCAAGGCCACGACCCATGAACGTGTGGATTCCTTTGGAGAAAGTAAGGCAATAAAAGCATATGCTACTGTGCTACTTCAAAAGTAAGTAAGTAATCGTTCTCAGTTTTTTTACTATCTTTGTTGCGAATGGATAAGCAGGTTATTCTCGATGCGCAACAATTCGATTTAACCCTCACAAGGTTGTGCCACGAGCTTATTGAACAACATTCAGATTTTTCCAATACCGTTTTGATTGGACTTCAGCCCAGAGGAATACATGTAGTTAAACGATTAAGAGATAAGCTTAATGATATCTTACCTGTCGCACCGGTATGCGGATCTTTGGATATTACGTTTTATCGAGACGATTTTAGAAGACGAGAAAAACCTATTATCCCGAGTGTAACAAACATCGATTTTAGCATAGAAAATAAGCAGGTAATATTGGTGGATGATGTATTATTTACGGGACGTACGATACGTTCCGGATTAGATGCCCTCTTAACATTCGGACGACCAACAAAGGTCCAATTGTTAGTATTAATTGATCGAAGGTTTAACAGAGATTTGCCGATTCAAGCAGATTATATTGGTAAATCGGTAGATACCTTGTTCCATGAAAAAGTAAAAGTGAGTTGGTTAGAAGGAGATGGAGAAGATAAAGTAGAATTATACATGAAGGATTCGAATGAATAATTTAAGCGTTTCGCACCTTACGGGAATCCGTGATTTAACAACTGAAGATATTGAAATGATCTTCAAAACGGCTGACTCATTTAAAGATGTAATTAACCGTCCAATTAAGAAAGTTCCTTCTTTAAGGGATATTACCATTGCGAATTTATTCTTTGAGAATTCAACGCGAACTCGCCTGTCATTTGAATTAGCAGCTAAAAGACTTTCTGCGGATGTGGTTAATTTTACTGCAGCTAATAGTTCGGTCAAAAAAGGAGAAACGTTAATTGATACGGTAAATAATATCCTTTCGATGAAGGTGGATATGGTTGTGATTCGTCATGCCTCCCCAGGAGCTGCAAGTTTTTTAACTAAACACATTCCGGCCAAAGTAATTAATGCAGGAGATGGAACACATGAACACCCTACGCAAGCCCTACTTGATGCCTATTCAATCCGTGAGAAATTAGGTACAGTTAAAGGAAAGAAAGTGGCAATCATTGGAGATATCTTGCATTCACGAGTTGCCTTATCAAATATTTATTGCTTGAAAAAACTTGGTGCTGAAGTTATGGTTTGCGGACCCTCTACGCTGATACCCAAGTATATTGAAAGTCTTGGGGTAAAGGTGTCACATAATTTGCATGAAGCCCTCATGTGGTGCGATGTGGCGAATATGCTTCGCATTCAATTAGAACGGCAGGATATTCAGTATTTCCCGAGTTTACGTGATTATGCGCTCCAATTTGGCTTGAACCAAGAGTTGTTAGATAGCTTAGGGAAAGAAATAGTTGTTATGCACCCAGGACCTATTAATAGAGGGGTTGAAATCACTTCTGAAGTTGCAGATGGTGATCAAAGTATTATATTAAATCAGGTTGAAAATGGGGTAGCCATACGAATGGCAGTTATTTATTTACTCGCTTCGCAAATTGAACGCTGATTTTTGATATATTTGAGCAAATGTCTATTATGAACTTTACAAGTGATGTTCGAAACAATGTGGTGGTGGTTACCTCAATGGTTGAAAAATTAGATACCCATACCGCACCAGACCTTAAGTCAGTTTTTACTTTTGAAAATAAAAAAGGACAAAATAAGATGTTACTAGACTTAACTAAAACTAAGTTTTGTGATTCTTCTGGTCTCAGTGCAATCTTGGTTGCCAATCGGCTTTGTAAAGATACAAATGGAGCCTTTGCAATCGCAGGTGCTCAGCCTGTGGTACTTAAAATGATAGAAATTGCACAATTAGATCGTGTGTTTAGGATTTTTCAATCCGTTGAAGAAGCCCTAGCCGATTTTGAATAATTTTAATGCCTTAGTGCTTGGCAGCTCCGCTGCTGTTCCTACAACCGAACGTTCTTGTTCAGCTCAGTTAGTCCATTGCAATAACCGTTACGTATTAATTGATTGTGGCGAAGGCACACAGCAGCAACTTCGTAGGTTTAACGCCCCATTTCAGCGCATCAATCACATTTTAATTTCTCATTTGCATGGGGATCATTTTTATGGTCTACCTGGTTTGCTTGGAACCATGAGTTTATTAGGAAGAACCGCAGGCATTCAATTGTATGGACCTCCAGAATTGTTGGAAATTCTCACGGTAATATTTAGAGCTAGCGAAACTAAACTTACGTTCAATTTCACGTTTATTCCCCTTGAAATGAAATCTAAAGAGGTGATCTATGAGGATGAGGGAATGTGTATGTTTGCTTTTCCACTTAAACATCGCATCAAAACGTTTGGATTTAGTGTAGAAGAAAAATTCCAACGCTTAAAGATTAACAAAAATGCTTTGGAAGGAAGCACCCTAAGTAATGAACATTTAAAGCTCTTAGCACAAGGCAAGGATTTTCAACGCATCGATGGGTCTTGGGTATTTTATAAAGATTATACCTTACCTCCACCACCGTCAAGGATTTATAGCTATTGTTCGGACACAAAACCTTTTCCTGCACTTAAATCATACACGGAAGGAACCACTACTTTGTATCATGAAGCTACGTTCTTATCTGATAAATCGGATAGAGCAAAGCAAACCTTTCATACCACTGCCGCAGAAGCAGCAAGTTTAGCTAGAGAAATTGGTGCACGTAAACTTCTAATGGGTCACTTTTCTTCAAGATATCCAAACACAGATCAACACCTAGTAGAGGCCAAGGAATGCTTTGAGCATGCAGAGGCGGTTATCGATGGAGTTACCTATCAAATCGAATAATTACGCGTAATATGTTCGAAAATGGCTTTACTTTGGGACAGAAGCTCTGTATCATCAATGTCATTTACATTTAACCCATATTTAGCTTGTTGAACACTTAAATACCAAGCATTTATTTGATTGGCATCTGATTCATTTTTCATTCCCAATTCGGCTAACAAGGTTTCTTTAGTTTCATGGGCCATATTTTTATTTAAGCCCAATGCGAGTGCATTAAATATGATTCGCTCAATGTCTGATATGGATCCTTGATTTATTGCATTTTGGAATTGTTCCTTGAGTATTGATCCGCTAATTTGGGGACTAAAGGGTTCTTGTTTGTTGATTTTTGTTTCGCTAATAGATGGATTGATTTGTACCGGTTTCTTACGAAGATAGATCAAACCAAGGGTGGCTAGAAATAATACAGACACTAAGGAAAGTACACCCCAAGTGATTAGGTTTTTATTTGAAGAAGCGGGTTCTATAGGTTTGTTTATATTATCTGGTTTAATCACCGTAGTTGTTCCTTTTTTGGTGATTGGGGTGTTCTTTTGAACATCGGTGGATTTGAAACCATCCAATGTAATCGTAACATAGGCCTCTTTTTCCGGGTTGAAATAACTAATTAATAGGTCATTAATTTCTTTTCTCTCGTTATTGGTAGACTGAAGCGTGTAATTATAAATCATTTTACCTTCAGCTCCCTGTGCACCAAAAGAATAGGCTTCTGTTAAGGCGGGTTTACCAAATTGAATGAGTCCTTTGCTTAGTTTTAATTTTGGTGCATCAACATTGTGCAAATTACCTTTTCCTGTAAGCACGAGCTCAAGTTTTAATATGTCCCCTTTTTTATCACAAGTCCCACTATACTGGCATTTTGCCTCTAACGAACCCACAAAACCTATAAAGGACTTTGGAGCATTGTTCGGCAATGGCTTAACATTAACATTCGCGCCGGTAGAGACCACCGCCAAGCCATCAAAGTGCTGTCGCAAAACGAGTTTAAATGGGTTAATTTGTAAGGCACCACCACCGGTTGGGAAGAGGAGATTTTTGTCGTGTGTAATAACATACATTCCCACACCTTTTACTGTTTCTTTACGTGCTGTTAGGTTTTGTGCATTATCCAATGCTTGCTTATCTAAACTCTGGTCAATTTTATAGGTTTGATAATCTTCAATACTTGTTGGAGCGAATCGTGAATACACTTTGGCTTGGACGATTAAGGGTTCGCCTTCGTATAATGATGTTTTGTTTACTTCAATTACGCCAAAAGCTAGTTGCTTGAGCTGTTTAGACGATATAGTTCCATTGCCATTATCTACATTTTCCTTTTGAACGGTAACTTGGACCATATTTGATTTGAATACATGCTTACCACGTTTAACGTAGGCTGGACCAATGCTGAACGTTCCTGTCTTTTTAAAACTTCCATTCTGAGAATAATAACTAATGGTGTTAACGATTCCGGTATTGTAATCAACTTCTTGTTCCATCCCGCTCATTACATCGTATCCTCTGACAAATTCCGAGGGGAAGTTAATGGTGATTTCACCTTCAATATTCGATTTAACCGTGATTATTAACTCATTACCAAGCGTGATTTTCGTTTGGTCAACCTCTAATTTTACAATAGGTTTTTGGGCATGTAAAATGCAAACGATTCCAATTAAAATAAGAGTAAATAGTTTTGTCATTACCAATCTTTATTCGACGAATTTTTGGATTTAGCCTTACTTTTTCCATTGCCCATCTTTCTTCGAGTTTCTCCTTCTTTTCTTGCAAGCTCATCTAATTTTCGTTCTACCTCTTTTTTAGGAAGTTTACTTTGGCTTGATTGTCCGTTTTTATTGGAATTCTTACTATTGTTATTTCCGCTTTGTGGATCATTTTTTTGCTTTGAATCCGATGGATTTTTTTTAGGACTTTTTTGCTTGTTTGGTTTGTTTTTTTGTTCTTGATTTTGCTGTTGACGAATAGCTTCGCTCAGGTTATACCTTGTTTTATCATTAGAAGGATTCAACCTCAAGGCTTCTTTATAGGCTTTAATCGCCTTGGCGTAGTCACCTTTTTCAAAATATGAATTTCCAAGATTGTGCTTTATTCGGGCTTTTTCAGTATTGTTCTTTACCGACTTTAATTTTTTCTGATAAAAGTGAATGGCACCTTTGTAATCTCGTTGACGATACTTTGTTTGAGCAAGTTCTTCGTCAATTCCTCCTTTTGATTTCGCCTTTTCGTATTGTGATTTGTATATACGTTCAGCGTCTGCGTAGTTTTTTTTATGATAAGCTTGGCGGGCTGCGTCAATGGAATCTACCCATTGTTGAGCAAAACCCCAATGAATGATAATTCCAAGAAAAAGAACAAGGTAATGTTTATTCATTCGCTTTAATTCCTTTAACTAAAATCCAACCGCTTAAAGAGATCAATGCAAGCAATACGGCGTATTCATAAATACTAGCCTTGATTTCAAAGTCCAAATTTCGTGATTTTGTTGATTTCGCGTGGTTAATTTCTGTTAATATCGCATCCAAATCTGGATAAGCTTCACTGGTAATTATTGCGGTTCCATTCAGGCGATTCGCTAAATCTTTTATAAAATTAGGATTAGGTGCTGAATTCACAGTGAATCCGTTCGCATCTCTTTTATTTGCTGAATTAGGATCTTGTGGATCCTCTGGAATTGGTCCACCATGGCTTGAGCCAATTCCAATTCCATAAAATGCAATTTGTTGTTCCCGAATGAAATTATAAATCTCACTTTGCTGATTTTCATGATCCTCACCATCGCTAATCATTAGAATACACTTGGGATCATTATTCTTTGATAACATTAAGACACTTGTTTCCAATGCTTCAATAATATTCGTTCCTTGATTTGAAATGTAGCTGGATTGTATTTCTTCAGTAAACAGTTGTGCGGTCTGATAATCGGAGGTCAAGGGTAATTGAACCATAGCGTCTCCAGCGAATACACAAAGGCCTATTTTTTCACCCGAAAGTTGATTAATTAAGCCGCCAATGGTCCGTTTTGCTACCTCAATCCTGGATTGACCTTGCAAATCCCTAACATTCATGGAATTGGATATATCCAAGCAAATGGCGATTTCTAACGATTTAGATACCCCTCTTACTTTCTTTTTTCCAAATACCGGTTGTGCTAAGGCAATAATTATAAAACTTATACTCAAGGTCAGAAAAAACTGCGATACAGTCGTTATAATTGGGCTTGTTTCTTTGTTATACAACGGACTGCCATATTGTTTTTTTAAGGTTTCTTTTATGCGTTGATTTCTATAATAGGCAAGATAAGTGATTGGAACAATCCAAAACATATATAAGTATGCGGGCTTTGTGAAGATTAGTGTTGATTTACCTTGAGGGGTTTGACTAAAATAATAATTGAGTCCACCAAGAATAAGTAAAATCACCCCAATGGATACGAAACTGTATACTATATATTTCCTCATTTTCATGTTCTTACTCATTTATTTGAGGTAAATATAAAAATGACGATGCGGTCAAGTAAATCAGCATGAACACGAAGGCCCAGTTTAAAAATGCTTGAGGAGTTGGAGGAGGGTCTGCTTGAACCACCTTGTGTGTAATTTTTCGTTTTTCCATTACCTCAATCTGCTCATATATTTTTTTTAGTCCATCATTGTCTGTAGCTCGGAAATACATCCCTCCCGTACTTGTTGCAATTTGTGTTAGGGTTTGCTCATCAATTTCAACCGGCATGTTTTCGTAGATTATTCCCGTTGAAGTCATAATTGGGGTGGGGGCAACTCCATTACTACCAATTCCTATTGTATACACACAAATATTTTTTTCTTTCGCCAATAGCGCGGCATCTTCCGGACTAATATCACCGGAATTATTACTTCCATCCGTGAGTAAAATAATTACTTTCGATTTTAATTCATCATTTCTAAGTTGCACAACGGCTGTACCTAATCCTGTTCCGATGGCTGTTCCCGGTTCCATTTCCATTCCATCTGCTTTAGTTAGCTGCGCAATTAAAATGGGGTAATCAAGGGTTGGGGGGCAACTTGTAAACGCTTCTCCCGCATATTGCACCAGCCCTATTTTATCACCGTTTCTGCCATTAATAAAGTCTATCGCAACTTCTTTCGCAGCCTCCAAGCGATTCGGTTTAAAGTCTGTTGCATACATTGACATAGAAACATCCATCGCTAGCATGATGTCGATTCCGAATTTGTTTTCTTCATGCTTTTGGTCGCTTTGCTGCCATGAATAAGGTTTAGCCATAGCAATAATCAGCAAGGTGAGTGCGGCAGCGGGTAGGAATACAATACAGGAGCGAAATAGTGATAAGAAATTAAATTTACTTCCATTTAAGTGTTGAATAGCACCGTTATACTTCCAATCCCCGCCTCGTCGACGGTCCAAGAAATACAACCAACCCGCGACGATTGGAACAAGCAATAGTGCCCAAAACCAAGTTGGTTCTAAGTACTCATATTGGTTTATATTTAAATTCCAACGATTAAACATGGGATGTTTCTACAGGGCTGCTGATAATTACTACTTCTTTCGACCATTCAATTAATTTTTCATGGTCACTCGCGGGGAGTTCGCTATTGGCGAATTTCACTGCGTCTACTTCTTTAAAAATTAGGCTTATCTGCGTAATGAGGTATTCATCTAATTTTAGTGCCTTAAGTAGCAAGATGGTTTCAAAGGTTGTTCGTTCCAATAAATTTATATTGTAACGTGATGACAAGTACCAGCGAAGAATAAAACTTAATTCCGTGTAATGGAGTTTCTGGTCTGTACTCCATTGCTGTTTAGCAACTAATTTTTCAATGGATTGAAGGGTCTGCTGCTTCAACGTCAAGGATTCGGGTTCGATCGGTGAAGCCTTAGTCCTTTTTTTATAAACTACAATGGATAATCCTATGAGTAATAAGAGCAACGGAATCCACCAATATTTAGATATTAGTTCTGCCCAAACAAGCTCTTTTTTAAAGGGTGTATTTGATTCGTTAATGTCGTAAATACGCACTCCTTTTTTAGCTGGAACAAAGGTGGATTGTACTAGGATTGATGTAAAATAGTTCATTTGACTATCCACGGAATAGGGGAGTGGCTGGAGGACAAGGGTGCCTGTGTCCCACGGGATTAATTTAAAATTAGCGCGCCATAGCTTAGATCCGCCCGCATCGATTATGGTGTCGCTATAGCTCAATATTTCCAACTCCTTAAATTCCGTTCCCTTTAAATTGGACTTGGCGGAAATTCGGTTGCAAGGAAAATATCCCCGGGGTGGATTAAACGCTATGTCCTGATTCTTTAGTAGACTTATTTCGTATTGAACTTCAAGGATTCCGCCGACAGTTATTTCTTTACTTGAAACATAGGTGTTCGGTTCTTGAGCCACGGTGAGCCACGGTGCAGAAATTAAGGCAACAAATAGAACGAGTTGTTTCATTTTCGTTGGTTAAAAAATGCAGTTAAGGGTTCTATGATCGATGTATTGGTTTGTAAATTTATTAATGGTATGCCCCGTGTTTTTAAGTCGTGTTCTACTTTTTCTTCATGTGCAAGAAAGTTGGATTTAAAGGCTCGTTTGAAATACTGAGAAAATCCATTAACCCATTCGGTTTTACCGGTTTCGGGGTTAACCACTTGATAAATAGCTGGAATTCGCAGTTCTTTTTCACTTGGGTCATTGATTTTCACGCCAATTAAGTCATGATATTTTTTTGTTAAGTATAATTCATCTAGGTTGAGTGATTCATCTACAAAATCAGTGACTAAGAAACAAATTGCACGTTTTTTTTGGGTCTGTCGAAGCGCTTTTAATGGTGCGCTTAGTGTTGTGCCTTTATGAACGGGATTGAATGCAATGAGGCGGTCAATCATATACAAGATGTGTTCCCGTCCTTTTTTTGGTGGGATATAGCATTCTACATCATTCGAGAAGAAAATAGCCCCCGTTTTGTCATTGTTTACAAGGGCAGAAAAGGCGATGGTGGCTAAAAATTCTACGGCTTTTTCAATTTTAGAATGGTGATCTGTACCATAATAAAACGAAGCAGACACATCAACTAATACCATTACTGATAATTCGCGTTCCTCCTCAAAAACTTTCACGTAGGGTGTATTATATCGAGCGGTAACATTCCAATCTATGGTACGTATTTCATCTCCATATTGGTAATCGCGAACCTCGGCAAAAGACATACCTCGTCCTTTGAATGCCGTTTTATATTGACCTGAATATAAATCTCTCCGGAGTCCTTTGGTGGCTATTTCAATCGTTCGAATCCGTTTCAGTATTTCTTCTCTGTTCATGAATTAAGGAACTTCGATGCGAGAAACAAGTTGTTGGATTAGGTCGTCGGATTTCAAATTAGCCACTTCTGCTTCATAGGTAAGACCAATTCGATGTTTTAGTACATCCATAGCCATGGCTTGTACATCATCGGGAATAACGAATGCTCGACCTTTCAGGAATGCGTGGGCTTTAGCAGCCATTGCAAGGTTGATACTCCCTCTGGGTGAGGCCCCAAAAGACAGGTAATTTGCTAGGTCACCTGCGCCATATTCCGCAGGGTTTCTGGTTGCAAATATCAAGGATACAATGTACCGTTCAATTTTATCATCCATGTATATTTGTTCCACAAGGGATCTCATCCGTTCGATGTCAACCAACGATAGGACAGGATTCACCTTCATATTCGAAGAGGGGTTAATATGGTTTCGAATAATTAATAATTCTTCCTCTTTGGATGGATATCCGATAGTTACTTTAAGCATAAATCGGTCTACTTGTGCTTCCGGTAGCGGATAGGTGCCTTCTTGTTCAATAGGATTTTGAGTAGCCATTACAAGAAATGGAGAGGGCAACATAAAGGTTTCATCGCCTATAGTTACTTGTCTTTCCTGCATGGCTTCCAATAAGGCGCTTTGAACTTTGGCTGGAGCTCTGTTTATTTCATCCGCTAGGACAAAAGATGCAAAGACTGGTCCTCTTTTTACAACGAATTTTTCTGCTTTTTGCTGATAGATTTGCGTGCCGGTTAAATCCGCTGGAAGTAAGTCTGGAGTGAACTGAATTCTGTTAAACGTACCATCAACTGCATCGGATAATGTTTTTATAGCAAGCGTTTTAGCCAACCCGGGAACCCCTTCAAGCAGAATATGTCCATTGGATAATAAAGCAATGATTAGACGGTCAATTAGTTGGTGCTGTCCGACAATTTTTTTTGAAATTTCGTTTTTAAGAATCGACAATACTTGATGCTCAAGTGCAATTTTTTCGGCAATTTGCCGTAATTGTTCTGTTCGATGCATTTCTTGATTTACATTATTTTCCATTTGCGTCTTTTTTCCGAGCCTAAAATTGGCACTATTTGGATGCTTTCCTTTATTTTTCCTTGTTAATTCTTGTTAATCAACTATCCTATGAGTAATCGTCATTGCCGAGAATGTAATGAAGTCCTAAATGGACGAAAAGACCAGAAATTCTGTTCTGATTATTGTCGTAACACCTTCAATAATCGCTTGAATGAAGATAGTAACGCGACCGTTCGAAAAGTCAATCGAATTTTACGTAAAAATCGTAGAATTCTGGAGGAGCTTCTTTTAAATAAACAATGCGTTAAACCGACAATTGAACTTATTGAAATGGGCTACAACTTTAATTATCACACGAATTTATTTCAAACACAAAAAGGTGATACTTATTATTTTTGTTATGAACTAGGGTATTTAAAGCAACAGAATAACCGGTGTGTTATTGTTGAGAAATCCCGATACATCAATTAATTATTGTGCTTTCCTTTTACTTTTGGAATTCGGAAGTAGTCGCTGTCATGTTTAGGACCATTTTTCAAGGCGTCATTTTTTGAAATTTCCAAATGCGCTTCGTCTACTCTTAGTCGATTTACCTCATCTGTCATGAACACCAATGGCTCCACATCCGTTGTATCTAAGGTGTTTAATTGATTCATGAATCCAATGATTTTCTCTAAATCCTTTTTCAATGCCTCTCTGTTACTGCCTTCAAAAGATAATTTGGCTAAATTACTGAGGTGATTAATCAGGTTATCGTCTATGTTCATGTGGTAAAGTTAGTAAAGTTCAGGATGCGCTTCCTCTAGTGGTTTTGAAATAATTTGAAAACAATGTGCTTTTAATTCTTCAACGGTCATCGACTCCACTTGATCAACAGTAACAAGTGGATGTAAATGAACTACAGCTAAGCCGGGGTGAGCAGGTCCTAACCAATCCATTGGATCTGAAAATAATTTATAATTGTTCATGAAGGTAATTGGGAATATTGGTGCCTTAAGTTCTTTTGCCAATTTAAAAGCGCCACTTTTGAATGCAATCATTTTTGGTAAGTCAATTTCTGGAAAGGTCCCTTCGGGAAAAATTGCAAGCGAAAACCCTTGTTGATACGCTTTTATTGCACCTAAATATGCTCTTCCTGCTTTTGATTTATCATTTCGATAAACGGGTACATTCATGCTTTTGAAATACGTACTAACGAGTGGATATCCCAAAATTTCACTTTTACCTAAAAACATAAACTGATGCTGAGGTACAATCGAATACATGAAGAAAATATCCAAGTAGGATGTGTGATTTGCAACAATAATGTAGGGTCCTTTTGGCATTTCACCGTGTCTAATTTTCTTAATAGGATACAAACAAAAGACGCGTATCATATAGCTCCAGAAGATGAACAGATAGAAGCTGTAATTCTTTGTTCGAGGGGATTGAATAATGACAAGGAAAAATGGATAAAGTAAAATCGCAAAGAAAAAGAATACGATAGCGATATATACTTTCCAAAGAAGCGACAGAATTCCCAAAAATATTCGCATGCTCAAAAGTAAGGAATTAACTTGATTTCGTGAATTTATCTACTGATTTGTTATTTTTGTAGAAATAAACGATGCCAAGAGTTTTAACAGGAATACAAAGTACAGGCACCCCGCATTTAGGTAATATACTAGGGGCAATTTTACCCGCAATTCAAATGTCTGAAATCCCAGGCAATGATTCGTTTTTGTTTATCGCTGATTTACATTCTTTAACCCAAGTAAAGGATCCGAATACCTTAAAGAACAATACCTTGTCAACCGCAGCAACTTGGTTAGCTTGTGGTCTTAATCCCGATAAGGTGGTTTTTTACAGGCAAAGTGATATACCCCAGGTTACGGAACTCATGTGGTATTTACTTACGTTTTTTCCTTATCAACGGCTTACTTTGGCGCATAGTTTTAAGGATAAAGCGGATCGTTTAGCAGATGTGAATGGTGGGTTATTTACCTATCCAATGTTAATGGCTGCGGATATTTTGTTATACGATGCCAATCAAGTTCCTGTCGGAAAGGATCAATTGCAACATTTGGAATTCACAAGAGATGTAGGCGCTCGATTTAACGCCAAGATGGGCGACATTTTTGTTTTACCGGATGAGCATATCAATGAGGAAACGAAGTTGATCCCAGGAATCGATGGTCATAAAATGAGCAAATCTAGAAATAACACCATTGATATCTTTGAGGATGAAAAACAGTTGCGTAAACGCATTATGAGTATTTCTTCAGATAGCACCCCGCTTGAGGAACCAAAGAATCCGGATGCTTGCAATGTGTTTAATTTATATCAATTATTAGCCGAGCCGTCAGACATTCAAACGATGCGTTCAAATTATTTAGCAGGTGGATATGGATATGGTCATGCAAAACAAGCCTTGTTTGAATTAATTTGTTCAAAATTTGCCAATGAACGAACGCGGTATACTTATTATATGAGCAATCCAATGGAAGTGGAACGCATTTTATTGGAAGGGGCTCAACGTGCAATGGCTGTAGCTAATCCCGTATTAAAACGTGTGCGCGAATCCCTCGGATTAGCGATATAACAAGAAAATCCGATCTATTTTCAACTTTTTTGAAAAAAAGCACTAACCTTTTTGATGTTTGTGCGTTAGAGTCTTCACGACGTTAAAATACAATAGTTTATGAGGCAGCTGAAAATTGCGAAACAGGTAACCAACCGAGAAACAGCATCACTTGACAAATATCTTCAAGAGATTGGTAGGGTGGATTTGATTACCGCAGATGAAGAAGTGGAATTAGCACGAAGAATTCGCGCTGGAGATCGCGCCGCGTTAGAGCGCTTAACCAAAGCAAATCTTCGATTTGTGGTTTCCGTATCAAAACAATATCAAAACCAAGGGCTTGCCCTTCCTGATTTGATTAATGAAGGAAATCTTGGATTAATCAAGGCCGCTGAGCGTTTTGATGAAACCCGAGGATTCAAATTCATTTCCTATGCGGTTTGGTGGATTCGACAATCAATTTTGCAGGCTTTAGCCGAGCAAGCACGTATTGTTCGATTACCATTGAACAAGATTGGAAACATCAATAAGATTAATCGAGCGTTTTCAGAGTTGGAACAGAAGTTTGAACGACCTCCTTCTGCCGAAGAATTAGCGGAGTTTTTGAATTGCAGTACGGATGAGGTGAAGCAATCCTTGGCTCAAAATGGTAGACATGTTTCTATGGATGCTCCATTAGTAGAGGGAGACGAGTCTTCTTCAAACATGTATGATGTGATGAGCGGTGAAGGAATGCCAAGTCCTGAGAATAATCTTACCATGGAATCCTTACGCAGTGATATTAAACGTTCATTGTTAACGCTTACCCCACGTGAGAGTGAAGTAATCTGCATGTTCTACGGTTTAGATGGTCGTCCACCGATGTCTTTAGAAGAAATAGGTGACCGTTTTGATTTAACCAGAGAACGAGTTCGTCAGATTAAAGAGAAAGCGATTCGACGATTGAAGCATACATCGAAGAATAAGATTTTGAAAAGCTATTTGGGTTAATATGCATCTACGTCTATATTCACTTTGATGGCTTTGTAAGAAACCATCTCGTAAAAATTAGTAAGGAGTGCCATTAGGTGCTCCTTTATTTTTTTATCCGATAGCGACTTCTCATATTTTATTTTGATTTCCTTTTGGTATTGGTTTTGGATGCGTTTTACAATGGGGAATTCAGGTCCGAGTACACGTTCTTTCAAGGCGCTTTTTAAATGCATGGCCAAGTCTTGAGATGCCCTGTTCAACAAGTTCTCATCCGCATGTTTCAAGGTGATTATAATAAGTTTCGTGAAGGGCGGATAATTAAAATTCTTACGTTCAATCAATTCATTTTTAATAAACTGAAGTGTGTCGTGTGAGCTAACTAATTGCAGCACCCAGTGGTCTGGTTGCTTCGTTTGAATAACAACCTTACCGCGTTTATTTTTTCTTCCTGCTCTTCCCGCTACTTGGGTCATCAGTTGAAATCCACGCTCATAGGCTCTAAAATCTGGGCGATTTAAAAGATGGTCCGCATCGAGAATTCCAACCAAACTTACATTATCAAAATCCAAGCCCTTGGAAAGCATTTGTGTGCCAATGAGCACATCTATTTCTCTGTTTTCAAAGCGTGTTATGAGTTCAGAATAGGCATGTTTGGAACGTGTAGTATCTAAATCCATTCGCGCAATTTTTGCATCAGGAAATACTTTTTCTAGTTCGTCTTCAATTTTTTCAGTTCCAAAACCTTGCATCTTTAACTTATGACTCCCGCAAGCGCCGCAACTGCCCATAGGTGAGTTCGTATACCCGCAATAATGGCATTTCAGCAGGTTAACATGTTTGTGATACGTTAACGAAACATCACATGCATCGCATTTAGGGATCCATCCACAAATTTCACATGACCAATAGGGTGTGTATCCTCTTCGGTTTTGAAAAAGAATGACTTGTTCTTTATCGCCTAATGCCTTGGTCATATGTTCAAGTAATAAGCTTGAAAAATGAGAAGTCATGGATTTGCTTGCGGTTTCTTTTTGTGTATTCGCAATAAGAATTTCTGGCATTTTTATGTCGCCAAACCTAGCATCCAGTCTAACATAGCCATATTTATGGTCGAGGGTGTTTTGAAAGGATTCAAGGGAGGGAGTAGCAGACCCAAGAAGTACTTTTGCGTTGAACATTTTAGCAAGGTATATGCTCGCATCTCGTCCGTGATAGCGCGGGGATGGATCATGTTGCTTATAAGAGCTTTCATGTTCCTCATCTACAATCACTAATCCAAGGTCTTGAAACGGTAGAAATATAGAAGATCGAGCACCAATAATCACCCTAAATTCATTCGGATGGTTTGCATGTACTTTATTCCAAATTTCTACCCGTTCATTTTGGTTGAATTTGGAATGATAGACACCGATTTGTTTTCCAAAATATTTTTCAAGTCGATGTATTAATTGGGTGGTAAGAGCAATTTCAGGAATTAATAGAAGTATTTGTTTTCCTAAGTCTAAATAGCTCTGAATGAGGTGTATATAGATTTCTGTTTTCCCTGAACCGGTAACTCCATGCAGTAAAGTAATGTCTGTATTTTCCCATGCTTCTTCGATCCCCCGAAGTGCAGTATCTTGATTCGAGCTCAATACGGGGAATTCCGCATTTCCTTCCATGGCTGCTCCCACACGATCAATGCGTAATTTCTCTTGCATGATTATTCCCTTTTTTTCAAGAGACGCTAGCGTACTAGGACTAATTTCATGGCTTAACAATAACTTTTTCTCCAGGTATTCTTGTTCTATCCCGTGAATTGGTAGCAGCTGCATGATTCTAAGCAGGGTATTCATTTGATTTTGACTACTTGCGCGGCTATTAAGTTCTTCTAGAATACTGCTCAGCGTAGCTTCATTGTGTGAGGGATTTATCCGAATGAAGGTTTTGGTTTTGGGCGTATAACGTTGGTTGATTTCTTCGTGCGTGATGATTAAACGTTTCTCTATCATGCGCTTTATAAGCACTTGAATGTTCTTTATGCCAAGTATTTCTGAGAGTTCTTTTAAATCAACTTGTTCACGATGCGCAAGCGTTTCAAGAATTAATTGTTCTTGAGCATCGGATGTTTCCACCCCGTCAAAGTCGGGATGGATTAATACCTTCGTTTCACTTGCCAATTTGAAATTAGCTGGTAAGGCAGCTGCCATAATATCTCCGATGGGCGCAAGATAATACGAAGAGATCCAATTCCAAAAGGCCAATTGGTGAGCAGATAGGATCGGTTCATCATCTAAAATAAATTCTAGATATTTTGCCTGATAAGCGCTAGGTGCTGTTTCGTGGATGGTAGAAATTATTCCCGTAATCCGTTTATTCTTTCCAAAGGGAACAATTACACGCTGACCAATGGAAATGGCTTCATTAAGCTCATAGGGGACCCTGTAGGTGAATAAGTTCCGTATTGGAACAGGTAGAATTAAATCTACGAATAAGGTTTTACGCTCATCCATGAGTTCGGACTACTGGCATGCATAGGATTCCTCAGCGCCAACGACGTTATCTCCGGGATGGTTTGAGCAAAACAAAAGAAGTCCGGTAATTGGACCTTGACATAATTCGCGGGTAGATTTTTTATCAATTGCTCGAATATATGCTTGGGCAGCATTGGTGTAAAATGGTCTGTAGAACTTCAAGGTTTGACGTGAAGAGAAAATACCTACAACTCGTTTTCCATTCGTTACAGTAAGATTGGTATAACTTGGTTTGCTTTGCGATAAGGATGAGCTTGGGGCATTTACAACCATATAATTGTATAATTCCTCATGACCTCCAGTGATGGTGAATTCTATTCCTTCAAAGGTTCTACGCGTAATGGTAGGATCTGCGGTAACATCATTCTTCATTAAGTTATAGAAGGTTTCACCGTATGCTGTAAAGGTACGAGACTCTCCGGGTAGAATACTGGATTCACCGAGTTTCCAATCAAAGGATGATACTGTTTTATTGGCCCCTATGTATTCATTATAGATGACCTTAAGCGAGGTGTTAACCACATAGGCATTCCCAAAGGTATTGACTGCTGCAACGCCGGCACTCACGTAAAATCCAGGATTGTTTGCAAACTTAAAGGTGAAATTTTGTGAATTCGCAGGGGAAGTCAACCCGTTGACCAGGTCAGTTTCACCTAAGACTTTAAATTTACCGTTGTCTATATCGATATCCAGTTTGTATGTAGCGTCTTTATTAAGTGAAGAATTTAAGGAGTTAGGTGGTCCTTGTTGTACTTCATTCGGCCCGGTAGGAAAGGTCTTGAAATAGTATACCTTTTGTTCTGGGCCATAGAATGCACCATTTAATTCTTTGTTGGTTACTATGGTGTCCTTAAGAATCCAGGTGCGTGTTGCTACGCCACCAATAAATTCTGTTACGGTTGCATTCACTTGGTTGAAATAACTTGAATCAGAAATTTGAGCTAAGTCAACAGCGCTTCCAGGTCCAATAAATGCACGCGTAATTTTAATAAAATGAAGACTGTCCGCATGATCAAGTAAGCCATAGACTACAGCTGTTTCTTGGTAATCGCCTAACAAATCAATTTTTTCATTGCATGATGAAAGACCAAAAAGGCCAAGAAGAAATAAAATACCTAATCGTTTCATTGGGCTTGTGGATTTTTCAAGTTTGCGGTAAAGCTTCCTTCTTTTCCTGTTGCGATTAATTCTACAAAAAAGCAAAGAGATTCTTTCCCTTGTTGTTCACCGTAAGCTAAGTTCCATGGAATAAAAATCCGGTATTTACCCCCGACTTTCATTTTCGGAATGGCAATCGTCCATCCAGGAATCACTCCGCCGTTCAGCGCTAAGGGAATCGGTTCAACATTTCCTTTACCATCGCCCTTGTATGAACTTTGAATGGTATCACCCAAAGCGGATGTTAGAATGTAGTGCACTTTAACATCGTCAGATTTAGATGGGTTTGCGCCGTTACCTGCTTTGACGGTTTCCATTAGTATTCCACCTTCAAGGACTGCAATTCCCGGTATTTTTTTCGCCTTATCCATCATTTTTTTACCGTTGGATACATTAAGTCCGGTCATGAATTCGGTCATCATAAAGCGCATGGTGTTGTCTTTTAAGAACGAGGTGTCGCGTTTGTACAACCCATCTTCGAACCCTTTTTTTACCATCTCAAAATTAATTTTGTCAAGTGCACCTAATTTTCGGATATCGAAATAGAATGCGTATCCGCTCATTTTACCCATACAGATAGATCCTTCTTTAACATATTTCGCGTTGAAATCTTGATAAGTAGGACCAAATAATAACTGCAATGTGTTTAAACAATCTTGGGCCGGAGTTCCGTTTAAATTCTGATTAAATCCTTTTAAAACTAAGTCCTTGTCTAATTTATTAAAGGCTTCGGTGCCTGAATTCACAATGGTTTTTGCATTGATGGCACCAAGCACATAGGATAACTTGTCTTTTTCATTTTTAAACGTAACTGAATAAGGCTTCTCGTTATTCTTGCATGCACTGAGGAAAAGAAAGCAAAGAGATAATATTAATAGGTGTTTCATGTAATGATTCTTTGATTGCGAAGATACGTATTATAATTGTCAACGGCTTGGTTAAATTATCGTAAAAAGTAGATCGCATTGGCAACTTGCAATTTACCATTTTCCCAAAATCCCCTAAACAACGGGTTATCGAAAAAGTAGACAATGTTACCATCTCCAATAGCATAGGACCCTACGGTAACAGCGCCTTGCTGTTTGTGTTTTACTTTATATCCAGCAAAGCCTGTAATCCAACCATTTTTCTCTTGAATTTTCTGTATGATATCCCCTTGAAAAGGGTAGACATCCGCAGCTAAACGAAGGGTAAAATAAGTGTCTTTATACCCAAAAGCCAGTGGGTGTGAGGTGTCCACATTACATTGATAAATTGCGCCGATAATCGTTTCACTAATGCTTGAGCGCTCAAGGTTGCCATAATTCCCTAAATCTCTAGAAACAATCGGTGCAGTTCCCTCTTCGATTCTCATTCCGAAGTCCGCTTCCATAAAATTTGCGGCACCCGATCCCATAACGATGCAGGTTCCTCCGTTGCTTATCCATTGCTTCAGGTTGGCATTGTTTTCACTTTGAAATCCCTCGGGAATTAGCACTACATCCAATTGATTTAAGGCATATAAATCTGCATCTCCATTTCGCAGTACTTGATGTTCTATTCCCAGTTGAGCATCTAGGAAATTCCAGATTTCACCCATGGATAAGGACGAGGTTTGATCATTGAATAAGATGCCAATTTTTGGTTTGGAAATATTTTTAATGCTAGACGATCCTAAATCTGTTCCGCTTTCTGCCCAACCAGAAAATAAGGCTGTGGCTTGTTGGTTGTGCTTATTGATTATTGGTGGAACCAATGTGGAAAGCGATTTCCCGGGATTATCGGATTTGAGCACAAGAAGCGTTCCTTTATTAAATTTACCCATGCTTGTTGTAAATTCTTTTTCAGTCATGGAAACGTTAAGACCTGCACTTAATAATTCATTTAAGATTCGCACATCGTTTATATTATTCCATGGAATGGCAATGGCATAGGGTTCTTCATTTATAACGAATGGGGTGAATTGTTCGTTACTTTCTCCCTGGGGAGTGGCAATGGATTTTAAGGTTTTCATGCAAGGTACTCCATATGCATAGGGGAGCGACCATGCGGTGATGTCATAGGTTAAGGAATCACTTAATGCTGTTTTTTGTTCGAACAAGACATTGATTAAATTTCCTTTTTGTTGATTTGTACTGATGATTATATCATTTTTAAGCAGCTTTCTGGAATGTTCTTTATTAGTAAAGTAATCAAATCCCTTCACTTCACTTCCTTGATCTTGGTTGACTTTTGTATACTTGATTTGATGACGGTCTAACAGCGTGGTCAAGGCGCTAAGGTTTGCAGAACTTCCATCTAACACATAGGTCGTTATTGGGTTATTCAGGTTTTTTTCTTGGAATTTTTGAAATTCCTCGATTAATTTTATGTGATGATTTTTAACGGTTTCAAGGGTGGAAATCCCAGTGATTACGTGATGTTCTATTCGCTCTGCAAGGGTTAGGGTATCTCCAACCATGGTAATTACTCCAAGTCCCGCCCTTCCAGAGCCCCCTTGTTCATAGGTCATCCCGATGGCACCGTTAAATGTTGGGTAGGTGTCACCATAGGATGGATAGAGTAAGTCAAAGATCTCTTTTGAAAAATAAAGCCATCCGTTTTTATCAAAATAGGAGGCATGGTTTTTACCAATGTGTTTTTGAAAGTCTCGTTGCCAATTGGTGATCACTTCATGATAAGGTTCTGCTGCGGGTGGAAAATAATAAGGCTCATTCATACCTTGTTCGTGAAAATCCACATGTACGTGAGGTAACCATTGATTGTAAACGTTTATCCGTTGTTGAGATTCTACCTGGGTTAACCAAGCCCAATCCCTGTTAAGGTCGAATAGATAGTGATTTGGTCGTCCACCGGGCCACGTTTCATCGTGCTCGGCGCTCGGCACTTGTAATTGTCCTGTTTTATTGTGGTATTGTTTAAAGTAATTAACATAGCGGTCTCTTCCATCCGGGTTAAGGCAAGGATCCATTATGACCAAGGTATTTTCTAATAAGTTAGCATCGGTAGTTACAAGGCGGTAGGCGGTTTCCATGGCGGCTTCGGTCCCACAGCTTTCATTGCCGTGCACGTTGTAGCTTAACCAAGCAATTGAAGTGTTCTCCAATTTATTGCTGCTTAAGTGGTTTGCACGAATATTCTCTAGGGCTTGGATGTTTTTTTCGGTGCTTATGAACGCCATTATGAGCGGTCGTCCTTCGTTGGTATATCCGTAGGTTTCAACCTTTACTTTTTTAGGGTAGAGGCTTTCTAGTGTTTCGAAAAACTGTACAACTTCGTGATGCCTTGAAAAATCGGTTCCAGAATGATAGAATTTATTAAGTGGTGAGGGAATGCTCACAAGTTGAGCTGAAACAAGCGTAGCACTAAAAATAATAAGTCCGAAAAGAAAATTCTTCATACAATCAAATTGACTGTAAAGCTACAAAAATGGGCTAAGAAATTATAGTAATCCTTTCACACGCAAGAATTCATCTAAAGATTCAATGTCTCCAAACAATACTTCGCGTGCTTTACTTCCTTGGAAAGACCCAATAATTCCCATGGCTTCTAATTGATCAACAATTCGTCCTGCACGGTTGTATCCTAATTTTAATTTGCGCTGTAGTAGAGAAGCAGAGCCTTGTTGGTTCATTACTACAATTCGTGCGGAGTCAACAAACATTGGGTCAATTTCATCCATGTCTACATCACCACTTCCCTCACCACCTTCTGGAACATATTCGGGAAGTAAGAAGGCACTTGGGTAAGCCCGTTGATCACCTACGAACTCACAAATCTCTTCTACTTCTGGCGTATCTACAAAGCCACACTGTAAACGAATCATATCTGAACCTGTTGAAATCAACATGTCACCACGTCCAATCAGCTGATCAGCGCCAGAGCCGTCAAGTATGGTTCTTGAATCGATTTTTGACAACACCCTGAAGGCAATTCGTGCCGGGAAATTGGCCTTAATCATACCGGTAATAACATTCACTGAAGGACGCTGTGTGGCAACGATGAGGTGAATTCCAATGGCTCGGGCGAGCTGTGCGATTCGTGCAATTGGATGCTCAACTTCCTTGCCTGCAGTCATGATGAGGTCCGCAAATTCATCGATAAGCACCACAATGTACGGAAGGTACCGGTGTCCTTTTTCAGGATTTAATTTACGTCCGATGAATTTTGCATTGTATTCTTTGATGGTACGAACGCCTGCGTTTTTGAGAAGTTCATATCGGTCATCCATTTCGATACAAAGTGAGTTGAGTGTGTTAACTACCTTAGAAGTATCCACTATAATTGCATCCTCCTCTCCGGGGAGTTTGGCTAAGAAATGCCGCTCAATTTTATTATACAAGGTAAGCTCTACTTTCTTAGGATCCACAAGTACAAATTTTACTTGCGCAGGATGTTTTTTGTAGAGTAGCGATACTAAAATAGCATTTAATCCTACCGATTTCCCTTGACCTGTAGCTCCAGCTACAAGTAAGTGAGGCATTTTTGTTAGATCAAAAACATAGGTTTCGTTAGTGATGGTTTTCCCCATAACGATAGGTAATTCTCCATCGAAATTTTGGAATTTTTCGGATGCGATTAAGGAGCGCATGCTAACCATTTCAGGTTTTGAATTTGGAACTTCAATTCCAATGGTCCCTTTGCCTGGGATTGGTGCGATAATCCGGATGCCCAAGGCGGAAAGACTTAAGGCAATGTCGTCTTCTAGGTTTTTAATTTTTGCAATGCGGACACCTGGAGCCGGAATGATTTCATACAGGGTGACCGTTGGACCAACCGTTGCTTTAATTTTAGCGATATCGATTTTATAGTGCGATAGCGTCTCAACGATGCGGTCTTTGTTGCTTTCCAATTCTTCTTTTGTCACGGAAGCACCTCCGTTTCCTCCATATTCCTTTAATAATTCAATGGGAGGGAGTACATACGATTCGAGGTCCATTTTTGGGTCGTATAATCCAAATTCACTCACTAAATCATCTGCTGTGGTGTCTGCGCTGGCCGCCTTTGGTTCCATTGGAACTGGCGCCGCTTCTGGAATATCGTTAATTTCTAATTCCACATCTGAGCTAGCTTCTTGCTGAGATTTATCAATGAAGGTGATTTCTAGTTCCGAATCATCAATAAGATCTTCCTCTTCGTTCGTATCGGGTTCATTGAAATGTACAGGTTTAGAAATCAAATCTTCGGTAATTTCATTTTCTTTGATTGGATTCACAACCTTCATTGAGTTGTACGGTTTCTCGGGAGCGACCTCTTTATCTTCATTAATGTCAAAGTAGTCACCATTTAAGTTGGAAGGTTTGATTCGATCAAAGATAGCCCCGTAGTTGGGGTTAAAGAGCAGGGTGATTGTAATGTAGAGCAGTACCAAGTGAAAGATAAACGTTGGAACGCTTCCAATGGTAAGGGATAGCCACTCATTTATGAAGAAGCCAAATGTGCCTCCGCCGAAATTAATGTACTCATGGAAATATCCAAGAAATATAGATCCCCACACCATAAAACTCAAGGTGATAATCGATGTGCGAAGAATCGGAAGTAATTCCACCTTAAAGAGTAAGCGAACGCCCAATAAAAATCCAATTAAACTAAATCCAATGGATGTAATGCCGAAACTATTGTAGATGAGTGTATGACTAAACCAGGCTCCTGATTTGCCAAGCCAATTGTCTGGCGCAGGAACTTGGTTGTTAAAAATATACTCGAAAAACCCATGTCCCAATACGGAGTCTTGATCCGCTTTCCACGTGAGAAAGTAAGAAATGCATCCAAAGAACAAGAAAATACTTGAAAGCGTTAAAAGCGCTCCAAGAGAAGTAATAACACGAGCGGGGGTTACAAAACCTTTTGGCTTTTCTGATTTTGGTTTAGCCTCTTTTTTGGGTTTAGACGTGGAGGTTTTTTCTTTCTTCCGCGTGGGTTCAGTATTGTCGTATTGTGTTTCCTCTTCTTCGTATGGGATGTATTCGTTATCTCGCATTATGGGGTAAAATACGAAAGTAAGAAAAGGGTTACGACGTAATTAAAACAAAAGTGAATTCTTTACACAGCAAGGTGTTAACTACCTAGGGCTTGGACATTTCTTCCATGAATTCTTCGATGCTCACCCGTTTATAATCTGTGGGCACCATAAAAAGCGTCAAGGGTGGATCTATTCGTTTGAATTCAGTTAAGGTGTATTGGAACATGCCCTCGTCGGTTGGAATGTAATACTCAACAACTAATCCGGGAAAGTTTGTATAGGCGCTCCCGTAGATGGCGGGAATGTTTTTTAGGTAATAAAAAGTAAATTTTTTATCTATATCCGTGAAGGTAACGCTGAGTTTCTTGGCTTTCATTCCGGCGATACGTTTCGATCCTAGTTTCTTTTTAAAGGAATACGAAAGGGTTGTGTCTTGGTACTTGGTATAATTCGTTCGGATGGCGTACTTGCCTTTGGTGGTTTCTAGAAGCAGGTATGACTTTTCTTTGGATAAATGTTTAATCAATTCTTGTTTACCCATGTTAGAAGAGAAATTAATTACTTTAAGCAAGCTGTCTTTCGCATAGATTAACATGTGTTCTTGGACAGAGTCCATAGGGATTACGCGTTGAGCTTTGAATAATAATTCTCCGGAGAAAGGCAGTTGTTTTTTTTGTGCGATTAGGGTTACCGAACAAAGGAAGCTAAAAAGGAAGACCGTAAGTTTCATGCGTCAAAGGTAATAATCAATCCACAGGAAACACATTACCTATTTTTAAATCTTTGGCGTAATTGAATGATTAACATTATAGATAGTCCCAATGTGATCAAGGGCCACAGCACACAAAAGATAAGGGCATTAAAATCTTCGTAGGTAATGCCTAGAAGGTTTGCGGAAGTGATGGTGAAATCCGTACAGTAAACGTATATTGAGTTGATTAAATCAGCCATTTTTCTTTTTCCGAGACAAAAACAGTTCAACATTAAAAATGACTAAACCCAGGAGGAGTAGGGGCCATAAAATTACTAGACTTAATACAGAATTCGATTGATACGTATTGTTGACCCCATTTGAAATCCCATTCACTTGAAGGATGCTCCAATAAATACGAGCTACAAACCCTTTGTTGATGGTGTTTTTTTGTTGGTGAGGGCAGCGATTCGGACCATTTAATTTACCACAACCGTGGTTGTGACAAAACCAAGTGCACCGGTCTTTCATGCATGAACTTGGATTCATCGAAACACTTTTTTGTCCAAAAAGGGTTAAGGTATTTAATGGGGAAGGTCTGTTTAATTCATTCACACAAACAACCAGTAAAAACGGAGCAAGTAATAAACTAGTATAAACTATTATCCGCTTCATTCGAATTAAAATTCAACATGGAAATGGTCGTCGTGGCGAACACTATGACAACCGGCCTCAGTATAACCTCCAGAAAGCTTAAAACGCTGGATTAGGTGACGTTCAATTAGGATTTTTCCTGTTGCTCGTTTTTTTACCAAACGTACTAATGCCGCTGAATTATATTTGTTTAATTGATAGTTATTTTTTGGTAATGTGTGATGCATGAAGGAATATTGCCAATTTGATTTTTCACAATAACAAGGTGTACACGATTCATTGGGTAAAGGATCAACTGAACTCCCATAGCCAATCGCGGTAGGTGTTAAATTTGATGGAGCACCAGTTTCATCATTATATACAAATGCAATATCTGCTTTGTCCCCATTGTGCGATAGATGGGGTGCTAATCCTTCTAGAACAGGTATGTTCTTTTTGCCTTTTATGTTTATACTGAAGGGGTAGTTACAGTCCATATATTTAACTTGCAGGCCAGGGTGTTTTTGAGCGAATTCATCGGCAATCACCATCATCTTCTCTTTTCCTTCCACCGTAATATAATTTCTCATGAATATGGCAGTCCAATACGTCACCGGTACCAAGTTTCCCGATTTGGACATCGGTAGTCGTGTTTTTCCACCCATGCCTGCGAGGAAAGGAATAATTAACAGATTAAAAATCATGTAAAAGGCCATAAAACCGAAAACATTGGTGGCGCGTTTAGCCCAAGAATTTTCAATTTTCTTTTTGAAAAAGGAAAACAACAGCAACCACAGCAGAAGAATTATACCTCCCACTTGGGAAAGGATGGTTAAGATGACAAAAAGGATTATTATACCAATGATATTCAGGACTTTCATGTGGTTTTATTGTATGGCTACCAAGTAACACTCTTTAAGGAACAACAGGCGTTTATTCTGTAAGATTTCAAAGACTTCAGGTGAAACCGTAAAACAACCGTCACTGTTGCCTGTGCATCCCTGCTCGCTCACGTATCTTGCCGTGTGAATAACTACTCCACGATCAATGGCCTTGTTGTTAGATTCTTCTAATCCATTAATTGGGAATTTTCTCCCCTTGTGTTTACAAATATTGCTTTGCGTATAGTTTTCGCAACGGCATGTATGTTTTTTGCCCGGGTTCATATTTCGCTCTGAATAAATTCGATAAATACCCAAAGAACTTTGATTACTGCCTTCCTCATTTGAAAACCTTCGCGGCGCTAAGTAGGAGCTGAATGATGCAGATTTTTTACCATGTGCTGTGTAAGAGGTTGCAATAACTTCACCTTTGTCAACTACCCACAAACGACGTTTTATTCGTGATTTACTAAAATCTACATAAATCACAAACTTGTTCTCTAAGTTGTATTCTGAATAATACGAGGATTTAATAAATTTTTCAGGCAAAGGCGCTTTATAAAATTCACCCGTTAGGGGTTCTTCTTTACTAAAGAATATCCATAGGAATAGTATGGCAACTAGTGCAATAAGTAAAGGAATGATTTTTTTCATGGCATTATTTCAATGGGACAGCCGTTGTCTACAGCATTATAAATCTCATCGATTTCAGGATTCGTGAGCGCAATGCAACCCAAGGTCCAATCGTTCCATCGGTGAAATTTACCTACCCAACCGTATTTTTGTCCGTGGATTAATACATCACAGCCATAGCCAACATCTATTCCTTTGTGAAAGGCGCTCCATGTGCGTTTCGTAATTCGGAACTGTCCTTCTGGGGTAAGGTTGTCACCACATTTTTTTTTTGCATCCAACCCTTTTTTGCTGATGGAGACTGAATAACTGGCAATAATTTTACCTTGGTAGAACAATTTAAGAACGTGATCGGCTTTATAGACCAAGATCTTATCAGCTTTTTGCCCCGGAGTTAATTGCTGTTCCGGAAGAAAATAATATCCAACTAAAGTAAGTAATGATGTAACCCCAAGAATCCTAAATATTCGCCTCATGAATTAACAAACGACGTATTCAGGTATTGTTACAAAATCAATTCATCTAGTATAGTAGGTGCTTTTTACTAGAATTTTTCCACCCTGCATCTGATTTATAATCTGCAAAATAGATTACTAAATCTGCGTCTGATTTGTAGGTGCAGAAGTAAATGGGAAATTTTGCATCAGATTTGTAACTTGTAAAATACCATAGGCCATTATTTCCAGTAGCATCTGATTTGTAATCACATTTATAAACTACTAAATCAGCATCTGATTTGTAGGAGGCTACATAAACCTTAACTTTCGCATCTGATTTGTACTCTACCGAATAGACTGTTTGAGTAAAGGCATTTAGAGAAAGGAAAAGGGAAAGCGAAAAAAATAATGTTTTCATATTCTTTTATTTAAGTTTAAAGTTAGCAAAAACAATACTAATAAACCTAATTCTCATACATTAAGAAATAAATTCTAGGTAATTAGCTGTATTAACAATGTTATTTTTATTGTTTCTGTTCGTAGAACCATTATGGAAAACAATAATGTAATACAATTTGCACAGGCTGCCTATAAGCATGGTCGTGCCAAAAGAAACTTCGATAACTGGCTGGTCGGAGGCGTAGTAAATGGTTTAGTCGTAATCGGATTATTGGTGGTTGATTTCTATCGGATACCCTATGTGTTTTCAGGAATAAGACCCTATGTTATTCAGTTGGGATGTATATTATTTCCGGTTTTTGTCATAGGAACCTGCGTGAGTTGGTTTCGATTTAAATTGAATGCGGAAAATTTTGAAAAAGCCAAACTCGAAATGCTTGAGGATCTCTATCAGCGAATTAAAAATCTTGATTAGTGAGTTAACCTCTTGACAAAAAAAAAGCACCGTTGGGTGCTTTTTTTATTACCAGGAATACCGATTTGGAATGTACTGCTGTTGCATGCGCGCTACGGTTCTTCGATACCGCATGGCCAAACGGTTTTTGGGAATCCCAAGTTGCATGGATATCTCTTCATATTTCAATCCTTCCTCATGCTTCATTCTAACCAATTGTTCATCCGCTAATTTCTCTTTTGCCAACAGCTCATTGTATTGATTCCATTGGTCTGTATGTCGTGCTTCATGAAATTGATCCGAGTGGTCCTCGCACGCATGGAAAAAGGATAAATCCTCATAACAATGAATCTTATTGCGCTGTTTTTTGCGAAAAGTATCCGTTAAATGATTTTTAATCAATTGGAAAAGCCAGGCTCCGATGGCACCTCTGTTTATGGAATGTTTAAGGTTTTTGACTAGGATTTTTTCAATGATTTCTTGCTGGACCTCTTTTCTATCTTGCGGTTTTACCCAACTTGTAAAATGGGTTCGTAGCATTTGGCCCGTCATAAAATGAATGGTTAATATTTCTTCTTTTGTATACATGTATTAAACTGTTTTTTATTTGTGATTACTTAGGGATGTCCAATGAAAAATTCAATTCAAATAGACCAATCTTTAATGAATTTATTCCATTTGTTGAGGTCCAACATTCCGCGATATCCAGACAGGGCCTCGTTAGAATTGAATTCAATCGAAACTTGATTACATCGTAGAATTCGATCTACAATGAACGCACAGTCCGGAACCAAGCTTTTGTATCGACAGATAAACCGAACCGTTGTCGGATTTACCAAACGAATCATTTCATTGATGTGGTTGATTTGCAGTTGTAAAATTCGTTCGGTTAAACCCGTTCGTCGCATCTCGCCTTTGAGCACGGTTAGTATGCTTGTGGGAATAGGGATTATGTAAATATCCAGTATTAAGGTTCCAAACTCATTACACAAGCGCTCCGGAATAGAATCTTCATTCGCGTGCATGGGGTTGAGTTCACGCATGTGACGACTGTTTAAAAAACTGTTCTTGTTGTTTACATTCGGTACATTGGCGAAAATGCTCTTATCAAAACTTTGGGCCACTTCACCGAACACCACATTAAGTGTTTCTGGTTTCGAACGCATTGCATTCAAGATTAACTTTCGTTGCTCCCATTCAATTTGCAAGCTTTGCGCTAAAAGGTGAAGGGCCACTTTCTCTTTAGAGAGGTTTGGGTCGAGGGATGACCATTGTTTGAAATCTTGCAAGGCTTCCTTGCTTTCCATGATTTGCACCAATTCGCGCATGATTTTTAATAAATTAAGCATATTCATTTTTCGTTTTTTTTTATATTTCTAATTCTATTGTGATTTTTAAATAAGTTTCGGTACCCGAGTATTTTTTTTTATTCCTCCAATACCGCATAAAGGATATCGCGTCCAATTTGGCGATAACTCTCGAAGCAGATAAAATGATTTTTAATGTTGGCGACCACATATGCAGGGTCCTTTATTTCCGACTCATTTAAAACAATTGTTTTCCATTCTACGCCACCTTCAATGGGGAATTCTTCAGTAGAAGGTCGGTTGGTGCAATGAATTTTTGCCACAAATTGTTGTTGTTCGTCGATTTCATAGCACACGAACGCTTGAAACTTTAGTCTTGCATGGTTTACACAGACCTCCATTTTGTACCAATAGGGATCTAGCTCGGGTTCGCTATATATGAGCCGGGCATGTATGCCTTTATATTCCCTAAGCACACTTTCTAGCTTCTTGAGCTGGTCAAAAAGCCCTTGTTTGTAATGTTGAACACGGTAAATTCCGAGCGGAATCATGCTCAAATCGAGGTCAATGCGCCAATCTTTTTGGCTCGGACGTAAGGTGATGGTTTCCATCATGATAAATAAATATTAGTTGAATGGGAATCGGTCTTTCCGAAACCTCCAGCAAATATTACCATGAGGGCGTCCTAAAGTATTAGGACAAGTAAGGATTCGTTAAAATTAGGCCAAGATGTGCATGAAATTCACATATTTCCCCAGCAGATATCCAGCTTCTGGGAATCGCTCAAACAAATCAACACAAGGGAATTGATTCGGGTTCCAAGTACCGTTTTTGAGGCCTTCCTGGTAGAATAAGCGGTGTGGTTTGGCTAAGGCGCGGAATTTTGGGTAGGTGTAAAACCTGAATTTTAAATCAATGTAATTTTCTTGTGTGTTGATGTCTAAAAGGACCTGACTCGGGTGTATTTTAAAAACCATTAAATGGTTGGCCGCCCAACCGTAAAAACGGATGCTTACCGTTTCTTCTATCGCCGAATCGGGCATGTTCCATACCCCAATGGCTTTTTTCAATTTCTTGTGGACGTCATACGTAATCCAAAGTTCGGCCGCATTGAATCGTTCAAAGGTATGAGGCAATTTAGGGTCTCTGAGTTTTGTGAGGCTCTTACTTTCGATGTGGTCAATACGGAAATTCCGAATAAGGTATTTATTCGGTTTTTTACTTTCAGGATTAACCTGACTAAGTGCACACAAATGATAAAATCCATCGTGTAAACGAAGGCAGAGCGGATAGACGCGAAAGCGTTGTTTTCCTGGGACAATGCCCGTGAAATGTGAAAGTTTTTGACTCTCCGTGTATGCGAACTGCACGACTTCTTGCTGCTTGATGTGGTCCAGCAGGCGGAGTGTGACTTCCATCATGGATTTCTTGCGTAAGGGACTTTGATGTTGTGGGGCATGTACTAAAAAAGCCTGCCGCGTATCAACGGCTTCAAGGTCTTGATTAAAAAACGCTGGACTTTCTTGCATGAGCCGTTGTACGGCCGGTATGTCGCTGTATTGGGCTAAAATCCCTTTTAGAAAGGCAAGGCTATGTTCTTCTCGGGCATCAAGAAAGGCAATGTCAGGTATGCGTCCTTGATGGTAGG
Organism: Crocinitomicaceae bacterium; assembly: GCA_044347515.1. Classification (GTDB taxonomy): domain Bacteria; phylum Bacteroidota; class Bacteroidia; order Flavobacteriales_D; family Crocinitomicaceae; genus UBA952. The sequence goes on along the minus strand of JBIKUO010000005.1, from coordinate 76,378 downwards.
TATACCGTTTGTCAAGGTGATTGTAGCGTAGGTCATAATGTTTACCATTGGGAAGAGGAGGGAGGGAAAGATCGGCCTCTTGAAAATCTCCAAGGTTAATGGCATGGATATCGGCTTCGAGGGTTTTTACGCTGACTACCGGAAGGCCGCGCAGCTTGAGTTTTTCATTAACGGCTTGCAGTAAATAATCCCTTGCCTTTACACCTTGAGGGGTAGGAGGGGATTCGTGTAGGATGATTTCATGAATAATGCGGATGCGCAGGCGTTGCCCCATTAAGGCGCTGGTATTCTTTGTTTTGGCCATTCCTTACAAAGATAGAATTCGGTTTCGGGAGAAAAAAATGATTTTTGGGGATTATTCAGGGAAGTCAAAGGCATTTTTTACAAAATTCTCAGTTGGGGTAATATTATCAATCACATTGAATTTGAATTGCTTGAGCGTGCAACCCTTAAGGTAAGGCTTCTTTTTATATGCTTCCGGAGAATTTACAGTACTTAAATCAAAATAAACAGCCTTATCGATTTTTAATAATGTATTGCTGTAATATTCAAAAATCGAGGCCGATGTATTTATTGGGGTTCCAATGGCAATTTGACAAGTTGGGCTAAATGGGTTTGTTATACCACCTTCTTTAAATCTCAATTTTAGTTTCTCAAGAGCCCATTCCAACATTAACACGGGCAATTGCTTATCTCCGAAAAGATATTTCTCATTCGTAGACCATTCTTTTCGAATATCTGAGGTAAGTGGCAATGGAATCATGGTAAGATCAATGTATACAATTCCGGATTGGATGGCTTTTTTGATATTATCAGCGGTTTGTTTATTTTCTTTTATGAATCTTTTAATGGAGTATTTGAGGGGATGAATATTCAAATGTGTTTTTTGGGCTATTGGATGCAGGAATGAAATTAAAAGGTAATCAAACTCTTCCAAAACTAATGTTGAATCTTCTAGGAATGTAAAAGATGTTAAATAATTTCCGCCAGTTTTAAAAAAATGATCCTTGCCAAAGGGCGGGGCTTCATAAACGATAATTCTGTCGATTTTTCTATTAAATTTTTCGTATGCATCGATTAAAAATTGATAGTAAATTCCAACTAACGACTCCAAACTCTTCCAGTCTCTAAGTAGAGAGTTTAGTAATACTTCTTCTGTAGGAGGTTTCTTTATTTGTATCAATACTTTTTTTTCATCACTAATCTCTCCTTCATTTAGCATATTTTTTAAAGTCTCTAAATTCACATTATTTAAACAATCAATTAACGCAGGCTCATCATATCCTTTAGCATTTAATAAATAACAATAGGTATGTATCTTAAGTTTTTTGAGGTTGTCAGCGGACAAATTTGGATTAAAAGTTTCCTTAGTAATTTCATGGTAAAAAAAGTACTTCAAGTAGTTTTTGAGTAGTTCACGATTTTCCGGTATTGTGAAAGCGTCATTTGGACTATGAATTATTGTGACGATAAAATCGAACGGTACCTTTGTAAATTCCATTGAATATAATTTTGAACAAATATATCTTATACAGGTGATATTTCTCCTTCCAGTTCGTAGAAGGTATAATCCAATATTTTAATTCCCTTTTTTTTATGCGCAACTGGTTATCCGAGTTCGCCAGCAACTCCAAACGTCCCGCTGGCAAGTTCAACCCACAAGAACTGGCGGCCTCGCTGCAAGCCTTTCAATCGTTTTTACGCCTCAACGAGCAATGTGCCGCCGTTCTGTCTGCCTTTTGTTTTATGCGTGGCAGAAAAAATCACGTGTGTATTGAAGAACTTATCGAATACCTTGAGCCACATTTCACACAAGATCACGTGGCAAATACGGTTGAATCCTTGGTCGTACATGGCTATTTCATGTATGGAAGTGAAGGGCCATTTTCTACTTATTATGACCATATCTACTTGAGCCATTCGGCTGAAACGGCCCTGAAAACTTCCAATAAAAAGGCCCTTCCTAAATACCCATCAAATGATCATGATCATGTGTTGATGATGATTTATGCACGCGCAGTTTCTTTTAGAAATCGAAGCATCTTATTACAAGATTGGCTGACATTTACTGCAGAAATTAGGGAGTTAAACGACCTGCAATTTATTCAATATTTTATTCGTTCCAAGATGTCACGAAAACACAAAGCAATGGCATTGTTTATTGGGATTTTACACCAAGTGGATCAGCACCGAGTGGATACTGGAACGATTATCCAACTATTCTGCACAAACGCCTTGGAAGTTTCCAGATTAAAAAAAGAACTTCAAGAGCCAGACTTTGCCTTGTATAAGGCACAACTGATTGAACCCATTCGAGGGGAACATGGCGTCTCTCGTCTTGGCGCGCACGTACAATGGGCTACATTAATACATCCAAAGCACGCAGAAAATCATCGAATTGTGCCACAATCCCCGGCGTTACAGGTTGTGGCTCATCAAGGGATTTATCAAAAACAATTGTTCTACAATCCAGAAACACGAACCAAGGTGAAACAGCTTGAGCAGATTTTAATCGCTACGAACCTCCGGAAATATGTAAAAATAGCCCATAATCATGGAGATCCAGGAGGTGTTATTTCGTTGCTCTCTGGTGGTCCAGGTACTGGGAAAACGGAGTTGGCTCGTCAATTGGCCTTACAAACCGGTCGGGACTTGCTGGTCTTCGATGTAACGCAGCAGCGAAACATGTACTATGGGGAGAGTGAAAAAGCGATTAAGCAAGTGTTTGATGATTACCGCAACATTTGTAAACATTCCCCGAAAGCTCCCATTTTGTTTTTTAATGAAGGGGATGCCATATTTTCTCAACGTACAGAATCCCGAGGAAACATGAGCCAAACAGAGAATAGTATCCAAACTATTCTACTGCAAGAATTAGAGATTTTTGAAGGTATTATGCTCATTACAACGAATCGACCGAATTCATTTGATGCAGCATTTAGTCGAAGAATTTTACTTAAAATCGAAATTCTTGACCCTATTGCCGAGGTGCGCTTTGAGTTATTGCGCCATTTGTTTCCCGCGCTATCTGAAGTTCAGGCAAAACATTTAGCAGAAAACTTTACGTTTACGGCGGCAGAATTGGGGGTATTTAGAAAACAGTGGGAGCTGAATGCCATCATTCGAATGAAATGCGGAACCTTGTATCACGCATTGGATGACTTTTTACAGGCGCTCAATCAAAAAACTCGACAGTCCATTGGGTTCGTAGCCGCATAATTGAGCTAAACCTATTTGGGTTTGTACGGCCTACATTTTTCTATATCCATAGTAAATACTTCCTTCGGAGGAGTAGTTAGAAAAGATGCATGCAGTTTTGGATGAGCCTTTTTGAATTCAGCTTCATTGAATTCTGGAGATTGAGGTGAATAAAATCGTTTCCAAGTGCAAATGCCTTCGATGCCGTCATATAAGCCAACCAAGGCTTTTAATTCATATTCCAATTGCTCTTGCTCGTATTCTTTTAGCTTAAGTTCTTTTAGCAGTTTAAGATGATCAAGGTGAAGTTGTTCCATTTTTTTGGTACGTTTCACCGTGCCAGAAAGCTGCGCCGCTGAATAGCTTGTCGCACCAAGTACCTTCACCGAGGTATGAAGTGCAGGGTCGATGGTGCTTAGGCTGTAACTGGAGGAATGGGTATAGTTGAAATTATGTTTAAACGCATTAGGTCTTGGAAGGGTGTATTTCTTGTATAAAGCCGGATGAGCGACTTCAAAGGCCTTTTTATCGAAATCAAATTTTCCCGGAGCATATTTTATGCGTAATACTCCTTCGATGGAACCGTTGGCGCCCAATAAAGTGTAAAAAACGAATTTTGATAATTCAATCTTTGCTTTGAGTACATTGATCTCTCCCTTTAATTGAATGAGTTGTTGTTCTAAGGCCAGGCTTTGTTTGTTTGCTTTTTTAATCTTCCCATTGGAAAGTGCTTTGTCGAGTGTTAATAATACACGCTCTATGATTGGCTTATGAAAAAGTTGTTGCGCTTTAAGATGTTCAGCTTGTGCAACAATGGATTTAACCTCTTTGTCGTTCAATAAGAACCACTCTCCGGTCACCCAATGTTCGTTGTGATCATAGTGCAGATGGGTCTCAAGGCGCTCTACAAAAGGGACGTCAGTTACCTCAGCTACCGGATAAATTCCACGTGGATTTCCGGTTTGATGATTTTTTATTCGGTCTTCCGTAGTACGTTCATTGGTAACTATGCCTATTTTGACATATTTTCCAATGTCACCCGATAAGTAGTCAATGTCACGAATGAAATATAAATTGCCTGGGGTAAGTTTGATTGCCATAAAACGAAGGTACTAATTCAAAGGATTACAAAAAAAATCCTTACGATCTTTTCGTTCGGCATAAGCTACTCCCTTTGGTCGTGAAATCGCTTCGCTAAGTGATTGATGTATACAAGTAAAAAATCGACGCGCGTTTCGTTCCATTAAAAAAGGTTTCTTGCTGCTTATCAAATTTACGAACAAAAGAATTCTAACGAATAAGATTTACGTGTCCTGTAATTTGTTTTGCATCTTGGTCTTGCATGGATTGAACTGTTATTACCCAAGTATAAGTTCCAATTTCGCAATCTCTGCCCTTATTTCCATAGGAGCCATCCCAACCGATTTCAGGGTTATAACTTTCAAAAACCAATTGACCCCATCGGTTATAAATTTTGAAATCAATAAAATCTTTTTCTACACCTTGTGCCAATACAGGATAAAAGAGTTGATTAGCCTCATCTCCATTGGGAGTAAAACTATTGGGGATATATACGATTAAGTCTTCATACACATGAATGCTGATTGAAGCGGTATCAATACATCCAATTTCATTATATGCAGTCAATATCACATTATAATCGGCAGCCCAATTCGGATAAGTGTAAACTGGATTATCATCATAACTTAAGGTTCCATCCCCTAAATTCCACAAATAAGATATTGCATTTATAGATTGATTGTAAAAGTGAATTTGAGGTTCTAATGAATTAACTTCCAAAGGATCTGCTGATATATTCGCATTTGGGCTGTCATATACGCAAATTAAATCGCTTTGTGAACTTTGGCTAACACAGCCTTCAGGACTTGTTAGCGTCAAAGTAACTGTGTAACAGCCTTCTGTGTTGTAGTAATTAGTAACATTACCAACCTGAGATGAGTTTTCGCCATTTCCAAAATCCCAAGAGTAAGTAACACCCGGCTGGTAGAATGCAAAAAAGGTTGCGTTCAATTCATCACATCCGATGGTGTCGTTCGTATTAAAAGTTGCATCCGGAGATTTATTAATCTGCAGCAACAAGGAATCTGAAGCCGAACAATTATTGCTTTGGTCTATTCCTTGGAGAACTGCTAAGTAATTACCAGAATTAGCATAAAGATGGGTTGGTGAATATAGATTAGACGTACCTCCGTCACCAAAATTCCATTGAAATTGATAATTAGGGGATGATTGATTCACGAAAGAAATGGGGGCATCAGAGCAAAGCGGGTTCGTATTAACAGTGAAGCTAACATTAGGCTGTACCAACACGGTAACAGAAACTGTATCATTCGGGGCAATGCACCCTAAGGAATTCGCCGATATTACATAATTAACGATGGAGGGGTTAGGTGTAGTATTAACGAGAACATCATTTATGATTCCTGAAGTTGTGGTTGTGGGTGTTTCCCCCAAGACTAGTGGATTAATGATAGCATACCAAAAGGAATTTGCAGGGACACTGGTGCTGATATTCATATCCACACCTTGACCGGAGCAAATTGTTGTATCTTGATTTAAGATAAAAGGTAGTGGATTTACTGTCACGGTTAATGGTAGGTTTGGTTCGGTGCATCCATTGTCGATGGATGTGACATCAATGGCATAATTAACTATCTGAGCAGTGTTTGAATTGTTAATCAAAATATCATTTATATAGGCATTATTTTGTGGATTGACTGTTTCTCCTGTGACAATTCCATTGTTGGTTGCAGACCAAATAAAGGCGCTATTCACTGTTGCTGCTAAGGCTAACCCGATATTATCGCCGCTACAAATTGTTACAGCATTTGAATTGGTTAGTGAAATAGAAGGGTGTACTACTACACTGATTACACTTGGAATTCCAAAACAGGCATAGGTACCCGAAGTTAAATTGATGTGATAATCTACTATTTGATCATAAACAGTATTGTTTACAAGGAAATCATTGATGTAGAAGTTGGATTGGATATTAGTGGTTTCACCTGTTACGTAAGGGTTGTTAACTGCCTGCCAAGTAAAATTAGCGGGTAAATTTGAGGTTAAATATATACCCGTAGCGTCACCACTACATACGGAATCAATCAATGGCGTAGTCACCACGATATCAGGGACTATATCAACAGAAAAGCTCATGCTAGCACCTGCGCAACCTTGGGGCACTGAATTAGGCGTTACCGTATAAATAACGGTTTCAAGTGCATTTGTATTATTTTGTAAAACATTGTAAATGGTACTTGAAGTAACAGGTCCAGTGCTTTCTCCATTTACGTTGGGATTACTACTGGCCCCCCAAGTGAATGTTGAATTCATGTTGGCTGTTAATACGTAATTTATAGCACTATTATTACAAATGGTGGTATCATTGATGATGTTTATCAGAGGTGCTGGATTAATGGAAATGGTTCCTGTTGGTCCCGCGGAAGTACAAGCTGCTAGTGGCGTTATAGCAGTTCCCTGATAAGATATTTGGATTGCATTATTGCTTGAATTCACCAAGGTCATGGCAGGTATTGAATTCACTCCTGAAAAAGAGCTAATACCTGAGATGGAAGGAGATGTTGAGGTAATATTCCATGTTAAATTAGCGGGCGCATAGGAAGAACTTAAGGTGATTGCATTCGTGGATATCCCGGAGCAAATGGTTTGTGACAATGCACTGTATTGAATAGATGGAATTGGTTCAACATTGATATTCACATAATCAGGTGCTCCAACACAAGTTAACCCAGATTGGGTAAATTGAGGTGTTATAATTATTAAACCTGTTACCAATGAATTGGTATTATTAATTGCCGTAAACGGAAGAATATTACCATTCCCTGAAGCAGCCAACCCTATAGCTGGGATTGAATTTGTCCACGTGTAGGCTGTCCCTGAGCCAGTAAAGTTTAAAGGCACGGTTTGATTTTGATGACAAACGGAAATGTCATTGGTTGGGCTTACAGATGGTGTTGGATTGATTAAGATGTTAAAACTAATTGGATTACCAGTGCAACTTAATCCACCTTGGCTAAAGCCTGGAATCAATGTGATGGGCGTAGTTGTTTGATTAACTCCACCATTCATACCTACAAATGAAGCAATATTCCCTGACCCACTAGAAGCTAAACCGATGCTAGGATTCGGATTTGACCAGCTTACAGAAGTCGCATTTCCGGAAAAAACGATATTTCCCGAGTTTGTATTGTTGCATAAAACTAAGTTTGGCGGCTGATTTACACTTGGTATAGGAAGCACTGTAATTGTTCCACTTTGGTTTGAACCGTAGCAACTAACATTATTGAAGGTGTATACAGGTATTACATTGATTGTGGCATTCGTTATTATATTTCCTCCAACCGCAATAAAGCTAGATATATTGCCGGTTCCGTTTCCGGCTAAGCCAATTGAAGGGGTGTTATTCGACCAGATATAGTTGGTACCAGACCCGACAAAATTAATTGCGTTTGTGCTTGTTCCACTGCATACTGTTTGATTGCTGATTGCTGACATTTGAGGGGTGGGCAACACAGTAATAGTAAAAAGTTCAATGGGGCCATTACAAGTAACGCCTTGAAAGGTATAGGTAGGAATTACACTAACATTCGCAGTAACAGGGATGGCTTGTGTATTAGTGGCAGGAAATGCTGGGATATTTCCACTCCCTGAATTTCCAAGTCCGATTGTTCCATTTGAATTTGTCCATAGATATCCTGTGGCATTACCAGAGAAAACCACAGGGCTCGCATTCGTTTGATCACATACATATTGATCAGGTACCGAGTTCATAGTGGGTGTTGGGTTAACCATGATGCTGAAAGATTGAACTGGTGAGGTGCACGTTAGCCCGTTAAACATATTAGTGGGTGTTACTGTGATTAATGAGGTTACTGGACTGCTCGTGTTGTTTAGCGCATTGAAAGAAGGAATTGAACCTGTTCCACTTGAGGCGATTCCAATGGATGGATTATTGGTTGTCCACGGGAAACTTGTTGCATTTCCCATTATGTTAACGGTACCCGTTGGTGCATTATTACAAAATACTTGGTTTGGTAATGGATTCATGCTGGGTGATGGAATTACTGTTATTTGTGTGGTTTGAGCATTACCAGTACAGGTCAACCCACTAAAAGTGTAAACAGGAGTTACAACAATGTTAGCGACAACATTAGATCCTGTTGCATTGGCAAGGAATGCAGGAATATTTCCTGTTCCTGAAGCGGCGAGCCCAATACTCGGTTGATTATTCGTCCATTGATATGAGGTTGCAGTACCTGTAAAATTAATCGTATTGGTATAGGTTCCACCACAAACGAGTTGACTTCCGGGCACGCTTACGGTTGGTGCAGGTAAGATCGTGATGGTAAATGTTTCAATATCACCCGGACAGGTTGTAATTCCATTAAAAGAGGGTGTAACGCTTAAATGGGCTACAATGGGCGCAATTCCATTATTTACAGCCAAAAAGGCAGGTAAAGTTCCTGAACCAGATGCGCCAATACCGAGCGCAGGCAAATCATTGGTCCAGTTATTAATAGCGGCAGTACCTGAAAATTGTATACCATTAACGCCAGTTCCATGGCACAGAATCAAGTCTTGCGGATCATTTACATTTTGATATGGATTTATGGTGATAGTAAAGTTTGTTGAGTTCCCGGAGCAAGTTGTGTTTAGGGTGGTTAATTGAGGGGTGACAGTTATGGTCCCCACAATGGCATTCGGGCTCAAGTTGGCTGCAGTAAATGATGGAAGATTTCCAGTACCCGATGCACCTAAGCCAATATTAACGTTTGAGTTTTGCCAAGAAAAACTAACCCCGACAGGTGTTCCGCTGAAGGGAATTGCTGTGGTAATATCCGCATTACAATAGGTTACAGAGGAAATTGAATTAACTGTTGGTACAGGAGATACCACGATTTGAGCAGGAGCGGATAGGATGGCGTCGCATCCATTTCCGCTTAAACTAATACTAACTGAATAATTATATGTCCCTGCCTGATTAAAGATACTTGGAGTAAAAGTTGCCGAGGCTGCACCATTGATTGGGGTATTGGTGGCACCATTATTCGTATTCCATTGATAGCTGGCTGTACCAAATCCACCGGTAAAACTTGCGCTCAATGGCGTATTGATCGTTGTCCCAGTGCAAACTGCTTGGGAGGCAATAGGCTGAATACTAATGCTCGGATCTGGGTGGATTAAAACAGATACGATTGAAGTTGTGACGGTTGAACAGGTGAGCGCAGGGAATGAAATAATACAATAGTAATAGGTTGTTCCTGCTTGATTACTAGGAGGTAAATATGTAGGATTAGTCGCCCCTCCAATAGGACTACTTCCAATAAGTGAATTAACATTGTTACTGTACCATTGATATGTAGGGATTCCACTTCCTCCGCTGATCGACATTGACAGCGCGCTTAAGGTACCACCAATACAAGCAGTTTGATTGGCAATGGGTTGAACACTTATGGAAGGTGATGCAGTAACTACAATTGCAGCTGTATTTGATGTGTTTTGACATCCACTGGAAGGTGGAGATTGTGATACAACGCAGTAATAATAAAGGGTCCCATTCGTGTTATTTGCTGGCGTGTATGTATTGGTGGTTGCCCCGGCAATGGCTGCGCCAGTGTTTGTGTTGTTTTGACCGTTGCTGTACCATTGATAGGTGTAGGCAACATTCGGATTACCTCCACTTGCGTTAATTGAAAGCGGTGTCACCGGGTTAAATCCGTTACAATAAGCAGCTCCTATTGGCGCTGTAACTGTGGGGTCTAATGCAACATTTACTTGTGCAAGATTCGATTGTATGCTTCCACATCCTCCTCCACTTAGGGTAATCTGAACAATGTAACTGAAAGAACCTGATGAACCGAAAGCAGGGGGATTGTATGTGTTCGAGGTTGCACCATTAAGGATGGTATTGGTTGCGCCATTGACTGAATACCATTGGTAACTTGCTGCTCCAACGCCATTTGTGAAACTTACGCTTAGCGGAGTGGCTAAGGTACCGCCAACACAAATGGATTGACTAGCTGTGGGTTGAGTGGTAATACTTGGACCAGGGTTTACAGTTACTGTGGCAACATTAGAAGTTATAGTAGAACAACCGCTCTGCGCAAAAGTTAAAACACAATAATAATAGAATGTTCCAGGAGTTTGAGTGGATGGGGTGTAGGTAGGATTGATGGCCCCAGCAATGGATGACCCTCCATTATTGGCGTTTATATTATTTGAATACCATTGATAACTTGGAATTCCACTTCCGCTCGAATATGCTACAGTAAGGTTCGTAGCTGCTCCTCCAGTACATATGGTCTGATTTGGAATTGGCTGAGTAGAAAATGCTGGCGCACTGGTAATGGTAATCGCCGCTTGGGTTGAATTTGTGGCACAATTATTACCTGATGGACTTTGTGATACAATGCAATAGTAATATATAGTTCCAATATTTGTAGTAGATGGAATGTACGTGCTAGCGGTAGCATTCGGAATTAGTGTGCCTCCGCTATTACTATTGGTTGGGGAGCTATACCATTGATAAAGCATTCCCGTATTATTTCCACCACTGGCACTGACGCTTAAGGCATTTACAATTCCCGCGTTCTGACAATAGGTTGCCCCTGTGGGAGCACTTACTATTGGGTCTTGTCCAACGCTTATCACTGCGCTCGCAGATTGCCCTGTAGAACAACCACTTACATTTTGATTTACGATAACCGAATAATTAAAATTACCTGGATTGTTGAATACAGGAGGGGTATAACTGCTGTTAGTTGCACCATTGATTAAATTGTAGACTCCAACTGATGGGACCGAATACCATTGATAAGTAGCATTTCCAGAACCGCCAGAAATTGCAACTGTCAAGGCCGGCGACACTGTGCCTCCAACACATATACTTTGGGAAGCAGGTGCAGTAGAAATTACCGGATCTGCTAAAACGTTTATGGTCGATACATTTGAAGTAATAAGCGAACAACCACTATTATTTCCGAATGAAATTTCGCAATAATAATAATAGGTGCCAGCACTTGCGGTTATTGGTGGGGTATAGGTATTGCTGGTAGCATTTGGAATAATTGTACCTCCAACATTCGAATTATTTACATTGCTGTACCATTGATAGGTAGCCGCACCACTTCCTCCCGTATAACTTATATTTAAAGCTGACAAGGTGCCTCCAACACAAATCGTCTGGCTAGCAAGCGGTTGGTTGTTAATGATTGGTCCAGCCGTCACTGTAATACTTGCAAAACTTGAAGCAAATGAACACCCAATTCCAGTTCCTTGGGTTACTACACAATAATAATAAAATGTACCGGTAGAGTTTACCGGTGGCGTATAGGTATTAGATGTTGCATTAGGAATGGCAACACTGTTTGTTGTAGAAGCTACTGTATTGCTGTACCATTGATAAGTGTAAGCCATACCATTTCCTCCGGAAGCTGTGACTGATAGTGCTTGAACATTTCCTGCATTTTGGCAATAGGATGTGCTTGGTGTTGGTGCTGTGAGGCTTGGGTCGGTCACTACATTTACAGTGGCATTTGTAGAATAGCCGGTGGAACATCCTCCCGAACTTTGATTTACTAAAACAGCATAATTGAATATACCTACTGCATTGAAAACTGGAGGTGCGTAAGTGCTTGATGTTGCATTTGGAATTGCTGTATAAGTTGCACCATTAACTGTATACCATTGATATAATGGGTTTCCTGCTCCTCCAGTAATGGCAACAGTAAGTGCAGGTGAAATGGTTCCTCCAACACAGATCGTTTGAGTAGACACTGGTTGCGTGGTTATTGATGGACCATTGGAAACATTAACTTGGGCTAAATTTGAAATCACTGAAGCACAACCACTGGCTCCGGCAAAGGTTATAATACAGTAATAATAAGTTGTGCCTACTTGAGTTGCTGCAGGTAAGGTGTAGCTTGCACTTGTTGCGTTCGGTATGATTGTACCCGTGCTATTGTTGTTTGTATTATTGCTATACCATTGGTATGAAGGTACTCCATTTCCACCACTTACAGCCACTACTAGTGGACTCAAGGTTCCATTTACGCATACACTTTGTAATGGATTAGGTTGCGTTGAAAAACTTGGTCCAGGGTTTACGATTATTGCAGTTTGTGCTGAATTAGTAGAGCAACTATTTTGCGAAGGAAGCTGGCTAACAACACAATAATAATATAATGTACCAACGGTCGAAACGGGCGGCGTATAGTTGGATGAAGTGGCCCCATTAATAGCTGTTCCACTAGAATTATTATTGGAAGGTGTACTATACCACTGATAATTATATGCCGTACCATTCCCTCCGCTTGCATTTACTGATAAGGCATTAACATTAGCTGCATTTTGACAATAGGTACTACTTGTAGGATTAGTAATGGTAATTTCATTTACAACAGTGATTTGTGCAGCTTGCGATTGCCCTGCGGAACAGCCACTAACAGACTGATTAACTAGTGCTGAATAGAAATAATTCCCCGTAGCATTAAGTGTTCCTGGAACATATGTTTGTTGTGTTGCCCCGTTGATTAGGGTCCATGGGCCGTTTGCATTGGAACTTGAATACCATTGATAAATTGGATTACCTGCTCCTCCAGAAATTGAAACGGTTAATGCAGGTGATATAGTACCACCAACACAAACGGTTTGAGCAGATGGAGGCACACTAATGATTGGGTCGTCAATGGTAATAATTCTGCCAGTTGCCGTTGTTGCAACGGGACAACCTGTATTGTTGCTAAAAGTAATTACACAATAGTAATAAAGGGTATCAGGCAAATTTGAAACAGGGGGTGTGTAATTGGCATTTGTGGCATTTGGAATCAATGTTCCGTTGGTGTTGCTATTTACAGTGTTTGAAAACCATTGGTAGCTTGCGACCCCAGAGCCACCTGTTAAGGTAAAAGTCAAAGGAGAGGCGGTTCCACCAATGCATAAAGTTTGAGATTGTATCGGTTGAACCGTAACTACCGGATTCGCACTTACACTGATTAATGCACTTGCTGAGGTTACAGAACACCCTAATCCACCGGGTTGAGTTACTATACAATAATAGTAAAGGTTACCAACGCTGGAAACAGGTGGGGTATAGGTATTTGTGGTTGCCCCTGCTATTATGGTCCCACTGGAGGTGTTATTGATGGTATTGCTGTACCATTGGTAAGTATATCCCAAAGCCACCCCATTGGATGCGGTTACACTCAAAGGCAATACAGAAGCAGAATTTTGACAATAATTGGCGGCACTTGGATTTGTAACCGTTGGATCACCCACTACATTAATTTGCGCAGCGGGTGAATTGCCTGTTGAGCAACCACTAATATTTTGGTTAACCACAACAGAGTAATAATAATTGCCAATTGTGTTAAAAGTAGCCGGAGTATAAGACTGTTGAGTGGCGCCATTTATAAGTGACCATGGACCACCGGCATTAGTGCTAGAATACCACTGAAAGCTAGGGGCACCCGTTCCTCCAGTATATGAAAAAGTTAATGCTTGAATAATTCCTCCTTGACAAATTGACTGATAAGCGAGTGGCGGATTGGCAATGGTTGGGTCGTTGATTACTATAATCATTAAGATGTTACTAACCGAAGTGCAAATAACATTTCCTCCGAGAGAAGCACTAACCAATCTCCTGTACCATATGGTGTCGTTTAAAACAGGAGGATCATATGTAGCAGCGTTTGCGCCAATAATGTTGTTCCATGTAACATTATCTAAAGAGGATTGCCATTGATAGGAAATGCTTGCGCCATTATTCGCGGTGGCAGCAACCGAGGTAAAAGCCGTAGGGTCACCGCCAATACAAATTGTTTGATTTGTAGCGATTGAACCTGGTGTTAATGTTACAATCGTGATTAATATTGGACTGGTAGCAGCTGAACAGGTATTGCCATTAAGGGTTGTTGTGGTGGTTAGCTGGTAGTACGTGTTTGTATTAATTATAGGGGGATCATAACTGGTAGTGTTTTGTCCTCCAATGGGCAACCATGGACCATTAACTCCCGAACCAGAGAACCATTGATAGCTCAAGGTTCCAGATCCATTCGGACTATTAACAATGCTCAAAGCGCTTGGGTCACTTCCTTGACATAAAATTTGTGGAGCAGAAATAGACCCACTTGCTATTGAATTAACAATGATACTTACCACATTAGATATTCCTTGGCAGGTTACCCCATTGCTTAGGTAATTCACGATTCGTTGGTAATAAATAGTGGTGCTTGTTACAGGCGGATCATAGTTTGCTAATGTTGCACCGGGGATATTTGTCCAGGGTCCATTGGGTGAACTTGAGGATTGCCATTGGTAACTGAGAGTCCCTATTCCTGAAGGGGCGGTCCCAGTTAGATTCGCAGGGTTTCCACCAGCACAAATTGTTTGATCACTCGAAATAATACCGGGAACAATCGTATTTATATTAATGGTTACCATTTGTGTGGCCCCAACACATCCTGGAGCAGTAACAGGTGTTGAGGTAGGTGTTACGTTGTAGGTAATTGTTTGAGCAACATTTGAGTTGTTAGTCAGTATATCTTGTATTGAGGAGGTGTTTTGTTGAGTAGTGGATTCTCCAGTTATATTGGTGTTATCCGTCGCTTGCCATGTAAAAGTGGCGGGAATGTTCGTGAGACTTTGTAAGTTAACGTTTGTGCTGTAAGGAGAATTACATGTTGTAATGCTTGTTGGCGTAAAAATTGGAATTGGATTAACATTTACCGTTTGGGTACACAACGCTGTACATGTGGTTACAGAGAGGTTGGTAATTGTCCCAACGGTAGGCGAAGAACCTCCAGTGGAAGTTACTGTAATGGAATTTGGGCCTACTGCGGTTACAGTACAAATCCCGGAACCCAAACTTCCAGATAAAACATTCGTTGCTGTAATGATTGACCCAACAGTTATTCCTGCTGTTGAGCATAGGCCGGTAATGGTTGTCGACCAAGAACCATTGCCCAAGTTTGTTGGGGCTGTAACTGAACCCGAAATTGCGCGTAACAAATTAGTAACTGTTCCTGCCAGCGGTGGGTTTCCTCCGGCCGCAGAATAATTAATGGTGCTCGTGGTAGAGCTACTTACAGTATAAACTCCACCAGTTCCAATTCTTCCCGTTCCATTGGTTGCAGTTATGTATGTACCAGCTGGGATTCCCGCTGCACCCGATAGTCCGCTTACAACCGCTGTCCAAGGACTGTTGGCACCTGAAATTGAACCAACCACAGGACTACCAGCTATTGGGGTTGGACAAAAGAGTAGATTAGTTGAAAATGGAAGATTGGGAGCTGCTGGCTCCATCGGAATTACGTTTAAACTAACGGTAAAAACTTGAGGTACCGCAGTTGTATTGGTCAAAGTTAAGTTTGGATTTTGAGCAGTTGTATTGGAAATTACAGCGGTTGTCCCTGCCCCTTGGTTTGAGACGGTCCATACGTAACTTAAAGGAACAGGACTTCCATTACATGTTGGAGCTGTTGACGTGTTGTTTGTACTAACCGTTAGCGGCGAGCAACCACTAACAGGGTTGGTGTTGAATTGGCATCCAGCAGGGTTAATTACACAAATGTTTCTTACTTTTATTGCCGTTCCACAGCTATTATAATAGTATTGAGTTATTGTGTAATATCCAGCAGTGAGAAATGTAACATTCAATACTGGACTCCCATTACTTACCGTACTTGCGTAATTAAGATTCTGAAAACCTAAAGTTTGTGTTGCTGGAATTGTAAAATTAGTACCTAATGTCCCTCCTGTGATTGTCCAATAGAATTTACCTTGTGCAGAACATAAGTATGGTGGAGAATTCCCAATAACACTTCCAGAATTACCAGTATTGGTAACAGTAATGGTTTGATTGTTACAAATGGTTGAATCGCTCACTGTGAAATTCGCTGTGGGTAAAGCATTTACGGTAATTGGCGAAACCGTGCTGATGGTTTGTCCGCATAAATTTTGAGCGACAACCTGCGCGTAAAAGGTATTATTTGGAAAGGCCGCATTTTGATAAGACATTCCACAAGATGTACTGTTGTAAGTATGTGTAACAGTGGTTACACTTGTTAAATTTTGATAGGTATTCCAAATTCCAGCAGGAGCATCATTTCCACTTATTGCGTAGGTGGTTCCCGGTGGATTTGTTGTTCCGTTTGGAGAAACTGGGTTTATACTGAAATTCAAATTGTCCCCCGGACAAAGTCCAATAGAATTATTGGTACCCAACGAGACAAATGGATTTGAGCCAGAATAAATATTTGCATTGTAGGTCATGGTACACCCTAGATAAGTAGCAGTAATAACTAATGGATTATTCCCGTAAACAATATTCCCTATTACTTGAGCCCCAAAGTTTGCGGGGGGACTTCCGTTGATTGAATAGGTGTATGTAACTCCTTGAGGATTACAACCTGCTCCCGCACAATTTGGAGCAATATTATTGTTTAGTATGTTAATATTCGTATTGCTAAGACCTGCACAAATAGCAATGGTATTTTGACCACCAACAACTTGAACGTTATAGTAAGTTCCATTTAATTCAACAGCAGGGGCATCTATATTAAAATTAGACATGGTAATATTCTGTGCGGAGGAAGTGGTCGAACAACCATTTTGGGTTGCGGTAACCGTAATGCTGTATGTGCCTATATTGGAAAATACGAAACTTGGATTGGCTGTATTTAATCCTGTGCTTCCTCCTGAGCCATTTTGAGGCGAAATATTCCATTGATAGGTGGTATTAGGGGCAGGGTTGAAGTTTGAAGGCGTATAAGCATTTCCCTGACATCCATTTGCCGGGATATTAAAGGTTGGAGTGGCGGGATTTAAATTTACAGTGGTGCTTAATTGATAGGTACAAAGTGTGCTACCATTCCATGAAATTGCAACGGAAACATTGTAAGTTCCGGTTTTAATGGCTGTAATTGAATTTACCGTGGGGCTTGAAGATGCCGATGTAAAATTGTTTGGTCCTGACCATGCATAGGTAGCCGTTACATTATTTGGCAAAGAAGGATTGAAATTTAGGGAGAGTTGTGCATTGCTATTTAAATTGACGCACAAAGGGTTATTGATATTTGGCGCAACGATATTGGTAACAGAAACGGGGCTCGTGTTGCAAGGGTAATCCACTCCATTCACAGTTAAGGTGAATTCTCTTCTGAAATATATGGTTGTTTGAGTGGGCCCAGGCGTGAAGCTTGCGTTCGTTTCATTGGGGATTATAGTCCACGGACCATTTTGATTAGGTGATGAATACCATTGGTAAGAAAAACTGGTGTTTGGAATATTGGTAGAGCCTCCATTGGTACTGTTAATGGTAATAGGTATTGATCCGTTGCAAACATATTGATTGCTTGCAATCGTTCCTGGATTAACGCTGTAAATTTGAATTGTATCAGAATCGTTACAGTTATTATTGTTATTCGAAGCAGTACAAATTACTGTCGTTGGGTTATTACCATTTATTTGAATGGTAATTGAATTATTGTTGGATTGATTTTGATTTCCATTTACCATCCAAGAAAAATTCGGGTTTTGACCCATCCCGGAGGTATTGGCTGTAATGGTTGCATTTGAACCTTGACAAACATATTGGTTGCTTACTAAGTTGACAGAACAATTTTGTTGACTAAAAATTTTGGTGCTCAGGAAAAGAAAAGATAAAAAACTAAAAATTTTTACCTTTTTAGCTTTGAAGTAGGAGAAGTGTTTCACTGTGCAAAAATACTATAAAAAATCATAATAAATTTAACTTTTAATAAATTTGAAAATGAAATTTATATACTAAATTTTTGTTTTAATTGAGTTTATTTAATCTACCATTTATTTTATCAAAAATCTTAGGTTCAATATAATTCATGGGCATTACTTTCGATATATCAATCCTTTTCAATTATTGATGCGTTTTATTGCTGAGAATTTGTAGGAGCCTTTCCCTTTAGTCGTGAAATCGCTTCGCTAAGTGCTCGCCCGATGGTTTTAAAAATAGAAAAGCCCTGCTTCGCTTAATGAGCTTCGCAGGGCGGAAGTGGAGAAGATCGGGCTCGAACCGACGACCTCTTGACTGCCAGTCAAGCGCTCTAGCCAACTGAGCTACATCCCCAATAAATTTGAATCACACCGGCTCTACTTCCGCGACTGCGGAAAGCTACATCCCCGTGGTGAGTGCGAATATACAGCCTTTCGCCTAATCCTGAAAGTTTTCTTTTCGTTAGGTGGTCAACTTTTGTATCTTTGTCTAGTTCCTATTCAACGGAACCCGCCATGAGCAAAACGATCCAACTTATCATAAACCCCTCAGAATTAGGGGCCGGAACTCGAGGGGCTTCCTTGGGGCCATTCGCTATTCAAGTTGCAGCAAGAACCCATGAAAATCAACTCTTTAGCAAGGTTGCATGGGAAGTACTTCCCGAGTTGAATCACCTTCTTGATCGCCCAATTATCTATCCCTTAGCTAAGCGGATTGACGGGATGCAACAGGTATATCAAACGGTTTCTTCTGCAGTGGTTTCTCATATTCAAGCCAATCGGTTTCCACTTATTTTAGCCGGTGACCACGCTTCTGCCGGTGGAACCTTGCATGGTTTAAAAGCCGCTTATCCCGACAAGCGCATTGGGGTGGTTTGGATAGATGCCCATGCGGATTTGCACTCGCCTTATACTACCCCCTCAGGTAACTTGCACGGCATGCCCCTTGCAACTGCATTGGGTGTTGATAATCTTCCGTGTCAACGTAATCATGTTGACATCGAAACTTCCCTTCAATGGACCCAATTAAAAAGTAATTCTGTTAAATTTTCGGATTTAGTCTATGTCGGTGTACGAAGTACTGAACCGGAAGAAGATGCGGTAATTGAAGCAGAACACATTACGAATATCACGGTAGAGAGGGTTCGGTCAGTTGGTGTTCAACACGTCTTGGAACAAATCACACATCAATTGAATGCCTGCGATGTATTGTATGTCTCCTTCGATGTAGACTCGATGGATCCGGTTGAAACTTCCTTTGGTACGGGTACACCAGTACCAAATGGCTTAACGGTACAAGAAGCAAAATCACTCCTTGAAGGATTGTGTCTTTCTCCTAAGCTAGTCGCCTTAGAATTCGTTGAGGTGAATCCAACCCTAGACGAGAAAAAAAACAAAATGGCTGAAGTGGCCCTGGATTTAATCACTAATTGTGCACGTACCTTAATTGAATCATGGAAGTAGCGTTGAAGGAAATCCTTTTATCAAAGGGAAAGGAGTGGTTAGGAATTGATATTGATCCATCTTGGATTCAGTTTCAACCTACACGTAAAGGCGTTCGTGGTGATGTGACCTTGATGGTTTTTCCATTTGCTAAAGCATTGCAATTACCGCCGGCACAAGTTGCCGAACTTATCGGAAAGCATATGAAATCAGAAGTTTCATTTGTTGCGGATTTCGAAGTGATTCAAGGATTTTTAAATTTTGTATTTTCGAAGACCTTATGGTCTGACCAACTTATCGCAATCAATCAAAACGATTCGTTTGGATTAGCTGAACCCGATTCTAAGCAGATGGTGATGGTAGAATATGCTTCACCGAACACCAATAAACCGCTGCATTTAGGTCACCTTAGAAATATTTTCCTTGGCTATGCGGTCGCGCAATTAAAAAAAGCGCATGGGCATCAAGTAATCAAAACCCAAGTCATTAACGACCGAGGAATCCATATTTGTAAAAGCATGTTGGCTTGGCATCGCTTTGCACCCCTTCAGGCCAATGGCGAACGAGAAACTCCAGCTAATTCTGGTATGAAAGGGGATAAGTTAGTTGGTAAGTATTATGTGGAGTTTGAAAAGCACTTGCAGCTTGAAGTTAAAGAAGTACTTGCGCGTTGGAATGCGGGAGATTTCTTCAACACTTCTGCTTCGGCACTCGAAAAATTTCAAGAATTAAATCAGGCGCTCGTTGGAAAAGATGAAAAGGCACAAGCCGCCATTTCGGATAAGATTAAGGAGCTTGCTAAGAATGAAACCGAGATTCTGAGAGCAGCTAAAGATATGTTAGTACGATGGGAGGGTAGGGATCCGGAAACCTATTTATTGTGGTCTACCATGAATGGTTGGGTTTACGAAGGATTTGATGTGACCTACCAACGCATGGGAGTGGATTTTGATAAATTGTATTACGAAAGCGATACCTTCTTACTCGGTAAAGACCAAGTAATGGACGGATTAGCGCGTGGTGTCTTTTATCAAAAACCTGATGGAAGTGTTTGGATTGATCTTACTCCGGATGGCTTAGATGAAAAATTGGTGCTTCGTTCAGATGGTACGGCGGTATATATGACGCAGGATATAGGTACTGCGATTGAACGTTTTCATGATTACCCAGCCTTATCTGGAATCGTTTATACGGTAGGTAATGAGCAAGACTATCATTTTAAAGTCCTGTTTTTAATCCTTGATAAATTAGGGTATTCATGGGCGAAAAACTGCTTTCATTTATCCTATGGCATGGTGGATCTTCCTTCAGGGAAAATGAAATCTAGGGAAGGTACCGTGGTTGATGCAGATGACCTCATGGAAGAGGTTGTGAATGCGGCAACGGTAATGACACAAGAACGGGGTCAAATCGCTGAATTAACCGAAGGTGAGCGTCATAGCTTGTTCGAATCCATCGGTATGGGAGGCTTGAAATATTATTTATTGAAAGTTGACCCGAAAAAACGAATGTTATTCAATCCTGAGGAATCGATTGATTTAACAGGAAATACAGGTCCGTTTATTCAATATACCCACGCCCGAATTAATTCATTATTACGAAAAGCAGGTTCAATCCAAATCGATGAGTCCGCGCTGGTGATTGAATCCGGAGAAATTGAACTCATTAAATTGCTCGCTGCATTTCCTCAAACGATTGCTGAAGCAGCAGACAATTATTCTCCGGCCGTGTTGGCAAATTACCTGTATGAACTGACAAAGGCCTATAATTCTTTTTATCAGCAAAGTCCGATTTTAAATGAAACCAACGAAGGGTTGCGGTTTGCGCGCATCTTAATCTCTAAGAATGTCGCCAAGGTTTTGAAAAATGGGTTAAATATTTTGGGAATTAATGCACCAGAACGGATGTAGTCCGAGTTCATTTTTATATCTTTAAGGACCTAAGCTACCCTATGAAAGTATTTACACTATCGTTGTTTTTTTTTGTATCCCTTCAAATTACTGCACAATCTATTTCAAAAGATCATATCGCTTCCATTTGGAAGGAACCTAAAGAGTCTTTTCCGCGCTTCATAAAATTTGACGGGAAAGTTTCCTTGGCACCTGAATTCCATGGTAAATTTATCCATGATTTATTCGAGTTACCTGAGGAATATTCGTTCATCCTTACGGATAAAATGACAGATCAGCTCGGTTGGATTCATTACACGTATTCTCTAAACTACAAAGGCATTCCAATTCGTCATAACGCAATTAAAATCCACATGAATGGGAGTATGTTGGTTTCTGTTAATGCAGCACTTGATAAGGTTTCGGGTTCGATTACTCCCTCCGTTTCAAGCGACCAAGTGATAGAAACAGCGTTGAATCATGTGAATGCAACGCGCTATAAGTGGGAGATGCCGGAAGAAGAAGCCTTACTCAAAATGGAACAAGGCAGCGAGGCTAGTTATTATCCCGCACCTCAATTGATGTGGTACACGAACCCTTCGGGCAATACAACTTCCTTGGTTTATGGCGTAGATGTTTATGCGGATGAGCCCTTGTCTAGACAGTTCATTTACATAGATGCCCATACAAATCAAATTGTAGCAGCGGAAAACAGAATACATACTGCGGACAGTAACGGTATTGCGGTTACTGCCTATTCCGGTAATCGCGTGATGGTGGCAGATTATTTTGCCTCTCAATTTAGGCTGCGTGAAACTGGAAGAGGAAATGGAATTCAAACATTTGACTTGAATAACACTTCGAATTACGGAGCAGCAGTAGATTTTATTGATGCGGATAATTACTGGAATAATACGGTCAATCAAGACCATTTTGCCGGTGATGCGCATTGGGGAGCGGAAATGACCTATGATTATTTTTGGCAAATCCACAACCGAAATAGCATTGACGGGAATGGATTTTTATTGAAAAGCTACATGCATTACAATACCAATTACAACAATGCTTTTTGGGATGGACAGCGCATGACTTATGGAGATGGAAACGGAACTACCTTCACGCCACTTACGGCGATTGACATTACAGCTCACGAAATTGCACATGGTTTGACTTCAAATACCTCCAACTTGGTATACGCGAATGAATCGGGTGCCTTGAATGAATCGTTTTCAGATATTTTTGGTGTTTCCGTAGAGGCTTTTGCTAACAACAATGTATTAAATTGGATTATGGGGGAAGATGCCACACCCAATGGCAACGGAATCCGAAGCATGAGTAATCCAAGTGCCTTTGCCGATCCGGATACCTATTTAGGTACCAACTATTACACCGGTACCCAAGATAATGGAGGTGTTCATACGAATTCAGGAGTTCAGAATTTTTGGTTTTATTTACTTACAGTGGGTGGAACGGGCACTAACGATATCAACAACGCATACAATGTAAGCGGCCTAGGGATTCTGGATGCATCGCGCATCGCATTTCGCAACAATACCTTTTATTTAACGCCAAATTCAGATTATCAAGATGCACGTTTTTATGCAGTTCAATCTGCCATTGATTTGTTTGGTGCATGTTCTCCAGAGGTAATGAGTACTACCAACGCATGGTATGCGGTAGGGGTGGGACCTGCCTTTTCCTATACCGTCAATGCAGATTTCTCAACAGCTTTTCAAGATTATTGTCAGGCACCGGCATTGGTCAATTTCACGAATGAGAGTTTTAATGCAGGTTCCTTTCAATGGAGTTTTGGCGACGGCACTACATCGTCTGCGTTAAACCCTTCGCATACTTATCAAAATCCAGGCTTGTATTCTGTTTCCTTAATTGCTAGCGGTGGGGCGTGTGGTACAGATACCTTGGTCTTGGTAGACTACATTAATGTGGACCCAAGCTTGCCTTGTGCAATAACTATGAATCCGGCAGGATTAAATCAAACGCAAACATCATGCAATGGAACCTTATTCGATCCAGGGGGCGCGGCAGCTAATTATCAAGATCTTGTAACCAGTGAGATAACCATTGCGCCAATTGGGGCAGCGAGTATTACCCTTAATTTCTCAAGCTTCGATTTAGAAGCCAATTACGATTACCTGTACATTTATGATGGTCCGAACAATACGAGTCCTCTAATCGGTCAATATACAGGAAATACGCTCCCGAATGCAGGGGTTATTAATTCAACCTATGGTGCCGTTACCTTGAAGTTTTTTTCTGATACCTATGTGACCAATGCGGGATTTGTAATGACATGGGCATGTCAAATACCTACCAATCCACCGGTAGCTGATTTTCAGGCCAACGCAGTTACGAGTTGTACCGGGGATATTGATTTTTATGATCAATCTACTGGAGGTCCAACGAGTTGGACTTGGGATTTTGGCGATGGCGCCACATCATCACTTCAATTTCCTAGTCATGTGTATTCGCAAGACGGTCAGTTTACAGTTACCTTGATTGTTGGAAATGCCTTCGGTACTGATACCATGAGTATTGCTCAATACATCACGATTGATCGTCCAGACGCGCCCCTCGCTGCAGATGTGATTGTTTGTTCCCCTGATTCTGTTACGGTGAATGCAACGGCAAATGGCAGTATATCCTATTATGATGCTGAGTTTAATGGAAATTTATTGACGACAGGGTCCAGTTATTCTACCTTTTTACAACAAACCGATATGGTTTGGGTAGAGTCTGTTGAGAACAATCTTTCTCAATACCTTGGTCCTTTAAATAATTCCTTTGGTACGGGCGGACAGCATAATAACGCAACCACACAATACATGATATTCACGGTTAATGAACCCCTAACAATTGTTTCTGCATGGGTAAATGCAGGTGCAACTGGAGATCGAACAATTACCTTGTGGGATGCGAGCGGTAATCAGTTAGATTCTAGGTTTTTAAATATTCCTTCTGGAGGTTCGCGGATTTCACTAAACTTTCATGTGGAACCTGGGGTAAATTATCGAATTGGTGGAGCGCAGATGAATTTGTACCGTAATAATGCCGGTGCGGTGTTCCCATATCAGATTCCGGGCTTGGTTTCCATTACAGGTTCAAGTGCAGGAGGGGCATTTTACTATTATTTTTATGATTGGGAAGTGGTTAAAGATCCATGTATAAGTCCAAGAACACCCGTTCAATTAATTATGGATGAAGTTACCGCTAGTGCTACGGTGAATACCTTAGGGATGACGGCTACTGTTTCTGCCAATAATTGTTTGAATGCCAATCAATATGCTTGGGATTTTGGGGATAATAATTCATCGAATGGATTCTCTCCTTCACATACCTATAGTGTTCCTGGCTTGTACACCGTAACCTTAGTGGCATCAAATGCCAATTGTTCGGACACCACAACGTTTGAAGTGATAGCAGATAATGCTTCATTGACGGAACTCAATGGAAATAATTGGTTGCTTTATCCAAATCCAGCGAACGAGGGCTTGAATATTGAGTTCACCTATGGCATTGCTCAATCCGTATCTTTGGTGGATGCTGCAGGTCGGGTGGTTATGGAATGTCCAATTCTGAGTTCGCTTTCTTACCTTAACATTAGTGGATTGGCACGAGGTACGTATCGGGTTGTAGCCAGCTTTGGTGATGGTACCAAGTCTGTTAAGCCTTTTGTGAAACAGGATTAATTCCCAAAGATTACTTCATCGGTAATTTCACGGACCATTTGAAAAAGTTCTGCTTTGAATTGCTTAGGGTCATATAACCCGCGTTCCATTTGACGTAATTTATGCTCCCATTGTCCGGTAAGTTCAGGGCTTTTGAGTAGGTCGTTTTTAATGGTGTCAATTAAATGCATTCCGGTATCGGTAGCGATGAGGTTTTTTTTCTTTTTCTCGATGTATTTTCGTTTGAATAAGGTTTCAATAATGGCGGAGCGAGTAGATGGCCTTCCAATGCCATTTTCCTTCATTAATTCCCGCATTTCCTCGTCCTCAACCAGTTTCCCCGCAGTTTCCATGGCTCTAAGAAGCGTAGCCTCGGTGTAAGGTTTTGGTGCTGAGGTTTTTCCTTGGTGCATGAAGGGTTCATGCGGACCTTCTTCGCCTTCGGTAAATAGGGGTAAGATTTTATCTTCGGACTCCCCTTTTTTCTGAATTTTTTGATCGAGGTCTTCATATACCACACGCCAACCTTTATCCAAAACCTGCTTCCCGGTTGCTTTAAATGCTAATTGATCTACTTGACCCATTACGGTGGTATTTGAAACCTTACATTCCGGATAAAACGCGGCAATTAACCGCCGAGCGATTAAGTCATATATTTTATGTTCATCAGGAGAAATTCCAGATGGAACGATTCCGGTTGGAATAATGGCATGGTGGTCGGTTACCTTGCTGTTGTCGAAAATAGCTTTTGTTTTAGGAATGGGCTTTTCCAACAATGATTCAGTAAATCTACTGTAATCTCTTAGCCCTTTTAGTACATTGGGTATTTTGGGGTGAAGATCTTCGGAGAGGTAGGTGGTGTCAACCCGTGGATAGGTCACCAGTTTTTTCTCATAAAGGCTTTGGACATGCTTGAGTGTTTCATCAGCACTGAACCCATAACGCTTGTTTCCGTCTACTTGCAATGAAGTTAGGTCATACAATCTCGGATTTCCTTCTTTCCCTTCCTTTTGTTCAAAAGAAGTGATTTTAAAGGGTTTGTCTTTCAGATATTCCACGCCTTTTTTGGCTTTTTCTTCTGACTTCAAGCGATCAATTTGACACAGGAACTCTGTTTCTCGGTACATCGTTTTAAGCTCCCAATAGGTTTCAGATTTAAATGCATTGATTTCCTTTTGCCGTTGTACAATCATGGCGAGGGTAGGGGTTTGCACTCTACCAACCGATAAGGTCATTTTTGCTGGCGCAAATTTTTTGGTGTAGAGTCGTGTTCCATTGATACCTAGCATCCAATCGCCAATGGCACGTGAATTTCCTGCGGCAAACAAGTTATCGAATTCTTCACCATTTTTAAGCTTAGAAAAGCCTTCTTTAATGGCTTCATCAGTTAAGGAAGAAATCCACAAGCGTTTAACCGGCACTTTACAACCTGCTTTCAAGAGGACCCAACGTTGAATCAATTCGCCTTCTTGTCCCGCATCCCCACAATTTATCACTTCTTCACATTGAGCTACCAAGGATTTGAGTACATTGAATTGTCGCTGTACGCCTTCGTCTTTGATTACTTTAATTCCAAATTGTTCAGGAGAAATTGGCAAATCCTCAACCCGCCACTGTTTCCAGTTTGGGTTGTAATCTTCAGGTTCTTTCAGTGTACATAAATGACCAAAGGTCCAACTCACCCAATACCCATTTCCTTCAAAATACCCCTCTTTCCGAGTGGATGCACCAAGGATTTGAGCCAAATCTCGTGCGACACTCGGTTTTTCCGCAATACATAATTTCATATTAAACGTTGAAATTAATACAACAATTTTCGTTAGGGAAGCTTAAAATTAAAAAAACCTAGTTGGAATTATATTTAATTAAATTTAAGCACTTTATTGGTTTGAATTTCATGTGATGAATTTTCCACCGTGACAAAATAAATTCCATTAGTAAGGTTTCTAAAATCTATTGAAACATCATCAAAAGCATGATTTGATGTTATGTTTTTTCCATGAATATCAACAATTTTATAGCTAAAAGGACCTCCTTGATTATTCACAATATTTAAAAATTCGCTTACGTGATTTGGATAGATATCCAACCATGGAGCTAAGATTATCGTATTTCCATTGGTGATTTCTACAGTAAATGGATCTCCGGAAACTCCACACCCATCTTCATTGGTTATGTATACGCTGTAAATTCCTGGAATTGAAGCGACGTAATATGATGAATTTGCCCCAGGAATTACATCCCCATTCAGATACCATTGGTATGTTGTTGCTGCTGAGCAAAATAAGGTATCATTCGTTCCTTGTGTGATTGTTGGAGGTGAAGGGCTTACTCCAATATTAACTATAACTGTATTGCTAACAGCGCTCGTACATGTACCTAGGGTATTGGTTACAAAGTATGTTCCTGGCATGCCTACCCAAATGGTATCTGTAGTTTCACCATTCGGAGACCAAAGGTTTCCGCCAATTATATTGGAGTAAAGTTGTATTGCACCATCTGCGCAAATAATGTGAGGTCCCGGTGGCGAAATAATAGGTGTTGCAGGACTTGGGAGTAGGTTGACGGTAATTGGCTGCGACGTAGCTTGACACCCATTTTGGTCAGTGTAAGTTACTGTATAGTTACCGGCAGCGGTTACATTAATGGATTGACTAGTTAGATTATTAGGAGTCCAAACATTACCAGCGGCATAGGAGGAAGTTAAAAGTAGCGTATCGCCGGAACAAATATTAGTTGCGCCAGAAGCTGTTATTACGGGGATGGGAGGAGTATTGAATAAAGTAATATAATTAGATGAAACAAGTGTATCGAAAGTAACACCGTTTCCTACAACTAACGTTACAGGGTAAGAACCTGGGGAACTGTAGCAAATATTGCTTGGGTTTTGAATATTTGAACTTGAGGGGGTGGCGCCAGGAAAAGACCATTCCCATGTTAGTGGGTTACCTGCGGAGTTGTCGTTGAAATTGATGCAATTATTTGGCTGACAAATTTGAGCTTGATTCGTTTGAAAAGCCGCTGATAGGGGCTGGATTCCACAAATAACAGAGGTTGTTCCCCCAGATCCATAAATTCCTCCAACACCTGCGGTTCCGCCTGCACTTAGGCTACTTCCTCGGGTAGTATTTGTAGTTCCTGTACCTCGATCTGCCCCTCCAGTTCTCATGGTACAACAGGTTGATAAGGTTGAGTCTAGTTTCACAAAATATAACTCATCGGGATAAGTTCCAGCGGTAAGTTCTTGTGAATAACCTGCAACCATGTACCCACCGTCGGATGTTTTTATTAATGATTTTCCAATATCATTTTGAACGGTGCCAATAATATGAGTAGAAATCAACGTACCCGTACTATTCACTCGTATTAGGTAATATTCCAAACCAACCTGCTGTCCAGTAGTGAAATTATAATTGAATGAAAAGGTATATCCGCCAACCAAATAGTCCCCATTCGGCATTTGGATAACAGATTCTGCGTAGTCACTACCATCTGTAGAGAAATTCGGAATTTGAGTTCCGCCGTAATAACGTGTCCATGAAACTTGTCCGGCAGCGTCCAATTTTACTAAAAGGTAATGCCAATTGAATCCTCCATTCACCTTAGGTTGACCGGCCTCTCCGACAACCATAAATCCCCCATCCGCTGTTTCAATTATAGATCTAGCATAATCCGGGTATTTGGTGGCATTTGTATCTTGTACAAGTCGAGACCAAACCATATTCCCGCTGCCGTCAAGTTTTACAATATAGAAATCATTGGAAGATGTACTCGCACTACCAGTCCAGGTATAGGCCGTTCCTGCGATTGCAAATCCGCCGTCACTAGTATTTGTTATTGAGTAAGCAATGTCAGCTAAAGAGGCGGCCCCTACTTTTTTATCCCAAATTAAATTACCTGAGGCATCGGTTCGAACAACGTAAAAATCATTTGGAGAGGCTCCAAATGAAGTGGTTTGTCCAACAATACAAAATCCACTATCTAACGATTGAACTAAATCCCATCCTTGGTCGGTTCCTGTCCCTCCGTAGGTTTTATTCCATTGCACATTTCCCATGGCATCAAGTTTCACTACATACACATCATCACCACCTGCTCCAAATGATGAGGTTGTGCCCGCGATGGCGTATCCGCCATCAAACGTTTTAATTATTGCGCGACCGTAATCATTACCCACCCCGCCGATGGTTTGAGTCCATATAATTGTACCGACGGAATTAGTTTTAATTACGTAGATATCATTTAATCCCGCTCCGAATGAGCTAGTATGACCCGCACTAACGTAACCGCCGTCACCTGCCTGAACTATTGCATGTGCTTGATCATTGGACGCGCCACCGCCAGAGACGCAAAGTTGACTTTGGCTTTGGTAGAAATGGCAAATACAAGCAAAAAAAATAATTAATAAAGAGGGGGTATTTAATTTGATCACTTTAAATAAAAATTTAGTAGGTTTAGCATAAATTTAACAATTAAATCAGTGCGTTGACCTTCCAGGATAAAATTAATTATTCGGTTCGGTGAACTTATTGCTTGAATTTATTTATGCCTTTAAGCAAGAATTTCTTGTAACTATCAATTTCGGGCGTATAACCAATGGTTTCAGTAAGGTCTTTGCCTTCATGATCTGTAACCACATAGAGTGGCTGTTGGAAGCTTTTGTAATTAATTACTTCATACTCGGCCCACTTATTTCCAACGTCGCGAATTTTCCCACCAAGTTCTTTTGAATATCGTTGTTCGCTTTCAGGTAGCGGTTCGTGGTCGTCAACATATAGCGAAATAATTACGAAATTCTTTTGAAGTAAGGGGCGGATTTCGTCATTGGTCCATACGGTAGATTCTGTTTTACGACAATTCTGACAAGCATGTCCGGTGAAATCCATAAGAATTGGTAGATTTCGTTCTTTGGCATAGGCACGGCCTTTGTATAAATCATGGAATACCAAGATGGAACCATCACCCACTGGATGCATCTCTGCAGCATATTTATCGGTAATTGAATCTTGTTTTACCCCCGTATCAAGACCGCCGTTATTGAAGCGGAAATTATCCTCAGAATGGGTTCTTGGAGGAGCAATCCCATCGATTAATTTCAATGGGTGACCGAACATTCCTGTAAACAGGTATACAGAGAATACGAGGGCTATAAAGGCAAACATGAACCTTGGAACGCTTAATTTTTCTACTGGGGAATCGTGAGAGAATCGAATCTTTCCGAGTAGATAAAGTCCCATAATCATAAAAATCACAAACCAAGATCCAACAAACCACTCACGGCTAAGGATATCCCAATGGTAGGCCATATCCACCGCAGATAGAAATTTCATCGCTAAGGCGATTTCAAGCAATCCGAGCACTACTTTAACTGAATTCAACCACCCTCCGGATTGTGGAAGAGAGTTTAACCAACTTGGGAAAATCGCGAACAAAGTAAATGGAATAGCCAAGGCAAGTGAAAATCCACCCATGCCCATAGCAGGGGTAAGGTAGGACCCAGTGGTTGATGCGGTAACCAAGAGGCTCCCAATGATTGGACCAGTACAAGAAAAAGAAACCAAGCCTAAGGTGAATGCCATAAAGAAGATGCCAATATATCCACCTCTATCTGCTTGCTTATCCATTTTGTTAACCCATTTACTTGGTAATTGAATTTCAAAGGCTCCAAGAAACGAGAAAGCGAAAACCATAAAGATTGCAAAAAACACTAGGTTCATCCAAATGTTAGTGGATAAGTCATTGAGTCCTGTGGTTCCTAAAACTGCTGTAAATAAAATACCCGAAGTTACATAGATTACAACAATTGACACACCATAAACAAGTGCTTTAATGATTCCTTCTGCGCGTGTTTTTGATTGTTTAGTAAAGAAGGTTACAGTCATAGGGATCATCGGAAACATACATGGCGTTAACAAAGCAAATAACCCGCCACCAAATCCTGCCCAAAACGTCCACCATAGGGTGTTTGGTTTTTTTGGTGCACTTTCTTTGTCTTCTTTCTGGTCCATGGTGTCTCCAGTGGTGTTGTCGCCTGAAGATGTGTTGGTTGTGCTGGTGTCTTGTGTTGTTTCTTGGGGAACATTAGCGGAAGATAATGCACTTTTATAGCCACTTATTTTAACTGTGGCGTCTTGCGCAGGAGGGAAAATACATCCTGCTGCATCACAGATTTGAAAACTATAGGTGAAAGGGATGCTAAACGCTTCGTTGCTTAGTATTTCAATTTGTTGCTTAAAGGTAGCGCTTCCTTCAAAATACAATTGTTCACCTAATTCATCAACAAACTTTTTAGGTGCACTGCCATCCTTAAGTTTCCCAATCAACTTGAAATTCTTATTGGTTTTGATGTCAAAGGTGGTAGGTGTTCCCGTAAAATCCGCCTTTTTTGGGTCGTGATTTACAGAGAAAATATGGAAATGGTTAAGAAGTGTTGCTTTACCAACGATATACGCATGACTACTGTCGATTTTTTCTATGCTAAATTTCCATTTTATATTGTCTTGCCAAGAGCCTTGTGCAAATGTCGCGATGCTTAAAAGTATTAAGCAGGAAGATAAAAAATACCTCATAGTTAATTATTAATTTGAATGGTTATAGGCACATCGATTGGAGGAATACATTTCGTTTCGTCGCAAATCATGTAGTTTACTGTAAGTTTTAATGCGCCGCTTTTTTTAATTCGAAAGGCTTGGCGTATTTCAACTACGTTCTCCCAAATATAAACCATTCCCCCAAAATTGTCATCTTGATGCGCAACGGGTGCTGTTAAAAATTCTAAACTCCCGATTTTTTTGATTCCCTTATTTTTTTCAAACGTCACACTTAACGCGATTGGTCCAAGGTTTGGGTCGGTTTGAGGAGAATATAAATGCCACGTGGGTTCAATGTTACCTCGTATAATTACCATGCTGGATTGCTTATCCCATGAAGCATTCCAAGTTACATGATTTTGAGCGTGAAGCTCAACAACATTAAATAATAGGCAAAGAATAAAGGCTAGGAAAGTAACAACACGACGCATGACGCGAAGTTAAAAAATTATATCTACAATTTTAGAAATTGGAATCCAAACCCCACCTTTCAGTGTGATGAACTGCTCTCCTTTGGCCCAAATGGTAGTGTGTACCTTTTTTAATCCATCATCATCACAAAAAATGATTTCTACTTTACCCTGATGGGTATTTCCTAAAATCATGGCTTTATGAAGTTTTTGCCGCAAAT
This sequence comes from Crocinitomicaceae bacterium, assembly GCA_044347515.1. Classification (GTDB taxonomy): domain Bacteria; phylum Bacteroidota; class Bacteroidia; order Flavobacteriales_D; family Crocinitomicaceae; genus UBA952. The sequence continues at coordinate 44,154 of JBIKUO010000005.1, read as the reverse complement.
TAGCTTCCTGTGGAATGGAGCTTTGTTTTTCATAGGTGCAATTTGGAACCTGCTCCTTTTGGATTTCTTGGATTTCTAAAAACATAGTAGTGAGTTTGGTTCTCTGAAGTTAGTAAATTTTTCTAAACTTCCAAATTTACCAAGGCAATTTTGCATTTGCTGAAATCTGCTGGTCATGGGTGATGCCAGCTTCAAATAAAAATGCCCCTGTTATCGCGATCATTGCCGCATTGTCGGTACAATAAGTAGGCAGTGCCACATGCATGGAGAGCTCGGGATTTGTTACTTGCCATGCTTGAAGTTTAGCTCGTAATTCGCTGTTGACCGATACGCCTCCACTCACTGCAATACACTTTATACCGGTTTGTTGCTGCGCTTTTTTAAGTTTTTTCAATAAAATGTCCGTGATGCTGTGCTGAATGGATGCACAAAGATCGTTTAGATTTTCTGTTATGAATTCAGAATTCTTGGCGACTTCTTTTTTTAGAAAATAAAGAATGGATGTTTTTAACCCACTAAAGCTAAAGTTCAACTCCGGAATATTCGGTTCAGCAAAGCTAAATGCCATAGGATTACCGGTCTTTCCGTAATGGTCAATGAGTGGTCCGCCTGGATATGGTAATCCCAACATTTTAGCTGCCTTATCGAAGGCTTCGCCCGCTGCATCATCGATTGTTTTTCCTATAATCTCCATGTTCAAGGCATCATGAACGACAACTATTTGCGTATGTCCACCACTTACGGTTAAGCATAAGTATGGAAAAGTAGGCGCGGTCATTCCTTCATGGGTAATGAAATGGCTTAAAATATGCGCCTTCATGTGATGAACCCCAATCAAGGGTTTGTTTAATGCCAGCGCGAGCCCTTTGGCAAAAGAGGTTCCAACCACGAGTGAACCCATAAGGCCAGGACCTTGGGTAAAGGCAATGGCATCAATATCTTTTAAGGAAACGTTTGCTGTCTCTATTGCCCTCTTAACTACGGGCACAATGTGCTCTATGTGTGCGCGGCTTGCTAATTCCGGAACTACGCCTCCATATGCTTCATGAATCAACTGGGTGTGTGTTATATTCGCGAGGATTTGCGTTCCTCTCAGAACGGCAGCCGATGTGTCGTCACATGACGATTCAATTCCTAAAATCAACCGATTATTCAATGCAATGATTAATTTTGCTCACGCATGACAAAAGTAATTAAAATCCTTGGCAGAACCTTCGGGGTTTTCTTTGAGTGGATCTTGATTTTTGTCATTTTATTCGCCTTTCTAATTCGAACTTCGTCTTTTCAATCCTATCTCGCCAAGCAGGCTACAGATTTCTTTTCTAAAGAATGGAATACGAAAGTGAATATAGGTAAGGTGGACATCACGCTGTTCAGTCGAATTTATCTCGAAGATGTACTAATTCATGATTTGTCTGACAAACGCTTGGTGTCAATTCAAAGCTTAGAATTATTAATACAGGGTTTTGGTGCGCAGCATTTAACCTTAGATGAAGTCATTTTGGAAAAGGGTGAGGTTTGGGTATACGCTGAAAAACCTACCGGTGAAATGAATTTTCAATTCATAGCCGATTATTTCGCTTCGGAAGATACCACATCAACCTCTTCAAAGTTTACCCTTGCTTTGAATAAAATCACCCTAAAGCACACCAAGCTACGCTACGATGATTTCCGAATCCCGAAGATGAAAACGGGGCTAGATTTTAATCATGTTGCGCTTGAAAATGTCAATTTAACAGTATCTGAATTTATCAACGACGGCCCGCTTACCGCGTTTAGCCTTGATGATTTTCATACGAAAGACCAATCCGGTCTTTGGGTCAAGGGCTTGAAGGCTAAGGTTGCAATCAATGATACTGGGTTAAGGTTAAATTCGGTGTATATTAAGTTAAATCGGTCAGAAATTCATGCCTCTGAAATCGCTTATTCGTATACTGATCCTTCTGCATTGAAGGATTTTAATAACAAGGTGATTTTCAATATAGCCATACAACCAAGTTCTATCAATCTTGCAGATGTAGCGTTTTTTGTTCCAGAAATGAACGGGATGAATGAACAGGTTCAGTTGAGTGGCACGCTTTATAATGTGGTGAATCATTTCAAAATCAAAAGCTTAGACTTAAGGATTCGAAAAAATACGTTTTTAAAAGGTGATTTAGATTTGCCTGATTTCTCTGATTTTGCTGCATATCCCTTCCGAGAGGTTATTCGAAATGCTTCATTTGATGTGGCAGAACTCAGTAAGGTGCGCCTGCCGGATGGATCATCCTTGTCTTTTGGCCCTGAAGTAGATCGCTTAGGAACTGTTCGTTTTCGAAATATGGTCGTGGATGGGAAGCAAGGGCAGTTAATTTTACGTCCCGTAACTATAAAAACAGAAAAAGGGGACTTGAGCTTGGTTTCACCCATGAAACTAGATGTGTTTGGTAATGCCATCGGAATTCAAAATTTACGACCTGATAGCATTGCTTTGGCTTTAAATCATATACAATTAGGAGAAATACTAGGTGTTTCTGATGTTGGCGTTTTAAACGGTAACTTGAAATTTTCGACGTTCAATGTGTTGGATAAAGGGTTTAAACTAACCAACGGATCCGCGTATTTCAGTGAATTAGAGACCATGGGCTATGTTTATCATAACGTAGCGCTGAAAGACATGCAAATGAATGGGGTAGAGTTGAATACGAAAGCAAGCATAAATGATCCAAATGCGAAATTGACGATTTTAGGCGGGTTTAACGTAGAAGGTAAACCTGATTATAAGGCTGCAATACAGGTTGAGTCATTGAACTTAGGTCAACTCGGGTTTACGGAATCAAAATCCACCGCGCTCATTGGAGATTTTACTATCGAAACTACGGGTGCATCGTTTAATAAATTTGGGGGAGAATTGACCGTTAATACGTTCAATTATTCGGAAGATGGTAAAGAAATAAAGATTCCTACGGCTCGTATCGATTTTAATCATTCCATGGCGGAAGAATCACTTAAAATCAGGAGTAATATAGCGGATTTGGATTTTAAAGGAAAGATCGATCCGAACACGATTCAGGATGATATTTTGTTCGGAATTTCACGCGTTCTTCCGAGTTTGGTGCAAGCAAGAAAACCCGTTCGTGGAAAAGTGAATAATGAAATTGATGCAAGGTTGGTGGTGAAAGATATCAATGAACTCACCGCTTTGTTTGTTCCCGGTCTTGAAATTGATCCGCAAACAGAAGTCGTTTTAAAGTTTGATTCAGAGCAAGATTTATTTGGGTTACAACTTACTTCCAATCATATTATGTATGACAGCATTAATTTTGAAGGTATTACATTACAACAGCGTGTAAATGCTTCAGGGGTTACCGCGAATCTTTTAGTGAATCAATTGGATGCCGGGGATTCATTAATTTTTAATGATGTTAATTTTTTAACGACCGGTATTGGAGGAAAACTTAATTCAAGTCTGGGGTGGGATCAAGGACGCCTGAATGAATCTCGAATAAAGTGGCGCACAACGATGCATTCTTCCAATGATTTTGATTTACTTTTTGATCAATCTCGATTTTCTATTAATGGATTTAAGTGGTATTTAGATTCTGGAAGCGATCTAATTGTTCAGAATAAACACATTCAAACCAATAAGTTGATGTTGCGAAGTGATCAAAAGAATCAGCGCATAGAAGCGGGGGGGTGCTTATCTGATAATGTGAATGATGTGCTGGGTTTGAGTATAACTAATCTTGACTTGGAGGATCTTTCAAAGATGTTAAACCTTGAGGTCGACTTGGCAGGTAAGGTAAATGGTTCCCTTGGTTTAGCAAATCCCTATGAAGCCTTAACTTTAACTTCTAATGTTGATATTCTTTCCTTCTTTATTAATCAAGAGGAAGTCGGTGAAATTCATATCGATGCAACCTATAATGATGCCTTAGCGGCAGTAGGACTAAAAGGTACCTTGGCTTATCGCGGAATGAAAACTTTGGATTTTTCTGGTTCTTATTTGACGAATGTTGAAGATGAAAACCTAAGCTTAAGATTGGATTTTCAGAATACAGACATTTCATTTACCAATGCATTCATGGATCCGGATGTGTTAGATAAAATTGAAGGAAAATTGAATGGTTTCATTAACATAAAAGGTACTCCGGATGTTCCCAGACTTGCAGGTACATTAAGTCTTAAGGATGCCGCTGCTGATTTTACCTTGCTTGGTTGTCGTTACACGATGAATGGCAAAATTAAGGTAGAGCAAGATGGGTTCTATATTAACAAGCTCCCGATTCGTGATGCGGATGGGAACGTGGCAACGATAGACGGTACGGTATATCATTCCAACTTTACTAAGTTCAATTATAATGTGGATGTGGATTTTGAAGAAGATTATAACCATTCCTTGAGAGATAATCCCGGACGAAAAATAGATAAGTTCATGCTTCTTAATACCAAATACAAGGAGGGCGATGTGTATTACGGTAAGGCGTATGGAAGAGGTACTGCGAATATTTCGGGATATGGTGCGGTGATGAATGTTACGGTAAATGTTCAAACCAGAAAAGGAACGAAATTGGTGTTCCCAATGTATGGCACATCTGAATTAGAAGAAGAGTCAATAATAACCTTTGTTTCAGATGAAAATTTAGCACCCATACTTGATGATAAAATCGATTTTACAGGGGTTGACTTGGATTTAGCATTTGATATTACTCCGGATGCAGAGGTCCTTCTGGTATTTAATGAGCAAACACATGATGAAATTCAAGCCAAAACGCAAGGAAAATTAAATTTGAAACTCGATGCCTATAATCAAATGCGTTTAGATGGCGGCTTGAAGATCCTGAACGGGAGCGTGTATAATTTTACGATGGGTCCTGCTCGTAAACCTTTTGATATTATTGATGGCTCAATAAACTGGTCGGGCGACGTGTACAATGCAGATATGAAAATTGTCACTTCGTATTTAGTGAAAAACGCCAACATGTTAGAATTAACTCCAGAGCAAACCGATAAATCCTTGGCAAAGCAAGATGCTCAATGCCTATTAAATTTAACCGGATCGTTAATACAACCCAATATCACGTTTGAATTAGTGGCGCCTAAAGCACCTGAATCAGGAAAGGCACTCATGAATCGTATCAATGAAGATAAAGATGAATTAAATCGTCAGTTTTTCTCTTTAATGCTTTTCAGCAAGTTTCAACCCTTGAAGGGAACCAATTCAGCCAATGAATCCGCAGCCATTGATTTGTTTGAAAGTCAAATTAATCAAGCCCTTTCTCAAATGTCCAAAAGTTATCAAGTTAAGATGGATTTAGGGACAGATAATGTTTCTACTTCGGTGCAAAAATCCTTTGCAGGCGATCGCTTGGTGGTTACAGGAAGTTTCGGGGTTCAAAACACAACGGGCTCATCCGCTGCAAACGGGGGATTAGTAGGTGATGTGAGTATTGAATACTTGGTAAATGAATCGGGGACCTTTCGTATTAATGCGTTTAATCGTTCAAACTCAAATACGGTAAAAGAAAATGCAGGGCCTTTTACACAAGGTGCGGGACTTTCATATCATGAAGATTTTAATAGCGCAAAAGATTTTGTACTCTTGCAATCTTTTTTAGATGTGTTTAGATCTAAGGAGAACAAAATAGTAAAATTCAAACGAAAGAAACGTCAAACTAAATTACCGCCTGTCGGAGCGCCAACGGAACCGACGCCAAGCATAGAAAACAAAGAAGAAAATGAATAAAGTACTAGTAGCAAATCGAGGTGAAATTGCACGAAGGGTGTTGAGAACCTTGAAGAAAATGGATATTAAAAGTGTTGCGGTGTACAGCGATGCAGATCGTTTCGCTCCCCATGTATTAGAGGCAGATGAATCTGTTTATTTGGGAGCAAGCCCTTCTTCCGAATCCTATCTGCGTCAGGATGCCATCATTCAAGCATGTAAGGATTTAGGTGTGGATGGGGTACATCCCGGATATGGTTTTTTGTCTGAAAATGCAGGCTTCGCTCGAAAATTAAAGGAGGCTGGGATCATATTAATCGGGCCGTCTCCTGAATCAATGGAGGTCATGGGCGATAAATTAAGTGCCAAACAAGCGGTAAAAGAGTTTGGTGTTCCCTTAGTTCCTGGAGTCGATGAAGCCGTTGCAAGCGTCGAACTTGGGAAGAAGATTGCCGCAAGCATTGGGTATCCGGTATTAATCAAAGCCTCCGCTGGTGGTGGTGGCAAAGGCATGCGCTTGGTGGAACGTGAAGAAGATTTCGAAGAACAAATGCATACCGCCCAAAGTGAGGCTAGATCTTCCTTTGGAGATGATGCAGTGTTCATAGAAAAATTTGTAACGAAACCTCGTCATATTGAAATTCAAGTATTTGCAGATAACCACGGGAACGTTGTGTATTTGTTCGAACGTGAATGTTCGATTCAGCGAAGACATCAAAAGGTAATTGAAGAAGCGCCTAGCGCTGTAGTAACTCCTGAATTGCGCAAACAAATGGGGGAGGCTGCTGTCAATGTGTGTAAGGCGTGTAATTATTCAGGCGCAGGTACAGTAGAGTTTTTATTGGATGCTGAGTTGAATTTCTATTTTCTAGAAATGAATACGCGCCTCCAAGTGGAGCACCCGGTTACCGAAGAAATTACTGGAACAGACTTAGTGGAATGGCAAATTCGCGTGGCACGTGGCGAAAAGCTGCCAAAGTCACAGGAAGAGTTAGCCATCAACGGGCATGCCATCGAAATACGCGTATATGCAGAGGATACGCTCAACGGATTTATCCCAGATATTGGCACATTAAACCGGTATCGAATTCCCTCTGGCCGTTCAGTGCGAGTAGATGATGCGTTTCTCGAAGGAATGGATATTCCGATTTATTATGATCCAATGATCGCTAAATTGGTGGTTTGGGGAAAAACACGCCAGGATGCCATTAGACGATGCATAGAAGCCATCGATGATTATCAGATTTCGGGAGTTAAAACAACCTTAGATTTCGGGAAATATGTATTGAAGCATGAGGCCTTCATTTCGGGTAATTTTGATACAAACTTTGTTAAGCACTATTTTTCTGATCCACGGGTTGTAAATACAGCGATGGAGGAGGAGCATCGAGCGTTAACCTTTAGTATTGACCAAATCTGGAAGGATATTAAGGCCTTTAAAGAAAAAGAATATGCTTCAAGAGAAAATACAAGCAGTTGGAAAAATAAATTACAATCGTAACGCAGTCAATTAGAAATCACTAATTTTACGCAACCAAATTAGCATATGAATTTACACGAATACCAAGGAAAAGCGATTTTAAAAAGCTACGGAGTAGCCATTCAAGAAGGAGTGGTAGTAGAAAATGTAGCCGATGCAGTAGCAGCTGCGGAAGAATTAACCAAACAAACCGGTACAGGATGGTATGTGATTAAAGCACAAATCCATGCGGGTGGTCGCGGTAAAGGAACTGTTGAAGAAACAGGATCTCACGGAGTTGTTTTAGCTAAAGGTATTGGTGAAGTAGAGGAGAAGGTAAAAGGAATCCTTGGTGGACATTTGGTTACCTTGCAAACAAATGGTAAAGGTAAAAAGGTCAATAAAGTCTTGATTGCTCAGGATGTTTACTATCCAGGAGAAACTGAACCGCAAGAGTTTTACATGTCGGTGTTGTTAGACCGTGAAAAAGGCCGTAACGTGATTATTTATTCTACCGAGGGTGGAATGGACATTGAGCATGTAGCAGAGCATACGCCAGATAAAATATTTAAAGAATTCATTGATCCTCGCGTTGGATTACAAGGATTTCAAACGCGTAAAATTGCATTCAATCTTGGATTGAGTGGTGAAGCGTTCAAACAAATGACCAAATTCGTAGCTTCATTGTACAAAGCATATGATGGTATCGATGCAGCGATGTTTGAGATTAATCCATTATTCAAAACATCAGATAATAAAATTATCGCGGTAGATGCGAAAGTTACCTTAGATGGTAATGGATTGATGCGACACCCAGATTATGCAGCGATGCGTGATAAAAACGAAGAGGATCCAACAGAAGTTGAAGCGGATGAAGCAGGATTGAATTTCGTGAAATTAGACGGAAATGTGGGATGTATGGTAAATGGGGCAGGCTTAGCCATGGCAACCATGGACATCATCAAATTATCCGGTGGTAATCCAGCAAATTTCTTAGATGTTGGTGGAACAGCAAATGCTGAGCGCGTAGAAAAAGCGTTTCATATCATCTTGAAAGATCCAAACGTGAAAGCCATTTTAGTGAATATTTTCGGAGGAATTGTACGTTGCGACCGCGTTGCTCAAGGTATTGTGGATGCATATAAGAATATCGGGCATATTCCCGTTCCAATTATTGTTCGTTTACAAGGAACGAATGCCGTTGAAGCTAAGAAGTTAATTGATGATTCAGGATTGAATGTTCATTCAGCGGTATTGCTTCAAGAAGCTGCAGATAAGGTAAAAGAAGTATTGGCGTAATTCTAATTCCCTCCTGGGTGAGGGTTTAAACCCGCACCCAGGAGGTATTGACTTAACATGCTGCCAAACATTTATCTTCCAGAAACTACGCAGGAGTTTATTCATCGAATCAATCGCCTTGTAGGCAATGAAGTTCCCTTGTGGGGTAAAATGAATGTGGGACAAATGTTTTCACATTGCTGTCTTCCATACCAACAAATTCTCGGAGAAAACATAGATCGTCCAGGTGTTGTGATGCGGGTTTTAATGCAATGGTTTTTTCGAAAGTCGATGACCAATGATCAACCGTATCGAAAGAATTTACCCACCGGTCCTACTTTTATTAGAACCGGAATACACGATGTTTCTGAAGAGCGTCAGCGCTTAATCGTATATCTTAAAGCTATTGAGGAACTTGGACCAGAACGTTTATCCGAGATCCCATCGCTGAGCTTGGGTAAACTTAGTCCTGAAGAATGGTCGAACATGCTCTACAAGCATTTGGATCACCACCTACGCCAGTTTGGGGCTTGATAAACCTTTCTTTCAGCTAGTTTGGTCAACCCTTACCAATATGTAGCTTTTATTTTAAGTGGTTTTGAACAATACCTTAGATGGTGAGTAAAGACCATGATTTTTTTTTCTGTTAATCCATAAATAAGTACTTCGAAAAGCTACCTTTTTTTGCGTACCTTCGTATGCACATGCGAATGAGGTTTTTAAGAAGTATTTTTCTCTGTTTTTCGTTGCTTACAGCGCTGCACGGGTATTCCCAGCCGGCGACGTTTACGACCATTCCGGCTGCTGTAAATGGTACCATCAATGTGTGTGCTGGATCAACCATTTTATTTACATCAACGGTAAATCCCGCTACCCTTATTGCTCCTGCAGTCTATGCATGGAATTTTGGTAACACCCAAACATCAAACTTGCCTGGCCCTATTGGAATCACCTATCCTACGCCGGGAACGTATACCGTCACCTACAATATAACCCATGCGAACGGTGCTCTTACCCAAACTACGGTAACCGTAAATGTTTCTACTGCACCAGCTATTGTTCCAACGTTTGGCTCAGGGAATTGCGCTCAATTGAGTATTGTGAATGGCATACCTATGCTCCAAGCTGCTGTTAACAATAATTGCCAATGTAACACTTTTGGGCCTGGTCCAATGATTTCTTTAACCAATGCAAATAGTTTGCCTGCAGGTTCAACAGCTACAATTCATTGGGGAGCCAATGGGATTGGAGGGACTTCAACCACCTTCCCAGTGGGCACTTCAAATATCTTAAGTCCTGCTTTTAACTTCCCTGGACAACAGAATATTGCTAATAATGCCCCTGTAAATCATTATACGTCGGCAGGGGCCTACAATCTAATGTATGTTGTAAACTTTCCAAACGGTTGCACCTATTCATCATACATAATAATGAGTTACGGAGCAGCAACAATTTCACTTGGACCTTTGTCGGCACAAACCCAATGTAATCCGTTGATTTACAATCTAACGTTTGCTAACCAAACCCCAGGAAATACCTATGTCATCAATTGGGGGGATGGTTCACCAAATGCTACTTATACCTATCCAAATTTACCATTATTGCCCAACGGTGTTCCACATCAGTATTCACCGAGTACTTGTGTGAATGGGGTTGCTCAGTCATACACGATTACTGTTACAGCAACGAATCCATGCGGTAATAGTACCACCACCAGTACCATTGGTCCATTTAATGTTAACCAGCTTCCCAACGCAGCTTTTACTAGTAATCCTGGGAATTCAATATGTCAAAACCAATCCATTACTTTTACAAATACCTCAAATGGTGGACTTTCCATCAACAATGGCCAATGCAGTAATGCGTATAATTTTGGTTGGACAATCAATTTTACGAATGCGTTGAATGGAGCAGGGTATCAAGTGGCGGCAGGTTCTATGGGCGATGTTAATGTTCCATTGAATGGTGCTAACCAATTGACCGTTCAATTTACCCAACCGGGCACATATTTCGTCGCACTGGATGCGGCAAACGCAGAATGTGGAAACGACAATGAAACCCAAACAATTACCGTTAATCCCATTCCGGTAGTTCCAAATCAAACGGCCACCATCTGTAGTGGTCAAACCTTTGTAATTGCACCTCAAAACAACCCGCCGAATACGATCGTTCCTCCTGGTACTACGTATTCATGGGTGGCTACACCTAACGCCAATGTTGCTGGTGAAGTCAATGGGAATAATGATACTATTTCTGGGACACTTGTAAACTTGACCAATGTTAATCAAACCGTTACCTATACAGTTACGCCTACCGTTAACGGGTGCCAAGGAGCGCCTTTCACTGTTACAGTGACAGTTATTCCTGCGATCGTGGTGCCGAATTTTACCCAAACAATTTGTAACGGCGGAACATTTACCATCAATCCAACCAATGCTCCACCCACTACGATTATCCCAGCAGGTACAACCTTTGCATGGACGGTAGTGGACAATCCTAACGTTACCGGAGAATCCAATGGGACAGGTTTACCACTTTCACAAACCTTGTCCACCAATGTTGCTTCGCCAGCGCAAAGCGTGGTTTATACGGTGGTTGCGACCTCTCCAGGTGGCGGCTGTCCCAATACTACCTTTACCGTTACTGTTAACATTAACTTGGTTACGCCTCCTACAATATCCAACGATACCACCATTTGTTCCGGAGGAGATCCGTCCGCTTTTGTGAACACCACTGCCGCTACGGGATCAGGAACTCTTACCTATCAGTGGCAATCGGCGACTGCTGCCATTGGACCATTTACCAATATAGCAGGTGCTACATCGGCTACCTACAATCCTCCCGCTGGAATCACAGTAACTACGTATTATCGGGTCATTGTTACGAGTACACTCAATGGGGTAGCTTGTACTGCCACAAGCAATACCCGCATCGTTACTGTTAATAACGTTTCTGCTGGTGTACTAGCAACTTCACAAACCATTTGTTCGGGGGGAGATCCAAATGCATTCACGGTTACTACTGTGGCTAGTGGTTCTGGATCCTTGAGTTATCAATGGCAATCCGCTACAGCTATTGGAGGACCTTGGACCAACCTGGTAGGAGAAACTAATCCAACCTATGATCCGCCGGCAGGACAAACAGTTACCACTTATTTTCGATTGGTGGTTACCAGTACGCTTAATGGTGTAGTATGTACCGCTACTTCAGCAGTAATGACCGTAACAGTTAATAATGTTACTCCAAGTGTAGTTGCTGGAAATCAGACCGTTTGTTCAGGGGGTAATCCTGCTGCATTCACGGTGACTACTGCAGCAACAGGAACAGGAACGTTGAGTTATCAATGGCAATCTTCCGCGTCGGCACTTGGACCATGGACAAATATCGGTGGCGCAACTTCTGCAACGTATGACCCTCCTGCAGGATTAGTGACTACGACGTATTATCAAGTGGTTATTTCAAGTGCGTTGAACGGCGTTACTTGTACTACCATTTCCAATGGGTTAACGGTCAATGTAAATTCAGTGACTGCCCAAACTATTGCAGCTGGTCAGACCATTTGTTCCGGTGGGGATGCTGTTCCATTCACTGTTACCACCGCTTCAACAGGAGCAGGAAATTTGAGCTATCAATGGCAATCGGCATCTCTTGCAGCAGGACCTTTTTCCAACCTTGCTGGTGCAACATTGAGTACCTACGATCCTCCCGCAGGACAAGTTGCATCGACGTATTTTCAAGTAGTAACGAGTAGTGTGCTGAACGGAGTAACTTGTACTTCAACCTCGAATGTGTTAGCTGTATTGGTCAACGCGGTAAATTCCGGGACGCTTGGAACAAGTCAAACGGTATGTTCCGGGGGCAATCCAAGTGCATTCACTGCCAGCACGGCACCTAGCGGTTCGGGAACTTTAACTTATCAATGGCAATTTTCTACCGTAGGGCCAAATTCAGGATATGCACCTATTCCCGGAGCTACAACTGTGAGTTACGATCCCCCCGCAGGAATTTCAACTACCACCTATTATCAGCTCGTTGTCACAAGTACCTTAAACGGGGTGCCATGTACTGCAACTTCGGCTACGTTGAGTGTAACGGTTAATAGCCTTAGTGCTCCTGTGGTTGGTAGCAATGAAACCATTTGCTCTGGTGGAAATCCAGTGGCATTTACAAACCCAACACCAGCGATAGGTGCCGGAAATGTCACGTATCAGTGGCAATCATCGACCACCAATGTGGGGGCTGGATATTCCAATATAGCAGGGGCAACCTCTGCCACTTATGACCCTCCTGCTGGTTTAAATGTTACGACGTATTATCAAGTCATTACTACAAGTACCCTTAATGGCGTTGCATGTAACGTGACCTCTAATCCCATTACGGTTACTGTTAATACAGTTTCTGCTGGTACCTTGACTCAATCTCAAACCATTTGTTCAGGGGGGAATCCTGCAGCGTTTACCGCAACCAATGCCGCATCCGGTACAGGTACACTTAGTTTTCAGTGGCAATCTTCAACCACCGGTCCCAATACTGGATTTACGAACATTCCGGGTGAAACGAATGCGACATATGACCCTCCGGCAGGGCTTTCAATTACTACCTACTATCAATTGGTAGTAACGAGTTTGTTAAATGGGGTAAGCTGCACAGCAACCAGTAATACCTTAACCGTTACGGTAAATTCGCTTGCACCCAGTGTGATAGGAAGCAACGAAACCATCTGCCCAGGTGGAAATCCAATAGCATTTACCAATTCCACAGCGGCTAGCGGCAATGGCGCAGTTACCTATCAGTGGCAGTCTTCAACTACAAATCCTGCTTCAGGATTTAGTAACATCAATTTAGCAACTTCTGCTACCTATGATCCCCCGGCTGGGTTGAATACCACTACCTTTTATCAAGTTCTGATTACCAATACACTGAATGGCTTAGCGTGTCAAGCCACGTCTAATGTTATAACGGTAACTGTAAATACGATCACCCCTCAAGTTATTGCCGCCAATCAAACGATTTGTCCAAACGGCGATCCTTTGCCGTTCACCGTGACTACACCCTCCTCGTTTGGCGGGACAGCTTCGTATCAATGGTATGTTTCAACCAGTTCACCAAATAATGGATTTTCACCTATTAACGGAGAAATTAGCTCAGCCTACGATGTCCCTCCTGGTCTCGCCATCACAAGTTACTACCAAGTCATATCTACAAGTACATTGAATGGTATTACTTGTTCAGCCACCTCTAATACCCTTACAGTTACAGTTTCATCTGCACCAGTAGTTCAAAACGTGAATCAAACCATCTGTAGTGGAACCGCATTTACAGTAAGTCCTGTCAATGGTGGAGGAAACTCGATACCTGCAGGTACAAGCTATACATGGACCGTGAACAATAATCCAAATGTTTCTGGTCAAAGTGCGCAAAATTCTGGTCAGAATTCAATTTCACAAACCCTTACGAACAATACGAATACCCCTCAAACCATCATTTATTCGGTAACCCCTACCGCAGGGGTATGTTCAGGAAATCCGTTTAGTGTAAATGTTCTGGTCAACCCAACACCCGTTCTAACCCTTTCTGCCAACCAAACGATTTGTGGTGGGCAAACAACTATAGCATCGACCTATACGAATTCTGTAGCTGGAGGGATTTTCACCTATGCGTTGCAGAATGCTGGCGGGGTTCCAGCTGTGGTTACAGGATTCCCTACAACCGGAAATGGTCAAATACCTGCGGCTACCATTAATAATTCAGGTACAACACCCTTTACGCTCAATTACACGGTAACGCCTGCAGCAAATGGGTGTAATGGGGTAGTGGGAACGTATTCGATCACTATCAATCCCGCACCTGTAACCACGTTTTCGATCGCAAATCAAGCCATTTGTAGTGGAACGAATTCTGCCCCGGTAACTTTTGCTTCTACGACACCGAACGTAACCTATGCTTGGCAAGCAACAGTGCCGAATGGAATTTCGAACCTCGCGCCAACGAGTGGAGGCGGTAACTTACCATCCTTTGCGAATGTAACAAATGCCAACAACGCGGTTCAAACCGTTCAGTTTTCGGTTATAGCCTCTACGGCAGGTACGGTTTGTCCGGGACCTCCTGCGACGTATACCATAGCCGTAATTCCAATCCCAGTTGCGAACCCATTAAATAATGCCACCTATTGCAATGGGGTAGCTATCCCAGCGCTTCCGATAACTTCGAATGTCCCCGCTGCGACTTATGCGTGGAGCATGAGTACGAATGTTGGCCTCACTCCAACTTCGGGAACTGGAACTCCCATCCCAGGATTCAATGCATCGATCGCGGGTAACGTGCCACTTACTTCCACAGTGACCGTTACTCCAAGTGCGTCCAGTGGTGCGACCACCTGTCCGGGAAGTCCGGTAAGTTATACCCTTACGATTAATCCTGTACCTGTTGTTTTGCCGATTGCGAATCAGGTGCTGTGCGCGGGAAATACAAATAATGCGGTGGTTATAGGGAGTAATGTAGCAGGTGCAGCCTTTGCATGGACGAACAACAATACAAATACAGGATTAGGTGCTTCGGGATCAAATACAGTTTCTTCGTTCATTGGAACTAACAATACAAATCTACCCATTCAAAGTACGGTTTCCATCGTGCCTAGTTTTACGAATAATCAGGTGGTTTGTACCGGAGCTACGAGTAATTATACCATCACGGTAAATCCATTGCCTACAGTTGCTTCAACGCAAAACCAACAAGTTTGTGCAGGGACACAGGTTGCGGTGACGTTTAGTTCTCCAAATAACATTGCAGGTACGGTGTATAACTGGACAAATTCCAATGCAGCCATTGGCTTGAATGGTACGGGTTCTGGGAATATTAGCTTTACTGGCGTAAACAATACGAATGGCCCAATTTCTGGATTGATTGTGGTTACACCATCCTTTAGTAATGGTGGAATTGCCTGTCCGGGGGTGCCGGATACCTTTTTGATTACCATCTTGCCTACACCGGTAGCTACTGCCTTATCCAATCAAACGATATGTGCCGGAGCTCCATCTGCCGCAATAAATTTCACATCAAATCAAGTCGGAACAGTATTTACATGGACTTCCACAAACCAAGTTATAGGAATTGCGTCATCAGGCACGGGGAATATTGCGCCATTTACCGCGGTAAACGCTGGAACAGCGCCAATTTCATCTACAGTTATAGCTACTCCTACCTTAACGACGAATGGTCAAGGATGTGCGGGAGCCACTGTATCTGCCCTGATTACCGTGAATCCCAATCCAGTAATGACAAGTCCGGCATCGGCATCGTTTTGTCAGGGAAGTACGGTAACTTATAATTTTTCGAATAACATTCCCAATGGGGTAGTATATGCTTGGAGTAACTCGAATCCATCGATCGGATTAGGTGCTTCAGGCAATGGTAACATTTCCTTTCAGGCTCAAAACGGAACTTCGGCTCCGATTTCGGGTACGGTAAGTGTTATTCCAACGTATACGTCTAATGGGGTGAGTTGTGCTGGGATTACCCAAACATTTAATATCCAGATCATTCCAACACCAACGGTTGATGCGGTGAATAACATTACGCTCTGTAATGGAGCTGCTTCTAATGTGGTGAATTTAACGAGTCCTGTTGCGAATGCTACGTTTGCTTGGACTAACGCAAATACGGCAATAGGTCTTGGTGCAAGTGGCTCAGGTAATGTTCCGATTTTCACTGCCACCAATGCCAGCACTACGACTCCATTGAGTTCCCAAGTGAGTGTAACTTCTTCGGTGTTAGTGAATGGCGTTACCTGTACTGGAAATCCAACGTTATTTACTATTACCGTAAATCCAAACACCGTTCCAACAGCAGTTAATGGTCAAACCTTGTGTAATGGTTCAAATAGTGCAGCTATTGCCTTGAGTGGTACCGGAAATTCATATACTTGGACTAACTCAAATACAGCAGTTGGTTTAGCAGCTTCCGGAAGTGGCAACATCGCTTCGTTTATCGCAACCAATGGTACTGCGGCTCCAATTTCTTCCACGGTTACGGTTACTTCTGTATTTTCTGGGGGTGGCGTAAGTTGTAATGGAGGAACAACCTCGTTTGTTATCAATGTAAATCCAACACCAAGTGTAACGGCACCCGCCAATGTGGTGCTTTGTAATAATGCGACCGCTTCGGCTATTTCTTTTGTTGGCACGGGAACACAATACAATTGGACCAATTCAACGCCAGGTATCGGATTAGCTGCCTCTGGCTCTGGAAATATTCCATCGTTTACTGCAGTGAATTTAACGGCAACACCTATTGTGGCAACGATCAATGTTACTCCAATCTATTTGAATAATGCGGTAAGTTGTCCAGGTACAGTTCAGACCTTTACGATTACGGTTAATCCTGCTCCTCAAGTCAATTTTAGTGTACCAAGTCAAACCATTTGTTCCAGTACAAGTTCGGCTCAGGTTACGATTTCTTCACCCACACCCAATGCTGTAATTACGTGGACGGCAACTACCGTTCCGGCCTCGATTTCTGGGGTTAACACCGCAAGTGGTGGGTCAACAATTCCGTCATTTACCTTAATTAACAACAGCGCTGTAGTTCAGGTGGTCCAATTTTCTGCGAATGCAGCAACAGGGGGCGCCTTAGCCTGTCCGGGTGGGGGAGTAAGTTATACCATCACGGTGAATCCTTCGCCAAACGTTGCTGTACCAACGAATCAGGTACTTTGTGCGAATACTTCCACGAATGCAGTTACCTTTTCCGGGAATGCCAACGTGTATAATTGGTCCAATAATACCACTTCGATTGGCTTGGGTGCATCTGGTCAAGGAAACATTCTTGCATTTAATGCCTTGAACAATACGAGTAATCCGGTGACAGCTACGGTTACGGTTACCCCTCAATTTTTAAACAACAACGTGGGATGCAACGGGATTCCGGTAACCTTTACCTATACAGTTAACCCAATTCCCGTAACGAATCCGATTGCTAATCAAACCATTTGTAATGGTACGAATTCAAGTTTGGTTACCCCGGGTGGAACAGCGACCAGTTACGCATGGACCAACAATAATCAAAATACTGGTTTAGCGGCATCGGGATCGAATACCATTCCAGTTTTTCAAGGAACCAATGCAGGTGCTGCTCCGATTACGTCAGTAATTACCATTACGCCAACATACTCCAATTTAAATGTTTCGTGTGCGGGGTCAACTTCTACCTTTAACATTACGGTTAATCCAACCCCAACCGTAACTGCCGTTGCGAATCAAGTGGTCTGTAACAATACGTCTACAGCTGCTAGCATTTTTACTGGGACAGGCACTTCGTACACATGGACCAATTCCAATAATGCGATTGGTTTAGCGGCTTCAGGAACAGGAACCATTGCCGCATTTAATGCGGTGAATGCAAGTAATTCAATCCCAAGTGTGGCTACGGTTACGGTTACTCCAGTCTTTACCAACAACAGTGTTTCTTGCCAAGGCATTCCTACCACCTTTACTTACACCATCAATCCAACGCCTGTGGTTACTGCACCTGCAAATCAAGTGATTTGTAATGGTGCTTCAAGCACACAAGTGACCTTTAACGGTACAGGAACGCAATATAACTGGACCAATACCTTAACGAGTATTGGATTAGCCGCATCTGGTTCGGGGAATATCAATGCATTTACGGTAAGTAACGGTACAATTAATCCCGTAGTTTCTCAAGTTTCGGTAGTGCCAGTATTCAGTGGAAACAACCTCAATTGTGCGGGAACGCCTCAAACCTTTAGCATTACGGTGAATCCGTCCCCGAGTGCGGTGCTTCCTGCTAATCAGATAGTTTGTAACGGACAAGCAACTGCCGCCATCAATTTTACCGGAACGGCTACATCGTATAGCTGGACAAATAGCTTAACGAGTATTGGATTGCTTGCAAGTGGAACTGGAAATATCCCAAGTTTTAATGCAGTGAATAATACGAATGCGCCGGTAGTATCTACGGTAGTGGTTCAGCCAATTTTTACAGGGGCTAACTTGAATTGTCCAGGCGTATCTCAAACCTTTACCATCACGGTTAACCCAACCCCAACCATGGGTGTATTAACGAATCAGGTATTGTGTAACGGCACCTCTTCAGCTGCGATTAATTTTACGGGTACAGCGACCAGCTATGCATGGACCAACAACACACCAACCATTGGTCTTGCGGCAAGTGGAACCGGTAATATCGGTGCATTTGCGGTGGTTAATGCAAGTAATTCAGCGGCGGTAACCGCAACCCTAAACGTTACTCCACAGTTTGCTAACGGGGGATTAACTTGTGCTGGTGCGGTACAACAAGCCACCATTATTATAAATCCTACGCCAATTATTACACCCAATCCAGATGTAACCTATTGCAATGGCGCGTCCACACCTGTTGTTTCATTTGCTGGTACAGGTAATTCATATACATGGATTAATAATCAGACATCTATTGGTCTAGCTGCCTCAGGTACTGGAAATATTGCTTCATTTAATGCATCAAATCCAACGACCTTGCCGGTAGTTGCTACAGTAGATGTAACGCCTGTGTTTACGGCAAATGGGATCAGTTGTAATGGTGCGGTAGATCAATTTACAATCACTGTTAATCCGACCCCAACCTTAGCTGCACTAGCAAATCAAGTGGTGTGTAATGGGTCTCCAACCACGGCAGTATCCTTTACTGGAACGGTTGCTGGAACTGTATTTAATTGGACAAACAACGCAACAAGCATCGGGTTAGTAGCCTCGGGATCTGGAAATATTGCTTCGTTTAATGCGGTGAATAATGGAAACAATCCAATCGTTGCACAGGTAAATGTAACCCCATCATTCGCATTGAATGGCGTGAGTTGTTCAGGAACAGCGCAATCCTTTACCATTACGGTAAATCCAACCCCAGCCGTGAATTTTAGTTTGGCAAATCAAACCCTTTGTTCTCAAGGGGCAAGCAATACGGTAAATATTACCTCTCCGACGAATGGCGCTGTTATTACCTGGAGTGCTACTACGATTCCTGCCTCCATTACAGGATTGAACCCAACAACGGGTAATGCCACCATTCCAACCCTAACCCTAACGAATAACAGTTCGGTTCCTCAGATTATTCAAATTCTTGCTTCCGCAACAACTCCTGGAAATGTAGCTTGTCCGGGTGGAGGTACACCGTACACCATTACGGTAAATCCTACGCCTGCAGTAACGGCACCTGCGAATCAAGTGGTTTGTCATAATACGAATACCAGTGCGGTATCTTTCTCGGGAACAGGTACCTCGTACACGTGGACGAACAACCAAACTGCTGTTGGACTAGCGGCGAGTGGAACAGGTAATATCGTCGCTTTTAACGCACTCAACCCATCGAATTCGGTGATTTCAACGGCTACTGTTTCAGTTACGCCGCAATTCACGAACAATAATGTTACCTGCCCAGGCCCTGTGCAAACATTTACGATTACAGTGAACCCAATTCCGGTAGTTACACCCATGGCGAATGCAACATTTTGTAATGGCACCAATACAAGTTTAATTACAATCAACGGAACTGGAACTTCTTATGCGTGGACGAACTCCACCACAAGCATTGGATTAGGGGCTTCAGGTTCAGGAAATATCGCACCTTTTGCAGCAAGCAATGCAGGGTCTACCCCAGTGAATGCAACCATTGGAATCATTCCATCATTTACCAATGCGGGTGTAACCTGCGCGGGACTCAATTCCAATGCAACCATAACGATTAATCCAACACCAACGGTAAATAATGTCAATAGTCAGGTGATTTGTAATAATACCAACACTGCGGCAATTACCTTTAGTGGCACGGGGAATTCATACACCTGGGCGAACAATACGCCAAGCATTGGCCTTGCGAATGCAGGAACAGGAAACATTGCTTCATTTGTTGGACTAAATGCCAGTAATGCGGCTGCTTCTATTGCAACGCTTACCGTAACACCGCAGTTCTTAAACAATGGTGTCAATTGCAGCGGAAATACCACGAATTTCACCATTACGGTTAATCCAACGCCAAGTGCAAATGTACCAAGTAGTCAAACCTTGTGTAATGGTGCCACTACGGCACAAGTGAATTTTTCTGGAACTGGAACCTCCTATAACTGGACCAATTCGATTGCGACCATTGGTATTCCGGCATCGGGATCTGGGAATATTACCCCGTTTGTGGCGGTAAATAATGGCTTAAATCCAATAACCGCACAATTGACAGTTACACCAATCTTTACAGGGAATGGGGTGAGTTGTTCGGGTACGGCACAGAATTTCAGCATTACTATTAATCCAACGCCTGTAGTACAAGTTCCTGCCAATCAAGTGATATGTAATGGGAATTTGTCGAATGCAGTTAATTTTTCTGGAAATGGAACCAGTTACGCATGGACCAATAGCAATCCATCCGTTGGATTGGCTGCCTCAGGTACAGGGAATATTTCTTCCTTCACTACAACGAATGCAACTACAAATCCAGTAACATCAACAATTACGGTTTCACCGAGCTTTGCAGGGGGCAATGCCAGCTGTCCGGGGTCGCCACAAACATTTACGATTACTGTTAATCCAACCCCTGTGGTTGATCCAATAAACAGTCAAGTACTTTGTTCGGGAACGCCAACCCAACCGATAGCACTAACAGGAACTGGAACATCGTATGCGTGGGCAAACAACACCGTAGGAATCGGATTGGCGGCGAGTGGCAGTGGAAACATCGGGTCGTTCAATGCGACTAATGCGAGTTCTTCGAATCCCTTGGTTGGAACAATAACTGTTACTCCTCAATATGCCAATGCAGGGGTGACATGCTCGGGTAATACGCAACAATTTACGATAACCGTGAATCCAACACCGGTAGCCAACCCTCTAGCCAACGTAACTGTTTGTAATGGATCTAATACCCCAGTTGTAAGTTTTGCAGGAACGGGTACAAGTTATAATTGGAGTAACAACAACAACACCATCGGTCTAGTTCCGTCCGGAACTGGTTTATCACTTGCTTCCTTTCAGGCGATCAACCAAAGTACACAATCTGTAAATGCATTGATCACAGTTACTCCAAACTTTACTGCAAATGGCGTAACTTGTCCAGGAAACAATACCACGTTTACGATTTTTGTAAGTCCTACATCGGATGTTGTTGCGCCTGCGAACCAGGTAGTCTGTAATGGATTGCCTACCACAGCTGTGACGTTTAATGGATCCGTTGCGAATACCACCTATAATTGGTCCAACAGTATCCCTTCTATTGGTATTGCTGGAACAGGTGTAGGTAATATTGCAGCATTTAATGCGGTGAATAATGGGAATGCAGCCATTTTCGCTCAAGTTACAATTACCCCAACATTTATTCAAAATTCGGTTTCTTGTCCAGGGTCCCCACAAAGTTATACCTATCAAATTAATCCAACGCCGAGTGTTACCAATCCGGGCTCTCAGTATGTGTGTGCCGGAGCGAATACACAATTATTGAATTTCACAGGAACTGGTACCACGTATCAATGGACGGCAGCAAATACAGCCATTGGAATTGGCGCGAATGGAACGAATTCTATTCCCGCATTTATTGGTCAAAATGCCACCAATGCGGTAGTGTCTTCACAAGTGACGGTTACTCCAATCTTTACCCAAGGAATTTCATGTTCAGGATCGAATCAAACCTTTACCTATTACGTATTACCGATACCGTCCGTAGCGCCAATAAACAATCAAAGTTATTGCCACCAAACTGCGGTGAATGCCACCCCGATCAATGGTTCGGGAACATCCTACAACTGGACCAATTCAAACACGAGCGTTGGATTAGTGGCGAGTGGAAGTAATACCGTAAATGCCTTTAATGCGACCAACCCAGGAACAAGTGCTATTTCAGGAAATGTAAACATTACGCCAATCTTTACCTTCCAAGGTCAAAGTTGCAACGGACCGGTGGGAACGTACAGCATAACAGTGAATCCAACACCATATGTAAATGCCTTAAACGATACGGTTATCTGTAACAACCAGAACGCCGCAGTTAATATTACAGCGAATATCCCTGCAAACATTACGTGGTTTGCTACACAAAATGCGAATGTGAATGGAGAATTAACCACCGTTCAAACCAATACTTTTATTAATGACTTGTTATCGAACACGAGCAGTGTGCCTCAGAGTGTTACGTATACCATTACGCCAACCACAATCGCTGGGTGTGTTGGTCCTGATTCATTTGTGGTAGTGCAAGTTCAGCCGGATGTGTTACTCAATATCCCTCAGAATTTAGAGATATGCAGCGGTGCAGGAGTGAATGCCATCTTGGCTGCGAATATTCCTTCTAATTTTTCCTGGTTCTGTACGGTGAATAATCCAAATGTTACTGGAGAATCGTTGATTACGAACAGTGGTGCGGTGATTAATGATATATTGATTAATAATTCAAATCAAAACCAGTTGGTGGTATACTCGGTAACACCAACATCGATTCAAGGGAATTGTCAGGGGCCATCTCAAACGATTACGGTGATTGTGAAACCGCCATTGGCTTTATTGAACCAAGATACCGTTACGATTTGTAGCAATGGAAATGTGAATTTGAATTTAGTTGCCAATACCAACGTAACCTTTAACTGGTATGCAGATCCAAACGTAAATGTATTAAATGAAACCACAAACATTACAACATCTTCAATCATCAATGATCAGTTGGTCAATCCAACGGGTGCCGTAGAAGAGGTTACCTATCATGTCATTGGTACTTCGATTGCCAATGGCTGCAGTAGTCCGGTAATTCCAATTACGGTGTTCGTGAATCCAATTCCATCGGTGAATCCGAATCCAGATTTGAATGTATGCCACAATCAATGGAACCCTCAAGTTTTGTTCACTGGCAACGCTCCAGGAACGGTATATACATGGAATGCGGCAGGAGCTAATGTAGGCCTTCAAACCTTGGGCGGTGTGGATTCCTTAAATGCATTTGTTGCATCTAACCCGGGAGTAGCGCCCATAAGTGCTACAATCCTAGTTTCACCGTTGTTCACTGCGAATAATGTGAGCTGTGCTGGAGCAAAGGACACCTTCCAAATCGTAGTAAATCCAGAGCCATCGGTATTTGCGTTGAATAATATGACCTTGTGTGAGGGCATTAATTCACCGATTGTGCCTTTGCTCGGCCCTATTGGTGGAACTACCTTTAATTGGGTGAATTCTAATGCTGCGGTAGGTTTGGCGTCAACAGGAACTGGTAATGTTCCGGTATTCATGGCACAAAATCCAACGGCCTTACCAATACAATCGGTAGTTACGGTAACGCCTGTATTTATTAATGGAGCTACTCAATGTTCAGGCCTAAATCAAACCTATACCATCACAGTGAATCCGACACCGAATGTATTGACTCAGCAAGTTTCAATTTGCGCTGGGCAAGCGGTCAATATGAATTTACTTGCTGATATTCCGAGTACCTTCCAATGGTATGCCACGCCTAATCCGAATGTACAGGGCGAGACGTATTCTCCAACCCAAACAAGTTCGGTTATTAATGACGTGTTGATTCAAACCACGAATGCGCCACAAACGGTGCAGTATCATGTATCTGGGGTTTCAATTCCGTATGGATGTATAGGTCCTGATTCTATTATGACGGTTACGATTAATCCATGGCCAACCGTAGCGTTTAATGCCTTGAATCCACCATATTGTGACTTAACTCCCATTGCGTTTCAAAACATGTCGGTAGGAGCTTATGATTATAATTGGGACTTTAATGATGGAAGCAATGCTTTTGTTTCGAATCCAACGCATCAATTTCCTTCGGTTGGTACCTACAATGTGGTATTAACTGCCACTGACCCAAATACGGGATGTATAGACAGTGTAATGCAGCCTGTTACTATTGCGCCAACACCAAACCCTGATTTTAGTTATTCGGATTCGATTGGTTGTGGGATGTTAAACGTCGTTTATACAGCAGCTGTGTATAATACGTCTTGGAATTATGTTTGGAATTTTGGAAATGGAGCATCCACACAACAGGTTGGACAGGTAGGGTATCAATTTACGCAACAAGGATGCTATGACATCTCTTTAACAGTAACGAATCCTCAAGGGTGTACGGCAACGGAAACGAATTTTAATGTGGCTTGTGTATATGAATCTCCTGTTGCGGTGGCTGGGGCAGATCCCACCGAAGTTACGACCTTGGAACCCTTGGTAGAATTCTCGAATAATTCAGAAAATGCCTCTTCGTACGCGTGGAATTTTGGAGATGGAACCTACGGATTTGGCTTTGAACCGATCCATTTGTTCCCGGCTGAACCTGCAGATTATGTGGTTTCGCTTGTAGCGATGAATGAGGTGGGATGCACCGATACGGCCTATGTGAGTATTCATGTGGAAGAGAATTTGATTTATTATGTACCAAATTCGTTTACACCAAATGACGATGAAAAGAATCAAGTATTTCTTCCAATAATTTCTCAAGGATTTAAACCAGGTACCTATTTATTGAGGATTTTCAACCGCTGGGGAGAACTTGTATTTGAATCCAAAGATCCATATACTGGATGGGGTGGCGACTATGGGCCAAACCATACCAATTGTCAGTCTGGTACCTACACCTGGGTCTTGAACTTCCAAGTGCTACAAACGCAAGAGGATAAAGAGTTTGTGGGGCATGTGAATTTGATTAAATAGTCAATCCTTCTGGGTGCGCCCTTCGACAAGCTCAGGGTCCGCACCTGTTTTTTAACATTTTGGAATAAAGCGGTCCCTGAGCCTGTCGTGCTTGCGGTCCCTGAGCCTGTCGAAGGGCCGCATTTAAAATGAACTTCGGGACTTCAAATCCCTGTACAAAGTTCCACGGGATTTCAAATCCCGTGGAACTTCTATACCACCATCTCCTTGCCGCACTTAAAATGACCTTCCGGACATTCTTTCTTTCCGTGCAAGCCGCACGGACGGCACGTAAGTCCCGTAACTTCGTTGACCTCTGAATCATCCGATAAGGGACCAAAGCCGAAATCTGTAACAGTAGAACAAAAATAGGCCGTTACCGGCGCATTAACTGCTGACGCGAAATGTAAGGGTCCCGAATCATTCACATAATTCCGTACGGCTCCTTTCATCAGTGCGACAGATTCCATGAGCGAAAGTTCGCCTGCTAAATTATGAATACGTGTAGGGCTTTTAGTTTTTATGGTTTCGCAAAGTGCGCGGTCATTTGGACCACCAAGGAGGTAGATTATATGATCTTGCTTTTCTGAAAGCTCCACCCATTTTTCGATTGGAAGTTGCTTCGTTTCCCAAACCGATGCCGGCGCGAAACACACATACGGCGTTTCTTGATATTCCATAACTTTTTGCATCGCTTCCTCGCTTGGTAAGATGGATGGTTTTACCAAGTGCTTAATGCCAAGCGCAGCGATTAAACTGAAATTCCGGTCAATTTCATGAATGCCTTTCGAGATCGGATGTGGTAGTTTTAGGGTATAAAATCGGGCCAAGGGATTTTTGTTGAATCCAACGGTTTTACTTTTACTAAGCACCGCAATAAGTCCAGAAGATGCAAAGCGATGCAGGTTTACAATGAAATCATAGGGTGTAGCTCGGTTAGCCCGAATAATCCGTAACATTTCCCGCCATTTTCTCGATTTATCAAAGGTGAGCACCCGATTTAAATTAGGATGTCCAAGCACGAGTCCTTCATTTCCTTTTTTCACCAATAAATCAACCTGCGCCTCAGGGTATTGCGCTTTGATCGAATTAACCACTGATGTTGCAAGTATGACATCGCCAAGAAAGGCCGTTTGAATGATTAAAATACGCGCATTGTTAGCGAATAACATATACCTCTCCTCGTTTGATTAGTTGATTCCCTGCAGCATCATAAAATTCCATCACGTAAATGTACATATCGTTTGGAACTAATTCATTGTTGGCTTGAAATCTACCGTTCCATCCCAGGTTGTAATCCGTCGTTTCAAAGATAATATTGCTCCATCGATTCATGATGGTCATTTTAAATTTACTCGGGTCGATGTTGGTGGCAACAGGCTTGAATACGCTATTAATGCCTTCGGGAAACACACTGTTGGGAATGTAGATTATTGGGGTATAGGTGAGGCAAACCGTATTGCTCGCGCACCGTTCTTCTATTCCGTAATTGTTGATGAGTTCTCGGGCCTCGATATAATAACAGATCTCACCGGGGTAGGGACCAGAATCGACACTGTCCTCAATGCTATATTGTCCATTTGGAACCGTTTGAATGAGGGTTGCAGAACCGTCCGGTTCGATTCGGTATACCTCATAGGTGCTCACCCCAACTTCAAACCCAAGGTAAGGGGTCCAACTGATTACATTGATTTGCGTTTCGTCATCGGCTATTCCTGTTGCTAAGATGGTGGTGGCCGCATTGGATGGACTGCCGATGTTTCCACACGTATCGATGTATTTGGAGCGGTATCGATTCGTTTGATTCATTACATCTGCTTGTGCATCTGTAAACTGAGCCAAGTTATTTACTACCGTTGCTGTTCCAATTGCCGTGTAATTTCCCGGTGTTTCTTCTCGTTCAATTTGTACTTGGTTAATCCCAGCGTTTTGATCCACATATACCCGGATATCTACGGAATTTCCATTGACGCTTGCCGCTTGTAGGTAATGAAAGTTGGGTTGTCCGGGAAGGGGTACAATAAAGGTATACGGATTTGAAAGTACGGCATTTCCATTACCGAGATTGGCTTGTATGAAAAGTGTGTAGGTATTTCCGCCCACTACGTCGATGGTGCTGTTCAAGGCATTTGTTGTACCTAGCAAAACCAACTGCCCATTCTCATACGAATACACTTGATAGGAACTGACACTCCATCCGAGATATGCTGTCCATGCTAAGTTTATGGACTGATCACATGCATTAATGGCCCCTTCTAAGCGGATACTTGCGTTAAGTGGCGCTTTTCCCGAGGTTTGGTAGGTGATCGGAACTGACGTCGTAAAGCAAGAATCAAAGGCCGCGACGGAGAACGTAAACGGACCAGAACCACTTGGAACATAGGTGTATGAAGTGTTGCCGATTCCCCATACGGTATCGATTTCATACAGTACGTTATTGGCATCCAAGGTGTAAATTACATAGCCATAGGTGTCTGATTGACTGTTTTGATTCCACGTTAAGATGAGGTTTCCACTGGCTGGATCAAATCCTACACCTTGAATGATCGGGATTACCGGCGTAAGCATGTCTTCAAATTGGTCGCTTGGGGTATTGGATTCAAAGGTGCATCCACCATATGGGTAGATGATTTGATAGCCCAATGTTCCGTTACAAATGCGCACGGTGTCTTTATAGAAATTAGTTCCGAACGGAACGCTGTCGTATAAAACCCATGGACCGTTTCCAGTTTGCTGATATATATGATAAAAGCCCCCAAGATTTATTGCGCTTGGTGCGTTCCATTGCAGCAAGGCCGTTCCATTGTTGGGGTTGGTTAATTGAAGAATGATGGGGTGTAAGGTGTCACTGAATCGAGTAATGCTTCCGTTGCAACCGGATACTACGCCCAAATAAAAATCTTGATTTGCTTGTGCCGCGCCGATAGCAAAGGTCGTGTTATTAATGTCGTTGATGGTTGTAATCAATCCGTTTTGAAGGGAATACAGGGAATAAGAAACAAAAGTGTTCAGCGGATTTGAAACGGGATTCCAAGAAAGTTCGTAGTTCCCGTTGGTGTAGCTAATGCAATTAAGGGAAGGCGCAGCGATGATTCCAGGATTCCGCACATTGATTTGTACGGTGGCATAACTAACCTTCGGAACTTGACAATAATTGTCCTGCGCTTTGAATACAAAAAAATACGGAACGGATTCGGCCACAATGCCAAAGGAGTTTATGAGGTGGTCACAGTCGGTTTGCCATGTGAATGGGACGTTTGCTTGACCAACTCCGGTGGCAGGTAATCCGGTAGTAAATGCGCAGGGTTCAATTCCGCAACCAGTTGCTGCCGTGAAATTGGTGCCGAACATGGGGCCCGTTGCGCTGATGGTAACCGATTGTCCTGCACCATTTTGAAGGAACCCATTATCCAATGCCGAAAGATTGAAATTAACCAGGGCTCCCGCATCTACGGTGGTGGTAAATGAACCACTGAATGGGGGAGTGAATTGTGGCGCATTATTGGGTTGACAAGGTACTACGATAAGTTGCATTTCTCGTTCCACCTGTGAAATTAATTGTCCTAAGCGATAGGAAGACACCTTGATTTTAACTACGAAATTACCTTGTAGGGTAGAGGTAAACGTTAATTCGCCATTTTGAGGGTTTAGCTGCGCGGGAATACTTCCTGGACTAATGGCCGCGGAAGGCGTTGGCGATTGATACGAAAACCCAAGGTCGAAAGGTACTGGAGCTGGATTCACGGGGGGATTGAAGCTGCCTTGTGGAAAATGATTGAGGGGTGCGCTAAATTCAAAGAGCAATGAATCCATGTCTGGATCTATTGCATTCATGTTGTACACGAAGGGATCACCAACACAACTTACAAAATAAGGAGATTGAAGGAATTGTGGTGAGTTGTCTTGACAGCCTGTTTGTCCGCCAATAGCAAACATGGTGGCCGAGATGGTCATGCCATAGGTTGAGG
This sequence comes from Crocinitomicaceae bacterium, assembly GCA_044347515.1. Lineage (GTDB taxonomy): Bacteria > Bacteroidota > Bacteroidia > Flavobacteriales_D > Crocinitomicaceae > UBA952. Next base: position 15,084 of record JBIKUO010000005.1, on the reverse strand, counting down.
GATTGGTTAAGTTGGTAATGGCATTTGATCGTGCGAAGTTTTCGTATGTAAAAATCCATCCTTGAGCCGGTGGGGTTCCTGGAAGCATGATTTCGGATGACCTATAAATGACTTTCTCCGTTGCACCGATTCCATTACCGCCATTGGATCCGTTCCCACAATCAAGGGGTTGCGGACCGCCTGAAACTTGGGTGCAGCTTGGCGAAATATCGGTACGAGAGATGTAATTCACCGTGATGTTCGTTACGCTCGGATGGTTCCATACGCGGAGATTTTCGGAGAGCACATTAATTTCGGCTCCGTTACAGTCACGGTAAAATACCAATTCAAAGAGATATCCGCCGTTTCCACCGCATTTCCATGTGATTTCACCACCCATCACATGCGAAGCAAAGGATAGATTAAATCCTAAAAGAAATAAAGTGAAAAGTAAGAAATATCTCATGCGCGCGTGAGGAACGTCAAGTTCTTAAGAAAATTGTACGAAAGGAAGCAAAAGAAGTTGCTATCCAGCCGTAACAATCAACATGTCCTGAGGATTTAGATGGGTTAATGCCGTTTCCATGATTTCCTCGGATGTTATTCCTTCAATGGTACGCAAGGCATTTTGGTAGAATGAATAATCAAGTCCTCTGATTTCTGCCATCGAAAATAAATCCATCATGGCAAATGGTCCATCGGCGCTGCGAAGGAATTGTCCGGATAAATAGTTTTTAACCAAGCTTAATTCTTCAGAAGGAACTAATTCCGTTCGCATCCGTTCGATTTCTGCGTTAATTTGAACCAAGGTATCCGCTAAAAATTTATTCCCAACTTCCGTAGCTATTACAAAATACCCGTTGGATTGATTTTCTCCAAGGTAACTCCCGATTCCATAAGTGTACCCTTTGTCCTCGCGAATATTCGACATCAATCGACTCCCGAAGTATTCTCCAAGTATTGTATTAACCACGGTCATTTTATGATAATCTGGATGAGATCGGTCAAACAGAATTTTCCCCATACGAATGCCAGTTTGTACCGCATCCGCTTTCTTCACTTCAATGCGTTCGTTGGATGGGTTGTAGTTAACTTTTACAGGGGGGGTAACCTCATTACTCCAACGTTCAAAACATTGTAAAATACCGTCTAATTGCGCTGCATTTGGATTACCTACCCAGTTGATTTTTCTTAGTCCTTTTTTAAAATATGTTTCAAAAAATGCCTGAATATCAGCTCGTGTAACCCCATCAAAGTCGTCGGGTTGATTTATCCTACCGTACGGTGTTCCTTTAAATAGGTGTTCTTGTAGGCCGCGCTGTGCCAGGGTGTTTACTTTTTCGAGTGACACCATCAAGTTTTGCTTGCGTTCTGCTTTCAGTTGAATCAATTCGGTTTCCGGGAAGTTCGCATTGAAGAGGCAATTCTCAATAAGGGACACCAATTCATCCATTGATTCATTTAACCCGAATATGTTTAGGTAGGCATAATCAGCACTTACACTCGCGTTGAAATATCCCCCGTGGTCATCAATCATGTCGTTGATTTCTGCCATGGTTTTGTCTGCGGTGCCCGCCAAAAGCATCCCTGTGGTTAATCCTGCCACAGGTTTTTTATCGTAAATAGAGCCTGCGTCAAAAATCAACTCCAATTTAACGGCTTCGCTGGTTTGATTGCGCATCAAATACACAGGTACACCCGCTGGAGTGAAGTGACACTCAGGTGCAATGTAATTTATGTCATTGGATAGGGAGACCGCTGGAGCCTGCGAACGGTTTAAGTTATCTGTCATGTTAGTTGGATTCAGATGCTATAAATAATCGGGAGCAATTGTTTGGGTTGAAGAGCGATTTGGCATAGTCTTGCAAATGACTTGCTTCGATGGCATTGTAAATTGCTTCCTCTTCGTTAATTCCATTCGCATCTCCCAATAATTCGAAAAACGAAAGATTCATCGCTCGATTTAATAGTCCCTGCTCTTGAAATGCTTTCGATGTCTTTCCTTTCATTCGAAGTCTGTTTAAATCAGGGGTAGAAATCAAGGTGTTTTTGAACGTTTCTAGTACTTCCCATAACGCTGTATCCAAATCCTCAAAGGTTTTTCCTGGCATGAGCTTTCCAGAAACAATAAATAAGCCCTCATCGAGCGATCCCAAGATGTAGGCATTGATTTCATGCACCAGTGCTTTGTCTTTTTTAAGACTCAAATAAAGCTTGCCTGATTTGTCTTTTCCTACTTCATCAGAGAGTAAGTCGGCAATGTAATATCCTTCAGATTTACGTTCCGACATTTTAAAGGCGTAATAAAACGCAGAAGCGGGTACGTTTCGTTTGAGTGTTAGCGTTCGGTATTCGGTCTGAATAGGTTCTCTCTGTAGAATTCTCGCACCTTTGTTCTTTCCCGGAATGGCACCATACCATTTTGAAACTAAATCCTCGATTTCCTTGTTTTCATAGTTCCCAGCAATGGTCAATATGGCATTGCCCGGATGATAATGGGTGCCAAAAAAGGACCGAACGTCATCCATCGTTGCTTGTTCAATGTGACTAATTTCTTTCCCAATCGTAGCCCATTGGTAGGGGTGTACTTTATAAGCAAGAGGGCGTAATTCTAGCCATACGTCACCATAGGGTTGATTCAAGTAGCGTTGCTTAAATTCTTCAATGACTACGCTTCGTTGTACCTCTAAACTCTTATCAGAAAAGGCCAGGGATAACATGCGATCACTTTCCAACCACAAGGCGGTTTCTATATTTTGAGATGGGAGCACATCGTAGTAATTGGTGATGTCGTTGCTGGTAAATGCGTTGCTTTCTCCTCCAGCACGTTGCAAGGGGGCGTCAAAATCTGGAATATTCGCTGACCCGCCAAACATCAAATGCTCGAACAAGTGGGCAAATCCGGTATGGTTTGGGTCTTCATCTCGTGCGCCGACATCATAAAGTGTATTCACCACCGCCATGGGCGTAGTCTTGTCTTGATGAAATATCACTTTCAGACCATTGGGTAAAGTGAAGCGATGAAAGTTTATCATATCTTAAAAATTCAATTGTTTTAATTGTGCAGCTAGGTTGTTGAATTCAGTGATTAGCTCCTTTACAACGTCACCCGCCGGTTTCATAACACGCATCATGGCAGAAACTTGTCCTACTTCTAATTCTCCAGCGTCTAAATCGCCTTCAAACATGCCTTTTTTTGCACGTCCCCTTCCAAGGTGCGCGGCTAATTCTTCTGCGCTTCCCTTTCGTTCGTAAATGGTCTGTAGCTCTTGGTAGAACGGATTGTTAAGTAAACGCACCGGGGTGATTTCTTTGAGGGTAAGTTTGGTGTCGCCTTCTTCTGCCTGAAGAATTCGTTCCTTGAATGCGATGTGAGCACTCGACTCCGGCGTAGCAATAAAACGGCTGCCCACTTGAACGCCATCTGCGCCAAGAATCATCGCGGCTAACATGGCCTTACCACTTCCGATTCCACCCGCTGCAATCACTGGAATATCAACGGCTTCAGCAACAGAGGGGATTAAACATAAGGTTGTGGTTTCCTCTCTTCCGTTGTGTCCACCCGCCTCAAATCCTTCGGCAACTATGGCGTCTACACCTGCTTCCTGTGCTTTCAGTGCAAATTTCTTGGAGGATACCACGTGAACTACGGTAATTCCTGCTGCTTTTAAACGCGCCGTATGGGCTTTTGGGTTTCCTGCAGAGGTAAATACGATGGGAACCTTCAGTTCAATAACAGTAGTTAAATGTTCTTCTATGTTTGGATACAAGAGTGGAATGTTGACTCCAAAGGGTTTGTCTGTTGCGGCTTGACATTTCAAGATTTGTTCTCTTAAAATTTCGGGATACATCGATCCTGAACCAATCAATCCAAGTCCTCCTGCATTGGAAACAGCTGATGCTAATTCCCACCCGGAGCACCATATCATACCGCCTTGAATGAGGGGGTATTTTATCTTAAAAAGTTCTGTAATTTGATTCATGAATATTGAAATGAAAGCGAAGTAAAATTACAAAAAAGCGCGCTGCCCACCGTTTACTTTTTTTCACCTGAATAAAATCCGTATTTTTAGAGCGATGAAGTGTTGGGTTTTATTTCTAGGATTGCTTTATTTAGCCGTTGGAGTTCATGCGCAGGCACCTCAAGGTAATTTTCAATCTATGCCCGCCTTGAATTCCATTCAGTTTTTTGAGAACAAAGGACAATGGCCGTCAGATGTCTTGTTTAAAAGCGAAAAGGAAGGCGGGAAGCTGTGGGTCATGAAGAATAAAATGATCTTTCATCAACAAGATTTAAGTGCCATGTCGCACGCCCACGATCGAGGTGAGAAACAAAAAAATCAAACCATTCGAGAACATGTAGTTCACGCATCGTTTGTTAATGCACTTCCATTTACCACCATGGAGAAATCGGGGGCAACTTCGTTTTATCACAATTATTTTCTTGGAAAAGATTCGACGAAATGGGCTTCAGAGGTGCACGGGTTTAATCACGTTGTAAGGCATCAATTGTATCCGGGTATTGACTTAACGTTTAATGCAACAGGTGTTAATCAAGAATATGGATTTGTGGTTTCACCCGGTGCGGATCCTTCCCAAATTCGTATGCAGTATGCTGGACACCGCAAACTCAGCGTGGATAGAAATGGGAATTTAGTAATTGAAACTCCCTTAGGTCAAATTAAACAAGAGCAATTAGCTGCTTTTCAGGATATCAATGGGATAAGAACTTGGGTGAATTGTAAATTTATCGTGGAAGGCGATGAGGTGGTTTTTCGTTTGGGATCCTATAATAAGTCAGTTCCATTAGTCATTGACCCGGTGTTAGTTTTTGCCACCTATAACGGGGCGTTTTCGGATAATTTTGGAATGACGGCTACTTATGGACAAAGTGGAGCGGCGTATTCAGCGGGTATGGTTTATGGGAACAATTTCCCCATGCCAAACGGATCTTCGTATGACCCAACTGGCAATTTTGTCGCCATTGGAGGGAATTACGGAGTAACGGATGTCTTTATTACTAAATATAATCCAACCGGAACCGCCATGCTTTGGGCTACGTTTTTAGGAGGGGGAGATATGGTACAAGGAACCGAAACTGCGCATAGTTTGATCTGTGATTCCGTAGATAATATTTACATTTTTGGAGCGACCTCAAGTATTGATTTTCCAACTACCAACGGTGCGTTTCAAGCGGCTCACGCCGGGGGTGTTGCGAATGCAAATTTCTTATTTAATGGGGTGTATTTTCTAAACCAAGGAACGGATTTATTCGTTTCCAAACTCAGCGCGAACGGACAGAACCTATTGGCATCTACCTATGTGGGTGGTACTGGGAACGATGGGGTGAATTATAAAATCACCTCCCTTCCTTATAATGGTGCATTTTTGTATGATTCGTTGACAACCAATTACGGCGATCAGTTCCGCGGTGAAATCATGCTGGATCAAGCAGGAAATGTCTTAATTGCCTCCTGTACTCGGTCAACGAATTTCCCAACTGTGAATCCATTTCAAGCCGCTAATGCCGGTGGACAAGATGGGGTGCTGTTTAGATTGAACCCTACGTTTAATGCCTTGCAGTTTTCATCTTATTATGGTGGAAGTCAGAACGATGCGTGTTATTCGGTGAAAGTGGATACGCTGAATAATATATTTTCCTGCGGTGGTACATCATCTGCGAATTTAACGGGTACCGTTGGCGGTCTTATGGGGGCTTACCAAGGTGGGAAATCGGATGGCTTTGTAATTAGATTAAACCCCGGAGGTACGGCAATTACTGCAGGCACCTACTTAGGCAGGAATGATTATGACCAAGCATTTTTTGTAGAGGTAGATCGAAACAATAATGTATTTGTGTTGGGGCAATCGGTTGGAGGGATTTTCCCAACGTGGAATGCACCATACAATAACCCGAACTCAAGCCAGTTTGTAATCAAGCTAAGCAATAACCTGTCCACCAATCAAGCGAGTGCAACCATTGGAAATGGGAGTAGCCAGATTAATATTTCGCCTTCCGCTTTTCTAGTAGATATTTGTGGAAACATATACATTTCAGGTTGGGGAGCCAATATCTTGCAAAATGTTCCGATTTCTGGAATGCCCATTTCAGGGAATGCCTATCAGCCAAATACCACAGGATTCGATTTTTATTTGATGGTAATAGAACATGATTTTTTAAGTTTGCTTTATGCGACGTATATGGGGGGTAATATCTCTACAGAGCATGTGGATGGAGGAACGAGCCGCTTTGATAAAAACGGGGTGGTGTATCAATCCGTTTGTGGAGGTTGTGGTGGACACAGTGACTTTCCAATTACGCCAGGAGCATATTCCAGTGTAAATAACAGTGCCAATTGTAATAACCTGTTATTTAAGTTTGATTTTGAATTAATTCCTTCCGCGCAATTTATTGCCAATCAAACCATTGGATGTGAGGATTTTCAAGTGACATTTAATAATTTTTCTTCACAGAATGACGATTATTTGTGGGATTTCGGGAATAACAATACCAGCTCAACGGTGTTTAATCCAACCGTTACCTATACAAATCCGGGGCAATACCAGGTGTATTTGTATGTGACAGATAGCATTTGCAACCTAACAGATACGGCTGAAATTACGATTACGGTGCTGGATTCCATTGATTTCGTGCTATTTGATACCCTTGCGCTGTGTTCGAATACCCCTTATGTCTTATCTATTAATACCAACGGAGCAGCCAATGTATTCTTGTGGGGTACTAATTCTATGTTTAATCCGCCCCTAATTCCTACGATTAACGATTCAACCGTGTTGATTTCAAACAACAATCCGGGATGGTATTATGTATCCGCGGCGAATGGGTATTGCTCCAAAATGGATAGCGTGTTTGTTCAATTTGATGTACCTGTGATTGCGAATTACCAGCCCAGTCCCGAAAGTGGCTGCAGTCCTGTGATAGTTGATTTCAATAATTCTTCCACGGTTACCACGAATTTCTATTGGAACTTCGGCAATGGCGTAATCGACTCTTTAACCTTTGAACCTCAAGTAACCTACACGGTTCCGGGCCAATACTTCACCGAATTGGTGATTTACGATTCGGTTTGTAATGCATCGGATACCGCCACGGTTACCATTACCGTTTATCCTTCCGTGAGTTTTTCCTTGCCAAATGCGATGTATTTGTGCGTTGATTCTACCATTGTATTGTCTCCAAGTACCTTGGTGGGTAGTCCGAATTATTTTGTATGGTCGAGTAATAACCAGTTTACCGATACCTTGAATATTCCTGTCCAAGATCCGTCATTGGAAGTCTTGGTACCAACCACAGAAACCTATTATTTGACTGCAGGAAACGGAAATTGTTCATACACAGATTCTATCAGCATTACGGTGTTTTCGGAATCAATCAGTATCAGTGGGCCTGATTCAATCTGTTTGAACAGCCCAACCTTGTATACGGCAATCAATAACTCCCCGGAAGTATTTAGTTATGAGTGGAGTCCCACGGCAATCATTCAAGGTGCAACGAATCAAGCGACTGCGACCATATTACCTCAAGCCACACAATATCTCTATGTTGAGGCTACCAGTGCAAACGGGTGTATAGTAGAAGATTCAGTGTATGTTACGGTATCCTACATTAATCCAACCTTAGTTCAAGCCAGCGCTACGCCACCCTTAGTGACTCCAGGATCAACGATTTCGTTAACCGGTGCTCCTTCAGGCTATCCAATTTATCAATGGGTGCCGGCTGCTCCGGTACTCAATCCGAATGCACAAAATACGCAAGCTACGGTGGATGAAACCACAGTCTTTACCCTCTTTGTTTCAGACGGTGTATGTACAGTGAGCGATACTACCGAAGTGAAGGTCTACGAGATAATATGTGATGGACCCTATGTTTACGTTCCTAACGCCTTTTCTCCAAACAATGATGGGAATAACGACGTATTGTATGTGCGTGGATTGTTTGTAGAAAAAATGATCTTTCGGGTGTTTGACCGCTGGGGAGAACTTGTGTTTGAATCAACGGATGTGAATTTCGGATGGGATGGAATCTATCAAGGAAGAAAACTTGATCCAGATGTCTATGACTACTACCTGCAAGTTACCTGTTACGGGGGCTTAGAAAATATAATCAAAGGGAATGTTACCTTAATGAAATAATCCATGAAAAAAATTATTACGGCTAAATCAGAAAAGTTCTTAGAACAATACCTTAACAACGCAAGTCCAACCGGGTTTGAATCGCCCGGACAAAAACTATGGATGGATTATATGCGTCCGTACACAGATGAATTCATCATTGATAATTACGGTTCTGTTGCAGCGGTTATTAACCCAGGAAAACCCTACAAAGTGGTGATTGAAGCACATGCCGATGAGATTTCCTGGTTCGTTCATTACATTACCAGTGATGGCTTTATTTACTTGCGAAGAAATGGTGGTTCTGACCACATGATAGCACCGTCGAAACGCGTGAATATCCATACAGACCAAGGGATTGTTCGTGCTGTTTTTGGTTGGCCGGCCATTCACATGCGTCATGCAAAGGATGAAGCGCCAAGCATGAAAAATATCTTTTTGGATTGTGGATGTTCTACGAAAGAAGAAGTGGAAAAACTGGGCGTGCATGTAGGTTGTGTGGCTACGTTTGAGGATGAATTCATGGTACTCAATAAGAATCGTTATGTAGGTCGTGCCTTAGATAATCGGGTAGGGGGATTCATGATTGCTGAGGTAGCTCGAATGCTCAAAGAAAAAAAGGTGAGCCTACCCTTTAGTTTGTATGTGGTGAATGCGGTACAGGAGGAAATTGGGTTGCGCGGTGCAGAAATGATTGCCCATCGAATAAAACCAGATGTTGCGCTAATTACCGATGTTTGTCACGATACAGGAACTCCAATGGTGAGTAAAATAGAAAACGGTGACCAAAAATCTGGGGAAGGACCCGTTTTAACTTATGGTCCAGCGGTTCAGAATAACTTTCTACGTCAGATTATTCAGGTGGCAGAAAAAAATAAAATTCCATTTCAGCGCGCAGCGGCTTCACGCTCCACGGGTACGGATACCGACGCCTTTGCTTATTCTAACGAAGGGGTGACTAGTGCGTTGATTTCCTTACCTTTGCGGTACATGCACACTACGGTAGAGATGGTTCGGAAAGAAGACGTGGAATCTTGTATTGCACTCATTTTTGAAACGGTTAAATCAATAAAGGCTGGACAAGACTTTAGATATTTGAAATAATAATACCAATAATAACAAACGTAAATTATATACTATGAATCTTAGATTATTCTTAATACTCCTTTCAGTCAATATCAACTTGGTGTTGTTTGCACAACCTTGTATGATGATGCTGACAACCGCCGTTAATAATGCCATGGGTGGTGGACCCAATGGAACAATAAACCTTACGGTGAATGGTGGAACGCCTCCGTATTCATTTGTGTGGAGCAATGGGCAAACCACGCAAAATGCTACGATGTTACCTCCTGGATGTTATACAGTAGTAGTTACTGATGCGGTAGGGTGCCAATCCATGGCTACTTCGTGTGTAACGAATCTTGCTGGTCCTATCCTTTATTCAAATTCAAATCCAGTGAGTACTTTTTCTGTGGTCAATGGAGGATTTACTCCGCAATGGGTATGTGCGAATCAAACGCTGCAAACAGACGGCGGAATTATGAAGATATATTTGGAGTCTGGAGCTACGATGATTACGGGCGGAGGAATTGATACCGTATATGCCAAAACGGGATCAACCATCACAATGACAGGAGGGATTCATGTGATATACCATGAACCAGGGGTGACCTTGAATATGAATGGTGGGATACCAACCTTATATCCTTGCGCGAGCTTGGTGTTCGATTACTCGCAAGCTCCAGCAAATGGGTGCGCGCCTGTTTTGACATGTAATCTTTCTGTTTCCTTGGGGGTAAGCAATTCAATCGGTGGAGGAAATAACGGGGCAATAAGCACAACAGTTTCTAACGGTACCTTTCCATTTACCTATGCCTGGAGTGGCGGTCAAACGACAGCTAACCTAAGTAATCTGAGTCCAGGAGCTTATAGCGTAATTGTTACAGATGCTAATGGGTGTATGGATACTGCTGCAGCCAACATAATCAATTTGGCTGGTCCAACCGTATTGTCGAATTCGAATGTGGTAAGCTCCTACCAAGTGGTGAATGGCGGTTTCACGCCTCAATGGGTTTGTCAAAACGATACGTTGTATAGTGATGGTGGTATAATGAATGTATACCTCGAAGCCGGAGCTACGATGATAACCGGCGGAGGAATCGACAGTATTTTTGCTAAAAGTGGTTCAACCATAATCATGACTGGAGGAATCCATCGAATTTATCACGAACCGGGCGTGAATTTGGTAATGAATGGCGGGATTCCTTATTTGTATCCATGTCCGAGTTTAGTATTTAATTACAGTCAAGCACCAGCCAATGGGTGTGTACCCGTACCGGTGTGTAATATGACCGCATCTGCAGCGGTAAACAATGTATTGTGTAATGGCCAGGCCTCAGGAACAGCGACGGTAACCCCAAGTGGTGGAACAGCACCCTATTCTTATGTATGGTCTCCCTTGCCGGGAAATACGCAAACCGTGAATAATTTAACTTCAGGAACATATACGGTAACGGTAACTGACGCCAATGGGTGCATAACAACACAAAGTTTTACGGTGACAGAACCAGCTGCTCTTGTGGGTAATGCTTCGGTTATCGCTCCGATTTTATGCGCTGGTGGTACGGCCACCGTTTCCGTAAGTGCAATCGGAGGAACTCCACCATATGCTGGAATTGGTTCATTCTCCCAAAGTGCAGGTACACAAACATATACTATTACCGATGCGAATGGATGTTCATCAATAACCACAGCAAACATCACTGAACCAACGGCCCTTTCTATTACAACCACATCAACCGACGAATTATTGGGGAATGATGGAACAGCCTCTGTAACTACTACGGGTGGAACCGCGCCTTATTCCATAACTTGGCAACCCGGAGGATTTACAACAGCAGCTATAAGTGGTTTAACTGCCGGATTGTATATGGTAACCGTGACGGATGCCAATGGGTGTGGGGTCACGTTGGAGGAGCAAGTAGGATCTCAAGTGGGCTTGAATTCGCTGAATCAAGAAACAGCCATCAGTGTGTATCCGAATCCAAGCGCCACCACAATTACGGTAAGTAATAGCGGGTCAAATGTTTTCGATAAGGTGGGCGTATTTACTTCCGAGGGAAGGCTCGTGTTTGAGTTCACGTTGGAAGGAAATGAATCAAGAATCTTAGATATTTCCAGTTGGTCACCGGGCCGTTATGTGTTAAAACATGCTGCTGGGGCTCTGCCGATTGTTAAATTATAAAACGTTAAAAAGGTCGGTGATGCCGGCCTTTTTTATTGGATAATACTGTAGTAGATTGGAAACCCGATGGTGATGTTCATCGGGAAGGTAATGGCAAGCGCCATGGTCCAGTAGCCGAGGCGTTTAGGACCTATATTATGGCGCATAAAACTGAAATAGCCGAACAGCATTTTAATTGGTTACAATAACGCTTAGATTTTCTATTTTTACGAGTACATTTATTTCTAACTACTGAATTAATATGATTAAACGAGTTGTTGGGTTCGAGTACCATGCGATTAGAGTCTTAATGTTGATTAATATATGGTGGATTGGAACACGCTTGTACAAAAACCCATTTAAATCTTTCATTGTACTGGTCAAACTCCTTAAGAATTTTAAGCGTATGATGGGCGGAAAAACCTTGGTTCGTGCCTTTAAAATAGAGGGTAAATACGCATGGGATATGTTTAATCCTGCCTGGCCTTCACCAGGATTTAATGCATTTTTTAAACGTCATTTAATTGAAGTTCAAGCCACACCAACCGATAATCGCGCTTTGCGTCGCCTGATTGTTGCAATAACCAAACGTTGTCCCCTAGCATGTGCGCATTGCAGCGAGGCCGCAACACTCTATCAAAAAGATGTACTTTCCTTAACAGATTATTATCATAAAATTGACCCATTTGTTGAGCAGGGCGTGGGACAATTGGTTTTTTCAGGTGGAGAACCCTTAAGTCGTTTTGACGATTTAATTTCCTTACTTGAGCGTTATCAAAATCGGTGTGACCAATGGGTGTATACCTCAGGATATGGACTAACCTTGGATCGTGCCAAGCGCTTGAAAGATGCTGGATTGAATGGTATCGCAATAAGTTTAGATCATTTTGATCCGAATGAACACAATGCGTTTAGAGGGAATACGAATTCATTTGAATGGGTTGATCAGAGTGTTAGTCATTGCCTTGAAGTGGGGATTTTAGTCGCTTTAAATGTTTGCCCGACAAGAGAACTTGTTGATGAATACGGGGTAGAACAAATTATCGAATGGGCAAAAAATAAAGGAGTTCCGATCGTAAATATCCTTGAACCACGTGCCGTAGGGAATTACCAGGATAAAGACATAGCCTTGAATGCCAAGCAGCTCGACCACCTTTGGAATTTGAGTGAACGCTATAATTTTGAGAAGGCTCATGTCACCTATCCTACCGTTTTGTTCCCTGCGGGTTATCGAAAGCAAATGACTTGTGGTGGTGGACGCTCCTACATTTTTTTGGATTTTGATGGGCAGCTTTATCCGTGTCCTTTTTGCAAACTTCCACTACCGAAAGAAAGGGTTGAGGAATCCTTGTGTGAGGCAGCTGCTTAGTGATGTTACCAATTGACTGCACAACTGAAGAAACTGCCATTCGCATATTGGCAGCATCTTTTGAAACGAATCCCGGAGTGCGTGCTTTTGTGAAGGAGGATCATAGAATTAAATCTAGAATTTTTCATTTGTGTACCTTTTGTGTTCGTGTGGCGCGAAAAAAACAAGGAGCTTATATCACGACAAATAGAAAAGGAGTAGCCTTGATGTTCAATTCAGAGCATCAACTTACCACACTTGATGCGTTGCGTTTATACGCTTATTTAGGACAATACAGTGTTGGTTGGTTAAGGGCAATACCGATGTTAAAGCGGGAGCGAATACTTAAGAGTTTCCGATCAAAAGAACGCGCCTTTTATTTTTGGATGCTTGCTGTAGAGGATCAGTCCTTTGGCTTGGAAACAATCATAGAAATAAAAGAGTTTGTATTTCAGCGCTCCAGAGCAAAGCGATTGGACATTATTGCAGAAACAATTTCAAAACGGACCTTAGCCATGTATCTTCGGTATGGCTTTGAAGTGTATCATGAATATCAGGACTCAAAAGGGCTAATTATTTATTTTATTCGCCGCCCTTGGAACCGTTGATGTGCTCTCGTAGGTGTTTGTACCCATCTTCATATGTCGCATGATTAGACTTAAATAAGCGGTCCCAAAAATTTAAGTAAATCCCAAAATTATAATTTCCGTATTGATGATGTTGAGCATGGTGAAACGAGGTATTAAAGGCATTGAATATGGGTGCTTTTTTGGCGCGTAGTTCATATCCTGAATGTCCATAAACAGACATGAAAAGCATAAAAAGTGTAAATATTCCATGAACTAATGGATGGATTGGAAGAAGCAGTGGAAGCCAGCATACAATAGAAATTTGAATACACCCTTCGATGGGATGAAAGGAGAAGGTGGCCCAGGCATTTACGGTGTGCGATTGATGGTGGTGTACGTGTATATACTTGTGCATAAAGGCCAAATGTAACATGCGGTGCGAGAGGTAAAAAAAGAGGTCATGAATAAAAAGGGAAACAAATAAACTGGCAGGTAAATAAAGGAGACCAGTCCAAGTAAATTCAATTTCGAAGTAGAATTTAGTAAGCTCCGCTGATTTTAAGAAATCCAATAAAGCCCCAAAACCAGTAAACACGAGCAGGTTCATGGCGCTTAGTAAATATTCCTTTTTCGAAGTCTTTGTGCTTTGTCTTCCGGGGATGATTAAGCGCTTCATTTGAGGTCCAAACAACCGGGGTAAATACTGGAAAAATAGTATCCAAGTGATTGCAGTAAGTGGGACAAAAAGGATGTAAAACATTATAAATCACTTAATGAAACCGGTGTTCCGTTGTTTTTTAATAGGCGATAATGAGCAAAATAGGCATTCAAAAAGCTAGATTCATGTCGGTAATCTAAACCAAACTCTTGACAGGTTTGAGCAATGATCGGTGTGAGTTTAGGATAATGAATGTGACAAATGGAAGGAAATAAATGGTGGGTTACATGGTGATTAAATCCACCAAAAAGGAAATTTAAAAAGGGATTTTTCGTGGCAAAGTCAATTACGGTGAGTACCTGATGATGTGACCATGAATAGGGCATTAAGCCATTTTTATCCGGTAACGGAAATCGGGAGTATTCAGCGACGTGTGAGGGGATAAGTGCAAGTGTAATCGTAATGCTTGCAGCAAAATTCATGCAAAAAAAACCAAGTATAAAGGCTGGTAAACTGAGTGGGGAATACCATGCGGGTAAAATGATGATTACGGTAATGTAAATGGCTTTGAACAAAAAGAGTTTAATCCATTCTATTGTTTTATGTCGTTGGTTTTCGAGGGAACCAATTTTCTGTGCATTAAAGTCCTGAAAATCTCGAAAGTACAACCAGTTTAAGGTATAAAGTAAATAGAGAAAGGGGGCGTAAATAAATTGATATTTGTGGATTTTACGCAGTACATCTGTTGGGAATATACGAACTAAGGGATGTTGTTTTAAATCAGCGTCCTCGTTCAAAATATTTGGAAAGGAATGGTGCGAAAACACATGTCGGTTCTTCCACATGTATGAGTTTGCTCCTAAAGCATCGAAGAGATAAAGGAAACTACGATTAATCCATTTTTTAGAGGAGATGGCATTGTGAGCGGCATCATGCGCAATATTAATTCCGATTAATATGGCTAAAGGACCCATACAAATCATAGCGAGGATAGCTAAACTGGCTTTTGAGCAACTGTAAATGGCATAATAACAAAGCGCATAGCTTGAAATTAAGAGCGCGGACTTTAGGTAAAACCAGACGTTGGCTTGCTGAGAACGTTTATTGCTGTTAAAAAAAGTATCAACCCGTTCGGTAACAGTTTTGTAAAACAAATCGGGTTCAGGTTGAT
>JBIKUO010000042.1:0-12447 GCA_044347515.1 Crocinitomicaceae bacterium | reverse complement strand
CGGCAAATCGGCCTATCGCTGTCCCGTTTACGGGAGGGAGGAAAGTCCGGGCAGCACAGAGCAGTGTACTTCCTAACGGGAAGGGTTCATCTTGATGAATACAGAAAGTGCCGCAGAAAATAAACTACCCTGACAAACGTGTTGCGTTGGGGAAAAGGTGAAAAGGGGAGGTAAGAGCTCACCGCAGCAACAGTGATGTTGTTGGCAGGGTAAACCTTACGCGCTGAAAGACCATGTATACCGGAGTATGTCTTGTACATTAAGAGTTGCTCGCTCGATTCCGGAGGGTAGGTCGATAGACGCTGATGGCGACGTCAGTGCTAGATAAATGATAGGCAGTTGCGTCACGTGTGACAAAACGAACAGAACCCGGCTTATGATTTGCCTTTTTTTATTTAAAAGTTAATGAAAGCACTTTTCACCATTAAAGAAGCCTTAAGGAATGAGGCTAATCCCCTCCGTATTCCACAAATGGAAGCCTACATGAGAAATCAATTTCCATTTTATGGTGTAATGAGTACCCCTAGAAAAGAGATTCTAAAGACCTTAAAAAAAGATCAATTAGATGTCCTTGATTCAACTGAAAAAAGAACCTTGATTCAGTTACTTTGGGAGGAAGAACATCGGGAATGTCAGCTCGTTGCCTTAGTATGGTTGATGACATGGAAACCAAACGAATTTATAGCATCAGATATTGAGTTGTTTGAGTGGTTAATTACATCCAAGTCGTGGTGGGATACTGTGGATGGTATCGCCCCAAATGTAGTGGGTAAATTCGCACGCGTATTTCCAGAACAAATGAAAGAGAAACTTAAGCAATGGGAGTCCCATGATTCCTTTTGGATTCGTCGGGCTTGTTTGATTTTTCAGTTACGGTATCGAACAGAGACGGATTTAGTCCTCCTACAGTATTTCATTAGCCGATTTAAACCGGAACGGGAGTTTTTCATCCAAAAGGCCATTGGTTGGAGTCTGCGCGAGGTGTCCAAATGGAATCCAACGTGGGTTGCTGAGGTGGTTCAAGCGGAGCAACTTACTGGCCTGGCCAAGCGCGAGGCGAGTAAATACATCTAGTCCACTTAATTGTTTATTTTTGGGGCATGAAGCTAATTAATCCTATTTCGTGTTTCCTTCTGTTTTTGGGCTTTATCCATGTTGGCCATGCACAAATGCGGCCTACCAACGGCGTAGCGCCTTCGGAAATGAAAAAAATTGCATTAACCAATGTAGATGTTTATGTGAGTCCGAATAAAAAGCTAGAAAATGCTACGATTTTAATTCAAGCAGAACGAATTTTAGAGGTTGGGACTAATGTAAATATTCCGTCAGATTTTGTGATATTCGATAAGGAAGGCCTTACTGTAGTTCCATCATTCATAGAATTATATACCGATGCAGGAGTTGTTAAAGCTACTTCTCATCATCAAGGGTCCTATCCACAATTAGAGTCATCAAAAGAAGGTGCTTTTTATTGGAATGAATCCATTCATCCAGAAATAAATGCAGTGGATGGAATTAATTTAGCCGACAATAAATTCAATGAGTTACAAAAACAAGGTTTTGGATTTGTCGTTCCGCATCAAGCCGATGGCATTGTCCGAGGTTCTGCACCCTTAATCGCATTAGGGAATCTTAATCCCTTGGAAGCAACACGCATAAATGCTTCAGCGTTTTTTTATTCATTCAATAAAGGCGTTTCACAACAAACCTATCCATCTTCCTTAATGGGATCTATTGCCTTGTTACGTCAATCGTTTTACGATCTTGCGTTCTATAAAAAGAACCCTATAGCAGACTTAGGCAAACAATCGATGGATCCCTGGGTAGCTAACGATAATTTGCCTGCTGTTTTTAAGGTAGGGGATAAATGGGATATTTTACGTGCGGAGCGTATAGCCAATGAATTTAAACGTCATTTTGTTTATGTCACTGCAGGAGATGAATACGCCATTGTTGATGCGCTAAAACCCTTGAATCCAAAACTTATAGTGCCGATTTCTTTTCCAAAACCGGTAGATGTTTCCGACCCCTATGTCGCAAAAAATGTCTCGATACAAGAATTGAAGCATTGGGAAGCTGCGCCGTATAATTTTAAGATGTTGACCGATGCAGGAATTTCAAGTGCTATTACCACGCAAGGGCTTCCCTTAGCTGATTTTTGGAAAACCATTCGCAAACTAATTTCAATCGGAACAAGCCCGTCCTCGATTCTATCGGCTCTTACCACGGTGCCTTCATCATACCTTGGGTTAGATTCAATGGTAGGTACCCTCGAAGCATCAAAACTGGCGAGTTTTAATGTCTTTTCAAAAGACCCATTTGTTTATGAATCCACCCTGTTGGAGTCTTGGTCACTTGGTAATTGTCTCGCACTTCAATCTGCTAACTTGGTGAATGTGCTTGGAACGTATAGCTTAAATCTAAAAGGACAGCGTTTTGAAATGAAGGTGTCCGGAGAGAATCAAAAACCCAAAGTTACACTCATTGAGTATAAAGACTTGTGGGATTCTAAACTCAAAGTATTTAAGAAAGATTCAGTAATTACAACGGTTTCTTTTACCTTTTCAGACCGGGACGTAAACCTACAATTTGCCCTTCCGAATGCCGAGTCTAAGATGTATTTGCTGCATGGAAAAATTTCCTCTAATGGTTCTGTTTGGGAAGGAGATATCACCTATCCGGATGGAAGCTGGGGACAATGGTCTGCTATTCGTCGGGTAAAAGATACCGAAGCTTCAACTCCAATAAAGATTGAGTCTAATCCCATTCCAACAAGTTGGTTTCCAAATATGGCTTATGGTTCTAAAGCGATGCTTACTCAGCAATCAACCGTTTATGAGCAAGTTACCATTTGGACGAATGAGTCTGAGGGTATTATAGAAAAGGGGTATGTCGTTGTTCAACAAGGAAAAATCACTTACGTGGGGGCTAAAAAACCGCCGTATCCATCCGGAGCACGTATCATTAATGGTGCGAACATGCACCTAACTTCTGGAATCATTGATGAGCATTCACATATTGCGATTTCAAGAGGAGTTAATGAAGGTGGACAAGTGGTTTCTGCTGAGGTTAGCATCGGTGACGTCGTTTATCCAGAAGATATTTCAATTTATCGTCAATTGGCGGGTGGGGTAACCGCTGCGCAATTATTACATGGATCGGCCAATGCCATCGGCGGACAATCTGCGCTCATTAAATTGAAATGGGGTACTACACCCGAAGAAATGAAAATTGATGATGCCCCAGGATTTATAAAATGTGCGCTCGGAGAAAATGTGAAGCAATCGAATTGGGGTGATCGAAATGTTGTTCGTTTTCCTCAAACGCGGATGGGGGTTGAACAGGTCTTTTATGATGCCTTTTACAGAGCAAAACAGTACCGCATGCAGCGAATGTCGGGATCCTACAGGATGGATCTTGAACTCGAAACACTTAACGAAATCTTAGACGGAAAACGCTTTATTTCTTGCCATTCTTATGTGCAAAGTGAGGTAAACATGTTGATGAAAGTAGCGGATTCTATGGGATTCAAGGTAAATACCTTTACGCACATCCTGGAAGGATATAAAGTAGCAGATAAAATGAAAGCACACGGAGTTGGTGGTTCTACCTTCGCCGATTGGTGGGCCTATAAATTTGAAGTAAACGATGCGATTCCATATAACGCAGCCCTAATGCATGAACAGGGAATTACGGTTGCGATTAATTCTGACGATGCAGAAATGGGACGAAGACTGAATCAGGAAGCCGCAAAAACAGTCAAATATGGAGGGGTTTCAGAAATTGAAGCATGGAAAATGGTTACGCTAAACCCTGCGAAATTATTGCATTTAGATCATCGTACAGGAAGTGTTAAAGTAGGCAAGGATGCCGACCTGGTGTTATGGACTACGAATCCCCTTTCTATAGAGGCCAAGGTGCAATCTACCATGATTGAAGGGGTATTCTATTTTGATCAGGAGCAAGACCTCATCCTTCAGGCTCAAAATCAAGCGGAGAAAATGCGGATCATTGGTAAAATGCTAGCAAAGGATGTGCAGGCAGAGCCTAAAGCGCCATTCATTAAGCGTAAGAAAAAACATTTCCATTGTGATACCATGGGAGAGGAAGGGTCTGAAACAGAAAATTTACATTAATATGAAAACGATTCTATTTTTAACAGGTTTATTGGTCAGCATAGGGTTCTCAGCGCAACGTATTCTTATTGTGAATGGACATTTACATCCAGTAGTTGGGCAAGAAATTACGGCATCTTTACTAGAAGTCGTGGATGGAAAAATTACCGGAATTAAAAACGCACTTTCTTCTACCTACAATCCCAAAGACTGGGATACAATCATTGACGCAACAGGGCAGCACATTTATCCTGGGTTTGTAGCTCCGAACAGTACACTTGGATTAACTGAGATAGAAGCAATACGTGCTTCAAATGATTATAATGAGGTAGGGGAGTTTAATCCACATATTAGGGCTCAAATTGCCTATAATGCGGAATCCAAGGTGGTTGAAACCGTTAAAACAAACGGGGTGCTCTTGGTTCAAAGTACACCGAGGGGAGGTTCTGTTTCTGGTACGTCCTCTGTCATGTTTATGGGGGGATGGAATTGGGAAGATGCAACCGCAAAAGGAGATGATGGCATACATGTGAATTGGCCTAACACCACCTATGGTGGGGGTTGGTGGGCTGAGCCGGAACCCAAATCAAAGAATGAGCAATACACGAAGGAACTGAAGGAACTTACGAATTTTTTCCAGTTGGCGAGTACCTATGCTAATGCCAAGGTTATCCCGTTCGATCAACGACTCGAAGCAATGAAGGAATGTTTTGTAGGTGCTAAACGCGTGTATATTCATGCGAACGATGCACAACAAATAATTGATGTTATAGCCTTTGTACAAGAGTTTAAGTTGCCTTATCCCGTACTCGTTGGCGGGGACGATGTCTACTTACTCGGACAGCGATTTATTGATGCTGATATTCCTGTGATGATTCAACGGCTACATCGCTTACCTGAACATGATGAAGACCCGGTGGACTTACCATATCGCCTACCGGCAATGCTTGCTAAAATGGGCGTCTTATTTTGCTTGCAAAATGAAGGTGGAATGGAGGCTATGAATACCAGGAACCTACCGTTTTTGGCAGGAACAGCTATGGCCTATGGATTAACGGAAGATCAAGCGCTAGAGGCTATAACCATTAATTCTTGTAAAATAATGGGAATCGATCAACAATTCGGAAGCATTGAACTTGGTAAATCCGCCACGATTTTCGTTTCAAAAGGCCCCGCGTTGGATATGAAAACCAACCAAGTAACTACCGTGCTTTTAAACGGAAAAATCCAAACCTCGATGAACTTTCAAGAAGCCCTATACCAGAAGTATAAGGCTAAATATAAATCGGATACTACCGATTAGAAAGGTAGGTCATCTGATTCTTCTGAAGAAGACTCTAATGGGCTTTGAGTTGGACTTGGACTAGAAATGCCAAAATCACTCATACCGCTTGGTGCAGCTGAAGGAGCTTGTCCTGAAGATGGCTCAATTCTCCATGCTTCAATGGAATTAAAATACTTAATCTCTCCTTGTGGACTTGTCCATTCACGTCCACGGATGTTAATGGCAACATCTACCATGTCATTTACCTTGAATTGATCCAATAAACTGCACTTGTCGCGTGTAGCTTGAAGAATAATATGTTGTGGGTAATCACTGTCTATGCCATCAGTAACTACGAATTCTCTTTTAGAAAATTTTTCAGTTACCTGTTGTGTTGGATGAATTAATTTGATTCGTACGTTCGTTAATTTAAGCTGATTCATATCGATTTGTTAATGATTAAAACTGAGAAGCGTGAGCCAGGCTTCGGTTAATTTATTTGCTATTAATAATTCTTTTGCTCGTTCATGTAAAGCCTTCTCTAGGCGTACCGCATCATCTACATGCGTCATAAAAATGTCACTTAATTCGGTGAGCTTGTATTCATTCACCTCCGTTTCGTCGGGCAGATTCTCTATCCCAGCCAAACGCGCTAAGTCACTTACCGATAATACGCTGCTATTTAATAAGTCAGCTGGAAGTGCATCATATCCAATGCCACACGTGGTGATCGGCTTTTTAATTTCAAACATACTGTTGGCATCGGCACGACAATACCAATCGCCTCCCATGCGCGAAACAAGGTCGATTTTGTGCGCATCAATTTGATTGTTCTCATCCAATATGGATTCATCAATATGCATCCTCAACACTTCACAAATAATCAGATTGCCTGCGCCTCCTTCCGTACCCAATTCAATCACTTGATTAACCTTGCACTCAAACTGTACTGGCGATTCTTTTACTCGAAAAGGTTTAACTAACTCTGAAGGTATAGGGGTAAGACCCGCCTTTTCAAACTCGCTGATTCCTGGAGCATACGGAGAACTAGCCAAACTAACTTGCTCAACAATACTGTAGGTGACTACGTTAATAACCACTTCAGGATGAGCCTTTACATTGTTGTAAGTATCCTTCAACGAATTGGTTCGTCCTGAACGAGCGGGAGAGAAAATTAATATCGGTGGATTTGCACTAAATACATTGAAAAAACTGAAAGGGGCTAAATTCTTTTCCCCGTTTAAGTCAATCGTTGAAGCTAAAGCAATAGGCCTCGGACCAACCGCTCCAAGTAAATAATGATGCAATTTTTGCACCGTGATATCTGAGGGAGAAATACTTAACATGAACAACAAAATTAATAACAAATTTGGGTCATTATCTATAGATTCAGGTTTGTTATTCACAATTTAATTTAATTTTACATCAGGTATGAAGGCTAGATTTTTATTCTTTTTTACAGTAGTTTGTTTCTTGTGTTCTCATGCATCGTGGGCTCAAAATTTAAAAGATGAGGATGGAAAAAAACACGGAAAATGGGTTGTTAAGGGAAAAGATCGTCCAAAATCAGGCT
The DNA here is from genome assembly GCA_044347515.1 of Crocinitomicaceae bacterium. Classification (GTDB taxonomy): domain Bacteria; phylum Bacteroidota; class Bacteroidia; order Flavobacteriales_D; family Crocinitomicaceae; genus UBA952. Next base: position 5,495 of record JBIKUO010000042.1, on the reverse strand, counting down.
ATGCATCTAATGCCATTATAGAAGAAGGCACCTACCATCACGGACGCAAAACGGGCGTTTGGATTAAATACAATAAGGATGGTAAAACCGTCAAGCTCAAAGGGAATTATGTAAATAATAGACCTAATGGAAGCTATACACGCTATTTTTCAAACGGTAAAGTAAAGGAAAAAGGAACCTTTGGGGATAATACATTTTCAGGAGAGTTGATTCGCTACCATGAGAATGGAACCATAGCATATCAAGCCACCTTTGATGACGAGGGGAAAGAAACGGGAACGGTAAAGCACTATTACGAGAATGGACAATTAGAAGCTTCTTATGGCTTGAAAAAAGGTAAGGTTGAAGGACTTTACACGCAGTATAATGAAGATGGGTCGGTTCGCTTGTCATGCAAGTTTACCGGGGGCAAAGTAACCGAAACGGTTAAGAAGCAAGCCGTTAAAGTGAAGGATGCTCATACAGAACCAGAATCCAATGAGCCACCACCCGTGGTAACCAATCCAATCACAAAAGGGGTTACCTTTTTCTCTGAAGGATATAATAAAGTCTACAATGAAAACGATGAAATTTGGTTGGATGGAAACTTTAAGGCCGGACAGTTGTATGACGGTAAAGTTTATATTTACAGCGACGACGGAATTCTAAAGAAAATTAAAATTTATAAAGAGGGTAAATTTCACTCCTTAGGACAACTTTAAACTTAGATTATTATGAAGGCTTATGTTTTTCCTGGGCAAGGTGCTCAGTTTAGTGGAATGGGAAAAGAGTTATATGATGCAAGTGCTGATGCACGTAAATTATTTAATCGAGCCAATGAAGTGCTCGGTTTTGATATTGCGTCCATTATGTTTGAAGGTTCAGATGAAGCCTTGAAACAAACGAATGTTACGCAGCCCGCAATCTTTATTCATTCTACCATCTTAGCGGCATGCTTAGGGGATTCGTTTAATCCGGATATGGTTGCAGGGCATTCCCTTGGCGAATTTTCTGCCCTTGTAGCAAATAAAACACTCAGTTTCGAAGATGGCTTGTGTTTGGTTAGCGCACGCGCAACGGCCATGCAAAAAGCCTGTGAACTCACACCTTCTACCATGGCAGCCATTCTTGGATTGGAAGATCATCTAGTAGAAGAGATTTGTAGCAGCATTGATGGGGTAGTAGTGCCCGCAAATTATAATTGCCCCGGACAATTGGTTATTTCAGGTGAATTAAAAGCTGTTGAAGAAGCGTGTGCGAAACTCACAGAAGCAGGAGCTAAACGAGCCTTAATATTGCAGGTAGGCGGCGCTTTTCACTCACCACTCATGGAACCTGCTCGTGCAGAATTAGCTTCCGCTATTGAATCTACAGCGTTTAACGCTCCAATTTGCCCCATTTATCAAAACGTTAATGCGCTCCCGGTTACCGACCCGACCCTTATAAAAACAAATTTATTAGCACAGCTAACAGCCCCCGTGAAATGGACTCAAATCATGATGGCAATGAATGATCATGGGCTTTCAGAAGTAATTGAGGTTGGGCCCGGAAAAGTACTTCAAGGACTTTTTAAGAAAATTAATCGTGAGTTGCCCGTTTCTTCTGCAAGTATAGGTTAGGTTATTCGTTTTTTTTCGTTACCTTTCTAATCAAACTCTAGAAAATATGAAAAAAACCTTAACCCTATTAGCGAGCATTTTAGTGTCACAATTGTATGCTCAATCTGCACTCGGAGATGCCATCGGAACCGTTTTAGATTCGGATTCAAAACAACCAATGGAATACGTAAAGGCGTTTATCCTTGATCAAGGCAAGAAATATCAGGCAATTACCGATAAAGATGGTCGATTTAGAATTTCAGCGATTCCAGCGGGTAAGTATAATGTGTTTTTGGTATTTGGAAGGGATACTTCCCAGAATTACTTAGTTGATATTCCAATAGAATCCTATGGTAATATAGGTTCCGTTGAATTTAAACCGAAAGGCGTAATGAAGGATGAAATTGTTGTTAAAGAACGCTTACGCTTGCGAATGGGAGAATTACCAACACCTGAATTAACTGAAAAGGACATTAAGCATAACCCCAATAAATTCAGTGTAGCGACCATGGCTACCCAAATGTCTTCAGAAATTAAAATGGCTGATGACGGTGAGTTGATGTTTCGTGGCGCCCGAAAAGGGGATATGATTTATGTGTTAGATGGCGTTAAATTACAGGATGTTTACAATGTGCCGAGCTGTTCAATCAATCGTATGATGGTATACACGGGTGGATTGCCTGCAAAGTACGGCGATACCTTAGGTGGAGCAATTGTTGTTGAAACCTATGGGTATTTTGACTTACTTCGTCAACGAGCTGATTAATATAAAATCTCCCAAAGAAATAGTCCTTTAGCAGGGACCGATAAAGCTGCCTCTTGGCGGCTTTTTTTTGCTAGAATTATTGGAATTTCTTCCGGCGAAATATTCCCGATGCCAACCTCCATTAATGTACCCACCATGGCTCTCACCATGTTGCGCAAAAACCGGTTTGCACTTACTTCAAAAACATAGCCATCATTCGTCTCTTTCCATGAAGCATTAAAAACCTCGCATAGGGTAGTTTTTACGTCGGTATCCCCTTTGGCAAAGGAGGCGAAATCCAGGTGTCCGATTAAATGGGAGCACGCTGTGTTCATTGCCTCTACCGATAATGGCCGCTCGTAAACCCAACAAAATCGATCGTTGAATGGCGACTTTTCTTTTGCGATAAAATATCTGTAAGTGCGCTTTTTAGCGTCAAAGCGTGCGTGTTTTTGATTGTAAAACGCATCAACGATTTTAATGTCATTTGGCAGCATTTTATTGAGCTTGTATCGCACATCCGACAAGTTAAAATCAGGAAGTTCAACATGAAAAAAATACTGCTTGGCATGAACTCCAGTGTCGGTTCTACCACAACCCACGATACCTATGGGCTTATTCCCATTAAGTTTAGAAAGAGCGTCTTCTATGGTGCCTTGAACCGTTGGCGCATTGGGTTGTATTTGCCAACCGCAATACCCGGTTCCGTCATAAGCTATTTCGAAAAAAACACCTTCGTTTTTCATCAAGCAAAGTTCTGCATTTTTTTAATAGGCAACGCAACAAGGCAATGCTCGTTTAAGTTTTTTAGAGAATAGCACTATAATTTTGATTATTAGTGTAACTTTACGAAGCGATAGATAGTATAACTTTTTGGCTTAATTCTACTCAATGACAGGGAGAATACTCGGATTCATTTTTATTTTAATCTCTGCCCAAGTTCATTTTGGACAGTGTTTGCTTGCTCCAAACATCGATTCGTTGGACCAGCCAACCTGTTCCAATCAGTACGGCGTAATTTTTCTTTCAGGACTTCCAAGTACAGGTTGGACGGTAAATTCAATTCCTGCAGGATTCACCCAAACAGGTGTAGGCACAATTGCTGCAATTTCTGGTTTAACCCCTGGTACGGCATTTTCTTTCCAATACTTAAATACGATTGCAGGGTGTAGCTCTCCTGCAACGTCTAGTGTAAATATTAATCTAGTTCCTAGCGTACCTGCTACACCAATTGCCGGGATGGTTACTCAACCGACCTGTGCAGTAGCAACAGGTAATGTCCCAATTTCGAATTTACCCAACACTGGGGGATGGACAATTACTGCTTATGGGAATTCTCCGGCAACAACCTTCGTGCAATCAGGCGTTGGCGTTTCAACCTCTTTCACAGGATTGCCAGTTAATTCATATTCGTTTACAGTTACCAGCCTTAATAATGGGTGTGTTTCTGCAAATTCAAATACGGTATTTGTAAACAATCCGATCCCGCCAACTGCTCCAATTATAGATTCAGTGGATCATCCAACCTGTCTTTCGGCTCAAGGAATTGCTTTTTTGAGCGGCCTTCCAATGTCAGGTACATGGACCTTACAAATTAGCCCAGGTGGAACAACCCAAACGGGAACAGGAACTACAACCTCCGTTGTGGGATTGAGTCCTTCTACCAATTACACCTTTGTAGTGGTGAACGCAGCGAGTTGTACCTCAGCAGTTAGTGGCATTGCTTCCATTAATGCAGCCTTAGCTATTCCAACGGTTCCGGCTGCTTCAACAACGCAACCTACCTGCCCATTGCCTACAGGAATGCTTACCGTTTCATCCCCACTTGGCGCCGGGTTCACATACGCTCTAAATAATGGGCCAACACAATCAAGTCCGACCTTTATGAGTTTAGTTGGGGGTAATTATACGCTAACAGTTACTTCCGTAAGTTCAGGATGTACGGCTTCCAATCCAAGCGCTTTTGTAATTAATCCCACGCCACAGCCACCTGCTATAAGTATCGATTACGTGAACAATGTAACCTGTTTCGGAGCAGCAAACGGCTCTGCAGCGGTGCAAGTGGATTCGCTGGGAACTCCACCTTTTGTGTTTTCTTGGTCACCGATTGCTGTATCCAATGATACTGTAACTGGATTAGCACCAGGAAACTACAATATTGTTGTAGTTGATGCAGCCAATTGTGTGGTTGTTCAAGGAATCACCATTACTGAACCGACAGCCTTATCAATAAGTGCGGATTCAACCCCGGTGAATTGTGCAACAGGCTTACTTGGAACAATGGATGTTACGGTGTCTGGAGGAACAGGTGCTTACATTTATCTATGGACAAATGGAAATACCACAGACAGCATTTCGGGGCTTGACATAGGGAACTATTCTGTAATTGCGTCCGATGCGAATGGATGTCAAATCAATGCATCTGGTACGATAGGTATCATTAATACCCTGCCTGTTTCTATTGTTCCTGGCGATACAGTAATTAATCCAGCCACTTCTTTTATTGCGAATGCCTATGGAGGTACTGTGTATGCTTGGACGCCGTCAGAGGGGCTTTCATGTGATAATTGTGCGAATCCAATGGTAGCTCCAGATTCGAGCATCGTTTATTATTTACAAGCAACAGACAACAACGGATGCCAGGGTGAAGATTCGCTTGTTGTTACTGTTAAATTACTTTGCGGAGAGTTTTTTGTGCCAACTATTTTTAGTCCAAACGGAACCGGTCCATCAGAAAACAATACACTCAAGGTATTTGGTAAAAATGTATGTGTGAAAGACTTTGGTTTTGTGATTTATGACCGTTGGGGTCAAAAGGTTTTTGAATCTACGAATATCAATAAGGAATGGGATGGTTTTTATAAAGGAAGACCTGCTCAAGAAGGGAATTATGTGTTTGATTTGAATATTCAATTGTATGATGATACAATGCTTCATAAATCAGGAAGTTTAACATTGGTAAGATAATGCGTGTACGAATAATTTATTTCATTGGCCTACTGGTGGGTTGTGTTCTTCAGTCATCTGTGGTTCATGCGCAAGATGTCCATTTTTCACAAACTGATGTTTCTCCACTTACCTTGAATCCCGCCTTGGCCGGAGCTAATGCCTCTTTTCAAGGAATTGCTATGTATCGTGGTCAATACGGGAGTTTTGCCTCCCCCTTTAGCACG
>JBIKUO010000004.1:0-127545 GCA_044347515.1 Crocinitomicaceae bacterium | reverse complement strand
CGTCATTGGATTTCAGTGTTTTCGAAATTAGAGATATTAATTCCTAACCATTTAGAACAACAAAAAATCGCTTCCTTTCTTTCTTCATTTGATGAAAAGATTAACAAAACCCAGGATCAAATCAGCAAGATGGAGTTATGGAAAAAAGGGTTGTTGCAACAAATGTTTGTATAATGGATAAAAAGAAATTCATATCAAATGAAATTTGGATGCTCACATTTTCTGCAGCATTCCAACGTGCATATATCTATTCTGGAGGATCAGAAGAAGATAAAAAACAATTTAGAAATCACCTTAGGAATTTCATAGACCGTGAAATATTCCCAAAATACTTGAATCAAGTTAATGATGAGGAGCATCTTAATTCAATCAACGAAATTGTTGAATCGAGTAAAAGTTTTGAACGCATCCTCAATAAGGGGAAAATCAATTTTGGTATAAGTCAGAAAATACTCAACCTTTACCTTAAATACAGATGGTGTATTGGAGCTATACAAACTCCTCCTCCCCATTTCCCTGTTGATAGGAGAATTCAGGAAATCAGTAAATACCATAAAAACATGTTCTCTTGGACTCAATTAACGGATTCCAAAAAATATATGGATTTCATTGAGCATGTTCGGGAAATAGTACGAAACTCAAATGAATACCAATCAATCGCTGAGTATGAGTTGAAAAATTTCGAGCGTCAGAAGAATTTATAAGCAAGAGAATATATATTAATTTTATCTTACACCCTATTTGTTTTAATCTATGTTATGTTCAACTATATAAATCACATCCCTTATGAGTCTGGAAAACCAAGCATTCAATGATATTCTTAAACGGACAATTCCATTGATATTACCGAATACAATTCTAGATTGTCCATTGAAAGAAACAAAAGAATATGAAAAACTAGTATCCATTTTACCCCAAAAAGAGCATTTCCTATGGGATCGTGTGGTTTTAAACTATTCAGCAAAGTTGGTTAACCCAGACATGTTATTCTCCGGTATGAGCATGGATCGTTTAATGATTAACTTGGATAATCTCTACGATAATACCATTGAATTTCTATTCTTTTACTACTTTGATGTGGATATTTCAAAATGGAAATTAGAAATGGATGAAAATGATGAATACTATTACGAATCAGGAGATCAGAAAATAAATCAATATACAGTTCAAAAATTAGTCTGTACAGTACTTGCTGAAGATTACAACAAATTACATTTTTTTATTGATGGTTTTCTTTTAGGGGTTTCAAAGAACAATTAGATATTTTTTTTGGATGACTACCCAACCCGAACAACTTCTTGAAAATAATTTGGTGGACCAACTTAAAGGCTTGGGTTATCAATACGTTGAAATTAAAGACGAAGCGGATTTACTTTCGAACCTCCAAGATCAACTTGAAAAACACAACAAAACCAAATTTACCCAAAACGAGTTCTTTCAAATTCTGAATCAATTAGGAAAAGGGAACATCTTTGAAAAAGCAAAAACCCTTCGTGAGAAAATTCCAATTACCAATGATAAAGGTCAGGTCCGACACATTGAATTGATCAACAAAATCCATTGGTGTCAAAACCTGTTTCAAGTGACGCAACAGGTAACCATGGAGGGAACCTTCAAAAACCGATACGACGTAACCATTCTCATTAATGGTTTGCCCTTGGTTCAAATTGAACTGAAACGTAGAGGTCTTGAATTAAAAGAAGCCTTCAATCAAACCAACCGTTACGAAAGACATTCTTATGGATCGGGAGCAGGTCTCTATCAGTTCATCCAAATTTTTGTTATTAGCAATGGCGTTAACACCAAGTATTATTGCAATAACCCCATAAAAATGCGGTCTTTCAAACAGACCTTTTATTGGAGCGATAAAAACAACGAACTTATCACCCAATTAAAAGATTTTACAGACCATTTCCTGGAACCATGCCATTTGGCTAAAATGGTAACTAAATATACTGTTCTCAATGAAACCCAACAGATGTTAATGGTTCTTAGACCTTATCAATTTTATGCGGTTGAATCCATCGTGGACCGGGTTAAATCAACCACGAAGAACGGATACATATGGCACACTACCGGAAGCGGTAAAACCTTAACGTCCTTTAAAGCCGCACAAATCATTACAGGATTAGAAAAAGGACTCAAAGTAGTTTTTGTCGTGGATCGCAAAGATTTGGATTACCAAACCACCAAGGAATTTGACAGTTTTTCTAAAGGTAGCGTAGATGCAACCAATGACACCCAGAGTTTAGTAAAACAACTTACCAATGATACCAACCTAATCGTTACCACCATTCAGAAACTGAATACAGCGATTCGAAAATCACACTTTTCGCAGTTGATGTCCAAAATTCAACATGAAAAAATTGTTTTCATTTTTGATGAGTGCCATCGAAGCCAATTCGGTGAAACCCACGCAAGAATTAAAGGTTTTTTCACCAAAGCACAAATGTTTGGTTTTACAGGCACTCCAATATTTGCTGAAAATGCATCCAGTAATGAAAAAGGTAAAAGAACCACCAAAGATTTATTCGAAGAGTGCCTTCATAAATATGTCATAACCGACGCTATCAGGGACGAAAATGTATTGAAGTTCTCAGTAGAATACATCTCAACGGTAAAACAAAAGGAAGAGATTCTTGATTTCAATGTAGAAGACATTGATCGAGAGGAAGTGATGAATGCCCCTGAACGGCTCGAAAAAATAACGGAGTATATTTTAAACCATCACCCTTCTAAAACACAAGGTAAACGATTCACTGCGATGTTTTGTGTTTCAAGCATCGATACATTAGTTAAATACTATGAACTGTTTCGAGAAAAACAACAAGGACTTTCTCAACCTTTAACCATCGCCACCATTTACTCATATCAAAGTAACGAGGATGATCAAGATGTAGGAAGTTATTATTTGGAAGATTCCGACATACTCGGTGAAGAATCTTATGGAAGTGCTCACTCCAGGGATAAGTTGGAAGAATACATCGCAGAATATAATGTGCGTTTTGGAACCAATTATTCCACCAAGGACAACAAATTGTTCTATCAATACTACAATGACATTGCTAAACGGGTGAAAAATCGCGAAATCGATATTCTTTTAGTGGTCAATATGTTTCTCACGGGTTTTGACAGTAAACCGTTGAACACCCTGTATGTCGATAAAAATCTAAAGTATCACGGGTTAATCCAGGCTTTCTCAAGGACAAACAGGATATTGGATGAAAGAAAATCACAGGGAAATATCGTTTGTTTTCGAAATCTAAAGTTCAGAACAGACGAGGCTATTGCACTCTTCTCGAACAAAGAAGCCATTGAAGAAATACTGTTACAACCGTACCTTTATTATGTATTGAAATTCAATGCCATTGTAAGCCAGATTCAAAAAATTGCACCTTCAGTAGATGACGTTACACGATTAAACAGTGAAATTGAGGAATTTGAATTCGTTAGTTCGTTTCGTGAATTAATACGTGTTAAGAATGTCTTGTCCAGTTTTACGGATTTCAACTTTTCCAATTTGACGTGGGAGGAGCAGGAATTCGAGGATTACAAGAGTAAATATTTGGACATCTACGATAAGGTTAGAAAAAACAAAGGCGTCTCAAAAACAAGTATACTTAACGATATCGACTTTGAACTGGAATTAATCCATAAAGACGAAATCACCGTTTCCTATATTCTTCAATTACTGTCCAAATTAACTAACACGAACGAAGAAGAGAAGGAAAAACAAATCAAATCTCTGGTAGACATAATTTCAGGTGAAACCCGGATGCGAAGTAAAAGAAAACTGATTGAGCGATTCATCCGTCAAAACCTACCGAATATTGAACAACCGGAGGACATTCCTGAAGAATTTAAATCCTTTTGGGAAGAACAAAAACAAATCGCACTTAGTGAAATCAGCATCGACGAAAGATTAAATGTTCAAGGACTTGAAAAACTCATCGGAGATTACCTTTTCACGGAAAAACCTCCGTTAACCGATGATATCATGGGAGTTTTAGAATATCGTCCTGGTTTGAAAGAAAAGAAGGAGGTGGCCAAAAGGGTCAGCGATAAAATCATGGATTTTGTAGACACTTTTGTTTCAGGAATGGAGTATGCGGCTTAATGAGGTGAACATTTTATGAAATTTTCAATTGAAACGAAAAAAAAGAAGCTGGAAAAGGCTATTAAAAGCGCGCTTTACATTGCTCAAAAAGAAAAGTTAATCTTGAATCAAGATTTTGCCGAAGAAAATTTGAGATATATTGTTATGACTGAAATATCCAAGGTCAAATGTTTCGGTCAATTTCCCAATATCAAGGCAAGCACGAATCGAATTTGTTTTGAAAAATGTTATAAGTATTTCGGCTCTTCTGAGGACGAAGACAGAAATTTTTATCCTGATATTGTTAGTCTTAAATCAACTATTAATGAAGCTGAGTTAACCCAAACACATAATTTAGTCGTTGAGCTGAAGATAAATTCTCACGTATTAGGAATAAAAGATGATGAACAAAGAAAAACTTTAAAGAAAAAAGATCTAAAACAAAGAATTGGGTCATTAAATTCTTCACTCGAACAAGATATTTTAAAAACTAGGATTTATTTGGAAAGAAAATATGATGACTACACTTTTGAAATTGGGGTGGTTATAATTCTTGGATTTCAAAACAAAAAAGAAGAAGGTAGTTTTAGTGAATTAGAAAATATACTAGTCGAACAACAAAATGAATTGAGGAAGATAAGTGAAAAACATTCCTTTAAAAATTTATTGTTTGGTTGGTTTAATCCCAAGATTAATCAACCAGAATTATTTTGGTTAAATCAGAAAGAGAAAATTTCAATTCAACGCAATAAAAAATCTAAATTCGATACCTTTTATCAATGGATTACTAAGATTTTTACTATCAAACAGCGATCAAGAAATTGACTTATTTTGAAGTTTTTAGAGAATACACTACAAAGAGAAATAAAATCGATGTTACCTAGTGTAGCGCCTGCGGCAAGGCAATATTGCTTGCACGCTGTTAGTGATTTATTGACAGGGGCATTCTCGACCAAATTTTCCTGTACCAAAATCGTTTTCATAATTGTTAATTATTAATCCATTTTCCCCAAAGGATTGACAATTACCAGTACCGTTCAGGTAATTACATTTTCTTGAGAGTGATCCGTTCGTATTGTAAAAGAATTCATGTTTTTCATTGCCCGAATCAAGCATCTTATATGCAACTCTTCCATCCCTGTGGTAATAAAGCAATTCCTGGTTATCTTTCTCTATAATAAAAGGATATTCTAATGTTATTGATTGATTTGATAAAGGTTGGTCATTGTCATAAGTTATTTCACCAGTTTTGTGATTTATTTTTAAAACAACAATATCTAGATCATTTCTATAATAAAAGACATCATTAGGAATCCCTTTTTCAAATATGATTTCTTCCTTTGTGATGCTAGATAATAATTCAAGCAAATAGTAGTCGCTTATTTTATATATCATACCGAGAAAATCATGTTTAAAAGCGTTGTTGCAAACTACATAATTAGTCCATTTACCTTGTTTCAACCCGTTTAAATAATTCCCCTCATATTGTTTTTCACCATCACAAAGTGTGTATTTCCAAAATCCATTTTTGAATCCGTTTTTATATTGGCCACTAGCATATTCCATTTTCTTTATTCCTTTTCCATAGTTTTCCGACCAACTTTTTGGCCAATATGATTTAAATGAGCCAGTTAATTTTTCTGTTACAGGGACAATAGGCTGAAAGTCGAAATTAATGTTTTGATCTACTAAACCAATATAGTTTTCAGCAAAATCAGAAAGGAAGAACACATCTGAAGGGATATTATTTTGCAAAAAATGTTCCAACGAATCAATTAACAAATTTGTTTTTAATTCAAATTCATTTTTCTCATTTATTTTTTCTATTTCTAATTTTGACAAAACCTTTTCTAATTCCCTAATTGTGTTATTTTGAGTGTCTACAACTTGTATGCTTTGTTCAAGTTTTTCATTAAGATCGAGCAAAACACTCATTAGTGAATCAATTTTAAGACTTTGATTATTTGCAGCACTTGTTATACTATCTCTGATATGAATCAATTCTACTATTTGTTCTTTTTTGGACTGTGAAAAACATTGCATAATGGCTATCAAAGTCATGATCAACGAAAGAAAAAATTTATTTCTCATAATATTAATAATTACAACTAACGGTTTGCAGCTAACCGAAGGTAGCGATTTTCACCACAAATGTTTATTCGGAGAACCAAACTTTGATTAACCATCCCGAAACTTCGGGATCTGCGGAGAACTGAACCGCAACTTTTTCCAAACTCGTAATATAAGCCGTTTTTCATTCATTCTGTTTCTATTTCTGCCTTAAAACTACATCGAATGCGGATTTTGTGTTTGTATTGAAACCAGATAATCCAAGACTTTTAAATCGGTTTAAGACCTTTGAAGATTCAAATAATCATTTCGCCAACGAAATTAATTTTCTAACAACGAACAAGGTTATCTATAGAATACTCGATAGAAACTTAGAAAATGAGCTTTTTTCGAATTAAGTCTATTGTTCTCATCCCCTCTTCTTCATCCTCAACAGGAATTAACCGCCCCTCGCCTACTACATACCAACCATCATACAATTCCAATAACCTCAATTCTCCTGAGGTGTCAATTTCAATGCCATCACTAAAGCTCAACTTTCCCATTACAGCGTCCCTTCTTCAGCGAAGCTGTAAAAATTGAACATATCATTAACGATTATATGATCAAGTAGACAAACGTCAATCATATTGCCGAATTTTCTCAATCGATGGGTTAAACTAACATCTTGACTGGAAGGGTTTAAATTTCCACTTGGATGATTATGTGATAATATGATCCCCGAACTTAAGGTCTTGAGGGCAATAGAAAACAAGATTCGTGCATCAACTACGGTTCCAGACAATCCACCTGAACTTAATTTTTGAAACCCCAATATATCATTGTTTCGGTTTAAAAAAATGGCAATAGATTCCTCTTGATAATGCATCTTATTTTTGTCATATAACTGTCGAAGTAATGTGATTGCATCTGCCGAATTTTGAATTCGACTAACTTCATTTTGAATCGGTTTTCTTCTGTAGCGAATTTCGATTTCATTGAGGATGTGTAATTCTCGCATGACAACTGATTTAGGCTAAGATTACGCTTATCCGGCAAATTGCCTAATCTTTTTGAAAGCGAAATAGAAATTTTTATCTTTCACCTAATAAAATAAAAAGGACAAACACACAAAAAACAAAAGTCAATATGAATGTTGAGGATATACATAATCTCTTACATACCTATCTTGACATTCTTAAATTAGAGGTAGAAACATTCAATTGTAAACCCACAGAAGTTAGGCACTTGATTGGTCGAATTGGAGAGTTTATTTGTGCAATTCATGTTAACGGTCAATTAACAAGAGTGCCGAATCAACACGGATTTGATGTTTTGGACCCCTTTGGGAAGCGAATAAGTGTAAAAACAACGGCTCAGAAAACAGGTTTCATTTCTTTAAATAAGAACACAATGGAGGATTTTGATTTTTTAATGGTAATTCAATTCTTCGAAATGACGCCGAAAATCATTTATTTTGATTCAATAGAAAATTTAAAAAAATTACCTTTAAGAACTTGGTCAGGTAACCCTAATAAATATGAACTTGATTTAACCCTCGCTAAAAGATCTAATCCAAAGCCCTTATAAAACCTCAACCTTATTCATTGGTAGTTTAATCTTATATTTTCCTTTCTCATTCACAATTAGATAGTTCTTCGCCAAACCTTCACCAAGTAAATCCTTGAGTTTTTTATTGATTTTACTCACCTTTTGAGTAATTACTTCAGGATTTTCTGGATCTACCCAATAATCAATTGTTGAATTTAATTCTCTTGTTGAGATATTTCCATTCTTTACTTGACGGTAACATTCTTTAAGTTGTTCTTTTTTATCCTCATCCTCAAGTTGGTTGAGCTTAACACCGCCTGTTTGAAGCAGAAACAAATACAATGCAGTTTGAGATTCATCGAAATTCAACTTTAAATCATTCATTTCAACAAGAACAAACTTTGGTCTATCAGCCCCTAAAATAATACGAATAGAACTTATAGTTCCCAATAACTCATTACGCTCACGATACATCAAACCTTTTCGAATATTTTCCATGGTGTTGAATATATTCCCAAGAAATCCAGCATTAACTCCTCTGTCCGTTATCCTCTTTAAACAAGTATTACATACATCACCTGTTCTCATCTTCAAAATGATGTCTTCCTTCTCATCGCAATAATCCATTACACAGCCTCGCGCATGTTTGTGCGCGTTCTTTAATAACTCTTCCTGTGTTTCATACATTAGTGACCTAAGAATCCACGCCACAACTTCATAAGAAATCGGAAAATGTTTATTTACCTCACTTTCAAAATATAGGTTCCAATCGGATGTTTGGATAAAATAGTTTCCCAACTTTTCATCTGTCCAACCAAAATAATCTTCTTGATTTTTATACTCAGTCAACAGGAATACGTAATCATTGTCACTGATTTTTTTTGCCTTTCTAAAACGAATACAGTTTATAAAAAACTCATCCCAATGCTTGATTTCTGATTCATTCTGATAACTAATTCCAATATTAGAATGTCCTTTTATTTTAATTGAATTCGTGTGCGTTTTCAGCAATGTTAACACTTGATTGAAATCCTCAATTGGATATTCTGGTGATCTTAGGATGTGAACGTTCATGCTGTTTTTTTTCTAAAAATAGCAAACTTCATAAATCCTGGCAAGGTTGCCAATCACATTTAAACATGTAAAGTGTATATATCTTTGTAGGGTAGTTCAACGGAACAATACAGATTGAAATGAGGGAAAGAAAATAGAAAACCCGACAAGGTTGCCAAATCTCTCAACATCAAAAAACAGTATTTACCTTTGTTGAGTGGTTCATCAGTAATCACAACTACATCTAAGAAATGGAGAATTTCTCTCCCGGTGAGGACAACACCAAAATCCACCCAAGTGAGGTTACCTCTTCAACCTAAACCAACGAGGAAACCGTTTCAACCCGTGCGATAACCACGAGACCTTATCAGACTTCTGAAATGGTTTAAACTCGTCCTCCCAGTCGTGAAAAGGGGTTTTTAAATATCAAATTTTAAAACCTATTAAGATGTCAACTTAAGTAATAAATAGAGTATACACCGGGTATGCCCAATCAACAAAGATTAATTTAGAAACGAATACAAAAACAAATATTAATATGAAAACAAACAAAAATATTGACGACATTTTAAATGAATTATTTAGTCATCCAGAATATATTGGAGGAATAATTTACACTTGGACTTCCTACTTGGAAGCGATGGAAGAAGAAGTTCCAATCAAGTTATCTGAATTATCAAATGAATTAAAAGAGGAATTAAAGGAAAGAGCTCAATCACTTAATGATTTGATCATCGACTACGGAGAAGAGTTACCTGATTTAAGAAGAAATAATCTTACAGGTGAAATTGAAATAATTTAATTGCCGATACGGTTATTTATCAAATCCAAGAAGGTCGATATCAATACAAGGAATTAATATGAAAACATTAAAAGTCACCCGTATTGAATTTGTCAAAGTCTCTGATCTTCGAATGAATACAAAGGCTCGGATTGAAACGGATTTTCAATCTGTCCTTGAGAAAGTGAAAGAGAATGGTATGTCCAAACCATTATTGGTTGAAATGATTACCAACAAAGTCTTGAGTGGCAATCTCCTCCTCCTAATCGCATTGGAATTGGGAATAACACATGTTCCTGTGGTCTATACTGACCTAAAATCCCAACAGAATCAAGTGCTCCGTTCTGTAGCCTAATGATTCATCCCTATTGTCACTCAAGACAATAAAACAGTTCAAAAAAGGGGGTGGAGAACATCCCCTTATGAACCTCCAAAATCTTAATTAGAGAACATCTAATTCGTAAATCAAAACAGGTTTTCTCACTTGACCTGGAGTAGATTTTCGTGAACTGAAATATGGAATAAAGTGAATTAATCATTATGTAATGGAAACTACTCTAAAAATAGCTCTAAAAAAAGGTCAGTTAATTAGAAAAAGACTTTTAAAGGTTGTTGAGCGAGCAATATCTTCGTCTCAAGATGCCGCATATCCACATACGTATATATACTCTCCTCCTGGCTTAGGGAAGACCCATTCAGTTAATAAGTTCCTTAAGGATTCAAATATCTTACATTTTGAGCTTTCAGGAGCCATTTCTATGTTTGCTTTTGGTGTCTCCTTAGCCACCATTAGATATAATTATCCAACGGAAAAAATTATTATCTCCGTTGATGACTGTGATGGAATTTTTAAATCTGAGGAAAACCTAAACATAATGAAAAATGTTTTGTCAGGTTTTAGAAGTTTTAGTTATCAAAAAAGCATTCAAGGTCTTCTCGGAAATCTAACAAATATGCAAGAGGCGGCTATCGAGCATTTTTCAAATGATAATCAACTTGGTTTTCAAGTTCCTTGTGAAAATTTCATTTTCATTTTCACATCTAATTTTAAATTACCCACTGATGACGAAGTTCGATCTGCTAGAGAAAAAGGAGGTAACAAGAACACCAGAAAAGTCCATTTAAATGCCATTCGTTCAAGGTGTAAAACTATGGATTTTGATCTTGATAAAGAAACTCATTTTGGTTGGTTATGTGATGTTCTATTGAATGAAAATATACAACCAGGTATTTCAAATGATCAAAAAAATGAAATCCTTAATTGGATAAGTTTAAATTGGTCAGAAATGACTGAAAGATCTATCAGGACACTTGAAAAAATGGCACAATCTATTGTAGATGAGCCTGAAGATTATTTGACTATCTGGGATATTGACTACTTAAAATAAAAGCAATGGAAAAACAAAGTTTAGTTCAATTAGAAATTGAAAAATTAATGAACTCCAGAATATCGAATAAAACCGATAAACAACTCAATGGATTTTTAAAAGCAAGACCTATAAAACAATATAGCATAGACGGAGAATTAATTGCTGAATACCCCTCAAAATCTTATGCTGAGAAAAAATTTGGTTTAAAACTAGGTTCATTAGATAAAGCGTTTACATCTAGGAAGCTAAATTCTTACGGATTTATTTGGAGGTATTCCGATGAAGATCTCGTATTAAAAAATCGTAAAAAGACAGGAATCCAACATCCAGAAATTGAAATTTATAGTATCTCCGGTAAAAAACTAATATTAGTTTCCAATGCAAGGCAAGTCTGCCAATTTCTTGATATACCTTGCACAAAAACTAATCTTAATCGTATTTCCAAATGTTTAAATGGAAATGCAAAAACATTTAAAAATCATTTTCTCGTTTATGAAAATAATCATGAAAAAAAATCGATTTTCCAATCATCAAAAACACAACGTCAGACAATTGAACAATATACATTGGATGGCGAATTAGTTGCGAGTTACTCTACATTAACTGATGCTGCTAAAAGTTTAGGATACAATAGAAGTACACTCTCACGATATATCAAATTAAAAAACGGCCATTACAATGGTTTTATTTTTAAAGTATTAAATCTTTCAAATCAGTAAAATTATGGATGAAATCGCACAAAAAATTCAACTCGAAATTGATAATTTGAAAAACAATAAGTTCTCTCGAAAAAGTGATAAAATGTTGATGAAAATCACAAAAGATATTAAGAAAATTTTCCAGTATTCAATTGATGGAGATCTTATAAGGATTTTTGATTCCGCAAGACAAGCTGCCAGAGAATTAAACACCTCAGAAAAACACATTATTACAGCCGTTCGAAATAACAAAACTAAAGGTCAGGCATCGCTTGGATATATTTGGGGATATGAAAATGAACCCATTCGAATCAAAAAAAATGAAGAAGTAAAAGGTAGAGCAAAATCATTTATGGTCTTTGATTCTAACATGTCTTTAGTTAATAAATTCGACTCCTATAAAGTCTTCTGTAAATTTCTACAGATTACACAAACTCGAGATATCAATTCATCTATATGTTCAACAATTAAAAGGAAAGGTCAATTTAGAGGATATTGGTTAATATATGAAGATGATTATACAGAAGGGATGAATATTACGAAAAACAGAAAACATGCTGTTAAAATAAACCAATTGACTACAGACAATGAATTCATTCAACAGTTCCAATCATTAAGAGAATTGGAACTTAAACTAGGAATTAATAGAAGAACACTAAGTATAAAGTTAAAGTCAGGCCCATGTATCGTCAATGGTTTTAAATTTCAGCTTATATGAACTTATTATTTTATTTAAGCTTAATTCCCTTGTTGATGAGTTGGTTGCGTGAGTAAACCCTACCCAAATCAATTGACTCAGGTGGGCACTCACGCTCCCATTCTTGTTAGATTGAGAGGTTAATTGGCTTCAGTGAAAACCAATATTTGTCGACAACTTTGGAGTGTTCACTCACCCCCAGGTCATACCTTCCGACTTTGTGCTGGTATTGAACTTTGACCTGATCCCAGAGTAGTTCAGTTATTTTTAGAATCCCGCTCCCGTCTTCATTCTACCGATCAGGATTCGAATAAAATTTAACCTAAATAATTCAAAAAGAAAGCACAAATGATTTGACATTATAATATCAATCTCCTATTCTTTTTCTTAGAATATAAAATATTAAAGACGACATGTATGAGAACAAAAGAAGAAAACGATCAACTATTTCTGAACCTAATGAAGTTAAAATCAAATTTTATTTGGAGAGCCCACATACTCACATTTACAGGTGAAAGCATCCATGTAAGTACTGAAAATGCCTACCAAGAACTATTAGAAAATACATCTGATAACTTTCACAAATTCATTCACCTAATTAACTAAAACCAAAAAAAAATGCAGAAATTTTTTTCAATCGAAATCCCAAGCTATTACTACAGAAAGAATGAACTTGTTTTGGATGAACTAACAATTTATGATGAAGAAATACAAGAAGTGCTTGATTCTGGTGAATTTGAAACAGAAATAGACGCAATTTGCGAACTTCTTTATGATTACATAGAAGAGTGTAACCATAAGTATGTAAATTCAATTTTATTATCAGAGGAACAATTAAAAATTCTGAAGGAACAAATTTTGAAATTCTCTGATTCTTTGTAAATTATCAGGCAATAGAAGTCACTCAATTTTACTGAAAATTTTCGCAAAAATTTTTCAATAACCTTGGATATGTTTTACATAAAAAACTTTTTTAAAGTCTATCGATGGGTATGATACAAGAAATAAAATCATATTTGGGTAGGGGGATACAGGGGGAGGAAGGATGGGAGAAGCGGAGGTAGGACATCATAACTCCTGAAAATTTGTTAACTTGTATTCATATACCCCAGAATTTTTTACTTCCAACATGTCCTAAGATGTGGAACAAGGTCAGATGCTTAACACAGTTGTATTAAAAAAATAAAGGTTATGAAAAATTTAAAACTTATTCTATTTGTATTATTAAGTAATATAGGGTATAATCAATATTTTCCTTATTTAGGCCCTGATCAAATATTATCTAATAAACAAGAATCTATCACATTAACAGCTGATTTAAATCAATGTGATATTAATAATCCGTATGAAACAACAGATTATGAATTAACAGAAATTCCTTATGTCGAACAAATAAAC
This sequence comes from Crocinitomicaceae bacterium, assembly GCA_044347515.1. Taxonomy (GTDB): domain Bacteria; phylum Bacteroidota; class Bacteroidia; order Flavobacteriales_D; family Crocinitomicaceae; genus UBA952. Next base: position 113,852 of record JBIKUO010000004.1, on the reverse strand, counting down.
AATGGAACTACTATTTCAACTTCAGGACATGGAGCTTGTTTTGGTCCATACGATATAGGATTTAATTTTTGTTTTTATGGTCAAACATATGATAAATTTTACGCTGGAGTTAATGGTATAGTATCATTTTCTTTATATGATGTTCAATATTGTTTCCCACAATATTCTCTCCCATCAACTAGTCCTTACACTATTAAAAATTGTATATTCCCCGCTTGGACAGATTGGAATCTTAATTTTGGAGGACAAATGAAATATGAACTTCAAGGTGCTGCTCCTTTTAGAAGATTAGTTATAAGTTGGGTTAATATAGCTATGGATTATTGTACAATGTATAATGGTACATTTCATGTAATTTTATATGAAACTACAAATATAATTGAAACTCATATTAAACATAAACCTAATTGTTCTAGTTGGGTAGAGTATACAACTGAAGGAATTCATAATCAAGATGGAACTAAAGGAGTAACTGTACCTGGAAGAGATCATGCTATATACGTTACTAATAATAGTTCCCATAGATGGACACCATCAGGAAACGAAATAACGCCAGATTTAGTTTGGTATGAAATTGGAAATCCAAACCCAATAGGAATAGGAAATTCAATCACAGTAACACCCCAAGCTCAAGGAACAAGTTATACATGTCATTTTGAATACCCATCATGTTTTTTAAATTGGGAAAATTTATTGTGTTTTAAACCTGATACTATTAATATTAATTATGAATTTGAAGATAATAATGTTTTAACTCCATATATTACATCTAATATAATTAATGAAATTACTCACCCTGAAATTAGTATATCAAATAATAATAATATTGAACAACCGATTATCGGATCTATATGTTATATCCCAAATTCATTTACTCCTGGTAGTGATGAAATTAATAATGTTTTTAAACCTATATTTAGTGATATTGAAATCGAATATTATAGAATTACAATTTGGAATCGTTGGGGTGAAATAATTTACCAATCATATGATTATAATGACTTCTGGGATGGGACTTATAATAATGGAATGAGCCCAACAGGAATTTATTCATATGAAATTAACCTTAATACTTGTAAGACATTTCATTTGATCAAAGGCCATGTTAATCTTATAAAATAATGTAACCAACACCGTTCGATAAAAATATAAAATAATCATTTCGAAGACTGAAAACATTGATTTCACTAGGGAAAGTTACCCTAGTAAAAAAGTATCAATTTAAAAGTAAGTACCCCTTTTTTAAGAACTAGGAATTTTGAGCTATGGCTGAGTACTATATTCTAGAAGCCCTCTGCCCTCTGGGTTTTCAAGGATCCTTCGAAATAATGAAATGGATTTGCCCTAAATCTAAAATAGAGCATACCTCAAAATGTGATTTTATTTTTCATCTTTAACAGCATAAAATGTAGCCTTTTGACGTTATTGAGTTATAGATTTAGGGTGAACGACCACCCAACTCAAAAATGTGATTTATGAAGGTGTTATATGTAAGGGTTTCAACCCTGGACCAAAAGACCGATCGTCAGAAAAGCGACCAAAAAGAATTCGACCTGGTCATCGAGGACAAATGTTCGGGTTCTACCCCATTCTTCAAACGAGAAGGTGGAAAGAAAATACTAACCTTTATCGAAAAAGGAATGGTTGATTCGATCTCATGTCATTCCATTGACCGTTGCGGCCGTGACCTTCTCGATATCCTTTCGGTAATTAAGTTTATGAATGAGAGACTTATCCCCATGTTCTTCATCCAACAAGGACTGAGAACAATTGATGATAAGGGCAAAGAAAATGCAGTTTCTAAAATGATGATCTCCATTCTTGGAACCGTTGCCGAGATGGAACGGAGCCGGATTCGTGAGAACCAACGGGAAGGTATTGAATTGGCAAAACTAAGGGGTGTCTACAAAGGACGTCGAAAAGGTGCCAAATCCGATATTCAAAAATGGATTCAGAAACCTAAAATTGCTAAGACAATTGAATATCTAAAAAAGGGATATAAAGCCAATGAAATCTCAAAGATTGTTGGGATTCATGTGAATACGATTACGAAGGTGAAGCGGATTTTGGTTTCTTAATTAACTGTATCTTTCTTGCAAATAACTAAAAGCTATTAACTTATGATTTTTCAATAGATTTTTAATCAATTCGAATAGTGAATCCAAAAAATGCATTGAATTATACTCATTGTTTTTTTGCCGTTCTAAAATTAACAATCCGTGCGATTTGGATAAAACAAATAAGGAACTGTAAAGCTTCAACTATTGAAATAATTTGTTTTGTCCAAATAAAGAAAAGTTTTTCTGATCTATCACTTAGTGAATTTACTATGGCACATATGGGATTTCGCAAATGTTAATTACGATGAAAATTCATAACAGCATAATAATCAAATAGTAACAATTACTCAATAGATACAGACGGAAGGATAATTCAGTAAATATTGAAGAAATATTCTTTTACTTTGATTTGAATTTTACGGAATTTTCTTATCTGCCATATTAAAATCTAGCGTAATATTCGCGCTGTCCATGAAGTATTTGGGTCACAACAATTACCATTCCCTTCCCATGCAGTTAGTTTTAGTTTCACAATAGACCCCAAAGGTAAATTCCATCTAATAATTCCAGAAGATAACCAAAATTGATTCCAATATGTTCCTCCTGAGATAATACCATTTGATTGAAATGGAAAATTAAGCCCGTCAATATAGTATGATCCTGCTGGTAATGCATTTTCATTTTGATCCACAAAAGACATTTGGATATTTTTAAGTAACATGCCTCCACCTGCACCCGTTTGATTGTTATGATTTAAAGTATAATGCCAAATTTCATTATTTGAAACTAAATTAAAAACCTGATAAACTGTTCCACCGTTCATTGCTACTGTAACAGTTTGGAGGTTAGGAGATGAATTACCACTTGCACCTGCTGGTCCTGCGATTCCTTGTATACCTTGAGGTCCTGCGGGGCCAGCAACTCCTTGTGATCCAACTAAGGAAACACCTGCCGGCCAAGTGCCGTTGGTTTTCGGGCCAAACAATTCATTCGTGGCGGTGTTAATGTAAAAATCTCCATTCATTCCAGTTCCTGCCGTAGGATTGGTGTTACCGTTTAAAACGGCTGTACCGTTGGTTCCGTTTAAACCATTGATTCCGTTAGTTCCATTTGTTCCTGCAATACCTTGAGGGCCGGTGGCACCGGTAGCCCCTATTGGACCTGCCACACCCTGAATTCCTTGCGCACCTTGAACGCCATTACACACATAAGTTGTTTGGGCAGCATTGATTTCAGCTAAATCCAGTACCCCATTATAGTTGGCATCTAATCCGGTTTCTACTTTGGTTCCTCCGGCAACGCAATTTGCTCCGGCTGGTTCTGCGGTAGTTTTTACAAGTGCGTTAAGACCGTTGCTCCCGTTTGCACCATTGATTCCGTTAGTTCCATTTGTTCCTGCTACTCCTTGAATTCCCTGGGGTCCGGCTACGCCGGCAGGGCCGGTTGCACCTGTAAGACCTTGAATCCCTTGTGCTCCTTGTGGACCAACCATTGAAACTCCTGCAGGCCACGTACCGTTTGCTTTCGGACCAAATAAGGTATTGGTAGCGGTATTGATGTAAAAATCGCCATTCACTCCTGTTCCTGCGGTAGGATTTGTGTTTCCATTTAGAACTGCTGTTCCGTTGGTTCCTGCTATACCTTGAATTCCTTGAGGTCCTACTGCTCCTTGCGGGCCGGTGGCTCCAATTGGCCCAGTTGCACCTGTTGCACCAGTAGCACCCACTGCGCCGGCCACACCCTGTGGGCCGGTGATATTGGTAATGAGTACCCACGTTGTACCGTTGATTTTATTGTATACATTGCCAGTGCTGGTGTCAAGGTAATAATCACCCATATTTCCCGCATTATTTAATGGAACTCCAGCCCCATAACCCCATTGGTTGAGTAAATTCCCAGAGGATTTCGCATACAATGCAAAGGGAACACTCATCATCTGTTGCGTGCCATAAGGCATGTAAATAGCAGGGTTTGGTAAACCTGAAAAAGCGACGCCTAAGTCTAAAAAGTACGGTCCATTACCCCAATTGATGTTTGCAAAAGGACTCCCGTTTAGAAATGTTCCTGTTCCAATCACGAAATTCACTAAGCCCCATTGGTCAGTAGTTACATTGTGTCGTTCAGAGAAGATCACCGTTCCAGTGGCTGTGGTTTGCCTAATGCTGGCACGAACCGCAATTGGTGTGTTCGTTACCAAGGTGCCGTCGCTTTTTCGTATAACCGCTTGATAGTTAATTCCATTGGGTGCACCCGCTTGCGCAAAAGCAACGCTGCTAATAAGCAAGGTGACAGATGCTAATAAGATGTTAAGTAACCTGTTTGTTTTCATGAGCGCTTAGGATTTAATCAGTTTAACTTGGTGAATGAATTCACCGGTAATTTGGAAGATGTTTAAAAAATAGGTTCCCGGGGCCAAGCCGGTGGAATAATCCGCCTTGTGACGAGTTCCGTGCATAAATTCTTCGTGCACGAGCTTTCCGTTGGCATCTATGAGTTGCAATTTCAAGTCTTGGTCTTCGTACGCTGCGGGCGCCTCGATAATGGAATATTGATCGAACGGGTTGGGGTAAATGTTAAATATCGGATCGGCAGGCATGATGGCGGAGGTACCCGGCGCGATGGGTATTAAGGCATCCGGTTGATGAAACCCGTTCATGAAACGATACATGGTGTAGCCAATCGGCGTTCCTACATAAATGAAAGGTTCCCCCAAGGTGTAGGACATGGAATAGTTTGGTTGTCCGAAAGTATAAGGAGGTAATTTCTTTGCTAGTCTACCGGCTGAGGCGATCACGCGTCGCTTATCAATTTGGGCGTGAGTGTAACTCGCTAAGAAAAAGATAATAACAAAAAGTAAGCGCATGTTAGTAGATAGAATGATACCAAAGATAGATTAAAAAAGATTTCTAAACATATTTTTCATGAAATATGCTTTCCGATTATTTCCAAGAATCATTGGTTAAATATGATGATTGGGTTAGTTCTTCCCTTAATAAATGTTTGTTGAACTCTTGATTTATTGGGCTTTTAGCACTATTTATTGAATATGAAACCAAAAGAAATAACCCAATCAAACAAACGAGAACCAATACGTGCTGCTCATCAATTGGTCGAAACCAATTACCTTAACCGTGAGGAATTTGTCAATAAAGCAAAAAATGAAATCAAACGGAATTTTGAAGCGTTTGTCAAAAACGAAAAACCAGATCCAAAGGAATATAAAGCCATAGGTGTTGATGGTGTCGTGTTCGGTGATTTCCCAGATCACAATTTCTATAATTATAATTTGGCGTTTGATTTTCAAGATTGGGAAACTTCAGAACAAATGATAGAAGATCTTGAGTCTACCCTTCATAATTTCTTCAATTTAATGGATGATAAACGAGTTCAGCCTGGGATTATTACGGTGCAATTGGTTCATTACATGTGATTCTTATTTCCGGTTTCCTAAAATCCTCTTAAAACCACCAACACGGGCATTGTTCATCAATAGAATCTTATCTGTGTTTGAAAGTTCGTTAATTGAATAAATTATGGTCTTTGAATTCATCAAACGTTTAGATCTCCAAATAAGCTGAAAAATATCCTGTTCTTTTCTTTCCAACGTTTTGACCTTTAAAATAAAAATAAACCGAATGAGTTCTTTAACAATAACCATTCTATACAAACTTTGACTTTTTGTTTTTCTCGGTTACGAATAATCTATGTTAGATTAAATTATATTTCAACTTAATCAGAATCATCATAAGTCCTTTGCTAATATGATAGAAATTGCAGCAAAAGTTGCTATGACAATATCCGTTGGTTCAGATAGTATTAGATTGATTGGCGATATGCCCGAAGATTTATTAAATATACTTGCTACTGCTTATGGTTTTTTAGAAAGTGAAAAAGAACAATTAACTGAAGCCGTAGAAAAAGCCAAAGAGTCATATTATCAAAAACAAGACGAGCAGAAGAAACAATTTGAAAATCAAAAAAGATTAAGAGAAATATCAAAAGCGAATGGAACCATTCCTTTGATTACAAAAAAGAAAGCAGGTTAATAGTTGAACTCCTGGTGCAAAAATTATCATTTATCCCATGCTACAATTTTTTCCCAACTGCCATTATCTTTTCTGTGCCCCTTTAATTGCCATTGATTCCTATATTCAAACACCACATAAAAATCATAATCACCATATAAATCAGTTGATTTATTAGATATTTTATTCATTGGATAACTGTATGGTAGATTTGCTTTTACAGGAGTAGCACTATAAATCAATGCGCTCACTGAAAAAGTAACCATTGAAAAACCAATCATTAGTTTATACCAATTTTCTTTTAAAAATGTTTTCATAGAATAGATTATATAATTTTTTATTTACAAGCACCTGTTGCAATTGTCCCAATCCTACAATCTGGATATCTTGCTTCAATTATTTTTCTTGCTTGTGCTGTTTCTCTTGCGACAACTGTTTCTTTAAAACTGCTTTTTGCGCAGTGAATTTGAACACAATAAGTGTTATCACCTTTTGCTTCTTTATTTATAAAAGCAAATCCAATACTTGTCATGCCAATTAAAGCAACACCATAAATTAATCGTTTCATATTATTTATTTTTACAGTTTGTTTGTCAAATATATGGATTTTAACATGATTTAACCTGCTTTGGCTCATCTTCATCCACCTTTGAGTTTTAATGACTTTAATTCGAATTATTATTGATTATCTCTTTGCTATATAATCAAGTTCAATTAGAAAAATATAAAATGATCGAAAAAACCTGTTTTTGGGGGTAATTTACACGGACGCTTATATTTGTTATGTAAATAGACCGTTATTTTGACCCTTATTATGAAACGGAAATGATAAAACGAGTTGACGTAGAAAACTTTGACCTGTCGTAAATTTATTTAAACAACACCTACTATAATTTTGAGGACCATTATATTATCGAAATTAATTTAGATAATTGTTTGGATGAAACATATAGGAAAGTTCTTTTAAACGAAATGAATAAAGATTACAAAAAGGAGAAATCTGGTCAATTACTTCTTATTCGATTATCATTTGATCTTAAGAAATGAGTTCTTATAAGTTCCTTTAATCTTCTGATAGAAGTTCATTCCCTTCTCTGATTGGAGCAACATTTTGTCTGTTAAATTCATGAGGTCAATTGAGTAAACTTCAATCTTACAATATTGAATTTTCTTCATCCTAAAACCGAGTTCATTTAGATTAAAATATACCCTATTCAAATCTGAAAATCTGAAGAAAAAATGAATTCCTATCATCTCTCTATCAATTGATGTTCGGTAGAATCCTTGGTCAATCGTTTTAAAAAATTGACGATTAGTTTTACCCAAAAAAACTGATGTTGAGTTGCTAATTTTTCTATAATACTCACTAACCGAATTAAACCGGGTGAAAAAGGTATTAAGATTCATTTTGACATGAAATATAAACCAATTCGGGTCATTTACAATTTGCTCGTATGTATGCATGTTTTCCAGCTAAAAAGTGTATTTGTAAAAGATAATAAAAACAGCTATTTTAAGTAAATAACCTTCATTGGCTCAAGTATATAATCGTAAAGTGTCTTTGTGTAAAAACTTGGAAATGCATTCGATGCACTAAGGTCCTCAAAGGTCATTATATCGTCCATACTTGAAATTGGAAATAACCTTACAATCACATCTTGCAAATTATCTAACTTGATTTCACTGATATAAACCTCTCCCCCTATTACCTCATCAGATATAGACCTCATAAACTCAATAAGCTTATTAAGATTAGTTAAATCACCTTTTGTGACTATATTGAAATTAACCTTCAAAGAGTGCAAACCCTCAAATTGATCGAAATTAAACTCTGTATTTTGAGCTACAAAGTGAATCTTATTCAATTGATTTGGAAAATTAACCTTTAATACCTTCACAAAAAATGACTCGAAGAACGACCGCTCAAACTTGTTGAATCTTTCGATTTTAGTATCAAAACCATTCGATTTAAACGAAAAAGTATAAAAGTTAACTGGATACTTTTTAATGGAGGTGGCAGCCATAATACAACGCCCGAGATTTTCTTTGATCATCAATCTTTTACTATTCATAACTATAAATAGTGCAGCCAAAAGTAAAAGACAAGGAATCTAGTAACTAAACTTAAGAAAGTTGATTTCTTTTCGAATAAGGGATCGTATTAATTCTTGATTTTCTTTCTGATTTCTCTGTTAATGGATGCAGGATCGTGTTTATGATATCCAGCCATCGTTTGCACCTTTTTATGTCCTGTAGTAGACATAACAATATCCGGTAAAATACCATTTCTTAGGCTATGTGTAATATAAGTTCTTCTTGCCGTATGAGCAGATATTCTCATATACTTTGGAACGTCCTTTGTTACTTTATCTTTACCTCGAAAAGTTAATGGAACCCATTTATCAACACCAATTTTCTGCATTAAACCTTTAATTTCACGATTAAAAGACGCATTAGAAACATAGGGAAAAATTAACTTTTGACTAGATTTAAGTAGATCATAATTTTGTTTGAAATCATCAAGTAATGACCTTAATATTTCAATTCTATCATTATCATCAAGGTAAATATTACCATGGCCCATGTTTTCCATTGGAAGTCCTAATCTACTTATTATTAAATCAATTGTTACACCGACAATAGGAACAATACATTTTGTTTTGGCCTTAATTTTTAATCTTTCATATTCTAAATTGACAAAATACTCTGACTCTTCTTCCAAGTGTTTTAATTCGGTGAGTTCTTCTTTCTCAATTTTAAGATTGGTGAAATTTAATAACATTAAATCTCCATATGGAACCCCTGTACTACACATGAAAAGAAACATTTGACCAATTAATCTTTCTCGTTCTGATAAATCAATTCGTTTGATTTCATCCTCTACTTTATACCTACTATAAAAACAAACTTCTTTGAGATTTTCCAATTCAATTTCATCAAGAATTTCAAAATTGTTCTTTTCTTCTTTGTCAACTTTGACTTTACGATAAGTTGAATCTACATTCACACCGAGATAATCCAGTAGATAGGAATTTACATAGGACTTCATTGTTTTAGTATACTTTCCAACGGTAGATAACTGAATACCAGAATTAAGAAGATACAATCTAAAATCATGAAACAATTTTCCATTAATATCTGACCTGAAAAAAACCTTTTTGGTTTTATTTTCAAATTCTTTCCACTTTAATAACGTTGACTTATAAACGGTAATCGTAGAAGATCGCAATTCTTGCTGGCGATATTTTATATAATCCTCAAGATCCTCTTTAATTGTTGGACCTTTAAGTTCATTTTGAATTTGAACTGGATTATTAAATCTATATAATTGTTTTTTAAGCTCTTTGCCTTCAGGCAATCGTTTATGCTTTGATATAAATTCTTCTATTGATTGATTGAGACTTTCTTTAATACGCTCTATATCTGCATAAATCTCTTTAAACTTTGGAGATTTCAACTTCGGTAGTCTAGCACTATCATCCCAGAGATTAACTTGAATAGTGTGTTTTACAGGAAAATTAGTAGAGTTTCTATTGGCCGTGTAACGGATATAAATGGGACACTCACCCGAACTATTTATTTGGTCCTTGCGAATTACAGGTATTAAAGAATATTTCATTCAATAGTTTTACCTAACAAATATAATATTACATTTACTGTAAAACAAAATGTAAAACATTTTTCTATTTAATCAAATTCTATAATTTTTTATATATTTGATTTACAATGTTTTAAGTATTTAATGACTAAGTCAAGGTGAGTCATTTCGAGTCCCGTCCAGACCGCGAAACGGTTCGTTTAAAGAAAAGCCTCGATGGCTGGAGGATTAGAAAACCCTAGGAAGTATCAAGTTTCTTAGGGTTTTTGCTTTTAGGGGGATAAAAAGCGGCCCTTCGATCCGCCTCGGCGGACTCAGGGACCGCTTAAATTTAAATTGCAATACATCAGGTGCGGTCCCTGAGCTAGTCGAAGGGCGCACCCTGAGAACTTTTTAACTTTCCCCTGACAACTCAGGTCAATAAATTGTGCATATCAATAAATTTAAATTTATTTGTTGACCAGATTCCTGCCTATGCTCAATCAACATAAGATTCTCCGTGTACTGCAACTCATTACCTACCTGCAAGAATCCCCCCATAAAACCATTAACCAACTCGCTTCGTTTCTGGATTCTACCGAACGGACCGTATACCGCTACCTCGACCTGCTCCGGGAATGTGGGTTTGATCTCCACAAAGACCACAACCAACGCTACTACATCGAACAGCAAGCTACCGACGGCATTTACTTCACCCCCGAAGAAGCGCAGCTGCTCAAATCGCTTGTGTTAAGCACCGGAAAATCCTCCAAGCTAAAAGATACACTCCTGAGTAAAATCTACATGGGTTCTGAACTTCCCATGGTGGCCACCCACCTGCTTCATGCCAAGAACGGTAAAATCGTGGAACGCCTCACCAAAGCCATGATGACCAAAGAACAAGTCACCTTAAAGAAATACCAATCCATCAATTCGGAAAGCATTACTGACCGCGTGGTTGAACCCTTCGGCTTTACCGAAAACTACCACACCGTGATGGCCTTTGAACCGGCTACCCAAAAAAATAAAACGTACAACATCGACCGCATTGGCTCGGTGGAATACACCGGAACCGCATTTAAACACGAAACACTCCATGAACAGCAAATTCCAGATGTGTTTGGCTTTGCCTTCTCCGGAAAGAAATACCCCCTGCGCCTGGAACTACCCTTTAAAGAATTTCTGCTGCTCAAAGACCGCTACCCCCTCATTGCACCCTTTACGAGCTATCACCCCAAACTCGACCGCTACGTGTTGGAGGTAGAAGTGAATGACCTGAGGCCGGTGGAGGGGATTGGAAAATACTAGGCAACAAAAAAATGGTTAAATTTACTTTATGTCTGAACTGAAAGAATTAATGAAGGCCCTGGTTTCTTTTCGCGATGCACGTGATTGGAAACAATTTCACGATACCAAGAATCTTGCTGTGGCGCTCTCCATTGAAGCGGCAGAACTCAATGAACTGTTCCTGTGGAAAGATTCCGCCGCCTCTGAAGCCGTCGATAAAGAAAAATTAAAGGAAGAACTAGCCGATGTATTCGCCTATGCGCTCCTATTAGCTGAAAAACATGAGTTGGACGTAAAGCAAATCGTGTTGGATAAAATTGCACGAAATGCCGAAAAGTACCCGGTAGAAAAAGCCAAAGGCAGTGCCCAGAAATATACGGAGTTATGATATCCCCATTAAAAAATGATGCGTTCTTTAATGAATTAACCGAAATTATTGTTTTTGGGAAAAAAGATATTGAGTTATCGATTAATCGAACGATTACCAATGTATACTGGCAAATTGGAAACCGAATAAACACAGAGATATTAAATGACAAAAGAGCAGAATACGGCAAGCAAATCATTAAACATGTAAGTGAATTTTTAGTGGCCAATTTCGGTAAAGGTTGGGGAGAGAAACATATTCGACATTGTCTACGCATAGCGGAGACTTTTCAAGATAAAGAAATTTTCTACGCGTTGAGTAGAGAATTATCATGGACGCATTTGCGAACTATAATGTATCTGGATGACGAACTTAAAAGAAGTTTTTATGTAGAAATGTGTCGACTAGAGAAATGGAGCTCACGCAGGCTACAAGAACGTATAAACTCCTTATTATACGAACGCACCGCCATCAGCAAACAACCAGATGAACTCATTAAGAAAGAGCTAAATGCACTGAAAACTGAAAAAAAGTTATCCGACAACCTTGTGTTTCGCGATCCCTACATCTTGGATTTTCTTGAACTTAAAGATACCTACAGCGAAAAAGATTTAGAATCTTCCATCCTCGTGAATCTACAAAAATTCATTAGTGAATTGGGAACTGATTTTGCTTTTCTCGGTCGTCAAAAACGCATTCAAATTGACAATCGCGATTATTATATTGACCTTTTATTTTTTCACAGAAAATTAAAATCGCTTGTAGCGATTGACCTAAAAATCAGAGATTTTGATGCGGCCTTCAAAGGTGAAATGGAACTCTATTTAGGCTATCTACAAAAATATGAAATGAACGAAGGAGAGAACCCGCCTGTGGGTCTAATTCTTTGTTCAGGCAAAAATCCAGAGCACATTGAAATTCTTCAAATGGACAAAAGCAATATAAGGGTTTCCGAATATTTAACGCTGCTCCCCCCCAAAGAAAAATTATTGGAGAAATTACAGCTAGCGGTTGAAATTGCTAGGAATAGTCAACAATTTGAAGATTACTTCGCAACCTACGATTCCTTATGAGCGACACCCTGCCCGCTGTTCAAATCAATAAATACGCATTTACCAAAGAAGGGGCTGTAGAATACGCATTGAATGCCTACATGAAAAATGCGTGGCCCATTGTATACATCATTAAAAACGATAACCTCGGTGAAGCGTATGTAGGGGAATCTACCAATGCCATCAACCGAATGCACCAACACTTGAGTAATCCAGACCGTCAGCGCTTAAAAGACCTGCTCGTGATTTCCTGCGATAAATTCAATAAATCAGCGGTATTGGATGTTGAATCGGAACTTATTAAGTACATGAGCTCCGATGGACGGTATAAATTACAAAATGCCAATGCCGGCCTCGTTGACCATAATTACTACCAACGTTCCCTGTACAAAGATCTTTTTCATAACATTTGGCAATTTCTTCTGCAAGAGAACTACGCTAAAAACCCGCTTCAACGCATTGATAATTCCGACTTATTTAAATACAGTCCGTTCAAGGCACTCAACAGCGACCAACATGAATCGGTGCTTCAAATCCTTAAAACCTTAACCCTGGGTTCAAATCAATCCATTGTCGTTGAAGGAGGCGCAGGCACCGGTAAAACCATCTTGGCCGTATACCTTATGAAATTGTTAAGCACGCAAATTCAAGCGTATAACCTCGACGATTCCGATCATGTTTACGCAGAGGAGTTAGTAAACGTGATGCAGTTTCATAAGGAATTCCCCACCCCAAAAATCGCCCTGGTAGTGCCTATGACTTCCCTTCGGAAAACCTTAAAAAAGGTATTTGGGCAAATTAAAGGATTGAGCAGCAGCATGGTGATTGGTCCGTCGGAGGCAGCAAAAACGCCGTATGATGTACTCATTGTGGATGAAGCCCACCGTCTTCGACAGCGAAAGAACATTACCAACTTCGGTAGTTTCGATGAAACCAATGCGCGTTTGGGCTTAGATAAATATGAAGGCAACGAATTAGATTGGATTTGCAAGATGTCCCGTCATCAGATTTTATTCTACGACCAAGGGCAATCCATTAAACCGTCTGACATTAACCCATCCCATTTTGCAAAACATAAATGGAGCGCAAAAATCTTGCAGCTGAAATCGCAAATGCGCGTGCAAGGTGGCCTGGATTACATTTCCTTTGTAGACGAGGTACTTAGTGGCAAGGCCTCAACCCCTTTCGCATCCAGCCAATATGACTTACAACTCTTTGACTCCTTGGCGGATCTTTACTCGGCGCTTCGCAACAAAGAAGAGGAACTGGGACTGTGCCGTTTACTTTCCGGGTATTCATGGGAATGGAAATCACAAAAATCGAATGTACCAGACATTGAATTGGACGGTCTCGCGTTAAAATGGAACAGCACCAATGAAGACTGGATCAATAGCCCCAACGCATTCCAAGAAGTAGGCTGTATTCATACCACCCAAGGGTACGACCTCAATTATACCGGAATCATCTTTGGTACCGAAATCACGTACAATCCGAGTACAAAGGCTATTGAAATCATTTCAGCTAATTACAAAGACAAAAAAGGGAAACAAGGCATTGCCGACCCCGAACAATTGCGCGCCTATATCCTAAACATCTACCATACCATGATGCTTCGCGGCATACACGGCACCTACGTGTATGTGTGCAATGAACCCCTGAGGGAGTATATGCGGGGGGTGATTGGGGGTGTGAAAAACTAATAATGCTGTTTATCAGGAATAACTCCACGAACCCCACCACTAGGATTTTGGGTATCCCCTTGGTATCTGGGAATTATATGGCAATGAAAATGAAAAATAGTTTGACCTGCGGCTAGTCCACAGTTCATTCCAATATTATAACCTATAGGATTAAATGTTGAATCAATAAGTGATTTCGCTTTAATAATTGAATGGTTTAATTGAACTAGTTCTTCTTCGTTTAGTTCAAAATAGTTAGGAACCAAACGTTTTGAAATAATTAAAATATGGCCGGGTGAAACAGGAAATGCATCATAAATCATGAAGAAATAGTTGTTCTCAAAAACTATTTGATCTTTTGGAATTAGAGTAAAGTCGTCCATTTTATTGTAAAAATTCAAATCCATTATTATATGCAATGGAAATCAGCGGTTCAATCCGTGATCGATACTTTTTCTCTGTCGGTATTAATTCATCAAACATTACAAGGTAATCAGATAAGAATTTATTCTTTGGTTGGCTTAATTTGATGATTGAAACAGCCTCTTTTTGAACTTCATAAAAACTTTTGAAATACTTATTTAAATCAGGTAGTTTATCGCTTTTAATACTATTAAACGAGGGGGATGCCGGTATTAAATTCCACATTAAATCATGGGTAACAAACTGAAATGGAATAAAATGTTCTACCGCATATTCTCCAATGCCTAATTTACTATTGGTATAAATACAATCTATCGATCCTTGTTTATGGGTAATAACAAGATCCCAAAATTCCTTCTTCTGATTTAGTAGAGATTGCCGTTTTAACGGTCTAATGAGTTTATTTGGGATGTTAGGCACGTTTGGATTTCGAGCGGCTAGAAATAATGCTAAATTCCAGTAGCAGAAATCTTTAAGCAATCCCGAATTTCTACGAAAATAATCAAACCATGCGGGTTGAATTAAAATTCGATCATTATACAAACTGTAAGGCGGTAAATTATAATTTTCTTGTGATTTTTCTTTTATAACCCTCTCTGCTCCTGTACCTAACCAAGGACTTAAAAATTTAAAAGGGACATTTTTATCAAAATGATTGAGAATCTGATGAATATCTCTACTTGAGGAATTAATCAACTTACTTGATAACGTATCTTTGCGCTCATCTATTTCAAAGTTTTTAATCTCATTAATTTTATTGATTGCTATTTCAATTTTATCATGCGCACCAAAAGACAGATGGAAGTAATTTACAGTATACCAAGCATTGGCAATCATTCGTGCGAAAAGCTCATGTTTTGCAATTTCAATGAACCTCTTTTCTGAGTTAACTTGTTCAACGCTTTCTAAAATCGCCAAAAACCAATAAAACTTATAACTCGCCGTGGTATGATTAAAAACCGAACTCAGTAATCCGGTATCAACATATTGGTCTTTTGGTAATTGCATCATTATAAGCGAATAAATTTACAAAGAATAATACATCAACCCTCCCCAACCAAATACGTATACAGCGCGTTTTCCACAGCATGCTCTAATTTGTATGTAAAATGAACTACGGGTTCGTTGGATTTGGGCATGTAGGCTTGCTTCATGGACCCTTCTGCTATTTTCACTTCCCCTAAGCAATAGAAATCGGTGCCCTCTCCGTCGGATTTCTTAACGAAGAGTAGAATCAATTCGGATTCCAATAAATTTTTAATTTCCTGGCTGTCAACTTTTCGGTTGGATCTCGATTCCCACGCAAAGGTTTTATTGTCAATGAAATGGTCGTTGTATTGTGTACTTTGTGTGCGGTCCTCGGATTTTTGATAGGTAACAAAACAAGGCGTCACCTTGTGGTTGGTGCGATAACCATAAACGGTACTACTAATATCTTTCTCCCAGTTTAAAATTCTGCAAACATCCTTTCGACTATATTTTGCCCCTAAAACAAATCCATGATGAAAATGTGTGGCCTTAAATCGTTTCTGAAATGCATGAATTCCATAGGCCAAGGCGTCCATAAAAAACCGTTTAAACGTGGGATTAAGCACCATGGAGTTGAAAGAATCCGTTAACTCAAAAGCACCACCAACCTTTTTTAAAACAGGTATAGGTTTTTTGATAAATTCGAAATTAAGGTTCCATTCCAAGGAAGCAAAACAAGGCTCAGAAATGGGATATGTACTACCTAACAGTAAACCACAGTATTTCGAAAGGGCCTTGCTCGTGCATTCTTTTTTCTCCAACAAAACGTTTAATGCAGCAAGCTCCTCAATGCGTTTTCCGTTGGCGATTTCTTGCGAAAACTGCTCCAACAATTGAATCGATGTTTTCGGTAAGATTTCTAACGAAGATTCTAAACCACGAATAAAGGAATAGTAACTCTTTCCATAATCAACATACGCATAAGGATCTCTTGAACCGTGCGAAACAAAATCCATCATCATGGGAATTCTCCCTAGTTGCCGAGTTAACAAATCAAAATCCTTAACCAGGTCCTTTTTCATTTGCAGGTTAGATTCATCAATTGCTTTAAAAATTCGCTCTTTGGTAATGCGATCGAACTGAATGGTTGATGTTCCTGGCATGAATTGACTTCCTGTAGAAATCAAATGCCTCAAATTGTCCTTGTTATACGTTGTATCTCCGTATAGCGCAATTGGTACCATGTAGTTATTGGCGTAATTCCCGATAAAATCGATAACTGTAAGGTATTCTTTATCGCTCGCTTTTCTTAAACCACGCCCCAATTGCTGAATAAAAATTATAGCCGATTGCGTCGGCCTTAGCATAATAATCTGATTGATTCTAGGAATATCAATCCCTTCGTTAAAAATGTCAACCGTGAAAATATAATCTAATTGATTGGATCGGTCATTACTTTCTAATCGTTCAATGGCTTTAGCACGCACGTCCTCCTGATCCTCCCCAGTCAATGCTATGGTTTGATAAAAATGCTGCTTGCGATTTCGACGTTTATTGAATTCATTTGACAGGGCACGGGCTTCTTCTTTTCTTGAACAAAAAATCAAACCGCGCACATTACCATCATCACATCCATAGAATTCTGCACTTGCTTGAATTCGATCTACCCGTTCTTTGGCTGTTAATAAATTGAAATCGCTCTTATCTTCAATTGGCACACCATTTACCGAAAGATCGGCGACACCGTAATAATGAAATGGACTTAGAATCTCTTCTTCAAGCGCCCGATGTAGACGAATTTCATATGCAATATTGTAATCAAATGCTTTAAAAACATCATAACCATCCGTTCGTTCCGGTGTTGCCGTCATACCTAACAGAAACTCGGGTTCAAAATATCCCATGATGCGCTGATAGGAGGAAGCCCCAGCTCGGTGGGTTTCGTCAATTACGATGTAATCAAAATGAGTCTTAGCAAAGCGCGAAAGGTGCTCTTCTTTGGACAAGGTTTGTATAGTAGAAAAAATGAAATCCGCATCAACCTCGCGTTCATCTCCTGAATAAAGGCCCATAGTGAACTGATCACCGTACATGGCTTTATAGGTTTCCATGGCCTTTTTAGCAATAGTTAACCGATGCACAAGAAATAAGAACTTTTTCGGTTTAAAAACATTGACATCAAAGGCTGACAAATAGGTTTTACCGGTTCCGGTAGCCGAAATCAAAAGGGCTTTTTTCTTTCCATCTTTCCGTAAGCGATTGATATTTTCAAGTGCCTCACGCTGCATCAAGTTTGGTTTGATTTCCTTCACTACTTCGCCTTCAAAAGGCATTTGGATGCGGCGATTTCGTTCCAATTGACTGCGATAATACAAATCGTAGGTAGTAATCCATCTTGCATCTACCTCAGTAGCATCGGCAAATTCCGCATTGAAGGAGGCAACAGACTGTGCAATAAGCTCGCTTGCATCCATTGCAGTAACCTTGAGATTCCATTCTTTATTTAGACTTAATGCGCTTGCTGTAAGGTTAGAACTACCGATAATGAGGTTATAAAAATTCCCCTTTCTAAAAATATACCCTTTAGAATGGAAGTCCCCATCGGTAACAATTTTTAACTCAATATTTTCAAAATTCAAAAGCCAACGCAAAGCCTCAGGTTGGGTAAAATTCAAATACTGAGAAGCTAAAATTTTACCTGGTATTTTACGCTCCTCGAGCTCTTTTAAGGTTTGTTTTAATGAGGCAATCCCACTCGTGGTTATAAACGCTACCGAAAACATAAACTCATCACAGTTCCGTAACTCTTGCTCAATGGTAGTGAGTACCTTCTTACCTGTAGATTTATCATTGAGCAATAATTCAGGACGAAAAGAGCGCAATGAATCATGCGCTTGATCAATGAATCCCGTAGTTAAACTCCCTTGTAATTGGTGAAGATTTGGATTCATCGTTTTATCAATTCATCAACAATCGGCACATCCGCTTCCGCCCAGTCCAAGGAAGGCAAGGCGGCTATATCAAGCCAACGGTAAGCCAGGTGTTCTGTGAGTTGGGGTTCATCGTTCGAGGTGCCGCGATAGGTATGCATGGTCAGGTGAAAATCCGGATAGCGGTGTTCTACCACCATCAGCTTTTCTCCCACCACGAAGTCCATGTGGAGCTCTTCCCGAATTTCGCGCACAATGGTTTCTTGCTCCGTTTCGTTTTCCTCTATTTTTCCACCGGGGAATTCCCATTTTTCTGAAATGTACGGGAGTGCGGATTTTCCGCGCTGCACGCAGAGAATTTTTCCATTACGTTCAATGACAGCTGCTACCACCGTTACGTGTTTCATATGCGTAAAGATAAGGATATTATAAAAGGACTGAATCTACTTTTTTACCGCACCCTTCGATACGCCCTTTGGTCTACTCAGGGTGCATAATGTAGCAAAAACTCCCCACTACTTTTTTGGATGTTTCGAGTACCTCAACACAAGTAAAAAAGTAGCAAAAAATCTCCGCGACGGGTTTTATACGCTGCGATTTACTCCTAAGGCTTGACCATTTCAGTGATCCTTCGGCTTCTTCATGGTGACCTTACGCTCGTTTCCCTCGGTAAGGTCTTGCCCAAGCCTTAGTTCGTCTCTCTTGCTAGTAAAACAGTCGCTCATAAAAAATATAAACTGCTGAAACCGAAACATCCGAGCATTGCTTCTGGGTGCGGTCCCTGAGCCTGTCCGCCTTCGCCTCGCTACTGCGGACAAGGGAAGGGCCGCTTTAAAATTTACGAAGCCTACAATCACCTTTCCCTATAAAACCAAAATACGTAAATTTATCCATACCATCCGTTACTTAATGCAAGGCATGAATAATCCTCAAATTCCCGAAGGAAGCATCCATAGCGCAAAGGAATATAAAGCAATTTACGGTTCATATTTTAAGGGCTTAACGAATCAAGAATTAGCCTTGGAATTCAATCAAAAGTTGGGATTTGCTTCTTCAATTTCGCTATTCAAGGATTTATGAATGCGCTGATCGATGCCTTAAATGAGAGAGCAATAGATTGCACGGAAATTGAAACCTCCGCTGCCAAATCTTGGGCTCGTGAAATTAAAATTGGTGATGGGAAAGTAATTAAAATGACCGACTGTAATCCTGGATTAAACTGTCTAAAAGATTTTCAAGTCAGTTCACAATTTACATAATGAATTTCAAATGTTGAAATGTAAGCTATCTATTACTTGAAAAGAAAGAAGAATTTAAATGGCAGAAATCATGTTGCTATTTTGGTAAAATCACTCTTGTCGGAATTCGTATATGGACTTATAATTTATGGGGAATTGAAAGGAGAAAAAGTTTTCATATTCCGAAAATCGCAGAGTTTACGTGAGTATTGTTAAACTCATAAGACGAATTAAATTATTTTGCTACCTTCGAACAATGAGGATATTTTTAATTTCTTTTTTGTTTTTGGGGGTTTATTCGTGTGATTTTAAAAAATCCGATTCAGCTGGGGGCCAATATGTAAAACCAACAATAACTCGAACTGGGAAATTCAGAAAAGGGTATTTCCGTAAAAAGGTAAGCACGGATAAAAATGCAATTAAAAATCAAAATCGTTCAAGGTATTACTATCGTACAAGGGGTAAGTACCTTAGACGAAAATAACATTTTATTCGATTTATTCTTCAATAAATAATTCCTGTTTTCTTCAATGATTCCATTGCAAGATACAATGCATCTAAGTCTTGTATGGTATTAAATCCCTGAATAGAATAACGCAGGTAGTAGTGTCCGTTTTGCTCGGTTACCGGAATCTCTATTTTGTAATCCTCATAAAGCAAGCGTTTCAATTCCAATGGTTTATTTGTTTTTATTGGGATGCTAAATAGTTGACCAATAAATTCCTCTGAAATTGGTGATAGTGCTTCTTGACCCATCAATGCACAAAAGCGAGGGGCTTGTTCTATTACCATAGTTCGACACGCTTCACCAACCTTATCCCATTGTTGTTCCTTACGAAATTTCAAACAAGCAGGAATGCTCAAGAAAGCAGCAAAATCGCGGGTCCCGGTAGTTTGATGCCAATCAATAAATAAGGATTCAGAAGGAGTAGGGCTGCGATATCCCCAACTGATCACCAATGGGTCAACCCACAATTGTTGTGTCGTGTGAACATATAAAAAACTAGAACCTTTCGGACCCATCATCCATTTATGGCATGCTCCTGTGTAAATGTCGGCTTGGAGTTCCCGCAAATTAAGAGGAATATGTCCTGGCACATGAGCGCCGTCAACTATGGTAATGAGACCGAGTTTTTTGGCTTCCGCACAAATTTCTTTCACTGGTAAGATGAGCCCAGTGGCGCTAGTAATTTGACTGATAAAAATGGCCTTGGTATGCTTGCTATACCCTTTCCAAAATTCCTTAATAAAGTCCGCTTTACTTTTTATTGGTAGGGGAATTTCTTGTCTCACATAACGTGCTCCTTTTTTCTCACAATAATATTCCCAAGTCCGGTCACAGGCACCATATTCTAGGTTGCTTGTAAGAATTTCATCTCCAACCTTCATAGGAAAGGATTTGGCTATGGTATTAATTGCATAGGAGGGATTGGTCACCATAACTATGTCATTGGCATCGCAGCCAACAAATTCCCCCAGTACGTTTCTAACATGTTCTAGTTCGATGATGGCTTTATTTACAATAAATTGAACGGGTTCACGCTCAAGTTGAACTTGCCATTGTTGGTATGTTTCAAAAATTGGGTTCGGGCAAGACCCAAAGGAACCGAAATTTAAAAAGGTAATTTCTGGGTCAAGGAGAAAAAGATCTTTCATGGTATTTTATATTGATGCAATCAATTTTCGAATAATAAAAAACAGCGGATATCCCAATATGAAGAGAATAGCACCCCAGCCAAAGGCGGATTTGTTGGCCAAAAACACCCCAAGAATTACTAATCCATACACCGAAATATAAATCATAGGCAGATAGGGGTACAGGGGAATTCTATATCCTTCCGGGTCTTTTACGCTTTTCGTTTTTTCTCGTTTTCGCAATACGAATATTGCCGCAGCGGCGCTCATCAAACTAATGCTATCAAAAAACATCACATATTGCAGAATTTTATCGAATGACTGCATCATAAACAGCGTGAGTAAAATAAAAGCGCAAAAGATCACTACACCGAATTCCTGGACTTGCGTTTTGGGATTAACTTTTCCGAAAATCATAGGCAATACACGATCTTCAGCCATTGCATAATACACTCTTGGATTGCTCAATATTGAAACATTCACATAGGCCATTACTGCAAAAAACATTACCAAGGATAGAAATACTGACGCTGTTTTTCCAAACCAAAGCCCAATCATATCGGCAGCCAGTGTTTTAGTTTGTGAAAGGTGTTCCATACCAAGTACATGCACATAACTAAAATTAACGAGCAAGTAAAGGGTCATTATTGTAGCGATTCCAATGAAAATTGCGCGCGGAAGGGTACGCGATGGATTCATAATATCCCCTCCGAAATTGATGGTTTGTTGATATCCTCCAAAGGTGAAAAACACGGGAATAAAGCACATTAAAAAGGCTTTCCAAGGAGCCATGTGATTTGAGGCAGAGACTGTTTCCGGGTGTATGTTAGAAGTGAAATTGGCAAATAAACAGCTGATTAATAGCAGAATAAGCCCAATTTTTATGAGCATTAAGCCATTCAAGAGCACCGCACTAATCTTAATCCCTAGAAGGTTAATGCAAAGCAAAATGCTGACCGTTCCAACCGTTACAATTAGGGTGGATGTTTGTGCTTCCAATTGAGGGAATATCATTGGCGCGATGTATGCTGAACCCATGATCGCGACCGCTGCGGTTGATGCTGCATTTGAAATTACCGTTATCCAATTTACCATGAAGGCAAAAACAGGCGTGTAACAAATCGAAAACAACTTGTAAAAACCACCGGCATGAGGTTGACGCGAACCAATTTCCGCAAAGGTCAAAGCACCTAAAAAACTTACGATGGCACCCAATATCCATACGAGGAAAAATATTTTTATAGTACCTGCCTTGGCTGCAACCTCAGCGGGTGTGCTAAAAATACCCATGCCAATAACCAAACTGATTACAATTATACTGAGATCGAATACACCAAGTTTTGGTTTTATTTCATGAGCGGGCATTTTTAAAGGTATAGATTATTCATTAGATTTTGACAATCCAATGCAACCTAAAGATTATTTCATATTCTTTTTTAAGCAACCTCATAAACAAGATAGGATGGGGTCTTTAACAGCATAGCGATTTATCTTCAAGTCTAAGCAATCGTATCAAATTAGAGTGCTAATTCTGCACTTGGTTACATTTACTAAACTCCATCCCGAAACCGCGAACACCTTGTTGAATGCTATGTAATTGTTCTGTTTTACCTCAACAGAAGATTCAATCGGTCCCTGAGCTTGTCCACCGAAGCGAGGCGAATGCGGTGCGAAGGGCCGCTTTAAAATCAATTATAGTTATTTCTTAAAGTCCAAACTTATAAATGTCACCCCTCTCAATCTCCCCTCAATGGGAGAAGCTTTTCACCCTTGATGATTTAGATTCAAGCGGTCCCTGAGTAGTCCGACGTAGACGGACGTATCGAAGGGCCGCTTTAATTTATATGCAATGATCAAGTGCGGTCCCTGAGCTTGTCCGCCGTAGCCAGGCGAGGCGGAGCGAAGGACGCACCCGGAGGAACCCATTAAAAATAACATTAAAACTATTCATTCTCTTCATAATAATAAGAGTAGTCTATTCCCTTCATATACATTTCCCGGTCATTGATTTTGTCCGTAAGAGCATTTTGAATTGTAAGTTTAAGCTCTTGACTGTTGGTTGGACTCATAACCATCGCATTCATGCAATTGCGCTTGGAAATTAAACTCCAATCCACACATTTTTTAAGTCGTTTCTTTAATATTAAATCCAACCAAATTCTCGCACTTCTGCCATTACCTTCCATGAATGGATGCGCAATATTCATCTCCACATATTTATCGATGATTTCATCAAAGGTGCTTTCTGGCATTTCCTCAATTTGTTGTAGTGTATCACCTAAAAACCGAGATACGGCAAATTGAAAACCACCTTTTGAAATGTTCTTCTGACGAATTTGGCCAGCGAATTCATACAATCCACCAAAAAGATACGCATGGATTTGTTGTAATCCCTTGGTTGTTCCAACTTCAAGTTGATCTATAAAGTTGCTTTCAAATAAGGTGTATGCTTTTTTCTTACTTTGACCATCGATGCTATTGTCACTGTATAAAAACCAATCCAGAAATTTGATTGCACCGATATTTGGAAAATTTTTAGCCAATAAAATCACCCCATCACTATCCAACATATCTGTTTTATATCGTTTTCCATCAGCTGCTTGTAGCTTCAGTTGGTTAGTGAGGCTAACCAACTCATTGTTTTCCTTCTTGAATTTGGATTTAAGGTATTTCCAATAGTTTCTTGTTTTTGTATAATCGACTTGATCCGTTAGCACCGAAACAATATCCAATACGCTGAACCACCACTTGGAATTTTCTTCGTCCCAAACCGCACGAACCTCACGGTCATTAAAAAAACGAATAGATATTTTTTGCTGGTTCATCGAAACATTAAAGATAGGAAATTCAAACCAAAAAGCTATCAATGGCCACGGTGAATTGCAAGCGTTCCCTGAGCTTGTCCGCCTTCGCCTCGCTACTGCGGACAAGGGAAGGGCCGCTTTAAAATCAACGATAATCAATTTCTAAATATCTCAATATCCAAACGTCTCAATGTCCAAATGTCTTAATGTCCAAACTTCCCCCACAATCAAATCCATTGCGCATCGTTACTTGGACTATCCAACGAATTGCCATGAAAAACGAAATAATTATTTACCAAGCCGATAGCCATTCAGAACGCATTGAAGTAACCCTTGAAAATGAAACAGTTTGGCTTTCTTTAAATCAAATCGCAACAGTGTTTGATCGAGATAAATCCGTTATCTCAAAACATTTAAAGAATATCTTTAAAGAAGAGGAACTGATAAAAAATTCAGTTGTTGCATTTTTTGCAATAACTGCCTCAGATGGTAAAACATACCAGGTAGAACATTATAATCTTGATGCGATTCTTTCGGTAGGATATCGAGTGAATTCAAAACGAGGAACACAATTCAGGCAATGGGCATCACAACGTTTAACCGACTACTTGCTCAAAGGATACGCCATCAACAACCGCATGAATCGTTTTGAAAATCAACTTGAAGGACTTACTAATCAAGTGTATCAAATTGAAGTGCAAATTAAAACGAAAGACCTCCCTGCACAAGGAATCTTTATGGATGGGCAAGTTTTTGATGCCTATGAATTAAGCTCCCACATCATACGATCTGCGCAACAGCGCATTACCCTAATCGACAATTACATAGATGAACGTACGTTTACACAATTAGCTAAAAAACAGACCCATGTGCGTGTTATCATTCGGACCCAAGTCGAACCACATGGAAATAACGCATTAAGTAAGCAACTCGCATTAGACCTGGCAAAAGCTAACGAACAATACGGGAACTTTGAGGTAAAAACATTAACTAAAAGCCATGATCGGTTTTTGATTATTGATGATACTGAGGTCTATCATTTAGGTGCATCCTTAAAAGACCTCGGCAAACGCTTGTTTGCATTTACTAAACTCCATGCCGAAACCGCGAACAGCTTGTTGAATGCATTGTAATTGTTCTGTTTTAACTCAACCGAAGATTCAAGCGGTCCCTGAGCTTGTCCGCCTTCGCCTCGCTACTGCGGACAAGGGAAGGGCCGCTTTAAAATCAATTATAGTTAATTCTGAATGTCCAAATGTCTCAATGTCCAAATGTCTCAATGTCCAAATGTCTCAATGTCCAAATGTCTCAATGTCCAAATGTCTCAATGTCCAAATGTCTCAATGTCCAAACGTCTCAATGTCCAAATGTCTCAATGTCCAAATGTCGCCTACAGTCCTGTTAGAAATTCACCGTACAGATCATTGAAGGAAAGTCCTGCGGCTGTTCTTTTTTTAGAGAGTTGTTTAAATTCAACAAGTGCCCAAAGCACAAACTCCATATGGAACGGAAGATCAGCTTTAGTTACTTTTGGACAATAATGTTGTACCAATTTCTGCAAGGGTTTGATGGCTAACAAAGTTTTTAGGTGTACTTTCTCTGGTGCCTCTTCCAATAATTCCATTTCATCGGCATCAAAAAACCACTGCAACACCTCGTCATACGCAGTTTCTTGGTCTTGTTTTTTTAATTTTTCAATTTTCGGGAAAGATTGAAGAAACAGTGTTTTCGTTGCCGCACTGATCAAGTGTTCCGCCACAAAGGAGGTTCCCTCCTGCTCTCCCTCATAAACAAGTTCCATTTTCCCCGTAAGCGATGGAATCATGCCAAGCAAGTCACTATAGCGAACGGTTGTTTCCGTTTCATTATTCATCAAGGCTCGTCGCTCCGCCGTACTAATTAAGTTCTCATAGGCTGTAATACTCATTCGTGCACTAACGCCGCTTTTTTGATCAATATACTCACTCTCACGAGCTTCAAATGCAATTTGCTCTAAAATATCCTTAGCGAGTTCCGGAACATGTACCGTGCACAAGCGTTGGTCTAAGTGCGCTGATTCTTGCTGCGTTATCTGTTTTGCGATTTCTATAGTTGGCGCATAATGGGTTAAGATTTGGGAACCAATTCGATCTTTAAGTGGCGTAACAATGCTACCTCTATTGGTATAATCCTCTGGATTCGCGGTAAACACAAAGTGCACATCGAGCGGCAAACGCAATTTAAACCCGCGAATTTGCACGTCACCTTCCTCTAACATGTTAAACAAGGCCACCTGAATTCGTGCTTGTAAATCAGGTAATTCATTGATTACAAACAAACAACGGTTCGCTCGTGGTATCATTCCAAAATGTATCACACGGTCATCGGCATAACTAAGTTTTAGGTTCGCCGCTTTGATGGGGTCTATATCCCCAATTAAATCTGCGATGGTTACGTCTGGAGTAGCTAATTTTTCAAAAAACCGTTCAGAGCGATGCAGCCACGAAATCGGTGTATCATCTCCCTTATCGGCTATCAAATCCCGGGCATAGCGACTAATTGGATGAAAGGGATCATCGTTCATTTCACTGCCGGATACAACGGGAATATATTCGTCCAATAAATTAACCATCAGGCGAGCAATTCTTGTTTTTCCTTGTCCACGCAAACCCAATAAATTGATATTGTGCTTAGAAAGAATGGCACGTTCCAATTGTGGGATTACCGTTTGTTCATACCCGTGCATCCCTGGAAACGAATTTTTCCCCGCTTGAATATTCAGAATTAAGTTATCGCGTAATTCAGTTTTAATTGTTTTCGGTTGGTGTCCAGATGCTTTGAGTGCGCCAAAAGTGCTTAGGGAAGTATTCATGTGTTAGTTGATTCGTTTTTTTCTGTTTGTTTCATAGTCGTGAAAGATCATTTCTCCAAGTCCTTTTAAGCCCGTGAAGAACGCTTTTCCTTTGTTCGATGCCGTAAATTCCTCTACAAAGGTCATCAAATACGGATCTTGTGCAATCATGAAGGTCGTAATCGGAATGTGCATTTTTCGTGCTTGCGCAGCCATGATATAGCATTTCTCTACAATGTATTCATCCAAGCCATTGCTGTTTTTGTAATATTGTCCGTCCGGCAAGCGAAGGCAACTCGGTTTACCGTCTGTGATCATGAATATTTGCTTGTTGGTATTCCGTTTTCTTCGTAAAATATCCATAGCCAATTCCAATCCTGCCACCGTATTGGTGTGATATGGACCAACATTCAAATACGGAAGGTCTTTTATTTTTATCGGCCAGGCATCATCACCAAACACAATAACATCCAGGGTATCTTTCGGATAAGATGTGGTAATCAGCTCAGCCAAAGCCATGGCCACTTTTTTTGCCGGAGTAATTCGGTCTTCCCCGTACAAGATCATGCTGTGGCTAATATCAATCATTAACACCGTACTCATTTGAGATTTATGGTGCGTATCTTCAACCACTAAATCCTGCTCTGTTAATTTAAACTCGCCAACACCGTTGTTTATTTGCGCATTCTTTAAACTTTCCGTCACCGAAATGTGCTCCACTGAATCGCCAAATTGAAAATTCCGAAACTCACCCGTTGACTCATCGCCTTGACCACTCTTTTTGGATTTGTGATTTCCCATGCCATTTTTTCGAATCTTTCCGAAAATTTGATCCATAGCTTTCTTGCGAAGTGTACGTTCCGTTTTGGCTGTAATCGACAAACCTCCTTGCTTATTTGCTTGGATTTCTTCCCTTAAATATCCTTTTTTCTTGAGGTCTTCAATGAAATCATCCATGGTATAGTCCTCGGTGGTTAACTTATACTCCTGATCAATAACGTTCATCCATTCCATGGCCTCTTCCATATCTCCTGACGTATGGGTAATAATTTCCATGAACACGTCGAATAAGGTTTCGAATGGTGTTTGGTCTGGGGCATCGTAAGGTGTAAAAACGTAACCTGATTTTCGCATAAGAAACTGTATGAAATTGAAACACGAAGTTTACTAAAAAGTTCAAATAATCGCTTCAAAACTTTAGCGTTTCGGTTAATTTTCGCACCCCATCCTTTTTACCTACCTTTGGCATCAAATAGGTAAGCTCCATGAAACGCATCAATCAATACAAAAAATTATTTCAAATCGAAGACCAGATTGAGTTGGGCGCACTTAAATCAACCTACAGAAGCCTTGTAAAACAATGGCATCCTGACAAGTTTCAAGACGGTGATCCGATGCAAGCCGAAGCGGCCATCATGGGCCGAGAAATAACCGATGGCTATCATTTCTTAGTGAGTATTGCCCCAGAAACGATTGAAGCCAACCGTCCGGAATACGAACAAGTTATTATGGAATGTGGCATAGCCGATTACAAACATAAAGGCCTACTGCTTGAAATTACCTTCACCAACGGCGACAGCTACGAGTACTTCGGGGTCAATGCGAATGTCTTTAAAAAATTCATCAACGCAGACAAGCAAGTACGCTTTGCGAAACGCTTTATCTACGATGCTTACCTGTATCGTAAATCTAAAAAAGGCGGCTCGGAAGAATAGGGCTAGGATTTTTTATCAATGCAAAACATTGATAAGCTCAGGGTGCATAGGCCCTTCGATATGATTCGACAAGCTCCTCACAAGCTACTCAGGGACCTATGTACCCAGAGATTCATTTAGCACTCAAAATCTAAAGTCCTATTCTGCTTCATACAATATTCGATAGTTCACTCCATTACCCTCAGTAAGTGGCTTAGCATTTGGCTTACCTAATTCTATGTTAAATCTCCCATCTTTGTACATGGCATCGGCATACTGGGGATAGTCTTTTGAAAACGTTGACACCACAAAGGGAATACCCACCGGGTTGCCATTCACGCGGTAATTCTCACAAACAAACTTCAAGTGTGGAAGCTTGTTTACATTAACCCGTTTACCATACAATTCAAAGAAGATATACTGACGTTGACTTAATTCTAGGTTAGTCCCTGGAAAGGCTAAAGTCCCACAACTATACGTTTGCTTTTTCTTGTGGTCGTAAACCTGCATCTCTACATAGGTATGCAGGACACTATCCAACATCACTGTTTCCTTGGTTTTTTTTAAGGTCAAGGTATATGTTCCTTTGTTCCACGAGAGTCGGTTGCGTACCGAGACAAAGTCATCTTCGTACCCACTGCTTTCACAGACCCCTCCCTCGGCTTTTTTCAACGCTAAGGAGGCTCGTGTACCCCAACGAGAGAAGATCATCGCTCTACCCAAAGGAATAAAGCGTCCGCTATTCTCACCTTTAATCACGGAATAATATCCCCCACACTGTGTTTGAATACCGCTATAAAACTGGGTTCCATTCAACTCACCCGTTCCAAACGGGGCAATATACAATTGTAAACTATCTGGTACATCTGTCAACACCTTGAGGTCCATAGAAAACGTTTCCATATCATAAGCCTGATCGAGCATGAAATCGAAACCAAGCATATGCCACGGTGGTTTAGCAATAAAGTCTGCGAGGTATTTATTGTCTTGAAAATGCCCTGTTCGCCTGGTACCATCTGTAAAAAATTGCGTACCTATGCCACTCATTTGACCCAATTCTATTTCTCCGTAATAACTACTTCCATCAGAGAAGGTTAAGGGCCCAAGCTTGGCCGTTGGCTCCATCGGATTTTCTTCTTGTGCGTGCATAGGAATCCAGTGGAACACTAACAGCAACAAAACTAAAAAGCAAAGTGATTTTAAACGGTTCATACGTTCTAAAGATTAAAGGTTAATTACTTATTTTCAATTTGATTCTGAGTAAGCATATACCCATCGCTTTCAAATAAATCGAAGGTCACATTTTTACATTCCAAAAAGCAACTGGTGTAACGACCGAAGGAGTTTTTGCGCACATAGGTAACTATAGCTAATTCCTCATCGTTTTCGTGTAAAAAGCTTGAAAAAATCGGTGCATCTAAGCCATACTCAACAGATGTTTTACTGGTATCGATCCCATTTAAATCAAGCATCACTTTATGAAAATAAATTGCTTCTTCTTTGGTTCTAAATGTCGCAGTATGACTATATTCAATCGGCCAATCATCCACCTTACTGCTGTGATATTTACCTTTTACTTGAATTTGTTGTGCAATGCACTGCGGATAGAAAAAGGCACTTCCAAGAAGGAAGATGCATGCGATCCATAACTTGCCATTTCTGGATTGATTTCTTACTGTTTTCATGATTAAAAGATTTTATGCCTAATGGCGGTTAAACAATAAAATCATTCAGAATAAACTGGCCTAGCATATTCTTTTGAGCGGCGCCCCTCATCATTTTTCCACCGTGCCCTGCCGGGTCGGTTGGCTTCTGCAAACACAGAAATTCTGGATGATTATACCCCAACAACGAGGTCAATTATATTGGTTACAAAAAAAGTACAATAACTTAATTAGCTATCGAATCAGTCTCCTATCGAGGCTTTTCGATACAGGGTAGCCATAAGCACCACATGCGGGAAACTTAGTGCGGCAAGAAATATGAAAACTTGTCCCCAAGTGAACGGTGCGAAATAGGCATTTAGTCCAAACAATAAACAAGCACCTATTGTAAAAGGCAATGCCTGAATCCAACGTTGCATATCCGATTCGGAATTCAATTCTTGCAACTTCTTCCAACCATGAAAACTGTGTTGAAAAATAAAGAAAACAGTGAAGGCTGGTATCAAGGGAAGGGCACTCAAAATCAGGAGCGACAGCACACTGGCTATTATGAATCGATTTCTTTTCCATCCAATAAATAAGGCACCACCGAATAGAATCCACCAAATGCCAAAAGAACTAAATGCATCCAAATCAAAAGGTACAGTTACCTTCATTTCACGTAAAATCAAGACCGTCTCGTGGAGATGACTAGCGAGTATACCGCCCAAAACAAAACAGCCCCAGAGCAATGCCATACCCGATCTACCCAAGCGCCAATGTGCAAAATCTGCCTCCCCAAAATGCCACATGGAATAACCAAGAAACAGGAGTAATCCACCCCACGGACTTAGTGAAAAAACCCCAAGAATCAAGGCGCCAAGCCCAAGGTACATCAACACATAGCGTAGCATATTCCAACCCCAAGGTTTTTTTAAAGCATGCAAATGATCAAGGGCGCCGTGTGGAATCCCAAGGACTAACATTCCAATACCCAATACCCCATAAACCAAGGGCATTTGTCCGACCGCTTGAAGTAAAAAGACCATACAGCTGATTAGCAGCATTGGGGTCAACCAGTGGAAAACTTTGGAACTTCTCCAAATCATATCCTTCACGGCGGCACCAACAAAAAGTCCGAACGGTAGACTTTTTAAGATTTGAAGGTCTTCACGAAGGGTGCTGCGCTCATCTAAAAATTTAAACACCTGTGTCGCCGCATTTTGCTTAAACAATTGGGTAAATATGCGTGATCCTTGCGCTGGTTGATCGCGAAGTAGTTGCAGCAACAAGCGATCGTAATAAGCAAAGCGCGTTTTTCTACTTTGAATGGGTTCCCTGTTCGATTTGATTCCCTGAACCACCTGCTTTGCAAAAGTCAAGGACCGTTCAAACGAATACCCTGTGCTCGGTTTCAGCATGCCCGCGCGCTCCCCGGTATTAATCCACGTACTGCTGGATTTATTCACTGAAATAGCATGGCTAAACATTGGAATCACGCCCTTTTCTTTGTCTTCAATCGAATAAGGTATCGAATGCTCGGTTAAATAGCTTAACAAAGCCTGCTCTGCACGTTCCGAAGGAAGTAACTCTTCGCCAAATCGAGTAATTTCAACCAACGCTCGATGTGCATCGAAAGGCAGAACGTACATAAACTGAGTAGCTCCTTCTTGCTGCACGTTAAAGTCCATCATCGTAAAGCAATCTGCATCAAACACCGGACGATCGGATTTAATTTCCCACCCATAAAAACTTTGAAACAAGCGTGTTTCACTCGCATTTGGCTCAACATAACTTGGTGGACGGTTATCAAAAACCAAGGAAGCGGTAAGCTGCTCCCCCAAGATTGTTATTTGTGGGTTTTCGCCATCCGTTTTAGGGATTCCATCATACTTGATTTGAATGATTCGAGCGTTTTCTCGGGTAAGAAGCGATTGAACGTTTTCACTCAAGGTTCTTCCCGAAATGCGATAGTAACGAAGCGAATCTAAGGATTGAACTTTTTCCCCGACATGCACTTTACTCCACTGAGTTTCAACCAACGTTGATAAGAAGCATGAATTCACCCGTTCTGGTTCCATCCAAAAACAAAAGGTCCGATCATTTTTTATAATCTGGTTTGGTTCAATGACCAAGATGCGTTTATTGGTCAACATCCCTTCAGCCTCTAACTGAAGTAACATTAGGCCGTTTCCGCAACCCAGTCCAAGAAAAACATAATCATAAGGAATAGAATCGGACAAGGTCATGCATGGTTAGGTTATTTGATATAGTAGTAAAATCATAACCCAAAACAATTCAATTTGTTTATGAACGGGCAAAATTGTAACCAATTAAAAAAAAACAATTACCTTCATATTGTATTTCGAACCTTAAATGGTACCAACCGAGTGAAGACACCACGGTGGTAAAACGATACGGACTTTAAAGTCAAAAAAAACGTTGGTTTCCAATTAAATCGAAATGCAAATAAGTTTATTCACGTTTAAATTTTATTTGTATGAAAAAACAAGTGATTGTTTGGTTAAAAAATGGCATGATTGCCAAGATGAATGCGCAGGTTATTGCTGCAACGAGTCACCAGGTTACCTTTCCAAGTACCACCGTAGATATACCGCTACTGATTGAAATAAGCCATCACGGATTAACGACCCTAATCGACCTTAGCGGATTCAAGGATTGCGTGGTGCTTCAATTTGGGGAAGATCGTTATTTCACAGGGGCGACCTATTGTCAGAACCGCAACACCGGAGCTTTTATGATTCAATCTCAAGCGAGGTTTATTGTCTTGATGCCGCTTCCACTTCCCTTTCCGTTAGAGGAAACAGAAGAACTCATGATTAAAGAAATCGAAGCATGAGTTCCCGGGATGTATTTCCCCTGAGCGAAGAAAAACGCGCTCAGGGGTATGGAACCTTTCCCTATGTGATTTTACGACTACACGGCGGTGTGTATATGCAATTTCCCGTTCATTTTTACGAAGAGAAAAATCCAGAGAAACCAGGCTTACGCGTACGGGTAGATTCACTCACCAATGAGAAACAAAATTTCAGCAGCTTATTTAACGTGGTTCGGCAATTCCATCAGCAAATTAATCCAGTGGAAGCCAACGCATTGAAAATGTGTTTGGTCCTTGCACCTTTTGTTGCATATTTCTTTGAGGACAATGCGTTCACCTTTTCAGATGAAATACCCGAAGGGGGGAGTTTAATTGATGCCAACTATAAGGTGCTCGCCTTAAATTCAGTACACTTTGTAACCGATTAATCATCAGCAAGGTGCTGTTTCAGATTTCTAATATTTCTCTTAAAATCGGATAAGTTTTTGGGTTTTTTCGCCAACAGGTGAAGTCAACTTGAGAAAGGATATCCCAGGTGACAAATAAGGTTCTAAATTAATGTAATAGGTACCTGCGGGTAAGGTTTTTTCATGGTAATATTCATTAACTAACCTGCCAAACGCATCATATAAGGCCAATGAAACGTTGGTGGATTGAGTTAACACCAAATTCGATTGCGTAAACCAACCCTCTTCGATCACTTGAGGTATTGACAGTCCCAAAACATGAACTTCCGCTAACTCGAAATTACGGTAAGGTAGATTAATATTATCCCAATGTGCATAGGCCAGAAATAGTTTTCCCTCTGAATATTGATCACTGCGTTCGGCTATCCACGTAGGATACCATATTCTTTCCGGACTTCCGGGATTGGATAACATTAATTGGGCCTCCTCCCAATGTTCCAAATCGTAGGAATAGGTATAGTAAATGCCTTTATCTGCCCAATCATGGTAAGCTAACATCCAAACGCCTAATGGTTTGTAATATATTAATGAAGGATTCCCTCCGGAATATTTCCCTTTTGAGAAGGATAATGCTTCCCCTTTTCCACCAAGTCCTGAAGTACTAAAAGAACCCTTGTAATACTTTTTCCATGTTCCCGGATTACCAAGTGGATCCTTCGATTCAGCCATACCAATTCCATCAGGACATACATAATACGCTAACCATCGGTTATTTATACTGTCTCTTACCACAGAAAAATCACCTGTTCCACCCCATGCTGGAGATAAAGGTTTTTCTAACCATGAGGTAAGTATTGGGCCGTTTTTAATCCAAGTTTTTCCCCCATCAAAGCTCTCACATTGCGCGGCAGATTTCCATGCGATTTTTTCTACGTTCTCATATCCTGGGAATTCATGGTCTTCCGCGTGATAAAACCCAAGCCAATGTGAATCTGTAATCCTAAACACAGAATATAACCACGCACCGCCATTATCATAGCTACCGGGCGCCCCCTTCGACAACACCATTCCCCAAAGGGAATCCTGATGTGTAATATCTGAACCAGAACTAATGTAACTTTCATACCCTGCCCAAACCTGAACCTGAACGGAATCATTAAGTGCGAAGTAAGAAATATGCCCATCAGGAAATCCAGGATAAACAGGTATCCCTGGGTCTGCAACCAACGTTGCACCGGTCAACGACACAACCTGAGCAAAACCAGATAGGCTGAATCTAAAAATTATACAAGCAAAAAGTAGGGGTCTGAATGGAAACAATCGTGTTTATAATTAGCTGCAATAACATAAGTTTATCCAGTTAAAAGTAACCAAAAAAAATCATGACGTTCTCGGCTTATGAAATATCTCTACTTCGTTTTCCTTGCCATAGGAGTTAAAAGCCTCGCTCAAGATTATACCATTTTAGAACATAATCAGCAAATAAACATAATGGCCCTTCCAATGCTGAATACGTCATCTCGTGAATGTAATTTGAGCATACTCCCGAATGGAAAAAGCCTTTTCTTCATGAGTACGCGAGCATTACGTGGCGGTGCATCCGGAAACGGTGACCTCTATCAAAGTAATTTCATTAACGGACAATGGGAGGCTCCTACCCCATTATCATCGATAAATACCGTTTCAGGAGAAGATGAACCCACCTTTAGCGCAGACGGGTCGACCATGTATTATCAAAGTTGGGCAGGAGATTGGGCAACGATGGGAGGCCCCTACTACCAAGCGAACTTGATCAATGGAATCTGGGAGAAGAAAGGAAGCATGGGAACGAACATCAATCGCTTTTTCGCACTTCAATCAAAAGCCAATATGGGTTACGGAACCGATGGCATGGCAGTTTCCGCCGATGGAAAGTTATTTGTAGTGGCTTGCGGACCAGATTATAGAGGTCCTATGGATTTATACTACAGTATAAAAGGCAATCAAGGATGGACTTTTCCTAAAATCATGGGAGTATCAACCACAGGAGATGAACGTTCGGTGTTCATTGCCGCCGATAACCGAACCATATATTTTAGCAGCGATGGAATGGGAGGATTTGGTGGATTAGATATCTTCAGGGTAAGAATTTCTGACGACGGAACCTTAGGAGATCCAATAAACATAGGTGCACCTTTTAACACCCCGTCAGATGACATGGGCTTTGTTGCTTCGGCGGATGGTCGCTCAGCCTTTTTTATTAGAGATTTGGATATTTATTATGCGGACATTTCGGCATTAGATGAAGCTATTAAACCCATGACATCAAGTAAAACAGTAGAAATATCGAGTACAAATGACCCCGTAAAAATTGCCGATACCATCTCAACTCAGGAGGATATCGAACCGATTGTCGTGTATTTCGAACATGATGTCGCTGAACTACCATTATTAGAACAAAATAAACTAAACTCCATAATGGATACTAAGGCTGAAATACACCTCCATGGGTATTGTGACGCCGACGGGAGCAACACATACAACCTAGCCTTAGCGAAACGTCGCTGTGAAACCGTGAGAAAAGTACTTATGAGTCAAGGAATACCCGATGAACTCCTTATACTACATATTCATGGAGAAGCGGATCCGATAGCTTCAAACAACACCACAAAAGGAAAAGCAGCCAATCGACGCGTGGTAGTGAAGATTGATTAATTTGGATTTAAGGATTATTCAATAACAAATACCTTTTTCACTTCGCCGTTCGAATATCGCTCAAACAACAATTGATTATTCGCAAACGCTACCGGATTTCCAAGTATGTCATATACCTCAAGCAGTGCAGGTTCCTTTAAAGATGGAGATTCAATACCTAAGGTTGGCGAATAAACCCAGGCTTGATTCAACCTGTTATTTGTTTCATCTATTCCTGTAGTATAGTACATTGATTCTTGGGTAGTTAAGCATACTCCACCACGTCTCCCCAACGCTGGAATGCCAGGAAGAGCAATCCATTCGTTGCCGATTTCATTGAATTTCCACAAATCATTATGCGAATTCCCTAAACTATCAATACCAAAACACGCATAAATACCATCATTCAAGGCAAACAAGGCCGCATGACTTCGTCCGAGGCTAGGGAATGAAGGCAAGGACTCCCATTGATTGGTGATTGGATCGAACGAATAAAATCCATGCTGAAATTGATTGTTCTCATCCCGTCCAAACAACATAAATCCTTTTCCGTTGTATGCACACGCTGAAGCCCTCCATAAGCCTCCAAATGGAAAATTCGCTTCTTGTATCCACGCAGAAGTTACGGCATCATACGACCAGACCTCATCTGTTGCAGCACCCAAGGCATGCTTACCGCCCACAAGATATAGCCTATTGTTCAGGACAAAAGATGCAGCCCCGGAACGACCAAACGAAGGTAAACTATCGCTAATCAACCACGCGTCAGAAGCCGGATCATAGCGCCACATGTCATTCAAATAGTCGCTTCCATTATATCCGCCAAACACATAACCCGAGGCATTTAAGGTAAAACCAGCAGCATATTGTCGTTCAGCTCCCGAGGGAAGTGACGCTGCGCTTATCCATTGATTTGTGGCACTTTGGTAGCGATAAAAATCTGCCAAGGCCGACCACCATGGACTTAACCCGGTACCAATAAATAGATCGTCTCCAATGACAAACCCGGTCGCATCATCACGTTCTACACCTGGAAATGATGAAAGCGCCTGCCAATCTTGCGCATTCAAGCAAGACCAACAGCAAACAATAATAAAGTATGCCCGTATATTTTTCATGAATTCGGTATCGTTAATCGACCGATTTTATTGCCTTAAAATCTAATTAATGGCAGCTTAGGCTTTTCGAACGAATTCTGACTTGAGCGCCATAGCACCGAACCCTTCAATTTTACAATCGATGTTGTGATCACCATCGGTTAGCCGTATGTTTTTAACTTTTGTTCCGGCCTTTACGGATTTTGGCGCACCTTTCACCGGAAGGTCTTTAATTACAATTACAGAATCACCGGGTAGCAAGCGCACACCGTTTGAATCCATTACCATGAGCTCATCCGTATCATCCCCTTCGGTAACTGTCCATACATTGGAACATTCAGGACAGGTATACTCATTTTCGCCACTTTCATATCCATACGGACATTGACACGACGGACATTCTTTCATTTCTTCACTCATTGTAACTTATTTTGGTAAAGCTAGAAATTTATTAATAACCGGAATTACTTTTGGTTAAGGTTAGCTGTCCATAGGGAAGCTCTGCCCTGATCTAAGCGAACCCAAACGGGTACTACGTGCCCCTCAACAGCAGCAATTGAGATGTAATCTCCAAAAAAAATCTTAGCGGTTGGAACAAAAGGTTTAGCTGAAATACATTGTTGCTCAAAGCGCTTCCCACCATCTTGGGATTTCACCCAAACCACCTGCGTTTCATTGGGTTGTTTTGCAGTTGACCGGTCATAAAATAAGAAATGAAGGCTCCCGTCGGATTGATCGATCGTGAACGTAGACATAAATTGATGCGTCTTGGTTTTATCTTGATTCACGCGAATCGGTTTGGACCAATTTTTCCCTTCATCTTGGGATTTACTTAGCCAAACATCGGTATCTTTTATTCCATTTCGTTGATCACTCCAACTGAGGTATAGAGTGCCTTCATGTTTTCCTTGACTGCGATCAATATTCAATACGGGCAAGCCATTGCACCTAAAAATACCCGGTATCTTAAAATCCCAGCCACCGGGCTGTTGCATTAAGCAGCGCTCTACAGGCAACCACGTGTCACCCCCATCCGAAGATTGTTGCAACATAAGGCCTTTGGGTCCGGTCCATGTAACGAATAGTTGTCCATTCACTCCTACCACAGGAACCGCACCTTCTACCGTTTTATCACCATCTAAACAATCGCCATTGTAAAAAGAGATAATCTTAGGATTGGCCCAAGTTAATCCCCGATCCATCGATTTACTAAACATAATCCGAGAGGAATCTATAAAATTTTTGGAATCGTATTTATCAAACTGCGTCCATGTCATATAAATTACTCCTGTATTTGGATCAATATCTACCCAGTGCTTATCCTGTGCTTTTCTGCCAAATGGTTTGGGAAACGAACCCTCAGAGAAAGCGTTTACATCTGAAAAATTATCGGTATACTGACATACAATGCGATCAATCCAATACCCTTTTGGATAATTGGATAAATGGAAATAATACAACCTTCCTTTAGCATCAAATTGCAACACCGGATCACCGTAGACGCCGTATGGACTTTTTAGGGTATCGCTTTTCCATTGAACGCCCCCATCCACCGAGAAATAATAATAATCCAATACAGCCCCAACTGCCACTTCCTTCGTATTCAATGGATTTATGGCAACCGAAGGTTCAACCGGATTATTCTGGTTAACTGAACTAATTCGGTAATTGGTGAATTGTCCGAAAGCTGCTGCGTAATTAACGCAACCAATAAGTATAAAGAGGCAACGATTCATCGGTATGTCGGTTTGTAAATATGAACGTAGACCTTTTTTGTCCTGTAATTTTAACGATCACTTTTCGCATCAATTTATCTCTTGATATGGTCAATTCAAACTCATCACCAACCGCAGCGCCATTCATTAAGGCATCAAGCATCGATTTGTCTACTCGGTAGTTCATGCACGCAATGACCTCATCATTTACGCTCAACCCAGCGTCTTCCGCGGATGAATTTGCTCGAATGCTTTTGATGATTACTTTACCACCTTCCTCGGCCACATTGGCTCCAAAAACTGGTTTAACTCCGCCTACATCATTGACTTCTACCCCAAGCGGTAGAAAATACATGGAATACGGTATGACTTCTGTTCCATCGATATACTTAAGGAAGAATTCAGCCATGTCTTGCCCAGTATGTTTAGTAAGGCACGCTTTAAATTCTGCATCTGTAAAACCACGGTTTTTGCCCACATAATACGTTTCATATAGGTCCTTCATGAAATGATCCAAGCATTCCTTTCCATTCGATTGTTTAATAATCATGGCATCCAATACCGAGGCGATAATCAATCCGCGGGAATAATACGTCATGGTTGTATTGCTGCTATTCTCATTTGGTCGGTATGCCTTAATCCACGCATCAAAACTGGCATGGGCCACCGGTTGAACTCGGGCACCAACGCTAGACTCCACGTAATTTACTGCAATTTGAATTTTCTTAGCCATTTCCTCCTGGGAATAAAAACCACAACGACGCAAGATTAGTTCGTCATAATACGAAGTAAACCCTTCCATTACCCACAAGTAATTAGTGTATACTTCTTGGTCGTAATTAAATGGTCCAAGTTCGATGGGGCGAATGCGCTTTACATTCCACAAATGAAAATACTCGTGAGCCA
Source organism: Crocinitomicaceae bacterium (assembly GCA_044347515.1). Classification (GTDB taxonomy): domain Bacteria; phylum Bacteroidota; class Bacteroidia; order Flavobacteriales_D; family Crocinitomicaceae; genus UBA952. The sequence goes on along the minus strand of JBIKUO010000004.1, from coordinate 74,002 downwards.
CGAGATTTAAAAAATTGATGTAATTACTTCCGTCATAGGTCCATCGATCAACACTTAAAACACTGCTGTTGCAATGTTCCAAGCCCCCATCGCCTCCAACTACATTATGCACAATAAATACATAGCGCTTGTTTGGATTCACACCAACGACCTTGGTCTCTTCTTCAACAATTTTAGCCATGTCCTCCTTTAGGCGTTCCGGATCAAAATTACCTTCACCATACATCGCAACGGTATGTTTCACTCCTGCCGCTTCAAAATCAAATTCATACTGATTTCCGATTTCAATCGGACAATCCACTAATTGATCATAATTGTCAAACGTAAAGGTTTGATTATTCCCTTGTTTAACATCAGATTTTTGAGTTAATCCGGTAGAGATTCGTTTGAAGGACGAGTGCGGTTGAACTAACAATTCACCACCCGTTTCTTTGTGGCCGTCTAAATACATAAACATGCTCGGTCCACTCACAAAGCCATGCGTTTCATCTAAAAAAGAGGTGCGAACACTTAGCTCAAAGGCATATACTTCATACTTCACTACAAATGCAGTTTGTCCTTTCAAATCAATTTCCCATGCGTTCTTTGTCTTTTTTGTTATTGGAAGCACGGCCCCTTGAAGTGAATAGGCTTTTACTTGATTTAAATGGCGTGAAAATTCGCGCACCAAATAAGAACCAGGTGCCCAAACTGGCAGTTTAACCGTTGCAGTTTTTTGCTTTACTTGTTCCACCTGCATTTCCACTTGGAAATAGTGGTTTTGAGGTCTGGGCATTTTAAGCGTATACGAGATTTTTGCCCCAAAGGCTGCGGTCTTTAAGGCAAGTATCAATATAGAAAATAGAAAAAAACGAATCATACTACAGCAATTTTTGAGGCCATCAATTTGGCACGTTCTACATGAAATTCAACAGATTCTGCTCCAAAGGAAAGGGTCACCCCCATTCTTCGGAAAGGACGTGCACTGGGTTTTCCAAAAAGTCTCAAATCCGAAGATGGCGTAGCGGCCGCGGACTCTATTCCTTTAAATTCAGGCAATCGCTCGATGGATTGTTCAGCTAAAATTACTGCACTGGCTCCGTTTCGTTGCAACACAATTTCTGGAATTGGCCACCCCAACACCGCGCGAGCATGTAATTCAAATTCTGAAAAATTCTGAGTATTACCTAAGGTTACCATTCCGGTATCATGAGGTCGTGGCGATAATTCCGAAAAATACGCACCAGATGGTGTAATGAAAAATTCAACACCCCATAAACCAGCGCCTCCTAGGGCTACAGTTACTTGTGCTGCCATTTCCTTCGCCTCCTCTAAATGGGCTGGATTCATGGGCATAGGTTGCCAACTTTCTTGGTAGTCGCCTCGCTCTTGTCGATGTCCAATTGGAGGGCAAAATAAGGTAGGCCCCTCTTTTTGAGTTACCGTAAGTAGCGTGATTTCGTAATCGAACGCAATGAATTCCTCCACAATTACTTCCTTTAAATCACCCCTTGAACCCTCTAGTGCATAATTCCACGCACGTTCGATGTCTTCAGGGGTTCGCACTATGGATTGGCCTTTACCCGAACTTGACATTAAGGGTTTAACAACACAAGGCAAGCCACAGAAGGAAACTCCTTCTTTAAAATCAGCAAGGGTCGTTGCATACCGGTATTTAGCGGTTTTAACCCCCAATTCAATGGCGGCTAAATCTCGAATAGCTTTACGATTCATAGTGAAATTCGCAGCCTTTGCACTTGGAACTACCTGAATTCCTTGTGATTCATACGCATAGAAGCGCTCCGTCCGAATAGCTTCTATTTCAGGAACAATCAAATCCGGGGCATGCTTAGCAACCACGGCATCCAACGCGGACCCATCCAACATGTCAATTACTTCATATTCATGTGCCACTTGCATTGCAGGCGCACCGGCATAGCTATCAACAGCAATGACATACTGCCCATAGCGTTGACAAGCAATTACAAATTCTTTTCCCAATTCACCCGAACCTAAGAGTAAAATTTTCTTCTGCATGACATCAAATTAACATAACATTTATTAATCGTTAAACGCAAAAGCAGTCATTTGGAACAAAAAACGAAAATAAACGTACCTTTGGTTCTAATGTCAGAACAAGAAATCATTAAACAGCTTCAAGCATTTGAATCCATCTCATTAAAAGAAATGGATCGGGTAAAGCTGATGAATCGAATTGACACCAAATTTGCTTTTGACAAAAATACGCTAATTCAAATTCTCCCTCAGCTAAAAGCGAATTATTTCTCTTTAGAAATTGAGGGTAAGCGTGCACTTACTTATGAAAGCTTGTATTTTGACGATGCCGATTTCAGCCTGTTTCACGATCATCACAACCGTCGTGTAAATCGCTATAAATTCAGAATACGGAATTATGTAGAATCAAACTTGTTCTTTTTTGAAATCAAACATAAAATCAAGGGCCGAACAGATAAGCACCGCATTGCAACCGATGGATTTCATGAGCAGTTAACTCAGAGCGAGTTAAATTTAATACACGCGCATTGTCATAAAACATACGACTTAATCCCTGTCCTTACCAATAAATTCAAGCGAATCACCTTGGTGAATAAGCATGAAAACGAACGTCTTACCTTAGACTTTAATCTGATTTTCAATAATGAACTAAAATCAGTCGAATTGTCAGAATTGGTTATTGCGGAGTTAAAGCAGCAAAAGCTTAATCGAAGATCCTCATTTTATCAATTAATGAAATCCTTACATTTACGTCCCTACCGTTTAAGTAAATATTGCCTTGGTGCGATTGAATTAATTGGGAATGAGAAATTAAAGTACAACCGATTCAAAAGAAAATTAATTTACCTGGAAAAAATAAATAATCATGCTACTTAACTTTATTCCCCCTCTTTTAGCGAAAGCCCAAACAGACATCTCTACGTTCTCATGGGATTATCAAGATTTAGATGGTTTAGGAATCCGATTAGCCATAAACTTACTGGTACTATATATTATCATTCGTTTATTGTATTACCCAAAAGCAAAACGAAAAGATTACCTATTTACCTATTTCTTAATCGGTATTATAACATTTTTCCTATGTTTTGGGCTAAAAAAACTAGACATTGACACGGGAATGGGCCTTGGGTTATTTGCGATTTTCGGAATCATCCGCTATCGCACCGATGCTATTGAAATTAAAGAAATGACTTATTTATTCTTAGTAATCGGATTAAGCGTGGTAAACGCTATGTTAGCTACAGAGGTTGAGAAAAGTATATACCAAATCAATTTATTCGAATTGGGCGTAATTAACATTACGGTAATCGTAGTATTGTATATCATGGAGTATCTTTGGCTTGTTAAGCATGAAACACGCAAGATTGTAAATTACGACCGCGTGGATCTTGTGCACCCAGAGAAACATGAGGAAATGAAAAAAGACTTAGAGGCAAAAACTGGATTACTCATTAACCGTTTTGAGATCGGTAAAATAGACTACCTGAACGATACGTGCTTAATCCGTATTTATTATTACGCGGATGATCAGGATTTCTCTAATTATGGTGCAGGATAATATATGAGTGCATGGCGATGGATCCTTTTTCCTTTGGGCCTACTCTATTGGGTAATTACACGCGTTCGGAATGCATGCTATGATGCAGGAATTTTTACAAGCCATGAAATTGAAGGGAATTCCATATGTATCGGCAATTTAAATGTAGGCGGTTCAGGGAAAAGTCCGCTCACCTTATATTTGATGAAGGCGTTTCAAACCACACATACGATTCAAGTGCTTTCTCGAGGATATGGAAGAAAAACAAAAGGTCACATTCAACTTACCCCAGCACATCACGCAGCGGATGTTGGCGATGAACCCTTGATGTATTTCAAACAAAAGAATCCACAGGATGAAATCCATGTTTCCGAAAACAGAATCGAGGCCATACGTAACCTTAATAGAGATTCAAATCACATCTTATTGCTAGACGACGCCTTTCAACACCGAAAGGTGCGTGCCGGATTCAGCATCTTGGTTAGTGATTTTAATGCCCCGTTTTTTAATGATTTCATCTTACCTATTGGAAACCTAAGGGAACCCAGAAGAGGTGCCAAACGTGCAGACCTTGTGTTGTTTACTAAATGTCCAAGTGAAATTAGCGCAGACACGAAGAAACGGTATACCGCAAAAGCCGCACAGCATGGTCTTGGCGCTTTTTTTAGCAAAATCGCTTATGCTCCCCTGCAATCTGTGAATGGAATTCCTCTTCCGGAAGCAACTCATGCCCTTTTGGTAACTGGTATTGCGAATCCCCAGCCCTTAAAAAATCACCTCGAAAAAACCTTTACGGTTAGTCATATTAAATTTTCAGATCACCATGAATTTACACAGGAAGAAATCGAGAAAATTCATAAGAAATTTGATACCTTTGATGCAACAAAAACAATCATTATAACAACAGAAAAAGACTTCATGCGGCTGAACTCTATGGAATTGTATCCAGAACGATCAAGGTATCCTTGGTTTATACAACCCATTGAATTATCCATTGATCATGAATCCGAATTTTTAAACTCAATACAAGCATATGTTAGAAAAAATTAAAGAGACTGTCGCCTATCTTGAATCAAGAACAAACGTTAAACCAACCATCGGGATTATTTTAGGTACTGGCCTAGGAGGCCTAGTAAAAGAAATCAATGCAATTGATGTAATTCCTTATGAAGAAATTCCAAATTTCCCGGTTTCTACGGTTGAAGGGCATTCAGGGAAACTAATTTTTGGAGAACTTGGCGGAAAACATGTAATTGCTATGCAAGGACGCTTTCATTATTACGAAGGATACAGCTTACAAGAAGTTACCTTTCCTGTTCGGGTAATGAAACTCCTAGGAATTGAACGCTTGTTTGTAAGTAATGCCTCAGGAGGTGTAAATCCAGACTTTGAAGTAGGCGAAATCATGATCATGAATGATCACATCAACTTATTCCCGGGCAATCCATTAATTGGTAAAAACATCGATGAATTAGGTCCAAGATTCCCGGACATGAGTGTGCCGTATGATCCAAGCATGATTGATCTTGCCTTGCATATTGCCAAAGAAAACAGCATTAAAGTGTCTGTTGGATGTTACGCTGGACTTACTGGACCAACGCTTGAAACTCCAGCAGAATATGGCTATGTTCGTGCCATTGGCGCAGATGCTGTGGGTATGTCAACGGTTCCTGAAGTCATTGTTGCGCGTCACATGCAAATCCCATGTTTTGCAATTTCGATTATTACGGATCTTGGGGTTCCAGGTAAAATTCAAAATGTTACCCACCAAGATGTAGTTGAAGTAGCGAGTCGCCAAGAACCGAAGATGACTCAAATCATGAAGGAACTCATTGCTCGAATATAACATGATAGACGAAACAGTTCGTGCAAAATACAAGGTAGTCATTGGATTAGAAGTCCATGCCCAAATGCTTACCGCTTCGAAAGCCTATTCTTCGGATGCGAATCGCTATGGAGATGCCCCGAATACCTTAGTTAGCCCTATTACACTTGGTCATCCAGGCACCCTACCCGTGATGAATGAAAAGACGATTGAATATGCCATTCGATTGGGATTAGCGTGTTCTTGTCACATTAGTGAGAAACAACATTTTGCACGTAAGAATTATTTCTATCCCGATTTACCAAAAGGCTATCAGATTACTCAAGATAAAACTCCAATCTGTACCGGAGGTCAAATCATCATTCGCGATGAGCACGGAAAGGAAAAACCGGTACGTTTAACGCGCATTCACATGGAAGAAGATGCTGGAAAAAGCATTCATGATATCGATGTATATGACACCCTAGTGGATTTAAACCGTGCAGGAGTCCCATTGCTTGAAATCGTTACTGAACCCGACATTGAAAGTTCACAAGAAGCCTACAATTACTTAACGGAAGTACGTAAGCTAGTTCGGTACTTAGACATTTGTGATGGAAATATGGAAGAAGGTTCTCTTCGCTGCGACGCCAATATTTCAGTTATGCTGAAGGACTCTACCGTGTTCGGAACGAAAGTCGAAGTGAAAAACATGAACTCGATTCGAAATGTACAACGCGCCATTGAATTTGAAATTAACCGTCAAATCGAGACCTTAGAAAACGGTGGTACCCTTTCACAAGAAACTCGAGCATTTGATGCATTAAAAGGGATTACAGTTTCACTCAGAACCAAGGAAGCAGCGAATGATTATCGATATTTCCCAGAACCTGATCTTCCGCCACTTCATATTCATCAAGCGGATATTGATAAGGTTCAGGCAAGTATGCCTCCCCTACCTCGTGCGCTGTTTGAGAAATACACACAGACCTTGAACCTCAGCGAATACGATGCCTACAACCTAACGGATTCAAAGGCAATCGCGCTATATTTTGAGCAAGTAATCTTGCATACATCCAATTATAAAGCCGCTGCAAACTGGATTATGGGTGAGGTTAAATCTTATCTCAATGAACAAGGAATAGAAATTGAAGCGTTTCCAATTGATGCAACGCGATTAGCGGGACTTATTAACCTCATCAATGATGGAAAAGTATCCAACACCATTGCGGCGCAACGTATTTTTCCTGTAATGCTTACTTCTTCGGAATCCGCGTTAACCATTGCGGAAGGCCTGGATTTGATTCAAACCACAGATAATTCTGCCGTTGAAGCAGCCATTAAACAAGTACTTGATGCGAACGCCGCTGAAGTAGCACGATACAAGAACGGGGAAAAGCAATTAATTGGTTTCTTTATGGGACAATTTATGAAAGCCTCAGGCGGAAAGGTAGATCCGAAAACTGCTAATCAAGCGTTACGAAACGCCCTAGAACAATGAAAATACCACAATTAATATTTTTTCTGTTTACGCTTGTATTGCTTGCAGCATGCAAGGATACCACCGACGAACAAGGTAATCCAATTAATCTTTGGATTAGTGGTACCATTAAAGGTGCTGAAGGAATGATGGTATATGTTGAAGCCCCTAGCGAAGACGGGATGATCTCCCTTTTTTCTGGAAAAGTAGACGACCAAGGGAAAATTGAATTGGAAGGCAACATTGCAGGTCTTGGATTTTATCAACTACGACTCGGAGACAACAAAGAAAATGCAATTCCTATTACCCCACTTCCCAACGATAAATTAAAACTTAACACTTCGCTTAACGAGTTTACAGTTAAACCGAATGTATCAGGAGCTCCTTGGACAAAAACTATGAATCAATACATGGCGAAGCAAGCGATTTTTCGAGCAGAGCAAATGAAACTTATGGCTAATCAAGGACAGTTAACGGAGCAAGAATACGCGAAAAACATTATAAATTTCAAAGCACCTTTAGTGAGTTTCGCCAAAAAGGAAATCGATAAAAATCCCTCCAATCCATATAATATCATTTTAACCATGGAACTTTTTCCAATGACGGGATTTGATGGATGGGATGAATCCAATTTGAAAAGTTTCAAAAAGGTTAGTGATTCGTATACCAGCACTTACGGCGTATGCCCTGCCTCCTCAGCCTTAGAGGCCCAATACAGCCAACTTGAAACGGGTTACTTACAGTTTGCACAAATTGAAAATGGTGAACTTACAGCGCCAAATTTCGCCCTGCTAGATGTAAATGGTAAAGCGGTGAAACTTTCAGACTTTCGAGGGAATTTAGTCTTAATTGATTTTTGGGCTTCATGGTGTGGACCTTGTCGCCAAGAAAGTCCGAATATGGTAAAACTTTACAATACCTATAAAAACAAAAACTTTACGATATTATCAGTTTCGCTGGACGAAGATCCAGCAAAATGGAAAGAAGCGATACAGCGTGATGGGTTAGTTTGGAAAACTCATGTAAGCGACTTGCGCGGTTGGAAAAGCGGCATGCCTCAACTCTATGGCTTTGATGGTATTCCATTTACAGTACTCGTAAATCCTGAAGGAAAAATAATTGCTAAGGGTCTTCGCGGAGCAGCCTTAGTTCAAAAAATAGAATCTTTTTATACTACGAACCAATGAAACATTTCATCTTAGCTATTTTTTCGATACTTCTTGTATCCCTTAATTTTGCGCAAACCTCAGTAAAAGTAAGTGGTCAATTCTTGAATGCGCCGTCAGACTCTGTGTACATTTCGAAATTTACTGGGAAAGGATATATCAACTATCAGGGTACTAAAGCTGATAAACAAGGGAAATTCACCTTAAAAACGAAGGTTCCAGCACCAGATTACTACGTTATTCGTGTAGGTAACATGCATGCCAATATAATCTTAAGGGATAGTAGTGATATCAAAGTATATGGAGACAAAAAGAACCTAAAAGACATTTGCAATTTTGTTGGTTCGGATGAATCACAAGCTATGAACCAATTCGCCGTTCGCATGGAACGTTGGAACATGAAAAAAGACTCGGCATATAAGGCAATAAATGCAATCCCAACTACTGATACGGCAAGTCGACGGAAACTAAACGATTACATGACTCGGGAGTATATTTCGTATATGAATGACCGACAACAATTTGTAGCTAGTAATGAAAATTCAGCCGCATTGATAGTAGCCCTTGTTTCTTTAGATGTTAATAATGAATTTGATGCGTGGGCATCAATCCTCAACCAAATCGTAACCGGATTCGGACAAAGTCCTACCGTGAAAGAATACGTTACCTATGCAAACAACTTAGCCAAACAAAAAGAAGAAGAAAAACGACAAGCAGAAAGTGCGGCCTTGTTTGCACCAGGAAAACCAGCGCCGGATTTTGAAGAATTACTAACAGATCGCAAAACAAACCTCAAACTCTCTGACTTAAAAGGATCCTATGTTTTAATCGACTTTTGGGCTTCTTGGTGCGGTCCGTGTAGAAAAGAAAACCCGAATGTGGTAAAGACCTATAATAAGTACAAAGACGACGGATTTACCATTGTGAGTGTGAGTTTAGATACGGATAAACTAAAATGGCTCGGCGCGATTCAAGCCGATGGATTAATTTGGCCAAATCATGTAAGTGATCTAGGGGGTTGGAACAGTAAGGTATCCAGGAAATATAACGTATCAAGCATTCCATTTACGGTATTAATAGACAAAGAAGGAAATATCGTTCAAACCAACCTTAGAGGACCAGCCTTAGAAAGCAAATTAGCTGAAATTTTTGGCCATTAACCCATGCAAGTCTGTTATTTCGCATCGGATTTTCACTTAGGCGCTCCTACGAAGGAACAATCTAAGATTCGAGAACTTGCCATTGTTAGGTGGTTAGATTATGCTGCAACCGATGCAACAGACATTTATTTAGTAGGTGACGTATTTGATTTTTGGTTTGAATATGCGGCTGTCATCCCCAAAGGGTTCTCGCGATTTTTTGGTAAGCTTGCGGAATTAGCCGACCGCGGCATCCAACTTCATTTTTTTTACGGGAACCACGACATGTGGGTAAAGCACTATTTTACCGAAGAATTTGGAATGAAGATTTATGAAAACCCCATCGAATTAACCCTACATGGCAAGCGTATTTACCTAGGTCATGGCGATGGCTTAGGCCCAGGAGACCGTGGATATAAGCTCATTAAATCATTCTTACGAAGTAAGGTTTGCCAATGGGCATTTGCTCGGATTCATCCTAACTTCGGGATTGGCTTGGCCAATTTTTTTTCTGGAAAAAGTAGAGAAGGATCTGAACACGAACATCAATTTTTGGGTTATGAGCATGAATGGCTGTACCAATTTGCACAAGGCATGCAACAAAAAGACCCACACGATTATTACATTTTTGGCCACCGACATTTGCCTTATGCCTTAGCCATTGAGCAGGGCACGTATTTCAATTTAGGTGAATGGATTCACTATCAAACCTTTATGAAAATCGATTCTGAAATTCCACAATATTTTACGTGGGATGGTCAACATGCTCATTCTTATGATCCCCCATATGGAAAAGGAAAGTAAAGAGTACTCACTTGAAACCCTGCCAATCCTCGTAGAACAGCTGCAAACCATGCTGAAGGAAACCAAGGTACTTGAATTACATGGTGAAATGGGCGCTGGAAAAACTACATTAGTTATTGAATTATTGAAAAAAATGGGTGTACAAGACCCGGAAGGATCGCCAACCTATAGCCTAATTAACGAATACCCGCTCGAAAACGGATCCAAAATTTACCACATCGATGCCTTTCGCATCAATTCGTCGGATGAAGCCTATGAATTAGGCTTGGACGAATTATTTGAGGAAAATGCGTTCTTTTTTGTAGAATGGGCCGAAAAAATCATTAATTTTCTACCTGAGCGTAGAATTGAACTAACCATAACTACGAATGCTTCGTTAACCAGAACTTATTCTATACCCCATGATCACGGATCCTGAATTACTCAAATCACTTTTACACCAAGGGGCATTCATGCCGCAGGAAGAAATGCTGGAAATCAAACGAAAAAAAGGTCAACTTTTTATTGGTATTCCGAAAGAAACGTCATTTCAAGAGCGCCGTGTAGCCTTAGTTCCAGAAGCTGTCTCACTTCTCGTTGCTAACGGTCACCGCGTGATGGTTGAAACCGGAGCCGGGGAAGGAACAAATTTCTCAGACACCGAATATAGTGAAGCCGGAGCTGAAATATCCTATGATAAAAAAGCAGTTTATTCGTGCGATATAATTTTCAAAGTGGCTCCGCCTTCCGAGGAAGAAATTGAATTAATGCCAGGGAATCAAACCTTTATTTCAGCGCTTCAAATTTCAACACAACCCAAAGAAATTTTGCAAAAACTCATGCACAAGAAAACAACCTGTATTGCATGGGATTACATTCGAGATGAAGAGGGCGTATTCTCCGTTGTGCGCACCATGGGTGAAATTGCAGGAAACACCGCAATACTAGTTGCCGGAGATTTATTGTCTTCGTTTACTCAAGGAAAAGGTATGATGTTGGGGGGCGTTGCTGGTGTTCAACCAACTGAAGTAGTAATTATCGGCGCAGGCACGGTGGGTGAATTTGCAACCCGAGCAGCGCTAGGACTTGGTGCCTCAGTTAAAGTATTTGATAATTCTGTAGCACGTTTACGAAGATTACAAATCGCTGTTGGAAATCGGGTATTCACCTCGATTATTCAACCCAAGGTATTAGCTAAAGCCATTCGCCGAGCGGATGTGGCCATTGGAGCACTTAGAGCTCCAATGGGAAGAACCCCATGTGTGGTCTCAGAAGAAATGGTCGAACAAATGAAAGAAGGATCCGTGGTAGTTGACGTGAGTATCGACCAAGGTGGATGCTTTGAAACGTCCCGAGTTACCAACCACAATGCGCCTACCTTTATTCAGCATGGAGTTGTTCATTATTGTGTTCCAAATATTGCGTCTCGTGTATCTCGAACTGCCTCTTTTGCCCTATCCAATATATTCTCTCCGTTGTTATTAGACATTGGGGAGAAAGGAAGTATAGAAGACATCATTCGCTTCAAGCCTGGCTTTAAGGATGGCGTGTATATGTATAAAGGCGTTTTGACCAATGAAGTACTTGGCCATGTATTCGACCTGAATTACCAACCCATCGATTTATTGCTTCCACGCCTGTGATGATTCCACTTTCGTTTCCTCCCACACCCTTGTCACTTAACAAGGAGGGTGAACAATATAAAGTGCGGTGCCTTATTCGTAAGAAATGGCTAGTTCTTACACCAGAAGAATGGGTCAGGCAGCATGTAATTGGGTATTTGATTCACGTTAAAAAAATACCATCCGGTAATATATCCGTAGAAAAAGCATTGACCTATAACCAGCGATTGAAACGATGGGATATCGCAACCTTTGACTCGGAGGGGAATCCAAGTATTTTAGTTGAATGCAAGCGCACAACCGTACCCTGTACACCAGAGGTCATGGTCCAAATTAGCGCATATCAAAAAGTTGTTCAAGCTGAAAAACTAATTATAACCAATGGCTTAAGTTGTCATATATACCAGGAAGGAATTTGGACTGAAGGAATAGATAAAATCTAAGAATAACTTAATTTAAATTAATACCCCACTGCCCTGTTTTCATTTTAGCATATTCTCTACCGATATACGCTAATAAAATGCGCATGGAGTCCATAGCCGCATCCGTTTCTGCTGTGATTTCTTGTTTCCTTAACTTCAATTGCAATTTCATATTCATTGCATGAAGACACACCTCAATGGGATGGGCATTCATTAGGGTAGATTTACTAGAAAATTCCTCAATCGAAGGAAGTGCATTTTCTACTAAGACTTTATATTTCTCGTCGATCATGATTTCAAGTAAGGTCCGATGCAGGAGTGTTAATTCTGCAAACACCTCTTCCAATTCATAGAGATGTCCTTTTTGTGTTTTTCCTGAGCGCTTTAACTCCTTGCAGATGTCTTCGTACCAGCGTTCATATTGATGTTGAAACGATGGATTCGGTAATACGGAAGGGATTAGTGAGGTTTTTATTCGCTCAAAATCACAATTCATAGTTCGTACAATATCTTCAATTTGATACATATAGAGCAGGTACTCTATGATGTTCTCTTTTCGTTTTTGTTCGGCAATCAGCATGTTATTTCAAATCTTTTTCGATGTTTGCTTGGTTCTCATTCAAAAACCGAATAAAATCAGAAGTCACGTTCATTTTTTCGTTTATGAAATTCAATTGTCCCCCAGCGCCATGAATTAATAGGATATCAATGTTGTTTTTCTCGCTATACATTTTCCCAAGGGTTTCAATTTTCTTGGTAATGGCCTCTAACTTCTTAACAGATTCTTCCTCAATTTTCGCAGCTTGCGCTTGCTGATATTGCATTAATTCTTGCTCCATGCTTTGCGCCTTTTGTTGAATCTGCATGATTTCATTTTGAGACAACAAGCCATTACGTGCTTTTTCATCGTTTCTGCGCACGTAATCCTCTAACTCTTTCCCCCTTCGTTTCATTTCCGCTTCAAACATTTTCTGTTTTCGGGTTATCACTTGGTCTTCCTTTTTGTAATAATCAAACCGTTCTTTTAAGCTGTCTTGGTGATAATAAGCAATAACCAAACTTTTGTCATAACGAGTAATTACAGTTGGGGATTTTTCTACTGCGGAATCCTTTTTTTTAGCATCATTACAAGAGATTAATAAAAATCCTAAACAGCTTGCAAAAAATAATTTCATAACTAAGAGTTTATTTTATGAATTTCTCGTAATCTGATCGCATCAAAAGGAATCGCTGCAAGCAAGAAGACCAAAATTCATGGGTTAATTTAGTGGTTAATTCATCTAAGTTTTCTAATTCACTTGTCGGAATTTTAAATACTTGTTCATAGTTATCCAAGGTGATTTTTAATAGATACTTCCCATTGTATTCATGAACTTGAACCAAATAATGACTGTGAGGAATTTCCTTAACTAGACGCATGATACAAAGATAAAAATATCCCTCGTTGCCGCTTAAAAAAAATCGGAATGAATACCCTTTTTAAGGTATTTATTTAGAATCATTCTAAAATACCATTTTTGAGGTATTGAATTTGGAGTTACTAGGCAGTTACTTTGCAGAAAAAAAATCATGCGTTTAATCGTACGTTCACTCTTTCTTATTCTTGCTATAATTCACACAACCTTTGGTCAAGACAACAACAAAATTACGGCTGACGTACTGGTGAGAACGTACCCACTAAATAAAATTACACCAGATTCAATATATGGAATGCGGATCGTAGCCGGTAAGAAGATGGAGGTAGTTCTATTAAACGGTCGTGAAATGGATTTATCAACAAATAATTACCGTCAAGTATTTCGAAAAACCCCGGGAATTTTTGTATCCGACCACGATGCATCCGGCTTACAAACGAGCATATCAACGCGAGGACTTAGCGCCAATCGATCATGGGAATTCAACATGCGCCAAAATGGCTACGATATAGCAGCTGACCCTTCTGGATATGCTGAGGCGTATTACTCGCCCACACTAGATGCCGTAGCAAATATCGAAGTATTCCGTGGGTCCTCCGCATTACAATATGGATCGCAATTTGGTGGAATGATTAACTACCAATATAAAGACCAACTTGGTGAACGTCCAATAACGTACGAAGGATCTCATACCGCTGGTTCGTTTGGATTATTTAATAGTTTTAATGCCATCGGCGGAAAAATTGGAAATTGGACCTATTACGGATTTATGCATCACCGTCAAGCACAAGGGTTTAGAGCAAACAGTGAATACTTCACGAATTCCTATTTCGGAAAAGTTGGATACGGATGGAAACAAGGCAAATTAACAGTTGAATACAACAATAGTTATTATTTAAGCAAGCAAGCAGGTGGACTTCATGACACCATGGCCGCTCAAACCCCGGACACCTCCCTGCGAAACAGAAATTGGTTTGAACTTCCTTGGAAAATGGCCTCGATTCAGTTGAAACATACATTCAACAACGGATTGAAATTACATGCTACAGTAAATTATCTTCACGGTAACCGGAACAGTGTGGGCTTCTTAAAAGCTATCAACATAGCAGACACCTTCAATACTACCTTGGGTAGCTACAACCGCAGGGAAGTTGATCGTGACATTTACAATACATTATCGAGTGAAATCAGATTAAACCAATCCTTTAAGATTGGCAAAAATCAACAGGTTTTTTCGGGAGGCTTACGTTATTGTTTGAGTGATATTCAGCGCCTACAAAAAGGAATAGGATCCGGTGCAAGTGACTTTGATTTATCAGTAACGCCAGATAATGCAGGAAAAATATACCAACGCGACCTTGACCTACAAACACAAAACATTGCGCTATTTGCAGAACAGCTGTTTGCCATCGGCAAAAAACTTACCCTGGTTCCTGGATATAGAGTGGAAACAATACAAGCAAGCATGAGTGGGCGTACAAACCAAGTGATCGGAGGATACCTTAGTGGAATTCAAAAAAATAGAGTTATTCTACTCGGAGGGCTAAGTGCCAAATATATTTTATTGAAAAAGCAGACGGTGAATGCAAGTCTTTACGCCAATGCAAACCAGAATTATCGACCGGTAATGTACAGTGAATTACTTCCATCATCAACTACAGAAATCGTTGATTCGAACCTAACGGATGTTACGGGCTATAGCAGTGAATTCGGAATCAAAGGCAATCGATTGTTTAGAGGAATAAATTTCACTTACGACGTAAATGCATTTTTTATTCGATACAATAACAAGGTAGGAACCCTTCCTCCGATCGATTTTGGGGCATCGTATAAAACCAATATAGGAGACCTAGAATCGAAAGGCATCGAAGTGTTTGCTGAAGTGAGCATGTTCAATCCATTCTTCAAGCATTCGAAATTTTCAGAACAACTTAATGTATATGTAAGTGGGACCATTCAAGATGCGCGGTATAAACGATGGAACAATCCTTCAATTGCTGGGAATGAAGCAACATCAATTGTTGGTAAAAAAGCAGAATACGCACCAGAGCAAATCGTTCGTGCTGGTTTAGAGTATAAGGCCGGAATAATTTCCTTTAGCTATCAATATCAATATACGGCGGCATGCTTTTCCGATGCAGTTAATACTGTTACTCCCAATCAGACCGCTACCATTGGTTTAATTCCAGCATACGGCATTCATGACCTTGGAATTAGCACCCAATTCTATGAAAACTATCAATTTAAGGCTGGAGTAAACAATTTATTGAACGAAATCACACCGATTCGACGAAGCAGTGGTTACCCTGGTCCAGGGCTACTCACCAATCAAGGTCGATCAATTTACTTTACCCTAAGTGTAAAAATTTAAGAAGAAATTACATTAATGGTTTGGCCTACTGATTTTTTTCATAAATTCGGCGTGTAAAAACAACTATTAAACGTGTCTAACCTGTTATGATCAGTATTTTCGTAGCCAAACTTGATTTTGGTGTCGACAACGCACAATTGCGTTCGCTCTTTGAGCCATACGGAAAAGTTAACAAAGCCACCGTAGCTACCGATAAAGAAACTGGACGCTCTCGTGGCTTCGGGTTTGTTGAAATGGATGATGAATCCGAAGGAACTGCTGCGATTGAAGCCCTTGACGGCTTTTCTGTAAATGGCAGAACAATCGCTGTTAAAAAAGCCGAGGACCGTGGCGACAACCGCAACCAAGGACCAAGAACAGAAGCACCACGAAGAAACGAAGGGTATCAACCCGAAAACAAGAAACCAGTTTCTGAAGGCTTTGTTCCCACCCCATTCGACCCAAATGCCTTAGATCCGCGAAAAAAAATAATCCCTAAAGAAAAAGAGAGAAAACCCGACACAGAGGTAGATCGATCTAAAAAACCTAAAATGGACGCCTATAAAAAAAGCGGAAAAAAAGACCGGTTTTTCGACGATGACGACGACGATGAATTAACAGGGAGTCTGTTTTCGTTCGATGATGACGATGACGATGAGTAAAACCCTTTAAATATAAAATGGCCAATCCTAGATTGGCCATTTTTTGTACCTTTGCATTCATGTCGGAAACTTATTCCCACTTTCTTCAACACCCCGTATTTAAAGTTGTTTCTGAACTATGTTCCCAACAAAATATCCCTGCCTTTGTCATTGGTGGATATGTACGTGATTCTTTTTTGGGTAGGCCATGTAAAGACATTGACATCGTAGTGGTAGGTGATGGCCCTGAATTCGCTTCGCTCGTTGCAGCGAAACTTCGGGTGAAAAATCTATCCATTTACAAGCGATATGGTACCGCTCACTTTAGATACAAAGATTTAGATGTTGAATTTGTAGGGGCTCGTAAAGAATCATATACAGAAGATTCAAGAAAACCATCTACCACTCCTGGAACATTGCGTGATGATCAACTCAGACGTGATTTCACAATAAACGCTTTGGCGTTCAACTTGAATCAGGAACACTTTGGAGAACTTGAAGACCCATTTAATGGACTGGAGGATTTAGAAAAAGAAATACTTCGCACGCCCTTAGATCCAATAGTCACTTATTCGGACGACCCCCTTCGAATGATGCGAGCCATTCGATTTGCAACGCAACTCGACTTTAAAATTGCCGGTCCTTCCCTACAAGCAATTCAACAGCAACCTGAGCGAATTGCCATTGTCTCCATGGAGCGGATTGCAACGGAACTTAATAAAATCATGAGTTCCGAGAAACCATCCCGTGGCTTTTATTTACTAAAGGCAAGTGGATTGCTACCGCATATTTTCCCAGAACTGCTTGCTTTGAGTGGTGTAGAAACCATTAACGGCCATAGCCACAAAGACAATTTTGACCATACACTTGAGGTACTGGATAATATTTGTGCGCATACCGACAATGTATGGCTGAGGTGGGCCGCATTATTGCACGACATAGCCAAACCACCAACCAAACGGTATGACCCGCAATCCGGTTGGACCTTTCATGGTCATGAAGAATTAGGTGCTCGAATGGTGCCAAGAATATTCAAAAAATTAAAACTCCCACTCGATGGGAAAATGAAATATGTCCAAAAACTCGTTCGCCTTCACCTTCGGCCAATTGCCTTAGTTAAGGGTTCTGTGACGGATTCTGCCATTCGGAGGTTATTATCTGAAGCCGGTGACGATATTGAAGATTTAATGACACTTTGCAGTGCAGACATTACTTCTAAGAATGAGTTTAAAGTTAAACGATACCGTAAGAATTTCGAATTAGTTGGTGAAAAATTAAAACAAGTAGAAGAAAAGGACCGTATCCGGAATTTTCAACCTCCGGTTACAGGTGAATACATTATGTCTTATTACGGCATTGGTCCGTGCGCGGAAATTGGGATAATTAAGTCCGCTATAAAAGAAGCAATCCTTGAAGGTAAAATCGAAAACACCTTTGAAGAAGCAGAACAAGAAATGATTGGACTAGCAAACAACTTAGGACTTGTTCCTGTTACGTCTAAATAAATAACTTTGTAAAAAAAAACATATGCCTGGGTTAAAGTTCAGAGTATTATTAGATTCAGACCATAAAGATGAAGTTTTTCGCGACGTGGTAATTTCTAATGAGAGCAATTTTGAAACGTTCTATCAAGCCATAATGTCGGCGTTTGAATTTAAGGGTGATCAAATGGCTAGCTTTTATGTATCCAACGACGAATGGGATAAAGGTCATGAAATAAACCTCATGGATATGTCGTATGACGATGATGCGTTGGATGCTCCATCCAATGTCATGAACAAGGCCATCTTAAAAGATTTTGTAGAAGAGCCTGACCAAAAATTCATTCTTGTCTACGATTTCATGCGCATGTGGATTTTTCTGATTGAACTTATAGGTTATGAAGCTGAAAGTCCAAAGGAAGCGTTCACGGTACTTGAGGTTGGAAAAGCACCGAAGGAGAATTCCAAAGAAGCCCTAGAGGAAGATTTTTTTGCCAGTGGCGGAGGGTCTGAAATTCAGGGAGATGGATCGGAAGACGATGACTATGGGTTTAATGATTATGACGATGATTACAACGAAGAGGATTTTAGTGATTTTAATGAATTCGAATATTAATGGCCACTCATGACCCAATTGGCTTAGCCATAAAAGACTATTTAAAAACAAAAAAACCGGCCGACATTATTGTTACCGCAGATTTATGCGATGATGATATTATTCCGGTTGAAGTACTTTTTAGAACCTTCGAAGAGATGCCAGCATTGGAACAACATGCCATGTCTTTGTCTAAAGGCAGAATTCTAGATGTCGGTGCAGGAGCAGGTCCACACAGTATATACCTTAGTGAATTAGGCAACAGCGTAAGCGCAATTGATACTTCACCAGGCGCCGTAAGTTACCTCAAGTCAATGAATATTGATGCCCGTTGCATAGACATCCTCGACCTGAAAGGTGAAACATACGATACCATTTTGCTGTTAATGAATGGAATTGGAATCGCTGGCACAAAAGGTAAACTTCCCGCCTTTCTAAAGCACCTTAAAACCTTACTAAACCCAGGAGGACAAATCTTGTGTGATTCTTCTGATGTGGCCTTCCTATATGAAGAAGAAGATGGATCGTATTGGATGGATTTAAACGCAGAATATTACGGGAATTTCAAATTTCAATTACATTATAAAAAAGAATCTACTGAGATTTTTGATTGGTTATATATAGATTACGACAACCTACATGACATTGCAAGTTCCGTCGGATTCAAATGTAAACGTATCGAAATCGATGAACATCATTTTTTAGCGCAATTAACCTTGCAATGAATTAAAACACAATGTGTATTTTTGTGAACAAATAAAAGCATAACAATGAGTGTACTGGTAAACAAATCGTCTAAAGTTATAGTTCAAGGTTTTACAGGCAGCGAAGGAACCTTCCACGCAGGTCAAATGATTGAATATGGTACTAATGTAGTTGGTGGAGTAACTCCTGGTAAAGGTGGGACAAGCCATTTGGACAGACCAGTATTTAATACAGTAAGTGATGCGGTAACAACTACCGGAGCTGACGTATCAATTATTTTTGTGCCACCAGCCTTTGCAGCTGATGCAATTATGGAAGCTGCTGAAGCAGGAATTAAAGTGATTGTATGTATCACCGAAGGGATCCCTGTGAAAGACATGGTAAATGCCAAAGAATACATCAAAGCATTTGATTGTCGCTTGATTGGACCAAATTGCCCAGGAGTAATTACTGCAGGAGAAGCTAAGGTTGGAATTATGCCTGGTTTTGTTTTTAAAACAGGAAAAATTGGAATTGTTTCGAAATCAGGTACCCTTACCTATGAAGCAGCTGACCAGGTAGCGAAAGCCGGCCTTGGTATTACCACCGCTATTGGTATTGGTGGAGATCCAATCATTGGAACCACTACAAAAGAAGCCGTAGAATTATTGATGAACGATCCTGAAACCGAAGGAATCGTAATGATTGGTGAAATTGGCGGAAACTTGGAAGCCATTGCAGCACGTTGGATTAAAGAACATGGAACGAAGCCCGTAGTTGGTTTCATTGCAGGTGAAACTGCTCCTAAAGGACGAACCATGGGTCATGCCGGTGCTATCGTTGGCGGAACGGATGACACAGCGGAAGCAAAAAAACGAATCATGCGTGAATGTGGTATTCATGTGGTTGATTCTCCAGCGCACATCGGTATTAAAATGGCCGAAGTAATGGGTGTAACTGCATAGCAGTCAATTTAACTAACATAATTTTGGAATTAATTCCAAAACTCCCAAACCAACCCTACCTGTAATTGCCAACTTGGTATTGGCAGATGTTCATACAAGGGCTGAGCCGCATTCATCCATAAGGAACCTAAATTTGCTCCGGAAACAAAAAACCGAAAGGTTTTTACCTTGAATCCTACTGTGGCAGCAAGGTTATGGTATGAATTATCAACTGTCCCTGTTGGGGTTAAATTCACCTGTGATAGCATAGGAACCAAAGAAAGTGGCAGGTACCGATTATAAAATTGGTAACTTACTTTTGAAAATAAATACAAATTCTTGGATTTAGTAATGAACCCGTTGTAGCCAACACTTGCCCCTGTGATTATCGATGGAAATACCGGATTTTCCATCACTAAATAACGCACATTGGGACTAACTGAAAATCCCCGGAAGGACTTAGATAAGGACACCGCACCTTGAATTAAACGCTTACTTGAATTTTCGGTGGATGCATCCCATTGTTGATTTTGAAATTGATACACGCCCTGCGTAGACAACCCTTTAACTTGAAGCTCATAATCTATTCCGAAAAGGGTACCATTCAACGAGGCATTTACCTGAATTAAGCGTTGTAATTCGGGAGTTGCTAATTGATAATGCAAGGTATTTCCGTAGTAAAAACGTTGATAAACATCCGGTGCTACACTACCCTGAAAACAGCTCACGCGGAGCTGGTGGTTATTAAAAATATTCCCTTTGGCAGTCAACTCAACACGTGTCGATCCAAATGCTCCGATTAGTCGATGGTCAACGCTAGCACCCAATTTCCATGATGAGATCTGATAGTTAAGTTCACTACGAAAACCCAACTCTAAGGTGTCATGCTGAAATCCAGCCATTCGCATTCTCCAATATTCGCCGAGCAGCATTGCATTTACAGTAAACCCTTTATTAGAAAGCGATAAACCCACCCGATTAAGTGTACTCACTAATTCAAATCGATCTAAGGTTGATGTTGAATCAAAAAAGATGGTGTTATACAAGCCAGCTAAGGTGTCTTGTTCAGCATACAATCTTTTCGTTGAGGAAAGATTACTTTGATGAATTAAGCCAAAAAAGCGGCTTGAATCTTTCAGAAAATTAAAAGCTTGCTGCATTGAAATTCGTTGGATTCGCACGTTGGCGCTGCAACTATCTTTTCGTACGGGAAGCAAGGGCAATGGGAAACTTCCAGCGAATGAATCAACCTGAATACCCCCGGAAAATTGCCGATTATCAACCAAGCCTTCCAAGGTTAATTTAGTTTGATATCGCTTAGTTAGTTTCGCAACATCAAAGCGATAATCTCGCTGTTTCCATGCATTATTTCGAACAAACCCATTTGCCCCATGCCCTATGTAATGAACATTCAATAACCACCCATATTTAAACGCTTGCGCATAAGAAAACTTAAGGTGTTGGCTGCCTTGAGTTCCAAATGCATAGGCGAAACCCAACAAAGGCAATGCGGTGAAACGAAGGGGTTGATCCGATAAGGTATGCGGATGCATCAGCACCCCTGAAGGACGATAGACCTTGAATGGATCCATAAAAACCCCACCTTGCAAGCCAAGGGCAGGAACGGTAGCATAACTTGATTGCGTAAACGCTTCTATGGAATCAACAGTACTTAAAAACGATGTATTGGGCAAAATGGTGTCTACTGCAAGCCCTTGAGCCAAAGAACTGAGCCCAAAAAACAACACAAAACATGCAATGAGCGCATGGATTTTCATAAAACAAAGATACAAAAAAGGGGGCTTATGCCCCCGAAATAATACAACTTATTCAGTTTGAGCTTATGCCAGTGAATTCACGTGAACTTGAAGACCAGACTTTAAGTTTGATGCCTTGTTCTTGTGAATCACATTACGTTTTGCAAGTTTATCCAACATCGCTGCAACGGTTGGAAATAAAGTAGCTGCTTCTGCTTTATTTGTTAATCCACGTAATTTACGAACAGCGTTACGCGCAGTTTTGTGTTGATATTTGTTCAACGTGCGCTTTGCTTCGTTAGAACGGATTCTTTTAATTGCCGATTTGTGGTTTGCCATAGCTTAAATTTAATAACATTTTTTTTTGCAGCCCATAGGAGAATCGAACTCCTGTTTCCAGGATGAAAACCTGGCGTCCTGACCACTAGACGAATGGGCCAATTACTTGGCAGCCCATAGGAGAATCGAACTCCTGTTTCCAGGATGAAAACCTGGCGTCCTGACCACTAGACGAATGGGCCAATAAAAAATACCCCAAATTTGGGAGTGCAAATATAAGGCTAAAAACCATACAGGCAAAGCCTTGAAACGATTTTTTTAAGAAATATCCGTATCCTCAGATTTCATCTTGAACCCAAGCCGTTTTCCGGTCTGTAATTTCAAGGTTTCTCCCATGTAATGCATCTGATTCACAGAGATCTCATCTTGTATTTCATACGGCGGGATATAAAGATCAAATGACAGGGCATAAGCAAAGGTCATTTGCACGACTAACGCGCATATATCGTCATTCCATTGATGGCGTTCTGTATCTCTGAATATTCCTGAAAGCTGCGTTCTACCTTCAATGAAAAAGTGTTTTTCGTGATTAACAAACAAACGAGAAATTAAGTATCCAGAATCATCCAGGCGATTTTGAATTAAGGATTCGGCCAAAAAATTATACACGTAAATTACCCCAAAATACCCGCGTTGTTCATTCTGTTGAAAATACCCTGTACCCCACAACGGATTGTGATCAGGAAGACGAAAGACATTATGATGTAAAGAAAAGACCAACACATCACTCCCGATGTATACGTGAATTTCATGTTCTCCTCGTTCCTTAAAATGCAAACGAACACGCTCATCCGAAACAATAGCTCTCAAGGCTTGTAATTCAGCTTTAATCGTTTCTTTTAAATTCAAGAAAACCGCTTCCGCATCGGCTGCAATATCCTGTTTTAAGGCTGCCTTATTTTGCAATAGTTGCGTAAGCTGAAGGCGATTTTGTTCTTTCGGGTTTAATTGTTCTTGCTTTGCCATTTCGTTGTTTTTACAAACATACGGATGATTTTGAGTAATTTCAAACGCACAAGATGATTAATACCCATTATCAATTCGCATTAAAAATCTGCGAGCTCTTCCTGCTCGAACTTTTGCTCTTGAGGCTTCAAAGCATGCTTGTTAATCAGGCAATTTTTAATCCCAAATATCTTGACCTATTTACAGCAATTCGGTTCGATGTTAGCCTTGTTGGTTATCTTGCCCTCCCCTTACTTACCCTAACCTTTATAGCAAACTGGATTCCCAATGAAAAAACAGGTTTTCGAATGCTTCAAGTATTTGGAATCATCGGATTTTTAGCCATTCTCATTCCAGAGCTGTGGGATTTAATCTATATCAATTATGCCGCAAAAAGGGCAACGTTTGATGTCTACACATTTTATATCTTAGGGGAAGATTCGAATCAACTGAGCGGGCTTATCAAACGCTTTTGGTATGTTTTCATCTTGTGCGTTATTTGGATCATATTATTTGTGTGGGTACTGAGAAAAATACCACAAGCTAAGCGTGAAAAAATCACCACCACTTCGAGTGTAATACTGTTTTTAACTTCAATAAGCTTAAGTTTCATTGCGGCTAGAAATAGTTTTGGACCGAAGCCTCTGGGAATTGCCGATGCCCTTAAAACTCAGCACCCAATGGGCGCACAATTCACCTTAAATGCTCCGTTTGTAGTGTTAAAAACAATTCAAAATGAAACTACCCCAAATCAAAACTTAGTTAAAAATAGCCTTGAACTAAAATATGCCAATCCATACCTTAATGTTCGCAGCAAGTACCAAGCATCCCAAGTAAACATCCTATTCATTATTGTTGAAAGCCTTGGAAATCAGCAACTAAATCAACAGGTGAATGGAATTCCCATCACACCTTTTCTAGATAAAATAGCCGCGGAACAAATGAACACCTTCGCAGGGGAAGGTCTTGCTGAAGGAAAAACTTCCATTGAATGTTTGCCGGCACTTTTTGCAGGCATTCCTTCGTGGCTAGAAACCCCGTTCATGCTCAGTAATTATAGTACCAATACACTTACCGGATTCCCGTCGATTTGCAATCAACACGGATATGAAACATATTTTGTACATGGCGCTAAAGAAGGATCTATGCGCTTTGATGCCCTGGCCAGTTCACTCGGATTCAAGCACCAATTATACCGTGATGACATGTCCACCTCTAATGCTGAAACAGGGAGCTGGGGACTTCATGATCATGAGGTTTTCAAACACATTTCAAACAAATTAAACGTTCATAAAAAACCGTTTATGATGACATTTTTCACCCTTTCAACCCACGAACCCTACGATATCCCTCAACGCTTTAAGAATAAATACAAGATACCTACCGCCGAAGCCGCCTCGTATCGGTATTTCGATGATCAATTACGTCTATTTTTTGAACAAAACAAACACAAAAAATGGTTCAAAAACACCATGTTTGTCATAACAGGTGACCACACCCCTGTCCATCTCGACAATGCACAATATAAAATCCAAGATTATTATTCCGTACCTATCCTAATCATTCCCCCCGATGGCATGAAACAACCCTTCAAGGTGAAGGAACAGAAAGCCATCATTCCTACATTATGCAAGGCTTTAAATTGGAATGTGAGCCTGTATTCCTATGTGAATCAAAAAAATCAAGATGCTATTCGCTACTTGAATGGGATATATTACATATGGAATAACGAATTTGAGTTGCAGTACAATGAAACTAAAGCATCTTGGCGCGTTCTCTTAAAAAAGGTGAAAAATCCTTCACATTTTGGTAAAAAAACATTAACTTTGAAAATAGGAGAATCTAAGACAAGGTTCCTTTCTCTACTACAACGTTTTAGAAAAGATCTCCGTTTGAATAGAACACACCGATGAAAGAGCGCATTTGGTTTATTGTAAATCCGATTTCAGGAGGCCGTAAAAAAGCAAGTCTCCCTGCGCTTATTGCTGCCCATTTGGACCATAATCGATTTGATTATGAAATCATTGAAACGGAATTTAAAGGTCACGCTATAACCATAGCTGAAAAAGCGGTGGCTCAAGGAATTGACATTGTTTGTGCAGTAGGCGGGGATGGTTCTGTACACGAAGTAGGCACGACCCTAATTGGATCTCAAACACAATTAGCGATTATACCCCTAGGCTCTGGGAATGGATTGGCGCGTCACATGAAAATTCCATTAAAAATCAAAGAAGCCATTGAGTGTATCAATTCAGGCAACCGAATTGAAATGGATACATTAAAAGTAAACAACAAACCGATTCTTGGATTTGGTGGTTATGGTTTTGATGCCTTGATTGCAAAAAAATTCGAAGGATCACGCAAACGTGGATTTACTTCGTACATCAAACTAGTACTTAAAGAAGTTTTCAAATATAACCCCATCAATGTGTCGATCGATGCGAATGGTCAAGTAAGAAAACTTCCTGTTTTTCTTTGCACCATTGCTAACACCTCAGAATTCGGCAACGGATTTATTGTATCGCCTAAATCTGATGCAACCGATGGTAAGTTTGAAGTGGTTATTTTAAAACCCTTTTCTTTTTGGAATATCCCTGCTATGTTGTTCCGATACTTTTCGGGAAGAACGGACCATAGCGGATTAACCGAAGTTATAAAAACAGACCATGCTACCTTGGTTCTCCCTCACTCTTACGGACAAATTGATGGTGAACCCATCTCTTCCGGAAAAAAAGTGCAAGTGGATGTTGTACCGCGAAGCCTTCGCATTATTGTAAAATAACATGAACTTTATCGATTGGGATCTCCCAGAAATTTTAATTCGGCTCAATACACTAACCGCCGACAAGCAACCGCTTTGGGGTAATTTTTCAGCACAACAAATGGTTGAACATCTAGCGAAAGGATTTTCAATGTCTATTGGGCAACTCAATTTTCCGATGGAAGTATCAGAAGAAAAAGCCCTTCAATCGAAAGCGTTTTTATATACAGCCAAACCTTTTGGGAAAGACATCAAGGTGGGATTTGTTAATCCGGAAAAAACCCTGGCATTTGAGGAATTTGAACTTGCTGTAGATGCGTTTATTGAGGGATTTGTAGCTTTCGACGAATACTATGAATCCAACCCTGAGGCGACCCATCCCCATCCTTACTTTGGTCCGCTCAATCATGAGGAGTGGGTTTTACTTCACCGAAAACATATAAGTCACCACCTCGCTCAATTCGGGCTTTTATCGATTGAAAATTAGCAATTTATAACAATCGATTTCCATGTTTTTATATTAATATTGTCACTTAAATTTTAACTCATTTCTATGAAAAATTCATTTTTACTTCTTATCCTATTGGCTTGTTCATTTGGATACAACGCTCAAACTGCCGAGGAAATTATTAATCAATTCCAACAAGCCATTGGTGGTGAAAAATGGAATAATGTGACTGGACTTCGCATGAATGCTAATGTCGAACAAGGCGGGATGAAAATCCCAGTTGAGGTTGTCATGCTAAAAGACGGAAGAATGTACACTGAAATTACCCTCATGGGAAATACAATGATTATGCAAGCATACGATGGAACTACCGTCTGGACGACTAACTTCATGTCAATGGAACCTGAAAAAGCACCGTCTGATGAAAGTGAAAATGCTAAACGAGCTGCAAAAGAATTCCCAAATGCATTGGTTAATTACAAAGCACTTGGATATACCCCTACCCTCCTTGGTTCAGAAACCATTGATGGTACAGCTTGCCACAAAATTAAATTAGATAAGAAAACCATCATGGCCGAGGGTAAAGAAGTGCCAAACATTGAATATTACTACATCGACAAAGAGAATAATGTTCCAATCCTTACAGAAACGGAAATCCAAACCGGAGAAATGAAAGGCAAGATTTCACAAACAAAGTATTCAGACTATCAAGAAGTAGACGGCGTTATTATCGCGTTCTCAAATACCTCTGGCATAAAGGATGGCATGTCACAAACCATTCAATATGATAAAGTAGAAGTCAATCCAAAAGTAGAAGAAACTAAGTTTTCATTTCCTAAAAAGTAACTAATGAATAAGTTAATCCTTTGCCTTTTCGTTTCAGGATGGGCAGCCTTGTCATGGGCACAAACTCCAGCACTCAACGCCGGTGACTATTTCGGCGACATGAAAGCCAGACATATCGGTCCGGCACTGATGAGCGGTCGAATTTCCGATGTAGAACTTCATCCTAAAAACTCAAACATTGTATTGGTTGGCGCAGCCGGTGGAGGAGTTTGGAAATCTCAAGATGGTGGTGTACGTTTTACTTCAATTTTCGACCAATACTGTCAATCCATTGGTTGTATTACCATGGACCCCAGCGATCCCGACAACACCTATTGGGTAGGAACTGGAGAAACCTGGACGAGAAACAGTGTTTCCATGGGTGATGGTATTTACAAAACCACCGATGGAGGGAAGAATTGGACTAAAATGGGCTTGGAAAAATCTGACCGCATTGCATCCATTCAAATCAATCCGAATAATCCAAATGAAATTTACGCAGCAGTTCTTGGTGCCTTATGGGGGCAAAGCAACGAGCGTGGCGTATACAAATCTATCGATGGAGGTAAAACTTGGAATAAAATCCTGTTTGTAAATAACACAACCGGTTGTTCTGAATTAGTAATGGACCCAACGCAGCCCCAAGTATTGTACGCTGCCTTTTGGGAATTTGGTCGGACCGCATATTCGTTTAATTCTGGCGGACTCAACAGCGCACTGTACAAAAGCGTAGATGGTGGCGCAACATGGAAAAAATTAGAAAACGGCTTACCACAAGGAGAAAAAGGTCGCATTGCCGTTGCGCTTGCACCGTCCAATTCGTCCATTGTTTATGCCGTAATCGAAGCCAAGAAAAAAGAAGAAAAAGGACTTTATCGTTCAGAAGATGGCGGAAGCACGTGGACCTTCCTGAACGGAGACTTTGCGCTTACTGTCCGTCCGTTCTATTTTTCAAGAATCACTGTGCATCCGAAGGACCCAAATATTATTGCTAAAGGAGGACTCTTTGGTTCAATTAGTCGAGACGGTGGAAAAACATTTAAGAATTTAGGTTCGATGCATTCCGATATTCACGATGTGGTGTTTGACAATAACCAACCCGATAAAGTGTTTGTCGCGACCGATGGTGGATTATACCGTTCGTTGGATGGTGGATCAAGTATGGAGATCATTGAAGATTTACCCGTTAGTCAGTTTTATCATGTGAGTCTAGATAACCGAAGCCCATATTACGTTTATGGTGGCTTACAAGACAATAATTCATGGTTTGGACCTTCTGCTAGTCCCGGTGGAGTTGAGGCACGCGATTGGGAATTAGTTGGTCAAGGAGATGGTTTTCGTGTGTATCCGCACCCGACACATCCCAACATCGTGTATTCAGAAATGCAAGGAGCGGAAGCTATTTGGAGATTTGATGTGGAGAAACAACAATTAAAAACAGTAAAACCCTACCCACTTGAGGGTGACCCCAAACTTCGGTTTAATTGGAATGCCTCGCTAACAACCAGCAAACATAATCCTGACCGATTATACGTTGGTAGTCAGTTTGTTCATGTATCTAATGATCGAGGCGATAGCTGGACTAAAATTTCACCCGACCTAACGACCAACGACAAGGTAAAACAAAACCAAGAAGCTTCAGGTGGTTTATCCGCAGATAATTCAGGTGCTGAAAACCATTGTACTATTTTCACAATTGCTGAATCTCCCTTAACGGATCAAGTAATTTGGGTCGGAACAGACGACGGAAATGTGCAGGTAACTAAAGACGGTGGTAAAACTTGGGAGAACCTAACGAAGAACATTACGGGGCTTCCAACCAATACGTGGTGTTACCACATCGAAGCCAGTGTATTTGGAAAAGAAATCGCCTATGCCGTGTTCGATGGACATACAAAGAATGATTATACAGCCTACATATACAAAACAACTGATTTCGGTAAAACCTGGCAATCCATTGCGACACCAGAAATCACAGCATTTGTCCGTAATATCCAAGAAGACTACGTCAACAAGAATTTACTGTATGTAGGTTCCGAAAATGGCTTGTACATCACGTTAAATGGCGGAAAATCTTGGGCACCCTTTACAAATAACTTCCCAAAGGTGGCAGTTCATTATTTAGAATTGCACCCAACAAAACATGCCTTAGTTGCAGCAACCCATGGACGAGGGATTATCATTCTTGATGATGTTCGCCCCTTGCGCAACATTAATGAAGGATTATTGACAAGAAGCTTAAGCTTTTTTGAAACAGATCGGTTTACACTTCCTGAAAAAAGTAATTTCGGAGGTACAGCATCGGAAAATCAATTCGTTGGGGAAAATCCGAGCAGCAATGCAAAAATCAGCTATTTACTTCCTAAGCGTCATACGTTTGGTAAAATGACGGGGGAGATTACCACCTTAGACGGCACATTAGTTTCAAAGCTTGAAGTTGGCAAAAACAAAGGGATAAATACGATTGAATGGGGCTTTAATGCAATCGCTCCTAAAGTAGCCAAAGGAAAAGGGTTCTCAGTGGCGCCACCTCCCTATGTTAAGGCGGGGAATTACATCGTAAAAATCACTAAGGGAAATGAAACATTCGAAAAGCAAATTGAAGTAATTTATGATTCAAGTTCATCATTTATATCAAGTGATCGGGCCCTGCAACAGCAAACTACAACAGAAGTCTTCAATATGATCCAAGACCTGGCTTATCTGGTATATCAAATTGACCAATGGGATGCCAAGGCGACTGAATACAAAAATAAACATACGAAAACGGAGAAGTACGTGGATGCGTTACGGATGGATCTTACCGCAATGCGAAACACCTTGGTAGTTACAACCGGAGATAATTATGTGGGAGCAGCAGAAGATGAATTGAGAGAAAAGTTGAATGAAATATTCGCTACTATTTCTAGTTATTTTGGGGCACCATCATCTTCAGAATTGGCAAATATTACTGCGTTATCGAATGAACTGAACAAAGCAAAAAAACAGTTTGGTGTACTTCAAGAAACAAAAATAAAATCGCTTAAATCGCTGCTTGAAAAGGATTCAGAGTTTAAAATGCCTGAAATTTTATCATTCGAGGAGTTTATTAAGCAATAATGAAATTTGAAGTTCAAATAAAACGAACCTTAAACTGCCAAATCGAACGCGCTTTCAAATGTCCCATGCTTTGCGATGTTAAATTAGTACATACCGGCTACGGAATCATGCCTCGAATTACAGGGGTTAGCCACGACGAAAGCTGGGGGAAGATCGGAGGATCTAAACGCATTTACGCGAATAAATCTTGGATTCAAAAAGGGGGATTTGTTTCTATGGATCACGTCCTGGAACGGATTGAAAACAAACGCTGGAAGATTCGAGTTGACCAATTTCAATCGTGGATGCTTGGATTTTATCAGTTTGATGGTACGTGGGCTACCAACGAATTAGATAATAAGTTAATTGAAATCACCTATGCGTATCAATTATACGCAAAGGGATTCTTGCTCTATCCACTTCAATGGACCTTCGCCAAGGTATTTTGGAAAAACTATATGAAAAAGGTGTATCAAAATGTGGAATCACTCATTTTATCGGAAACCCCATATAGCTATGAATAAGTTGATCGTTACCCGAATTCTAATTATTTCAACCCTGCTGTTAACTGCCGCGTGTAGCAATGAACCAAAGCAAAAAGTGGCTAAACACAGTCATGATACTTCCGATATTCAACACCTTGATTCCTTAATGGAAGGAGATATTCTATTCCAAATTTCAACGTCAGGCCAAGGAAAAGCCATTCAATTAGCCACCAAGTCGCCCTA
Organism: Crocinitomicaceae bacterium; assembly: GCA_044347515.1. Taxonomy (GTDB): domain Bacteria; phylum Bacteroidota; class Bacteroidia; order Flavobacteriales_D; family Crocinitomicaceae; genus UBA952. The sequence continues at coordinate 43,063 of JBIKUO010000004.1, read as the reverse complement.
CTCACATTGTGGAATTCTCTTCAAAGAAAATAACCAATGGATGGTTTTTGAAGGAGTACAACCAGTCAAAAAGACCTTACTTTCCGAATGGATTAATCGAGGCGACGGCCACCACTATGTAAGTAAACGGCATAAGGATGCAGCTTCATTATTAACCAGTGATGTAAAAGAAAAAATGAAGGAAGAGGCAAAAAAACTGGTGGGTAAGAATTATGATTTAACCTTCGAATGGAATGACGACCGCATCTATTGTTCGGAACTGGTATACAAAATATATAAGCGGGGTGCGGGTGTTTCTGTTGGGACCTTGCAAAAATTGCGAGATTTTAACTTAAACTCTCCAATTGTTCGTGCCAAACTAAACGAACGCTACGGAAAAAATATTCCATTGAACGAAACCGTAATTTCTCCGGGATCGATTTTTGCTGATAGCAACTTAGTGGAAATTTTAAACAAATAAAAAAATCCCTCCGAGGAGGGATTAAAACAAAACAACTAATCAAAATCAACTAATATTCAGTAACCACTTGGTGCTGATCCATTAATTTTCTCAAATTAATGAGTGCATAGCGCATGCGACCTAAGGCCGTATTAATGCTAATGTCCTCCATTTCCGCAATTTCCTTAAACGATAAATCTTGATATAACCGCTGATAAATAATTTCCTTTTGAGCGCTTGGTAATTCATCCAGGAAACGAACTACTTGAGTTTCTAATTCTTCCTTACAGGTAATCTGAAGCACATTTAAATCATCATTCGACAAGCGACTGAAAACAGAATAATCCTCAGAGGCTGATCTCGTTTCAGATAGAAAACGCACCTTTTTATTCTTACGGAAACCATCGATAATCAAGTTGTGGGCAATCCGCAAAACCCAAGGTAAAAATTTCCCCTCTTCGTTGTAATTTCCGCCCTTGAGGGTAACAATGACTTTCATGAAGGTATCTTGAAAATAATCATTTGCCAACTCAGGGTCTTTAATTTTAGATAAAATAAATCGGTAAACACGGTCTTTGTGACGTGTGATTAATAGTTCAAACGCTTTTTCGTTTCCGTTAACATACAGCTTTACTAGCTCTTGATCTCCTAATGATACTATCGACATAATTTACAGTTAATCCAAGAATTTGGGGTTAAGTAAATTTGATGTCTATAGGCGAGCTGGTTTCGATTTGTAAAACGTAAAAGTAAAGATTTCTTGTGTAAATCGCTAGTCAATTAACTTTTTAGTACTTTCATTGAAAATTCATCGGGTTATGTCGAACAACGTGCTTTGGATGGGATTAGTAACCTTAATTGGATTTCCAATCCTTGGCTATTTCTTGAGCTATGGCCTTGATTTTACGCATGTGATCGAATTTCTCAAGCTATCATCATTTACCGTAATTCCTGTTGGTTATGGACTAATGTTTGGATTTGCTTACGCATTCCTTGCCCTACTATTTATGGATGCTCCCATATTTGATTCCTTAGGAAACCGCATGGAAGAGCTCATTAAACAACTTAACCTTACCGTAGTTAAAGGCTTGTTTTTATCTGTATGTGCAGGCGTTGGTGAAGAATTACTATTTAGAGCCTCCATTCAACCCTACCTCGGAATTTGGATTACCTCCATCCTATTTGTCGCCATTCATGGGTACCTAAACCCCTGGAACTGGAAATTCAGTTTATACGGTCTCATCATCCTACCGTTCATTGTATTGCTTTCCTACGGCTATGAGTTATTCGGTCTTTGGTTTGCCATCATGGCACATTCAGCCTATGACGCGGTGCTCTTTACGAGTATTGTAAACAACAAAGACGAACATCTTTAATCTGATAGCCGTTGCTTTTTCTTAATTTTACCCTGTGAAAGCGTTTCGGTCGCCTTTTTTACTTGGATATTTGCTTGTGTTAAGTGCTTGCCTCTTGACCTTGCTTCTTACCGAAAAAATTCCGCTTCAACTCGCTACAAATCAATTGAATCAACCCATCCTTGATGTGCTAATGCCCTACATCACGATGCTAGGAGATGGCCTCTTCGTGATCCTTTTGGGAGTACTTTTTCTTTTGTTTATTAACCGTCGTACAGGGTGGTTAATTGTAATCAGCTACTTGTTCTCATCGCTCATCGTACAATTCAGTAAGCACGTTTTGTTTCAAGAGGCCATGCGTCCGTACTTCTATCTAAAAGCCATTCCGGATTTTCATGCGATTCCAGGATTTCTGTACTACGAATTCCATAGTTTCCCATCCGGTCACACGGCCAGTGCCTTTGCGCTCGCTGCGATACTTAGTTTTTCCGTAAAAGATAATTCGCTAAAATCCATTGGCCTGCTCCTCGGAGCTTGTATTGTAGGATTTTCAAGGACCTACCTCTCACAACATTTTCTAGTGGATGTAACAGTCGGCTCCGCAATTGGAGTGGTTAGCGCATATATTCTTTTGGCAGTGCTCCCGAACACATGGTTTAATAATCATTCCCCTTACCTAAGCCGATGAATACAAAAACCTTAGGTATGGTTATTGGAGTATGTATCCTCCTGTTTGTTCCCTTTCTTGGCAGTGTACATCTCTTTGATTGGGATGAAATTAATTTTGCGGAATGTGCACGAGAAATGGTTACTAGTGGAAACTACTCCACCGTAACTATAGACTATCTTCCCTTTTGGGAAAAACCACCGCTTTTTATTTGGATGCAGGCATGTTCTATGAAGCTCTTTGGTGTGAACGAATTTGCAGCACGTTTTCCGAATGTACTTGCCGCCTTATTCACAATCCTAACCTTAATTTACCACGGAGCGCAACACCATAATAGGAAATTCGGCTATTGGTGGGCTGCATTTTACATCGGTTCTTTTTTACCGAACATGTATTTTCATTCCGGGATAATCGATCCTTGGTTTAACCTATTTATTTTCAATTCCATCGCATTTTATTACCTCGGAACAACGAAACAACGAATACATGAATTTCTTTATGCAGGGCTGTTCGCAGGACTCGCCGTAATGACCAAAGGTCCGGTAGCTTTAATCCTCATAGGTGCATCGGTGTTCTTTTTCCATCTCTTTACAAAATTCAAATCCTTTCCGAAGTTCAAGTTTATTTCCGTTACACTGATCGCTACGCTAATCATTAGTTTACTGTGGTTCTTCTTGCTTTGGATTAGTGGAAACAAGGACATTATCACCCAATTTCTTGAATATCAAGTACGCCTATTCCAAACAAAAGATGCAGGGCATGGAGGTCCAATTTACTACCATTGGCTCGTGTTATTGCTCGGATGTTTTCCGGCTTCTTTCTTTGCCATTAGCAGTTTTTTCCAAAAGGATAGCTATACCAATTCATTCAATACCTTGGTGCTTATTTCAGGACTATTCACGTTGATCCTGTTTTCAATTGTTCAAACGAAAATTATTCATTACTCTTCGTTTTGTTACTTCTTCCTAACCTATTTTGCAGCCTTGTCCATTTCACAAGCGGAAAAACCAATCCGTAGAAGTACTTGGGCTACCATTAGCTACCTTTTAATCATTACGATTGCCCTAAGTGTTTTGATTTATTTTCAAGTTTTCGGACCGGGAATTACGAAGCTTATAACGATAAAAGATCCTTTTGCCTTTGCCAATCTAAACGCACATAAACCCTGGCGAACTGTAGATTTTACAATCGTTTTTTTATGGGGAATTGCTGTATTATTAAGTATATATTTTCTTTTAAAACAACGCATTCAACATGCAATTCTGACCTTATTAATTGCTGTCCCCTTAGGAATTCTATGTATCCAAGGGACCATTTTACCCCATATTGAGCAGTACACACAACGCGCCGCCATTTCATTTTATAAACAGCAGGCTCCCAAGAATGTGTATCTGATTCCCCTGGGATTCAAATCCTATGCGCATTTGTTCTATGGGGAAATCAAGCCGCATCAAAATGCAAATCGGTACAATGAAGCATGGGTTTGTTCGGATTCCACTGATTTACCCGTTTACTATGTGGCGCGTATCCCCTTGCATGAAAACTACCTGAAGGCCTACCCTAACCTCAAATTATTGTATATGAAAAACGGATTTGTTTTTCTCGCTCAAAAAAAGAACTTAAGTTTGAAATCTAAAGATAAATAACACCATGCCACATATTTCAGAAAAAGCCCAAATCGTACCTGCCTCTCCGATTCGTAAATTAGTTCCCTTTGCGGAAGCTGCCAAAAAATCAGGGAAAACCGTATACCATTTAAATATTGGTCAACCCGATATTCAAACGCCAGATGCTGCCCTAGAAGCCATCCATAATTTTGATGACAAAGTACTGGAGTACAGTCACTCCGCGGGAATTGAAAGTTATCGTGTAAAATTATCCGCTTCTTACAAAGCACAAGGTATTCCTGTAGAAGTAGAAGACATCCTAATCACAACCGGAGGATCTGAAGCCTTGATTTTTGCTATGTTGTGTACCTGTAATCCGGGTGACGAAGTGATTATTCCGGAACCTTTTTATGCCAATTATAACAGTTTTGCAGTAACCGCAGGAGTTCGTGTTGTTCCTGTAACTTCCAACATAGAAAATGGTTTTGCCCTACCTGCCATGGAGGAAATTGAAGCAAAAATAACGTCGCGTACCAAGGGCATTGTGATATGCAATCCAGGCAATCCAACCGGATATTTATACTCCAAAGCAGAATTGGAAGCCTTGGCTGCGATTGTAAAAAAGCATGACTTGTTCTTGTATGCAGACGAGGTGTACCGTGAATTTTGCTATGATGGTGCGCAACCTCACTCCGTATTAAATTTACCTGGACTGGAAGAGCATGTATTGATGATCGATTCCGTTTCAAAACGATATTCCATGTGTGGCGCACGCATTGGCGCACTCATTAGCAAGAATAAAGAAGTCATGGCTGCGGCATTGAAGTTTGGCCAAGCACGCCTTTCTCCACCAACCATTGACCAAGTTGCCGCAGAGGCGGCCCTAGCTACGCCACAATCCTATTTTGATGAAGTGGTAGATGAATACGTAGCCCGTAGAAATATCATGGTGGACGGCTTAAACGCTATACCTGGTGTATTTTGTCCGAAACCAAAAGGCGCATTTTATTGCGTGGCGCGATTCCCAGTCGACGATGCCGAAAAATTCTGTCAATGGTTGTTAGAGTCGTTCTCTTTTGAAGGACAAACCGTTATGATGGCGCCTGCCAATGGGTTCTACTCTACCCCAGGAGCAGGGAAAAACGAGGCGCGCATTGCGTATGTTTTGAATCAAGATTCATTGCGTAAGGCGGTAGATTGCTTGCGCGTAGCATTAGAAGAATATCCAGGTACAATCCGATGAATCCGGTAGTTAATTATATAAACTCTATCGAGGAAGGTCCTAGGAAAGAATTATTTCTCCAAATGAGGGATGTAATCATCAACAACCTTCCAAACGGATTTGAAGAGGAAATGAATTATGGAATGATTGGATATGTGGTTCCACATTCCTTGTATCCAAAGGGCTATCATTGTTCTCCAGAACAGCCTTTACCCTTTGTAAATTTGGTCATTCGAAAAGACATTATCACCTTTTACCATATGGGACTCTATGCGGATCCCGCAATGGGTTCGTGGTTTGAGAAGGAATACATTGAAGAAACCGGTAAAAAACCCGACATGGGTAAAAGCTGTATTCGGTTTAAGAAGACCACACCGATTCCGTTTACCTTGATCAGCCAACTCATGAAGCAAATTTCCCCTGAACAGTGGATTGAACGCTACGAGGCGGCGTTTTTGAAGAAGTGAGGTATAGATTAATCCCTCCCTACATATTCCATGTACTCCATTTTCGAAGAATCGAACGAAAACTTAGCAGCTAAACTTGACGCGTTGTCGTAATCTAACAAATGGTCTGAAAGAAACTTTGCTACTTCTAATTGATTGGCATCGAACGTAAACAAGTCCATTAACTGCACCGCATCCGCTGCATACAAACACTTGTTTTTAAGAGAAATTTTAAGCGCTCCAACTCGATCATCTTCAAATGAATACCCATTCAATTCAGTCTTCAAGGTTCCCACATTACTTAAGGTCTTAGAACACACCATTCGACCATTTGAAGTTCCATCAGTTGTTGATGCGTTGGTATTCGAGGTTCCATTGGTCGTGGTCGTTGAGGCATTGGTCGTGGTCGTTGTTGTAGTAGTAATGGTGGTATTTGAACTGTTTTGGGTTACTGTTCCGCCATTTACTGTCACATTCGTTGTTGCTCCAGAACCGGTAGCGTTTACCGAAGGGTTTACCCCATTTCCACTTACATTAATGTTGACATTTGCCCCGTTAGTTGTTGTTTGCTGGGTTGAGCTATTCGTTGTAGTTCCCACATTCACATTTGTATTGGCACCCGGACGTGTATTGCTCGTGTTTTGTTGGGTTCCGTCTCCAGAAACATTCACATTCATGTTCATGTTTACATTTTGTGCATTGGGATTCACCTCGGTGCCATTCATGTTCATGTTTACATTCATGTTGATGTTCTCCCCATTTACTGGGTCTGTAACAGAAATGTTTACATTTCCATTATTCGTTGGCGTAACGGTGGTATTCGTATTGATGTTGGTATTTGTTGGAGTTGGAGTTGGAGTTGTTGCATTAAACTGAATACCCACGCTTCCATTGCCGTTTCCATTGGTGGTGTTTCCTCCTACTGTTGAAGTTTCCGTGGAAACTGTTTGTGTAGTTGTGGTGGTTGTCGTTGTAACCGCATCCGAAAACACCGCATTGTTATCTGGACGATAACTTACAGATCCTGCAGCTACCGTTCCAGTTGTTGGAACCATACTTACGAGCTGTAATTTACCTACTCCTTTCTTAAAAATCACACGGGTTGTGATGTCTTGTGGAGAATCCAAGAAAAAGCTCTTATCTATATCCTTTGTTTTTCCATCTTCAAAAATCAATTTCACAGAATATCCTCCGTCTTTAATGTTGCTTACCACGACATTCGTTTGGGCTACCGAATTTTGCTTAATCCCATTCATTATGAGATAAAACTTTTGTCCACCGTTGTTAAAAACGGTCAAGTTACTTTGCGCAAAAAAGGAAAGAGATAGAAAAAGGACTCCAAAAAATATGCTTGTTCTCATAGCTTTATAAATTTCTTAGTAAGTGTTTCAAGGTTAAAATTACGATTTATTTCGAGGATGAAGTAAGGCCGCTGTTTTTTGTTACTAAATAGGGGCTATTCGCAGCAGTCCATGTACCGGAAACGTTACCACTTACCGTGGTTTGTGCACTTAATATGCCGCAAAAGAACATGATAATACTTAAAATTGAAAATCTCATGATAATTGTTTAACGCAATAAAGGTAAGACATTAAGCCAAGATTTTTAATTTCGCAACATGCATTATGTAATTGTTGATGTGGAAACAACCGGTGGAAGCCCGAAGCAATCGAAGATTACAGAAATTGCTATGTATAAATACGATGGGAATCAAATCATTGATGAGTTAATTTCCTTGATTAATCCAGAACAGCCTATCCCGGAGTTTATTGTTCGTTTGACTGGCATTACCAATCACATGGTTTCAGAGGCCCCTAAATTTTATGAACTGGCAAAAGATATCCTTTCTTTTTGTGATGGATGTGTATTTGTGGCTCACAATGTTGCATTTGACTATGGAATGCTTCGTCATGAATTCCGCAGTCTTGGTTTTGATTTCAGATACCCACATTTATGCACCGTTCGTGCTTCAAGGTATGTAATCCCCGGACATGATTCGTATAGTTTAGGGAAACTCTCGAATGCGCTAGGAATACAGATTGATGGAAGACATCGTGCAGGTGGAGATGCCTTGGCTACAACAAAAATATTTGACCTGATTTATCACAAAGACCCCAATCAATTAGAGTCTTTTATTCAGCATGAAATCAACCCTAAAAAGGTAAATCCAAAACTTGACATTGCTGTGGTGGATGAATTACCAACCAAAGCGGGAGTGTACCGTTTTTATGACGAATTCAATCACCTCATCTACATAGGTAAAAGCAAGAACATTAAAAAACGTGTAGAACAGCATTTACGTAATAATTCAACAAGCAAAGGCAGTATTATGATGCAAGAAATTGCGCGCATTGAACATCATACAACAGGTTCTGAGTTAATTGCTATGTTATTAGAAAGCGAACTGATCAAAGCGCTCAAGCCTAAATTCAACCGTCAACTCAGGAAATCCATTTTCACGTATGGACTCTATGATGAACCCAATGAACAAGGCTACTTAAGTTTAACAATTGGCCTAACGAGCAAATCAAGCGCCGCCCCCCTAACCTATTTCAATTCTAGGAAAGAGGCCCATGAATTTATAAAAAATCGAGGTGACCAATTTGGCTTATGTCAAAAAATCAATGGGGTTTATCCGACCAAAGACGCGTGTTTTCAATATACGATTAAACAATGCGAAGGCGCATGCATTGGTCACGAACCCGCTGAAATCTACAATGAAAAAGTAAATAAACTGATCCGTTCCATGAGTTACGAAGAGGACACCTTCTACATCATCGATAAGGGGCGTTCAAAAATGGAACGTAGCATTATTTGGATTGAACGGGGAACGTATCGCGGTCATGGCTATGCGCCATTTCATTTCAACAGTGCCCCACCAGAACAATGGAAGCGTTTTATTGAACTTAAAGATGAGAACCGTGACATTCGCTCCATTATAAATCTGTATCTTCGGAAAGGGGAAGGATTTAAACTCGTTCGGTTGTGAAAGGTAAACTAACATTCTTGGGTACTGGAACATCTCAAGGTGTACCAATGCCGGTTTGTTCCTGCCATGTCTGCCAATCGCCCGATAAAAAAGACATGCGGCTGAGAAGTAGCGTTTTGATTCAAATCAATGAGTTCACTTATTGCATAGATTCAGGTCCAGATTTCAGGTATCAAATGCTTCGAGAACAGGTTAAACACTTAAATGCCATCTTGTATACACACGAACACAGGGACCACATTTCTGGTCTTGACGACGTTCGAGCATTTAATTATATCCATGAGCAAGCGATGCCTTTGTATGCTCCTAAGGAAGTGGTGGCTGCGTTGCATCAGAGCTATTCCTATATTTTCAAAGGTAATTACCCAGGAATTCCCAAAGTTACCATCCATGAAATTGACGAAACACCCTTTGTCGTCGATGGTTTTACCTTCACACCGATTCCCGTTTGGCATCACGCAATGCGTGTCTTCGGTTATCGAATCGGGGATTTAGCATATATTACCGACGCGAAAACCATTCCCGAGTCGTCAAGGAAGTTATTGAGGGGTATTCCAATCTTAATTATCAACTGTTTACATGAATCTCCCCATATTTCACACTTTAATTTGGAAGAAGCCTTGGCGTTCATTGATGACATAAAACCACAGCAAACGTATTTAACACATATCTCCCATTTGTTTGGTACACACGAAGAAATTTCGGCTAAACTACCGCGTGGTGTAAATCCAGCATTTGACGGTTTACGTGTAGAATTCAATAGTTAACTTCGGTATTATTACTAGTTTTACGAACCATGAATGAGCTCCATATTGATGTTCGAAAATTAATCGGTGACAAAAATCCGGAATTGCTAAAAAAGCTCCCCCGATTTGCCATATCGTATTTGGAACGAATTATCCATCAAAAAGAAATCAATTCATTTTTGGAGAAAAATGGTCATCTCAAAAACTATGAATTCTGTGAAGCCGTTGTAGATTACTTAAAGATCCAACCTGTATTTAATGGCATCGAGCGGATTCCAAAGGAAGGACCTGTTATTATAGTGCTTAATCACCCCTTAGGCGGTGTTGATGGGGTGGCATTCATAGCCGCAATGAAAAATCACCGACCTGACCTCGTATTCTTGGTAAACGATTTGCTCTTAAATATTGTACCCTTAAAGGATTTATTTTTAGGCGTAAACAAACACGGTAAAAATAGAACTGATACGCGAGATACGATTGCAGCCATGTTCAACTCAGATAAAGCAATTTGTATTTTTCCGGCTGGCCTAGTAAGTAGGAAGCAACGGGGGGTAATTAAAGACCTTGAATGGAAGCGGACCTTTGTTACCTATGCCAAAACAACGGGGCATCCAATAATACCAATTCACATCGAAGGAAAATTATCTCGTTTTTTCTATGGATTGCATCGCCTAAGAACTTGGCTAGGCATCAAAACAACCCTTGAAATGCTATATCTTGCAGACGAGCTCTATAAACAACGAGGCAAGAAAATCGTTTTTACCGTAGGCGATCCTATCCACCTTTTAAATAATGAGGAAAATAAGGATGAACAGCGCATTGCCCAAGAAATAAAAGAACTACTTTATAATATACCAACCCAATATGGAACCAATAATCGAAGCAATTCCTAAATCTATCCTTAAGGAGGAACTCCACAGAAACGGATTAGTTCGAACTACACGAAAGGGAGATAATGAAATTTACATCGTTAATAATACGAATGCTCCGAATGTCGTTCAAGAAATTGGACGCTTAAGAGAAATCACGTTTCGAGCTTCTGGAGGTGGCACAGGATTACCCATTGACTTGGATGAATACGACCTTGGAGAATATGCCTATGAGCAACTTATTGTTTGGTCGCCAGAAGATGAGGAAATCATAGGGGGATATCGCTTTGCCTTCTGCGATCGTGCCATTGACGAACAAGGAATCATTCATTTATCAACCACGCATTATTTTGATTTCACCGATACCTTCATTACGCAATACCTACCCTATACCATCGAATTGGGAAGAAGTTGGGTTCAACCTAATTTTCAACCTACGGTAAATCCAAGAAAAGGATTATTCGCATTGGATAATATTTGGGATGGACTGGGTGTATTGGTTCGTGAGCATCCTGAGATTAAGTACTTTTTTGGAAAAGTAACCATGTATCCGAATTACGATACCTCTAGCAGAGATTTCTTATTGCATTTCATGCACACGTATTTTCCGGATAATGAAGGCCTAATGAAACCTTTTCATCCCCTGATTCAAGACTATGATCGTGCCTATATGGACAGTCAATTGAAGGGCTTAGATTTCAAAGACGGATTTAAAGTACTCAACGCACACATTCGAGAAAAAGGTGAGTTCATCCCACCCTTAGTAAATATTTATATGAATTTATCGCCTACCATGAAAACATTTGGCACCGCGGTTAATCCAGAATTTGGCGGGGTAGAAGAAACCGGAATCCTTGTAACCATTGCGGATATTTTCGCAGAAAAGAAAGAGCGCCACATGGCGTACTGAGTTTTGGTTATGTCAACCAAGGATATGCTCGTAACAAGGCTTCTAAGTCTTTAGCGCCTGATTTTTTAAGTATTCGTTGCTTTAAACGACCAATCGTAACATCCACATGAGCTACATTCAAGATGCGGGCAATGCGTGCAGAGGGTACGCCATAGTAGTACTTAAGCTTTAGCATCAGCGCATCGCGTTTATTTAAGTGAAGGAGCACGTCGGACATCGCGTGAAAATAATCCGGCTCTCCTTTGGGTTGATCTGTATTATCTGACTCGTCCGAGTAATTTGCTCTAGCAATGCTTGTTTTTTCCTCAGAAATTAAATTTACTTTTCGCTTTTTATTCTTTTTACGCAGCATAGATATACTAAAATTAGAAACTACCGCCTTTAGCCATGAGCGCGTGTTAAACAAATCAATATCTGTAGAATATTTGGTCGATAAAATCTGATAGAGGTGAATGCAAAATTCTTGATACACATCATACACTTCTTCGCCTTCAAATTTCAAGCGAATTTGATGCAGAAAAAACCCCTGATATCGATTCAAGAGTTCGGTGAAAATTACGTCGATATGTTTTTTATCTACCATTTGAATCTATTGTAGAGGACTGTGACAATCCGCACAGGTACTCGATGTGTGTACCCATTGAAATACCCTCTTGAAGTTGTTGTACAAACCAAGCTAAATTCGGTTCAACTCCCTCAAAAAATACTTCCGGATTGCGAAGTAAAAATGTCGGTATATCCTTTGATTTTAATTGTAAAATCAACTGCGCAAGTTCTTTACGGCTATCCAAGGCCGCCATTCCCACAGGATATACAAAAAAGGCTGCTGCCAAGACTTTCGAATCCATATATTGGCTTAATGCCGCTGCCATAATCCACTCACTGGGATCGCCTATTAAAATGGTGTTTGAGGATTCATCCAAAGATGTGTTGATTGCATCCGCAAGTGATTCTGGTGTATAACTCATACAAGGTATGGGATTTGACTTACTTGAGTCTAAGAGAAATCCACCGGTATCTTCAGTAACTGAACCCGAGATATACGTTAACGAATGAACACCTGAAAAGACATCCGTTGGGACTAATGATTTGACGTGGTTACCTACTAAAACCAGTGAACTTGCTGCGGCTAAAAAATCCATGCGCTTTTTTCATTAAAATTAAACAATTTTAGTGTTAATTTGCCGTTGACAAGCTCCGATGAAGTTATTGTATCCCCTCTTATTATTATTAATTAGTTTGGCATCAATCCATGTACATGCGCAACTCGGTGGAAACTATGTGTTTGGATTTTTAAATTTACCCACGGGAGCGCGTGCCGCAGGACTTGGAGGATATGCCTCACCAACCGCAGACAAAACGTTAGATTTTGCAATAATCAACCCCTCATTGGCCAATGAATCGATGCTCGGAAATTACTCAATTCAACAGGCTATACTGCCTTCGGGAATAACTTTCGGTACAATATCCACTGCCATTTCTGTGAAAAAGGGAATTTTAGTCCCCTATATTCGTCACGTAAGTTATGGGTCTTTTCAAGGCTATGACGCCACAGGAAACACCACAAACACATTCAGTGCCTTTGATTTTCAAGCGGGGGCTAGTTATGCATACCAATTAAATCCAGTGTTTACCTTAGGAGTTAATGCAGGAATCATTGGATCGTATTTAGAAACATATTCCTCCTATGGCTTAGCCGGTAGTTTTGCCATTCAATACCACCATTCAAACGAATTGATTCATGCGACCTTGCTCGCACGAAACGTTGGTGTTCAACTTAAAGGATATACCGGGCTGGATGATGCACTGAATCCACTTCCGCTAGAAATTCAAAGCAGTGTGAGCGTTAAACTAAAACACGCCCCATTCCGATTCACGTTCATTGGACATCACTTAAATCAATGGAAAATCGGATATTATGATCCCTCGATTTTACCGAAAATTGACGGCCTAACTGGAGACACTATACAACCTCCAAGCGTTGGCTTTGTTGAACAACTCGCACGACATTTGGCAGTGCAAGCGGAATTAGTAACTAAGGGTGTATTTCAATTACGAATCGGATTTGATTACCACCGAAGACAAGAATTAAAATTGGAACAAGCACCAGGGTTAGCTGGCTTATCCTTCGGTGTAGGACTCAATTTCCGGAAATTCAGGTTAGATTATGGCTTTATGGTATATTCTAAAGCTGGTATGAATAACTCCATCGGGTTGAGCACCAAATTAAGCGATTGGAAAAAACACTAAGCCGCTATAGCGAGAAGGATCTGTTCGGTGCTCAAGGAACTCAATACATCCATAGCAGCTTCTAAAGAAATAGACAATTGATTGTCATTTATCTGCAGGGTAGTGTTCTCGCTAAGCAAAAAAGTTAATTCCTTTTGAGTTTCAAGACCATTGATCAAAAATAGGGACGCACCAACTATTGCAAGAACTTTGGGCGATGTATTTATTGAGCTAACAGATGCCTCATGTTGAACCGTAATCTGTGACATAAGCAATCCGATTCGATGCTGAAAAGCGCGTTGTTCGGTTATAGGAAGCGCAGACAGGGCTGGTATAAATCGATTCAATTCGTATACGTCGTTTGCATTTAATGACACCCGCGGCGCCTTACCTAATTTACCCAAGCGATAAAGCCAAATTCTAAGCACTACTACTAAACTAACAGTAACAGCTATCCCCACGAATTTTGCTATCCCAAGAAAATCAAACCAAATAAAAAACGGAATTGAAACTAAGGCTAAAAAAAAGAAAACAAGCCACGGAATAAATCCAAAGGACTTCTGATTCATTTAACTTTTAGAATCTTCAGCGATCCATTTATCGTTAAACATTTCACCTCGAATAATAACGGTTTTAGTACGCGCGTATTCTTCGGCGGCCATCATCATTTGTTCTCTGGTGTCTCTTCGTATTAGTATTGAACTTGTACCAGGCACTTTAAGCTCTATGTAAAAGCCATTCTTTAAGCGTGCCGGTCGTGTTGGTGGTCTACCCATGTTAAAAGTTGAATTTTATACAAAATAAACATTTTTTCTCGGATTTGGTTCGCTTTTGTGAAATTTTAAGAAACGCATTGCTAAATAAAATCCTGTGCACTCTGCAAACATTGCCGTATTTTTGCGCATGATTTCACTCGAAAAACTTGGTTATTTTCTCCCTCAAGGGTTTTTATTCTCTGACGTTAGCCTGCAAATTAATCGCGGAGACAAAATCGGATTAGTCGGTAAAAATGGTGCGGGTAAATCCACCATGCTTCGTTTATTAACTGGACAAATACAACCATCAGAAGGCAGAATTCACCTGCCAAAAGAGATGAAAATCGGGATGCTCTCTCAGGACATTAAAATCAACACTTCGAAGTCGGTGTTTGAATACTTAGTTACTTCTAACCTGGTACTTACCGGTCTGAATGAGAAAATCGAACAAATCAACGAAGCCTTAACCACACGAACAGACTACGAATCTGATTCTTATTTAGCCTTATTGGATGAATTGTCTGATTGCAATCAATCCTTTCAAATACACGATGGGTATAACTGGGAAGAAAAAATCATGGCTGTGCTCGAGGGGCTCGGATTCGACAAAGAAGAAGTTCACCGTCCCTTAGATACATTCTCCGGCGGGTGGAAAATGCGGGCAGAACTTGCTCGAATTCTTGTGAATGAACCCGATGCCTTGTTACTGGATGAACCAACAAATCACCTTGACATCCTCTCCATTGCATGGTTGGAACAATACCTTCAGCGCTTTACCGGAGCAGTCATCTTGATTTCGCACGACCGATTATTCCTAGACAACGTTACGAAGCGCACGCTGGATATTAGCATGGGAAGGGTAATGGATTTTCCGTTTGGATACTCAAAATATAAGGAACGACGTGAAGAGGATACAGAACGTCTGGAGCAAGCCAAGAAGCAACAAGACAAAGACATCAAGCAAACCGAAATGTTGATTGAAAAATTCCGTGCGAAGCAATCAAAAGCGGCCTTTGCTCAATCCTTAATAAAAAAGTTAGATCGAACCGAACGCATAGAAATTGAGCGCGATAACTACGGGGGAATGCGGGTGCGCTTTCCACTCAGTGTGCAGCCTGGGAAATGGGTGCTTAACATGGAAGGTGTTGGTAAAACCTACGAAAAAAACCTGTTCCACTCCGTATCTATTTCCGTTGGACGCGGTGAAAAAATCGCGCTTTTGGGACCTAACGGTGTTGGTAAATCAACGCTACTTAAAATCATGATGAATCAGATTGAATACACTGGAGAAGTAGAATACGGGCATAATGTGGGGATTGGGTATTTCGCCCAAGACCAAGCGGAACAGTTGGACCCTAGCTTAACCATATTTGAAACCGTAGACCATGTAGCCAAAGGAGAAATTCGTCAACAGATTCGAAGTTTACTAGGAACGTTTTTATTCAGTGGGGAGGACACGCAGAAAAAAGTTGGCGTGCTTTCCGGTGGGGAACGAACAAGGCTCGCATTGTGTCAGATGCTATTAAGTCCTTCGAATTTTTTAATCCTGGATGAACCGACCAATCACTTGGATATTCCATCAAAGGAAATCTTAAAGAATGCCTTATTGAATTACGAAGGAACCTTTTTAATTGTATCCCACGACCGTGAGTTCTTAGCGGGACTAACCAACCGAATCTGGGATATTGAAGAGCAGCAACTAAAAATACACCACTTTGAATTAGATGAATACCTGAAATACAAGGCACCAAAAGAGGCTAAATCTACAGAAAAGAAGGTCGAGGAAGTGGAAAAAATTCAAGAGGCCCCCAAGGCGGAGCGCATTGATCGTGAATTACAAAAAAAGCTTCA
This sequence comes from Crocinitomicaceae bacterium, assembly GCA_044347515.1. Taxonomy (GTDB): domain Bacteria; phylum Bacteroidota; class Bacteroidia; order Flavobacteriales_D; family Crocinitomicaceae; genus UBA952. The sequence goes on along the minus strand of JBIKUO010000004.1, from coordinate 26,978 downwards.
AAAAGTAGAGCGCAACATTGAAGAAACGGAAGGAAAGATTGCTACACTTGAAAGTCAATTAGCCGACATAAACTACAATGACCCAAACTACCACGTGCTGTTGAATGAATATAATACACTCAAAGCTAATCTTGAGAAATTAATGGAAACTTGGGAGGCGCTGGCGGAATAGGGAGAAAATCATCCATTTTCCACTTAAGGGGAAACAAGGGAAAAATATTGATAAAATTACCCTAGACTCAACCTCCCCCTTCGAAGGGGGATAGAGGGGGATGACCGATTTACAAATATTCATCAAACACTTTCAACTAGTTTTTTCGATAAAATGTCCAAAAACAACCTTGATTGCAGAGGAATCCAAGATTTCATCCCCCTTTGTCCCCCTTCGAAGGGGGAAACAAGAACTTATTCAACTGAAACAAATTAATAAAATTGCTACATCACCGGAGCGATAATGTGCGATGCATAGGCAATCTGATAAATTTCAGCTTCAATGTACGAATCCCTATTCCTTCGGATCAATAAATCTCAATACCTGCTTCCCATGGCGGTGGTGAATGGCAAATGCCGTTAAATCGAAGGCAAAAAGAAAGGAACCTTGAAGTATTAATCCGTTACCAAATCCATTGAATTGGTCTGCCTTGGATTGATTATTAAGCGCCATACTGCGCAATAAAAACCCAGCGGTCATATAGGCGATATCCAAGCCGGAATTAAATAAGAGGAGCCGCTCTGTTTTCTGCTGTTCAGAAAGGGTTTGAGACAAACTCAGCACCGCTTTTGTATTACGGGCACGTAAATAACCTGGGATTGCCAATCCTAAATTGACAGTATTCCACATGACATTCATTTGATGAAAGGCTTTTAGCTCAGGTTGCTGAGCCGTAGCCCAACCAATACTTCCAGCGGTTATATTTCCCACTGCCCATGTACCGAGACTGAGCATTAATCCTTGATCCCGTTTAAGACGAGCTTGATTAAAGGCATTCAGGTCTTGCGCTTGTACAGCTATCGTGGCAAGGAATAAGGTAAAAAAGATCAGTTTCATAGAACTTAAACAAGGAATAACCCATTTAGTTTGAAGAAAAACGTTGGACATCTGATTCGTAGGAGCCAAACAATAGATCAAGAATATCTTCTCGCTTTTCGTCGCTTATCGCGCCGCATGCGTCGGATGTCTTTTTTCATGGCTTTCCGCATGGGTTTTGACTGATTTTTTAGGTGTGTTTTGTAGGATTTTTCCACCATGCGTTTTCTCCGCTTTTCCTCTTTGTTGTGCTTTTTCCATTGAGCAGCACGTTGCTTTTCAAAGGATCCGTCTGCCCCGGCTTTGCAAGCTAGCAGAATAAGCAAACAGACCAAGACTAAATGTCGCCACGTGAAGTGAATTAATCGCATTATTATTACCTTTGACCCATGTTTCAACGTGTAATTTTTGTTTTAGTTACCTCACTTTCAGTGCTTTCCTGTGGAAAAAACAATCAGAATCCAGTACCCAACGTACCGGTAGATGTTACTATTGACCTAAGTTTTCCAAGTTATAGCGCACTGCAGGGGGTTAGCGGATACACCTATGTGAATGGCGGATCCAGAGGAATTATCGTTTACAGAAAATCCTTAAATGAATTTGTGGCCTTTGATCGGCATTCGCCCGCAGATGTTGAAGGAACCTGTTTAGAACCACTCTACCCAGACGCAAACAACTTTTTAGAATTAATCGATTCGTGCAACAACGCCCGTTTTTCATTATACGATGGTTCACCCATTAGCAATTCGCAATATGGATTGAGACAATACGCCACACAATTTAACGGATCAAACATTCTTCGCATTTATAACTGATATGAACGAAATTAAGGTAACCATAATCGACAGAGAAGGCCAAGCACATGAATTGGTAGGACCAACCGACATGAACATGAACATCATGGAATTGTGCAAAGCCTATGAATTGCCTGTATTAGGTGAATGTGGCGGAATGGCCATGTGCGCCACGTGTCAGGTGTATTTAGAATCGGAAACTGACTTAGCTGAACAAAGCGATGCAGAATTAGATATGCTGGATCAAGCATTCTACGTGAAATCTAATAGCCGTTTAGGATGTCAAATCCATTTAGATGAAGCTATAGACGGAATTGTTTTGCGATTAGCTCCTGAGGCTACGAATTAAGACCTTAACTCGTCAGGAATAAGACATACCGGAATCGGTTGCATTTTGTGTTGATTGACTGCATTAAAGCGCCGATAAATTGCAAGCACCTCACGTTGACGGTCACTCAAGCCGGATTCATTTCCTTGAAATTCCATTGCCCACTCTAATTCTGGATAACTCGCACCAAGTTGGTCTTCATCGGTGCGGTCCTCTCCCCACAAGCCATCCGTTGGCTTAGCATTGGTTATCACCGCTGAAACTCCCAGGTGCTTTGCCAAGGCCCACACCTCAGATTTTGTTAAATCGGCAATCGGACTTAGGTCCACTCCCCCATCACCATACTTTGTATAAAACCCAACCCCGAAATCTTCAATTTTATTTCCAGTTCCCGCAACTAAACATGTGTTCGTTTGACCAATAGCATATAATGTAGTCATACGCAAACGTGCGCGCGTGTTGGCCATGCTCAATTCATGACCTGAAACCTCAATTGGTAGCGATGAACGGAGCGTTTCAAAACTATCAGTCAAATCAACTTCTACTATGGAAACATTAGCATAGGTATCGGTTAACCACTGCATGTGATCATGAGCACGTTTTAATTGATCAGGATGTTGATGGATCGGCATACTTACCAACATAGTTTTCATCCCGGTTTTGGCACACAAGGTAGAGGTTAGTGCTGAATCAACGCCGCCGGAAATACCAACAATAAATCCATCTTGTTTTGCCTTGTGAGCATACTCACGCAACCAATCAACAATGTATTCTGCGAGGAGATTCAAACTAAAAAAGAAGGGAAACTTTTAAAATCAATTGGTTTTGACGTGCTTTTTGATAAAAATACGTCCCAGTAGCATCGGAAAATGTGAAATTATCTTCAATAGCTCTGAAATGTAAAGGAGTCAAGCCATAGAAAAATCCAAATTCAGGAACTAAGGAGGTAGATCCTACAAAATTCCACTCGGCTCCGGCTGAGAAACCAACGGATCCTTTATAGAAAAATTGATCACCAAATGACTTTAAATTAGCATTTTCTTTGGCTGTATACGTTATCCCGCCAGCACCATCGGTACCAACATCAAATCCACGGTCATTGATGCGCTGAGAAACCATAAAGCTGTTACGAATACCAAACTTTGCAAAAATCTTCCAATCCCCAATCGGATCCATTCGAAACAACATCATCAAAGGTACAGCGACACCCACGTTACTGTATTGACGATCGGTTAACAGATAACCTGTTCCACCCAATTCATCTTGATGTAAAATATTAGCACCAGCATACCGATAAAAAACTGAATCAATCGCTTCGTAGTTTAGCTTAGTAAATTCAAATTCAAAACCTGTGGAAATCCCTAAATTCGGTGCATTCTTGAAACTGGTATTAAAAATCATTCCTACCGAAAGGTCATGATTAAATGGCGTAGCTTTAAAATACGAATCCGTAGGTTTTACCATGTTGATTCCAAAATTCCCGGTCATGCCCGCCTGTAATCTACGTGGCGCAGAATCTTGAGCAAACGTTGAATTAGCACACAAGCTTAACATCAAGCTCAAAAAACAAAAAGAAGCGACTTTTTTCATAAGGTTTTAGAATATAGTATTTTTGACAAAATTAAAAATAATACTATTCCATGGGTTTCTTTCGAAAATCCCTCCTTTTATTTTCATTTATATTCATACTGCTTGCGTGCAACAGCAATTCATATGACATTGATGTAAGTGAGGTCACACTACCTTTAAGCTTTCATCACAGCGACTCCATCCTTTCTCAACCAAATCCAAGGACATTAATCTCCCATCGAAATGAACTCAATCAAATCGACAAAGACATTGCTGGCTACCTATTTGGCTATTGCTATGGCATCCGCATCTCTCCAGATACCAGCTTTCTAAACGGAATGAGTCGTTACAACAACAACCCCTTTGTTGTGCGCTTAGAATTACGAATCAATCAGCAATTTGAGAAAAAAATACCTCAGCATCGCGCTTCCTTAACTGCTGCCTTCAAACGAATGAAATATCATTTTAACGACGTACCCCTTCCGCAGCACATCTTTTGGATTAACTCAGGTTTTACGAGCTCTGTTTTTTGTTCAGAAAAATCCATTGCCCTGGGCCTCGAACGGTATTTAGGTGAAAAAACCGATGTAATCAAAGAACTACCGAATGACAGGTTCTTTTCATGGATCAAAGAAGGCATGGCTCCTCAATACCTCGAGCGCGACGCGGTCATTGGTTGGTTAAGTACACACCACATCGAAGAAACGAAAGAAAACTACGCCACCGAAATGATTCGATGGGGTAAACTCTTATTTATTACTTCCGCATGCCTACCTCAGGAAAAAGAATCAATCATCCTGCGCTATACACCAAAAGATTACGACTGGGCATTGGCCAGCGAAGGCGCCCTATGGAAATATATCGTAGATGAACAGTTGCTTTACAATACTGGAGAAGACGCCAAACAAAGTTTGTTGCATGAAGGTCCATTTACCCGTAGCTTACCCCAAGAAAGTCCGGATCGAATGGGACAGTTTTTAGGCTACCGCATGGTAAAACAATATATGGAAACACACGATTTAAGCCTCAACGAATTAAAAAATACCCCATACTTGAAGATCCTTCAAGCCTATGAAGCACCCGAAAAAAAATAACATGAAAAAAACTTCCACCATCGAACTTTCAGTGGCCTTGAATGAAAACAATGTCCCAGAATCCATCCAATGGTCAGCCGCCGATAGCGGACAAAAAGATGCACCAACCAAAGCATTTTTCTTGTCACTTTGGGACCCCAGAGAAAACAATACCTTGCGTATTGATTTATGGACCGAAGACATGACTGTGGATGAAATGAAGCAGTTCTTTCATCAAACCTTATTAACGATGGCGGATAGTTTTGAAAAAGCTACGGGTGAGGGAAATATTTGTGAAGATTTGCGCGACTATTGTTATCATTTCGCCGACAAAATGAATATCCTTCCGCAGGAATGATCCTAGAAAAATTACATACTACACACGAAGAACCCATTCAATACACGTTTGCAGACGGGACCTCATTGAATGAACGCATTGGCACCGAGATTTTACTACAATTTACCGGTAACATCGTGTGCAGAAAATGCGCTAAATCAACGAATAAATCATTCGGTGAAGGCTTTTGTTATCCCTGTTTCCTAGCCGCGCCGGAGGCCAGTCCTTGCATCTTGCACCCGGAATTATGTGAAGCGCATTTGGGTAAAGGACGTGATATAGCCTACGAAGAAAAAAACCACAACCAACCCCATTATGTATACCTCGCCGCAACCGATCAGGTAAAAGTGGGCGTAACGCGCGTAACGCAAATGCCAACCCGATGGATTGACCAAGGGGCAAGGGAAGCGATTATATTGGCAGAAACACCCAATCGGTATTTGGCGGGCGTACTTGAAGTGGCCTTGAAAGAAATGTATAGCGACAAAACCAACTGGCAGAACATGTTGCGGGATATAAAACATGAATCGGTAGACTTAGCCCAAGAAAAATGGGAATTATTAGAACAACTCCCGGCAGACCTTGGTCAGTATTTCACAGAAGATGAAATGGTGTATACCTTTAACTATCCGGTGTTGGCTTATCCTGAAAAAGTAGCTTCGCTAACGCTCGACAAAGAACCGCGCATACAAGGAAAACTTACAGGAATTCGTGGACAATACCTCTACATTGACCACTATTTAGTCTTGAATATCCGCCGACATACCGGCTATGAAGTAGAATGGAAATAATATGATTCGGATAATACGCGCTTTCCTTGATTTTTTCTACCCAATCGTTTCGCGAATCTTCGACAAAACGACTTATTACTATGCGGTGGCAGGATCAACAAATTTAGTACTGGGCTGGGTATTGTTTTGGATATTAGACCATTGGGTGATTCATAGTAAAACGGTTAAACTTCCGCTAATCGAACATCCCGTGCACAGTTACACAGTAATAGCTGCGGCTTGTGGTGTGTTTAGTTTTTTATTTGGCTTTATGATGATGCGCTATGTGGTATTTACGGAAAGTCAGCTCAAAGGCCGCGTACAGTTTTTTAGGTATGGATTGAGTGCCTTGATCTCTGCTACAGTAAATTGGATTCTCATTAAACTCATGGTAGATACCTTCGCTTGGAATGCGTCCCTTTGCAATGTATTTGCCTCGGTGGTGGTGGTAACCATCAGCTATTTTTTACAACGAAAGTTTTCGTTTAAATAACTCCCGTTCCTCGGGATTTGAAATCCCGAGGAACGATTCGATAAACCGCTATCGCGCTACAGTCGCCTTTGGCGACTTTTTGAATTGTTCGATGAGAAAATGTTCATCTTAACGTTAATGTGCTTATAAAGGATTAAATTCAACTATGTTTATATAATAAGATGCGGCGCCATATACTGATCCAATTTTATTACCAACTTGTAAATAAAAGCATTTTCTGTCTGAGCATATTTTTTTGTTTTCTTTTTTTTGATGAGGCTTGAATTGTCATCCAAACATCGCCTTTGTTAGGCAATGAGCGCACATGGTTCTGCGCTAATTTTTACAAAATAAAAATCGTTTCTCGAATCCTTCATATTTAAACATTATCTCCACTGATTGCGAACATCTAATTTGAATTATGCATCCAGATTTTTCGGTATTAATTAAATAATTGATACTTCTTGTTTACTTGCAAAACATACAAATTACCGCAGCTCTATCGAGTATTTGAAAGAAACCAACAAGCGCATTTCCATACAATTGAATCATGTTACTAATTTTTTGAAAACTGGGTTTGAAAAGAAAATTAGATATAAAAACAAAGAGTATACGATTTTCTAATTTTTTATAAGTTTAATAACTTCTGAAGATTCATTTAATTTAATTTGGTACACCCCGCTAGCCAGATTGGATATATCCCAATTTTCTTTTAATGACTCAAACTTTCCTGACTTTAATACATGCCCCCAAGAATCTTCAAGTATATATGAACTTCCAATATTATTAGTTGAAACATTTATAATTAAATAACCGAATGATGGATTTGGATAAACATAAATACCTGAAGAAACTTGTTCATTTATTCCAGCTGTAGGGCAATTAATTACTTGTAAATTTTCTGTTTCACTCGCCGAACAACCATTAATATCCGTAAAAGAATATGTTATTGGATAAATACCAACTCCAATACTTGTATTAAAATTATTACCATTTACTGAGTTTCCACTATAATTTCCACCAGCCGGACTGCCACCTATCAATTGAAGTAATCCGAAGGTATCACAAACCTGATTAAATGCACCAAGGGTTACATTTGGTAGCGAATTTACGGAGACAATTGCAGCTGACGAAGCAGACGAACATCCATTTACATTCGATACTAATACCGCATACGAACCTGAAGATGTCGCTGTGTAACTTGCTCCGGTCGCTCCTACAATATTAGTCCCATTATTCTGCCATTGGTAGGTTAATCCATTGCCTACACTAGCATTTAAAACTACTGAATCACCAAAACAAAATGTAGGTGAGCCTATTAATGTAATAGCATTATTGGGTAATGGATTTACGGTTATTGGAGCAACTGTTGAAGTTTGTGAACAACCGTTGGTGTTCGTAACAATTGCTGAATATGAACCTGAAGATGCCACTGTGTAACTTGCTCCAGTAGCTCCTACAATATTAGTTCCATTATTCTGCCATTGGTAAGTTAATCCATTGCCTACACTAGCATTTAAAACTACTGAATCACCAAAACAAAATGTAGGTGAGCCTATTAATGTAATAGCATTATTGGGTAATGCATTTACGGTTACCGGAGCAACTGTTGAAGTTTGTGAACAACCGTTTACATTCGATACTATTACCGCATATGAACCTGAAGATGCCGCTGTGTAACTTGCTCCAGTCGCTCCAATAATATTAGTACCGTTATTCTGCCATTGGTAGGTTAATCCTGCTCCTACATTGGCATTTAAAACTACCGAATCCCCTTGACAAAACGTATTTGCTCCGCCTAAAGTTATGTTTGATGCAGGGTTAGAGTTCACAGTAATTGTCATTGTTCCATTTAATGCACATTGCCCAGCATTAGGTGTAAATGTATAATTCGTGGTAGTTGTATTATCCAATACAGGTGACCATGAACCAATAATATTATTTGTTGAGGTTGTAGGAAGTGCCTGTAATGATGCACCGGAGCAAATTGCGTTAATTGGAGCAAAAGTTGGTGTTAAATTAGGATTAACAGTTACCTGTGTTGATGCTGAGGTAACAGAACCTGGACAAGAACTACTATTTATAGTCACGGTGTATAAACCTGTTGATGTGGCGGTGTAATTTGCTCCAGTCGCTCCTAAAATATTAGTACCATTATTCTGCCATTGGTAGGTTAAGCCAGCTCCTACATTGGCATTTAAAACAACTGAATTCCCCTGACATACATTAGTAGATCCAACACTATTAATTAATGCACTAGGAAATACATTCAAAGTGAAATTAGCCGTACCTTGGCAACCATTAACAGTTGATGTGATTACATAATTCATAGTTGCAGCTGGTGAAGCTGTCGGATTAGACAATAATGGATTGTTTAATCCGGTGGCAGGTGACCACACATAATTGCTTCCACCACTGGCAGTAAGCACTGTAGAAGACCCTACACAAATAGTTTGACTACCTGCAATTGTAATTACGGGTATAGGTATAACCGCAACCGTTACTGTCTTTACATCGGTACAAGTTCCATTGGAACCTGTCAATGTGTAGGTTGTTGTTGAAGAAGGTGTTGCAATAGGGCTGGAAATATTTGCACTGCTCAACCCAGTTGCAGGGGACCAACTATAGCTTACTGCACCACTTGCACTTAAAGGATATGAGGATCCAGCACAGATGCTCCCTCCAGAACCAACTGTTAGTACTGGTGCCGCATTGACGGTTACAGTAACTGTTGCAGTTGATGAGCAACCATTTGAAATTCCAGTTACTGTGTATGTTTGAGTTGTTACAGGACTAGCAATAGGGTTCGCGATTGTTCCGCTGCTCAAACCAACTGCAGGTGACCAAGTGTATGAAGTTGCGCCAGAGGCCGTCAAGTTTGAGGCAGTACCTGAACATATTGTTGAAGCTGAGGCATTTGCTACTACGGTAGGATTGGGATTCACTGTAACATTTGCTGTGGCCGTGCAACCGTTCAAACTACCCGTAACTGTATATAAAGTCGAACTTATTGGAGAAGCAACCGGATTAGCAATTGCTGCATTACTTAAGCCAATATTAGGAGTCCATGAATAACTATTTGCACCATTGGCTTGAAGTGTAATTCCAGAGCACAAAGGAACATTATTTTGATTTATAGAAACAATAGGTATTGGATTTACAGTAACTGTGACTAATTTGGAATTTGTACATCCATTGAGTGTACCAGTTACTGTGTAAGTAGTTGTTGTAGGAGGCGCGGCGGTTGGATTGGCAATGCTTGTACTACTTAATCCTGTCGCTGGAGACCACGAATACGATGTAGCTCCTGTTGCTAACAATGAAAGAGAACTTCCCGAACAAATAGCTGTATTTGTTGTCACTGTCAATGGAACACTTTGTGTTATGCTAAAAGCAGCGTTGCTTTGATCCACATTTGCACCATTGCTTACACGTATCAAACATACACCGGATACGCTATTAGGTACGGTCCATGCATACGAGCCATTTGTTCCAGCAACAACATTCGAAGCAATTGTGACCCATGTCGTTCCGCCGTTTGTAGAATACTGTAAGTTATACGTGCCAGAGGCATTCGTACTCGTCCAAGTAATATTTTGGGAAGAACAGGTAGCCCAAGTTTCACTGCCGTTTGGAGCAGTCACTGTTACTACCTGAGGTGTTAATATTATACTTGAATTCACATCACTATCATCTGACTTGCAGGGATTACCAGTTTCTTCAACCCGAATTTTGAGTTGCCCTGTTGCTGTGGCAGGAACTACCCATTGGTATGAGTTAGTTAAAATATTTTGGTTAAAAGTAATTGTATTCCAATTAGTTCCACCATCTGTTGAATAACTAATGTTATAAAAACCTGAAACACCATTCGCAATCCAGGAAATGTTCATAGTTGATCCAGCCACATAAGCTCCTCCAAAGTTAGGTTGAATCAAAACGATTGGCTGACTAATAGTATTTGTCCCATCACTTTGATCTACATGTGTTAGGTTCGTTGCATTGGTTACTTTAACCAAAGCGTTTGTAGAGTTCACACTCCCAACAACTGGACTCCAAAGGTATGAACATGCTCCATTAGAGGGTTGAGCTGTGAGCGCAACAATTGGCGACCAGGTTGTACCGTTATCAGCTGAATAATCAAGTTTGTAGGAAGTGTTTGTTGCCTTAATATTTGAAATTGTTCCTGCAACTGGGGCGCTGCCACCAACAGAAGAATAAGTTATGCTTGTTCCTGAAACAACATTTGTTATCGTATATGTACCTCCTGCGCCCAAGTTTCCTGTACCATTTGTCGCTGTAAAGGTATTACCTGCTGTTAAACCTGCAGTTTGTGCCATTGTAATCGTAGCATTCCAAGGCCCTGTCCCTGTTATTGACCCTATTGTTCCTGTAGTACTTATTGTAGTCGTTGAAATATTGGTAACAGCTCCTGCGATTGGAGGTGCACCACCTGTCGAAGAATAAGTTATGCTTGTTCCTGAAACAACATTTGTGATCGTATTTGTGCCACCTGCGCCTAAGTTGCCTACTCCTGACGTGGCAAATATACTTGCCCCGACATTCAAACCAGTTGTTGAAGCCATGCCTGTTATAGTAACTGTCCATGGACCAGTTCCTGTTGGTGCATTAAGAGTTCCGTTGGCACTAATAAGTCTTCCTACTGTAGTGCTGTTGTTTGCATTCCAGTTTATACTTGTACCTGAACAACCATTCAAGATATCACCCCCATTCGGATTTGTTAACGTAATTGCTTGAACAGTTGCCGCGTTGTAAATGGTAAAATTTACATTACTTATGTCATTTAAGGCAGGATTTAAAACGTTGCTAATACGAACCAAACAAAAGATAGAAGGTGAAGGTGGTACAATCCAATTATACGTGCCACTTGCTGCAGGTGTAGAAGCAATAATTTGGGTCCACGTACTTCCATTGTTAGTTGAATATTCCAATCGAACGTTGGCAATTGTTCCGTTTGTGATTGACCAAGTAATGGCATTTGTTGAACCGACAATCCACGAAACTGCTGTATTTGGCGAAGTTACTGTGATTACAGGAACTTGTGCTGCTATTGTAAAAACTGCATTACTTTGGTCTACCTTACATGGTGTTGCTGTTTCAAATATTTTAATCATGCAAAGAGCGGATGCAACATTGGGAACTGTCCAAGAGTAAGATCCAGTGTTCGGAACTGTAGTACTTACAGTTGTCCAAGTAGTTCCATTATTAGTTGAATACTGAATGGTCATATTTCCAGCAATACCGCTAGCCACCCAACTAATGGTTTCTATACTGTTTGCTGTCCAAACCTCACCTCCATTTGGCGAATATAATGTGACCTGTGAATTATTTGCAATACTAAATGGAGCATTACTTTGATCTGTTATATAAGCAACAGAAGCGTCAGATAATTTTATTAAACAATTGCTCGAGTTTACATTGTTTGGAATGGTCCAATTGTATGTGCCCGAATTGGCGGTGGAAGCAGTTACCAAATTCCACGTCAGCCCACCATCATACGAAGCTTCAATTTTTATTGTATTAGCGACACCGACATTTGTCCAAGTTATTGGAACAGTATTGCAACCAATTAAGTTGTTTCCACCATTTAGGCTTGTTAATGTAAGCGTAGGATTTACAATTTGAAAATTGACATTACTTACGTCGCTAATCAATGGGTTGTTCACATCGGAAATACGAACCAAACAATTAGGTGAAGGAGTGTTGGGTATAGGTGACCATAATTGATTACCATCATTTAGTGTAGAAGCAAAAATGGTACTCCATATTGAGCCATTATCGGTTGAATATTCAATTTTCACATTGTTTGCAGGATAAAATGGATAGGTCCAGGTTATATTATTGGTTGTTGCACCCGTGTACCATGTAACGTTTGTATTCGGAGAGGTAACCGTGATAATTGAGTTTGCTGGAGAAATGGTAAATAAGGTATTGCTTTGGTCAACCTTACAAGCAGGAGGTGTAGCTGTAGTTCCTTCATATACCCGCACTAGGCATTGGGCACTTGGTGTATTTGGAATTGTCCAGTTGTAAGAAGTAGTTGCATTGGAAATTCCTGTTGCTATGTTCGTCCATGTAGCTCCATTATTTATAGAATAATCCAATCTTAGCGTTGTAGTAAAAGTACCATTTGAAATCCAACTGATAGTTTGTACTGGTCCACCAACTTGGAAGTTCTCTCCACCATTCGGAGTTGTAATTTGTAATGAAGGATTGATTATAAAGACTGCATCACTGAGATCTGTAACCAACGACGTTAAATCTGTAGCACGGATTAAACATTGATTAGATGATACGTTTGGAACAGTCCAAGCATAAGTTAAAGTTGTAATATTGGTAGCTATTTGAATCCAATTTACACCATTATCTAATGAATATTCCAATTTTGTGTTCCCTATGGTACCACACTTTGCAAACGATATCGTATAGGTAGTACAACCAATAAGAACTTCTCCTCCATTTGGAGATGTTACATTGGTCAATGGTGTAAGAATTGTGAAAACGACATTACTTATATCAAAATTTGAAGGGTAAAGAGGGTCAGTAATTCTCACTAAACATTGTCCTGATGGTGTATTTGGTATAATCCAAGCCTGATTTCCATCATTAGGCGTTGTAGCCAAAATCACAACCCAAGTAGATCCATTGTCAATGGAATATTCAATTTTAACATTATTTGCCGCAGGGAGATTTGTTGCTGTCCATGTGATAGTTGTAGAAGATCCCACACAAAATGATGTAGTTGTGTTTGGTGCCGTTACAGTAATTGCAGGTATTGCAATCGTGAAATTGACATCATTGATATCAGAAAAGGAATTGTTACATGTAGTCGATATTCTAATTCTAGCAGAAGTAGATGGTGTTTGTATACCGATTGGCCATGCTTGAGATCCATCATTGGGTGTGTTCGCAATCAAAGTAGACCATGTAATTCCGCCATCTAATGATAACTCTATATTCAAAGTTGAAGCACCTGATAAATTGGTAGATGACCAGGTTATATTTGGAGTTTGATATTGATAATATGTCAATGCTGTATTAGGTGATGTTACCGTTATAGTTGGGTTGACAATTGTGAAATTGACATTGCTTACGTCAAAAATACTTGGGTTATCCAATGAAGTAACTTTCACTTTACAGGCATTTGAAGGAGTTGCGGGAATTGTCCATAAAAACGATGTTGCTGTAGTTGAGCCCGTAATTAAATTCCATGTTACACCATTGTCTGTAGTATATTCTAATTTAACCGCACTATTTGCAGGAGGATACTGGTAAGTCCAAGTAATATTGAATGTTTGACATGCTGCTAGTGTTGTTGCCGTATTTGGAGCATTCACGGTAATGATCGGCGTTGCTGCGGTTATTTCAAACGGATTATTGCTTTGATCATTTTTACAACCTAAAGCTCCTCCAGCAGTTTCAAAAATTCTTATCAGACAGAAAATACTCGGAACCGTACCCCCAGGTATCAACCAAGCATAGCTTTGGGCTCCTGCCTGCGCAGAAGTTGTTATAGTTGTCCAATTACCTCCTCCATTGGTAGAATATTGAAGAGTCATTGGTGTAGTAGTTGGAACAATATTGGAGGTCCATGTGATATTTTGGGTTGTGTTTGCTTGCCATACCTCACCGCCGTTTGGAACAGTTAAAATAATGGCTGCTGTTATCGTGAAAAAATTATCACTTTGATCTTGAACAGATAAGTTATTAGCATCTGAGACTCGTATCTTAACCTGAGTTGATTGGATGTTTGAAACAGGATTCCAACTAAACGAGGTTCCCCCAAAATTTGATGCAATCGATGACCAATTCGCGCCATTATTGATTGAATACTCAACGTTGTAAAATCCAGAAGTAGCTACTCCTGTCCAAGAAATTGTAGATGCTTGACAAGCAGGTAGTGTTTCACCGCCATTTGGAGAAGTTACAGTAATAGATTGGGCATAAATGTTTAATAGACTTAAATTTAACCACGTCAAGAAGGTAAGGATTTTATTCATATGTAATTTATTACACCTCAAATTTAACCGAACCAAACACGATTCGAGTCCAATTTTTGTTTCGTTTTTGTTTCGTTTTTGTTTCGTTTTGAATTGAAAAGTTCCGTGAAGTATCTTTGGGTATGTCCTTGACTCAATTAAAAAGTGCCCTTGAACAGCATGTTGGTTTTCAAATTAACTCAATAGCTGCATGCCGAAGGTTAGAACAACTTTTAATAAAACAAGGGCATTATGTATCCTATACCACATTAAGCCGGATTTTTAGCTTAGCTAAAATCAATACCCATGCAAGGTCTTCCACCTTAGATGAATTGACGCGTTACCTAGGGTATAATGATTACGACTCTTTTTTAGAAGTCAATGACGAGCGAGAAGAATCCAACCGCAAAAAAATGGAAGCTTTGCTAGAGGTTGAATCCTTGTTTCTGGCTAACAACGAACGCGCGGCTATTCGCCGATTGATGAAAATAAAAAGTGAAACACCAAAAGTTTTCGCTTATACCTCTCAATTTGTTGGAAACTATTTGTTTGGCTCCCAAAAAGAGCATTCTCAGGCTTTAGAAGAACTACTCCAATATGAACATTATACACTAGATTTTCTTCAGCTCTTTGTTTTTGAAGATGATCCCTACGGACATTATGCTAACCTGCTAAACCAATTAGCAAAACGTCAGAGCAACAACCTTGAATTATTGCAATTCAGTGAATTGTTCAAACAACGAAAAGAGTTGATGCTCAGTACAAAAAAAAAGAAACCTTTGTTCCATAAGCAAGACTTAACGCATTTCCATTTAAAGTCGAGAAGTTTAGAACTTGAGTTGCTCGCCAACATACATTCTAATAAATCCATATTAATTGAAACGGATACTATTTTACAACTAATTATAGATTGGAAAGAAGCAGATTTTGCGTTGGCCTATGTTGGTCGTTGGTGTCGAGGGCTAATTTATACAAATCGATACGAGGTTTTAAAATATCATTTAGCATGGAAAGAACAGTGTATCTCCTTGCTTCAGATTCAAGAGGTTAACAAAGAATTTCAAGCGCCAATTTATACCTTTCTCGCCCTAACTCATGGTTATCATGGAAGCTTAGCGTTTATGTATAATGGAGATTGGGAGAATGCAAAACTAGAATCAAAATTGTTACTATCCCTCGCATTCCAGCAACATGATGCGTTTAAAATCTATAAGCGATTGTTAGGATATGTTTGATGATTCAATGGGTTCGGTTCCCGTTCCTCGGGATTTGAAATCCCGAGGAACGGGAAGGCACCAAATATAATTTTACTTAGAAAAAAGGGTGCCTGAGTCCGCCGAGGCGGATCAAAGGAATCGCCAATAAAAATCGTACTCTGGCACTTGGATGCTCCGGTTTCCAAGCCGAACTGAGCATCGTCGTTTTGGAGGAAGCTGTAAGATCACCTACAAAACAGAGGGTCAGGAGGTGCGGAAATGGTGAAGCCAAGGAAGCATCCCGTGCCTTGATTTTTTGTTTCTTTTGTATCAAGACAAAAGATAAATACTTAAACAAAGATTTTTTTTCCTAATATTTTACCGCACCCTTCGATACGCCCTTTGGTCTACTCAGGGTACGTCTAAGTAGCAAAAAGCTCGGCGAAGGATTTAAGCAAGGGCGCGCCACTCCTGAAAACCGACCGTATCGGTGATCCTTCGGCTTCCTCACGGTATCCCGCTTTTCAGTTCGCTATACTACATGCTTAAACATTCACCATTGACATTTCTGGAATTTGCTGCATATATTTTCTAGCGACTGTTTTTCTATCAAGTAGAGCGTCCTTCGATCCATTCGCCTTTTAGCGCCCACTCGATTAGCGGATAATTCGAACAGAAGATGACTTAATATGCTCGCTAACTAATAATCTCGCCGCGATGAAAGTAATAACTGGTACTTTTCTTCCTTCTCGTTAACCAACTGGCGAAGCAATTCATTTTCTTTCTCGCATTGAGTTAAGCGTGAATCCTTTGTATCGAGCGTAAACCGGCTGGCGTAAACGGAAAAGAAATTATAATCTAAGGCGACACAGATTTTCTCTAACAATTCGGTATCAATCGAACTGCGCAAATAAATCTTATACACATTCGGCTCAGAGACATTTAGCCGCTCAGAAAGTTGAGAAACCCTAAGGCGCTTGCGCTTTACCTGTTCCTTGATCAACTGACCGATGTGAATGGAGGACATGCGACAAAGCTAACACTCAAAGAACTAAAAAGGTGAGCTAAAATATTTTATTACTATACCATTTATATAGTTTTATAATTTATATATTTGTATACATTATAAAACCTACTATATGAAAAATATAATTAAAATTATTACTGTTTTTATTGGACTCACCTGCTGTGGGGAAGTCATGAGCCAAAACCAGGTGTATGTGAATGGTTACTATAAATCGAACGGCACCTATGTGGCACCGCATTATCGTACCGCCCCGAACAATACCGTGTACGACAACTGGAGCACCTACCCAAATTACAACCCGTACACCGGAAAACAAGGTACCAAGACCTATTCCAATTCGTACTATAATAATTCTTATTACAACAATTCATATTACCGTCAACCGACGTATTATCAGCCGACATATTACAATAACTCCTATTACTATAATCCTTATTAGTCACTTTATTAATCACTTTTTATTTATAACCCTTAATCTTTAATTCCTATGAAAAAGTTAATGTTACTTATCCTGCCCTTCACCCTCTGTTTAAATGCTGTAAAAGCACAAGAATTTAGTCAAGGTGACAATTATTTACAAGTTGGTTACGGCTTTGGTTTGGGCTATGGTCGCTTATTAAATGCCTACCAAGTATATGATGGCTACAAATTCTCTGGTTTTGGCCCCGTTAATTTAAGCTTTGAACGTGCCGTAACTGACCATATTGGTGTCGGACTCAGCCTTTCTTATTCAACGTATGGTGCCACTTGGATTCAAAACGATTACTTTGGCCAGACCTACGATTATTCGTACCGTTGGAATACCCTAGCCATCATGGCGCGCGGGGCCTACCATTTCTCAGTGAGCAACGACAAAATCGATCCATACATTGGGATTGGATTAGGTTTCTTAAAATATGGCTACAAATGGACCTCAAGCGATCCTGCATTCAATGAAACCAACAACTCAATTGCCTTAGGAACACCGCTTGGTTACCAATTTTTGGGTGGTCTTCGATACATGTTTTCTGATAATGTGGGTGGTTTTGTTGAAGTTGGTTACGGCTTAGCGGTAGCTAACTTTGGATTAACAATGAAGTTTTAAGGATGAGGAAGCTACTTTTACTAGCCAGTATTTCTTTGTTATTCTGGGGTTGCGATGACGAAACGCAACCCTCGGGAGGCGGACAAGCACGGATTATTGTTAATTGTCCAGTACCGAATCAAGCCTTAGGTGAATCATTCCAATTTTCATCTTCTTATGGCGGAGCCTTATTTTCACCTGGTTCAACAGATGTGTTTAGTGTAACAAAAGGTCAAAATGTATCAGCAATTGTAACCTATTCAACTCTTGTTTGCAAAAATGTGGAGGTGAAATTTGAATTGAATGGTTCAATAGTAGAAACAAGAAATTATAATATGGGAAGTACATGCCCTGATGAAATGTATAAATCCATGAATTTCATTGTGCCGTGAAAATCTATATAGTCAAGCGTAATATTTTATATTTACTCTTAATCACATCTCCCCTTTTTGTCAATAGCCAGTTGAATTTAGGTATTGGAGTAGGACAACAATACTCTGGATATCCTGGGTTTAGAGCGGGTTATTATTGGAAAGCATTAGAACCAAGTGTTAATATTGGAGTATTCTTTCCGAATACTTTTGATATCGGCGCAGGAATGTCTTTGTACTACCATGATCAATCAAAAGTACATAAGAAACTTTCATACAATTTCGATTTGGTAAAAGCTCCAAACGTTTCCTTAGTGCCAGTCCATTCATTAACTGCAAACGTTGAATTTTATTCGAGAAAGATTATTCCTCTGCAATGGCGAATTGGCCTTGGAGCACGTTATGTAGATGAACGATTTTTTATGTCTGCTAGCTTTGGATACTTCATAGAACTTAAAGAGGTGAAGGAAAAAGGTTTTCATATCAATTTCAGAAATAAGCTTGGAAAAGGATGAGAATGATTACTTAATCAGAAGTGAGTTTATCACATGAAAACAACAAAAGTAAACTGAACCTATATTTAATAAATCTTCTATGAAAAAGTATTTTCTATTCTATTTTTTAACGTGTATTTATTTTGGTAATGTAAAATCTCAAATAAATTATGTTTGTATGGGAGATAGTATATATCTTAACTGTGGTAACCTTAACGGGAATATACAGTGGCAACAATCAGTTGATTCAATCAATTGGATCAACATTCAAGGAGCGAATTATTCTCCATATGGTATTATTTTTTGGAGTAATAAATATTACCGTGCAGAATTAACAACAAATGGTTGCTTACCAAAACATTCTATTGTAAAGGCAGTTTACAATAATATAGGTTGTCCTCCACCGAGTTATCCTCCAGGTTCAGTGTTTTGCTCGGGATTAACGGTAATTAATCCAGTTACAAATCCAATAACGGGCCGCACGTGGATGGATAGAAATTTAGGCGCTTCTCAAGTTGCTACCAGTAGTACTGATATTAACTCCTATGGATTTCTTTACCAATGGGGCCGTCGTTCAGATGGTCATCAATGTAGAACATCTTCATCAACGGCAGTAATCAGTTCTGTAAATCAACCAAACCATTCATTACACATAATGTGTAACGGTGCAAATATAACTAATGATTGGAGGAACCCCCAAAACCCTAATTTATGGCAAGGAGTAGGAGGAGTAAATAACCCTTGCCCAACTGGATATAGATTACCAACTGATCAAGAATTTCTTGATGAAATTTCAACATGGTCTAGCCTCAATTCAATTGGTGCTTTTCAATCTGTCTTAAAGTTACCTTTAGGTGGGATGAGAGGTTATGTCGATGGCGCAGGAGACCCTATTTTGAATACTTCAACACAAGGTTATTATTGGACTTCTTCAACCTTTGACGATCCTCTAAATAATTATCAAAAATCAGGTAACTTGCGAATTACTACCTCTGACGCATTAGTCAATTCTGGGTCTAATGGAGGGTCAAGAGCTCGAGGCTTGTGTGTACGATGCATTAAAGAATAACCACTGTATTTATCGCTGAATAACAAGTATTGCATTCAAAATAAAGTTCAAATTATGAAACAAAAAATATATTTCAATTTAAGCCGATTATTTTTATTTGTATGGATATCATTAAATGTTCATTCTGCAATTGCTCAAACCAACGTTATTAATTTCAGCTTTACACCCAGTGTTGATATTTCAGTATTCAATGATGTTAATCAAAATTGTATCCTCTTAAATGAACCCGGAATTGCCGCAATTCCGGTAATTATTCAACCCGGAAATTTAATTACGAATTCAAATTCTATCGGAATTGCCAGCTTTTTAAATCTCCCAAATGGTACATACACAGCTTTTATTGATACTGTAAATCTTAATTGGTCCCCTACATGCGTCAATTCGCAAACATTTCAAGTCAATAATGGAACTAATGCTTGCATAAGCTTTGGAATGGTTAATCATAATCCTTGTTCAAGTCCCGAAATATCGATTTTAGCTCCAACACTACGAAGGTGCTTCAGTAATCAAATTATTTATGTGAGTGCTTGTAATAATGCAACGGCAACAAGTGCCCTTAACTCCTCCTTCGTAGTTGTTACACTTGATCCACTACTTACCGTTAATTCTGCAAGCCTTCCTTTCACCGCACTTGGTAACAACACCTATCAATTTCAAACCGGAACGCTTAACCCAGGACAATGTGTAGATTTCACCCTTTCTACCACCGTGAGTTGTAACGCAACCCTAGGACAAACACTTTGCATGAATGCCGAACTTTTTCCGGTTGAGAATTGTGCCCTTGATACCCTACCCTCTGGGCCGAATTGGGATAATATTCCCAGCGAAGGTGCTTTAGGCGGTTTACCCCAACCGTGTTTAGGGCCTTGGGACCAAAGCAGTTTGAGCGTGAACGGCTGGTGCCAAAATGATTCCATTTACTTCACTGTAACCAATACGGGGGTTTTAGGTGGAGGCGATATGGAATGTTATGCACCCGTTTGGCTTACAGTAAATGGCGTAGTTACCTTCACCGATTCTATCATGCTTCAAGGCGGTCAAACCATTACGTATGCGTTCGAAGGAAATGGTCAAACTTGGATACTGAACGCCTCACAACACCCCTTACATCCAGGAAATTCTCAACCAAATGCCTTTGTTGAACGCTGTGGCAATGCAGCCAACTGGCCCCCGGGAGAAGTCAATGACTATCCGCAAGACGATGCCGATCCAGTCATTGACATCTATTGTGAAGAAGTTAGTGGAAGCTACGACCCCAACGACAAGCGAGGCTACCCGAATGGCGTTACCAACATGAATTATATTCAGCCTAACCAACAACTTCAATACGTGATTCGTTTCCAAAATACAGGTACCGATACGGCATTTACCGTGGTGATTCGAGATACCTTGGATTTAGATTTAAATATATTCACCGTCACTCCCGGTGTTTCTAGTCATAACTACGAATTCAGAATGTATGGGCCACGGGTATTGGAATGGCGCTTTGACAATATTCTACTACCAGACAGCACCACAAACAGTGTTGGAAGTAATGGATTTGTTACTTTTCAAGTTGAACAAAACCCTAATTTATCTCCGGGAACTGTTATCACCAACGACGCTGACATTTATTTCGACTTTAATGACCCGATTACTACAAATACCACCATTCATCGAATCTACGAAGGGTTTCCAAACGTCCTAAGCCTTCAAGATTTGGTAAACAGCAAGGAATCAATCGTGCTCTACCCCAACCCTACTTCCTCGGAGATTACAATTACCTCGGATAAGTTTACGAACGAGCCCTATACCCTCTTCGACCAAATGGGAAGAACCGTAGGTTCAGGAAAACTAAGCGGTACCAACACCACCATTTCGTTAAGCACCTTAAGCAAGGGGATTTACATTCTGAAGGTAGAAGGAGCTTATGAATCAGCGATTGTGGTGAAAGAGTGATGATAAATTAATTTGAGATTATGAAAAAACCAGTACATATGAAACTTTTCTTTTTGAAATTAGCCTTAGTTCTTAATTTTATTTCTGTAGCTCAGCAATTTACTCAAATTAGTGATATAAATCCTGGGACTCCAGGCTCATGGCCCGATAATTTCATAGAACTTAATAATGAACTGATTTTTACTGCATCAACAAATCCTTGGACTAATCAACGGAGTATTTATAAAAGCGATGGGACCCCTAACGGAACATCATTAGTAGTTAATATCACCCCTCATTTTGATTACATACCCGATGAAGAGATTTTTGTAAAATCTTCTGGTATGTTATTTTTTAAAGAAATAATATACAATCAAGGAACCTATTCATACAAATTATGGAAAACAAATGGGACTGCAGGAGGTACCGTACTAGTAAAAGATTTAACAAATAAAGCATATAATTCCAATCTCTGCGAAATGAATGGTATAATTTATTTTATAACATCATACCAAGACTTAGTTTGGGGACATACAATTCATGAATTATGGAAATCAGATGGGACTTTAAATGGAACCGTTGCGGTGACAAATTGGACGAATTCAGGCTTAGGTAATAACATAACAATAAGATCATTTAATAATAAAATATATTTTTCAGGATATGAAAGTGATGGAACATTAGGCGGCACAATTCAAAACGGGGTTTTTTTACCCCTTATTAGTGAATCTTGTTTACTAAATAACATGATTTATTATCGTGGGAATGATGGGAAAATATGGAAAACGGATGGTTCTTTAGCAGGTACCCTACAAGCTGTTGATTTCCCAGTTCCATATTCGGCAAATTTTTATTCAACCAATGGGTGGATATATTTCTCAGGAGGCTATAATGGTGTTGGATTACCTGGGAATGAATTATGTAAAACGGATGGGACTTTAGCAAATACTTCCATGATTAAGGACATTTATTTTGGTTTTAATTCATCTAATCCAAAAAAATTTGTTGATGTTAATGGTACGATCTTTTTTATTGCCAATGATGGAATAAATGGTCAAGAGTTGTGGAAAACAGATGGCTCGAGCGGTGGAACAGTCTTAGTAAAAGACATATACCCTGGCTCCAGCTTGAATGATCAAATTAAAGAGTATCAAGGGATTAAACATGATAACCAGCTTTACTTTTATTTAAGAAATCAGCAAATTATGAATAATACGGGTATATGGAAATCTGATGGTACGAGCATGAACACTGCCATTGTTCAACCTTTCGCAGATTCCCTTTTAGAAATGTTGGAGATCAATTGTAACTTGTTTTTGTCTGCCGATGATTTGGCGATTCCAGGGGGAGGGAACCCCGATCGAAATGCCGAATTGTGGTGTGATACAAGCAATTGCAATCAACTAGGTTTGAATTTAATCAATGAAACAAAACCATATCAGGTTTACCCCAACCCTACTTCCTCGGAGATTACTATTACCTCGGATAAGTTTACGAACGAGCCTTACACCCTATTCGACCAAATGGGTAGAACCGTAAGTTCAGGAACTTTAGCAGGCACCAACACCACCATCTCATTAAGCACCTTAAGCAAAGGGATTTACATTCTCAAGGTTGAAGGAGATTATGAATCCGCGATTGTGGTGAAGGAGTGAGGACAAATTAATTTGAGATTATGAAAAAAATATTTTTACTGTTATTCTTCGCAAATCTTCTTTATGGTGCGGTTGCGCAATTAACTTATATTCCTGATGATGCATTTGAAGCATACTTAGAATCTAATTTTCCTAATTGTGCAACCGGAGGCATAGACGATTTCGTAATAGCATCTGAGGTAATTGGGTCTTTACATGTTAACAACATCCCCTTACAGAATATTAGTGGAATAGAAAATCTTCAATACCTGCATACAATAAACTTCTATAATTGCACATATTTAACAGCTGTTGATCTTAGCAATGTGAATATCAACGATGTTAATATAAATAACTTCGTTGGTACAAATTATGAAGGAATGTCAATAGGTGTAAGTAATTGTCCTAATGTATCATTCATCAAAATTCCTCAGGGTCATATTACAAATATAGGAATAGGTGGTAATTTGTATTCACTTAATTCCGTTGAATTTAATCCTTCAAATAAATTAACACAATACGGATTTGTTCATTTAAGTAATGAATTAGCCCCAAATTGGAAAGTCATAGATTTGTCTTTTGTTGAAGTAGAATTTGGTTTTACCTCGTTTCAATTCACTGATGATTTCTATTGTGTTTTACTTAATAATAATAGTTATTTGAATTGGCAATATTTACAATGTGAGGATTCTAATCCTGCTAATGGTCTTACTTGTGTTCAAATAGAAAATCCTGGGTATGCACAAAATGCATGGCCAAGTATTTCAGGAGTAAATTATTCGGTACAATGTAACAATTGCACTGCCGGAATTAATAACAACGAAGAAATTACAAATAACTCCCTCTACCCCAACCCTACTTCCTCGGAGATTACCATTACTTCGGATAAGTTTACGAACGAGCCTTACACCCTATTCGATCAAATGGGTAGAACGGTAGGTTCAGGGAAATTAAACGGAACCAACACCACCATCTCCTTAAGTACCTTAAGCAAGGGGATTTACATTCTCAAGGTCGAAGGAGCTTATGAATCGGCGATTGTGGTTAAGGAGTGATGACATAATAGATATTCAATCCATCATGGAAATAATGAAAAAACTAATTATAGCATTTAGTATACTAGCAACCAGTGTTGATAATCCAATTTTCTCACAGCACGAAGAAAAATTCATCAATAAAAAGAATGAATTAAGCTTCGAAGAAAACAAAGGTCAAATGAAAGACCAAAATTGGAAGTCAAGGCCGGATGTGCTTTATTCTGGAAGCTCAGAAGGGATGAATTTTTATATTAAGAATTCAGGAATGAGTTACCAACTTTCCCGCGTAGAAAGTTGGAAAGAAGAAGATAAAGACATGCTACGTGCTTCTCTTGGTTCAGATGATAAAAAACGACAGGTTCCGGATCAGATTGGCACGTACCGGGTAGATGCTGAATGGCTAAATGCAAATAAAGATTTTACTATAAATCGAGGCAATGCATTGGAAGGGTATAACAACTATTACAATGTACCAGAAGGAGTTGAACCCGCCTTGTTTGTTAAGAAATATGAAACACTTACACTTCTTAATGTTTGGAATGGTGTAGACATCAATTACTATGGCAACGGAGGCTTTCTTGAAACGGATTACATTGTGGCTCCGGGTGCAGACTATCATCAAATTCAAATTGACATAAAAGGAGCTGAATTGAGCACCGATGATCAGGGCAATTTGATATTGAAAACACCTTTTGGTGAAATACGTGAAGGAAAGTTGAAAGTTTATCAGAATGATGTATTGATTGAGGCTTCTTGGAAAATTGAAGGAAATAGGGTGAGTTTCGATATCCCCAATTACAACCCAAACATTGCTATGGTAATCGACCCGTTAACCAGAGTTTGGGGAACGTATTATGGGGGGGAGGGTATCGAATTTGGCAAATCGAGTACCATGGATTCAAATGGAAATATTTATTTATCCGGAAGAACAAAAAGTATTACAGGAATTGCCTCAGGTGGACATCAAAACACATGTGATGCTGCAACAGAAGATGCATTCTTAGTTAAATTCAATAGTTCAGGCATACGTCAATGGGGTACCTATTATGGTGGAGAGGGAGATGATCTTGGTCATTCAACTGTAACGGATGTGCTAGGAAATGTATATTTGGCTGGAACTACAGAGAGCACAACAGGAATTGCTTCAGGAGGGTACCAAAATACATTTGGTGGTGGATTTTATGATGCGTATTTAGTAAAATTCAATAGTTCAGGAGTTCGTCAATGGGGATCCTATTATGGAGGCACCGGAAGCGATTATGGATTTGGTTCAACTTGTGATGTCAATGGAAATATTTATTTATGTGGACGCACGGGAAGCACAACAGGAATTGCTTCAGGAGGGCACCAAAACGTATTTGGAGGCGGAAATGATGATATTTTCTTAGTTAAATTCAATAATTCAGGAATCCGGATGTGGGGAACATATTATGGTGGTTTAGGTAACGAAGTGGGTGTCCCACTCCAAGGCGGAACTTCAGTAACAACAGACGGAATTGGAAATATTTATTTATCAGGATATACAGAAAGTACAACAGGAATTGCGCAAGGAGGCCATCAAAATACTTATGGAGGAGGAACCTCTGATGCATTCTTGGTCAAATTCAACAGTTCAGGTGTGCGTCAATGGGCAACATACTATGGAGGGGGGGGGCAAGATACTGATCGTTCGACGACCACTGACAACATAGGAAATGTTTATTTATCTGGTACAACAACAAGTGTCACGGGAATTGCCTCAGGAGGACATCAAAATGCAAAAGCTGGACAAGCAGATGCATTCTTAATTAAATTCAACAGTTCAGGAGTCCGACAGTGGGGAACATATTATGGGGGGGTGAGTCAGGAATTTGGTTATCAAACAGTGACCGACGGATCGGGAAATGTTTATTTATCAGGAACTACGCAAAGTTCTACGGGGATTGCTTCAGGGGGTTACCAAAATACATTTAGCGGTGGTTCTTATGATGCATTCTTAGCTAAGTTCAATGGATCTGGTGTCAGGCAATGGGGAACGTATTATGGTGGATTAGACTGGGATCTTAGTGAATCAACATTAACAGATGCAGCTGGAATTGTTTATTTAGCTGGATACACATATTCCACAACAGGAATTGCTTCAGGGGGTCACCAAAATATATTTGGCGGGGGCAATCATGATGCATTCTTGGTTAAATTTCAACAAAGTAAAATCAATGGTTATGTTTGGCTGGACGTGAATGCAAATTGCGCTAAGGAGGGAATAGAAACAGTTATGATCGATGGAGTTAATCTCACGATTCAACCGGGGAATTATATATGTCAGACCATTGATGGTATTTGGTCCTTGGATTCCTTACCAATTGGTACCTATACAGTTACAATAGATACCACAAATCTCAATTGGATCACAACCTGTCCGATAAGCCAATCATTTACAGTGACTAATCCCAATTCATTTACCGACGGACCAAACTTTGGTATGTTAAGCACTACCCCATGCTCAAGTCCAGAAATAACAATATTTGCCCCGGTACTTCGAAGTTGCTTTTCAAATCAAATAGTTTATGTGCAAGCATGCAATGATAACGCTGCAACCACAACTCTCGACTCCTCTTACGTAATTGTCACTCTAGACACCCTGCTTACCGTAAATTCAGCGAGTCTTCCTTTTACAGCACTTGGAAATAACACCTATCAATTTCAAACCGGTAGCATTAACCCCGGTCAATGCGTAGATTTCACCCTTTCTACCACCGTGAGCTGCAACGCAACCCTTGGGCAAACACTTTGCATGAATGCCGAACTTTTCCCCGTGGAGAAT
>JBIKUO010000065.1:0-3417 GCA_044347515.1 Crocinitomicaceae bacterium | reverse complement strand
GCCCAGCTCGTCAAGACTTACACTGTAAGATCCATCCGGAAAAAGTTCCGTTGGAAATTGCTGCTCATCTGCTCGCCAACTTCCTGGTTTAATGGGCTTCAAGGAAGGATTAATTGGCATTAATTTTCCGTTTTTATTTAGATAATTAATGGGCTTTTTACTGAATATTCCTTTGGTATTTCCGCGCTCGTCAACAAATTGACTAGAAAACAACGTACGCTTCGCCTCTTGTTCAGACCAAGTAACATCCGTTTCCTCATTGAGTTTTTCAGATGCGTTTGGAGCCAATGGCGTCCCGCATGAAAATTGTTGGGAAAAGGTTTGGCCAGATAGAATTAAAAGTAGTAGTAGGTAGTAGGTTTTTTTCATTCGGTTCTAAACTCTTTGTGTATTACTTGACCCCCGCTTTTCCCGGTTTCATACCCGAGGTATAACACAGCAACCAAGAAGGCCCCAATGGCCCACAGTAGGTATTTTTGTAGTTTGTTTGTTGCCCAAGAAGCCCATATAGCTAGTAAGGATAGTAATCCTAATCCGTACATTACCAAAGCAAATAGCTCTGCTTTCTCTTCATGTTCATGGGCATAATGATGGGTTACCTTTGGATAAACACCCTCAATCGCTTCTTCCGCTTTTTCACCTGTATTCATGGATAGAAACGCACCAATCGCAGCCAAAACAAAGAGGAAATACCCAACACTTTTAAGCAGTTCAGACTTGAAATAAACCCCAAGCAATAAGACAATGATTCCTGCGAAAGGAAATAGGAGGGGGAGGTGATTTATTAAATTGTGAAGGTGCATGTGTTAAATTTAGGTACAAGGTAATAAATTAATTACAAAACACGCGGTGTGTAGTGTGCAGATTTTCACCGCAAAAAGTTATTTTTGTTCTTATGAAAACCTCATCAATTAAAGAAATTATACAGCAAGGCAGTAACTTAATTGGAACAGAAGTAACGGTTAAGGGTTGGGTCAGAGCGTTTAGAAGTAACCGCTTTATTCAAATAAATGACGGCTCATGTCAAGGAAACCTGCAAGCAGTTGTTGATTTTACTGCCTTTCCAGAGGATGTTATTCGTCAAGTTTCAACTGCGGCAGCGATTACACTTCAAGGGATTCTTGTGGAGTCGATAGGTTCCGGACAAGCCGTAGAACTTGATGTTAAAGAACTTACTGTGATTGGTGCTGCTCCGGCAGATGAGGTACAAAAAACGGTAATGCAGCCTAAGCGCCATAGCTTAGAGTTTTTGAGAGAACAGGCGCATTTCCGATTCAGAACGAACACTTTTGGCGCGGTATTTAGAATCCGTCACGCTGTATCATACGCCATTCATAATTATTTCCACACGAATGGATTCTATTACTTGAATACACCGATCATCACCTCTTCAGATGCAGAGGGTGCTGGTGAAATGTTTCGCGTTTCAACCTTAGACCCCTCAAATCCACCACGAACAAAAGAAGGTGAAATTGATTACAGCCAAGACTTCTTTGGTAGACCCGTTAACCTCACTGTATCTGGACAGCTTGAAGCGGAATTAGCCGCATTAGCGCTTGGCAAGGTCTACACCTTTGGCCCAACCTTTCGAGCAGAAAACTCAAATACGTCTCGGCATTTAGCGGAATTTTGGATGATAGAACCTGAAGTGGCATTCAACGATTTGAAAGCTAATATGGATTTAACGGAAGATTTCTTAAAGCATATTTGTCGTTTCGTAATGGACACCTGTAAGGATGATCTTCAGTTTTTAAATGATCGAGAGGCACAGGAGCAAACACAAAAACCGCAGCATGAGCGCAATGAACTAACCTTAATAGAGCGTCTACAGTTTGTAATCGACAACCCATTTAAACGGTTAACCTACACAGAAGCCATAGAGGTCTTGAGGAACTCTAATCACTATAAAAAGAAGAAGTTTCAATATGACGTAGCGTGGGGAATTGACTTACAAAGTGAACACGAGCGCTATTTAGTGGAGAAAGAATTTAAGTGTCCGGTGATTTTAACGGATTATCCTGCGGAAATCAAGGCGTTTTATATGCGTGCGAATGATGATGGAAAAACCGTGGCAGCCATGGATGTATTGTTCCCTGGTATTGGAGAAATTGTGGGAGGGTCTCAGCGTGAAGAGCGCTTAGAGGTGCTGCAAGAAAAATGCGCAGCCTTTGGAATTCCCGAAGAAGAATTGTGGTGGTATATGGATACGCGAAAAATCGGATCAGTGCCCCACGCAGGATTTGGACTGGGCTTAGAGCGCATGATTATGTTTGTTACTGGGATGACGAATATTCGCGACGTAATTCCTTTTCCAAGAACACCACAGAACGCAGCATTTTAATGGCGATTAAACAACAATTTACGCAACGTCAAGATTTACGGCTTTCTCCGCAGCAAATTCAATTAATGAAATTGCTGCAAATTCCTGCCGCTGAACTTGAACAGCGTATTCAGCAAGAAATAGAAGAAAACCCAGCCTTAGAGCAAGGAGACGATCAGGCAGACGAATCTTTGGATCAACAAGCGGAGGATGGTGATGAAGAGGCCTTCGATTTTTCAGATTATTTTGACGATGACACACCGGATTACAAAACACAAGTAAATAATCAGTCAAAAGACGACGAGCAACGGGTGGTGCCTTTATCCGGTGAACAATCGTTTCAAGACCGATTGATAGAACAGTTACAGCTGAATGATTTATCGGAGCACGAACAAATCATAGCCGAGGTCATTGTAGGAAATTTAGACGAGTCAGGGTATTTGAATCGTTCGCTTGAAGCCCTGGTGGATGACCTGGCCTTTCATTATAATGTAATTGTAGAAGAGTTCACAATAGAAGGGGTGTTGTATCAAATACAGGAATTAGACCCCGCCGGAGTTGGTGCAAGAACCTTACAAGAATGTTTGGTATTGCAAGAGCGTCGCCGTCAGGATGGCGGTGAAATAAAGAAATTAGCCTTGCGCATATTGAAAGACTGTTTCGAATATTTTACGAAAAAGCACTACGATAAAATCACGGCGAAATTAAAGATTGATGAAGATCAATTGAAGGAAGCGATTGATGAAATTTTGAAATTAAATCCTAAACCTGGGGGTTCTGCAAAAAGTAATGAGAAGGTTGTTCAGCAAATCATCCCAGACTTTATTTTGACAGAAACGGATGGCATCTTAGAGTTGTCACTTAATTCTAGAAATGCGCCAGACCTTAAATTGAGTAAAGAATACGAGGTCTTATTACGTTCTTATTCTGAAGGGGCTAAAACCTCCAAAGGAGACAAGCAAGCCTTAACCTTTGTTCGTCACAAATTGGATTCTGCGAAGTGGTTTATTGATGCGATTAAACAGCGACAAGAAACCTTGTTGTTTACCATGAGTGCTATATTGGATTATCAGCAGGCCTTCTTTTTAACGGGCGAC
>JBIKUO010000071.1:0-12930 GCA_044347515.1 Crocinitomicaceae bacterium | reverse complement strand
TTGTTTACTGACTTTCCAAATGGCATCGCCGTAAGCATTCGCATAGGCCATGGTTCCATAAGCAGAGGCATCGGCTATCGGTCCGCCATGAAACGCACTCCAGTTACCTCCCGCACTATATTTCGCAGCTGACATGTACAAGTTGCCATTCACATCTTGAGCGCCAATCCAATAGGACCCGGCAAAAATGGTTTTAAGTCCACTGTTTTTTGGGATTTCATAACCGGCCAAACCGGATTGCAAGTTGTTAAAAAATCCCCCTTCGTCGTCGAGTAAACACGATACATTATTGTGATCTAAGGGCATGTAGGTAGGTTGTTGCGCCGTGGACATGAAAGCCTGGATGGTGATAAAAGCGAATAGAAATTTCTTCATGAGGTATGGTTTAGTGAAGGTAAGTTTCGGGCTTGGCGCTTGGTGCCCTCCCGACATTTTAAATAAATTATCGTTAAGGAGTTGTATTATTTTCTAACATAAATAGTGGTTTTAAAACACCGCTTGACCTAACTAAAGCAGCGATTAAACTGTTTTTGAGTTCTGCTATTATGGCTCGTTTTTCTTGTTATAGTCGCTTTGTCAAGCTTAAGCCAAGTCCCATGTTACTGTTCTGTGTTGGAAAACTATATATGTTCCAGGACAATGATTTCTCTTTTGGTTTTATGTTGGTTATTAAATTCCAACTGCTTAATATCATGGTGGCTGTTCCAAGTCCAATGTTAATTAATGTAAGATTCCTTTGTCCAGGATTTACATAGGTTCCGCCCCAAGTTATTTGCTCTTTTGGATAGTTTAATGTACCAAGCGTAATTTGACCTGCACCTGTAATTAGGCCTAAAATTGGAATTATCTTGCTGTTCGCTCCTTTAGAAATTTGAATTCCATTGATTGTATTTAGCGACAAATTTAGTCCGCAAATTAAAGATGATGAAATGCTATAAGTTGGTGAAATTATGTCTGTCGGAGTAGATCCGTAAGTTGGTTGAACCATGGCACACTCTTCTTTTGTTAGTCCGCTTGATTGAATCCAACGGTCAACGGTTTGGTCGTTCATAGCAAGTAAATACTCGTATTTAAACTTTGAGTTAATTTCTTCTGCAGTTTGTCGACCAGCAGTTTGTTCAATTAAATAACCAACTGCACAAATATTTCCGTCCTTGTCAATAAAGCAGGGCATTCGTTGGTCTGGGTAATCATAATTTTTTGGAAACACACCTGCCGTCCAATACTCGTGGAGTAAGTCAAGCATTTTAAGTCTATTTTCTTTTTGCTCTTTTGTCAGTGATGAGGTGTTCTTACGTCTCAAAAGTTTCTCAACATACTTTAAATGCGTCTGAAGTCTTTTGTTTTCATCTGTTTCATTGGTAGGTTGTTGACCAAATGTTTCCATGAAACTAATGTCGCCAATTACAGCATTAACTGTTTGTTCAATTTCGTTAGATTTTCTGTTGCAACTCGTAAAAATTGTCAACACGAAAATTGTCAGGATAAATCTTGAGATCATCATATTTCTTTTTTTAATGGTTTCTGTATCGTTTAAATGCGTCATAACATTCTACTAAACGCAACTCATCGAGTAAAAGGGGGGATTCATTTTCTTTTATGCTCCAAAAGATAAATAAACCCGATTTGGCATCCAATCGCTTGGTAGCTATTTTTTGTAACCGCGGATTTTACTGGGGAACCAATGGAGCTCCGAATGCCAGGAGTAACATGAAAAATGAATGGATTTAGGTCATACGCCAATTCGATTTGTGCGGTAGCAGAAGTAGTAACCCTTTGTGCTTCTACGATGTCAACCCCGCCATCAGGCATTAGGTAATATCCTTTGCCGTTTAGTTTAACTCCAGCAGAAAGTCCAAGCATTGGACTTAAACTTACCTTGTTTTTGGTCCATTGATAGCCTACACCGATCGGGATGTTTAGGTAACGATAGCGGTTGGTTCCATCCAATGAATTGAACGGATACACAATTTGTTCCCCCCATTCATTATACGCTATGCCGATTTGATAAATCCAATGCCTGGCTTGTTGCCGGTAAAACACCGAAAGATCCAAGGAACTCGTAGCGCGCTCGGCTGCTTTTCGTGCTTGGGCATAGCTTTTATAGTCTGGGAAACTTGTGTTGATAAAAGATGAGGGATTGACATCAATTGGGGTAAACGACGAAATGATGCCGCTAACACCTGAAGAAAAACCAAGCATGTGCTGTCTTTTTGCTCCGGTTTTTGGGGTGTTCAATGCTCCAAGATTCGGCCAAGGCAATTGGTTAATTCGCTCGACGGATAACAAGGGAACCCTTGCGTTTGTGGCTTGATTTGCTACTTCAGGTGCTATGTTTTCGGACACTACCGCCGGTAATTCATTCACCATTCGTTGATTTGGAAGTTCAGAAACCATCTCGGAATGTGGCGGTATATCGGTTTTCAGATGGCTGATGTCTTGCGTATGTTTCGATTGTTTTTCGTGCTTGGGCTGTTTTACTAAGTCGGGGATGTTAGCCTGCGGGTTTTTTGATTTTTGATACTCAGGGTCTTGGGTGTTGGAAGACTTGGGTTTAGGAGCGATGGATGCGTGGTGTGATTGGTTCGTTGCGTGCCTATCATGCGCGGTTTTTGTTGAACCTTGCGCCGGAACTTCATGGGATTCATATAAGCCAAGGCAGATTCCTGCAATCACTATCCCCGGAATCCAAATCCATAACAATCGTCGTCGCTTGCGTTTTTTTTCCAAGGCGTCGAGTCGTTGGTTGATATCGGCCAGGTAATGCGCCGGTATATTATCAAACGGGTTGTTTTTTTCAGGTGTTTCCATGGTGGTCTTTTTGAAGCTGGGGGTTCGCAAGAATATCTTTTAATTTTTTTCGGGCCATTTTAGTGTGCCATTTCGAGGTTTCCACGGTGATGCCCAAGGATTGGCTAATTTCTTTGTGTGAAAATCCTTCAATCGCAAACAAGTTAAATACAATTCTACAAGGGGCACTCAAGTGAAGCAGTAAGGTTTCCAAGTATTCTTTTTCAATCTCTGTTTCAATCGAGGGCGCATCGGATGTTTCAAAAAATCCTTCAGCAGGTGACACAAGAAAGGTCTGCTTGTATCGCTTGTGTTTGCGCAGGTAATCAATGGATTCATTAGTACAAATGCGTTTAATCCAGGCATTGAAGTTTAAGTGTTCGTAGCGATGAAGGTTTTCAATGATTTTAATGAAAGCCCCGTTGATTACATGCATTAAGTCTTCGTCTGCACTAAAGAATTTGCGGGCCGATCGTTGAAGAATAGGAAAACAATAGTTGTATAAAGCCAATTGACTTTTACGGTCGAATTGTTTCGACCCAATAATCCATGCTTCACTTGGTGTTTCCAATAACTACAACATTACCTTATTGAAGGTAACGAAATTTGTTGGGTATAGGGGTGGTGGCTACTGATTCCTTCGGTTGAAATAACTTATTTTGACCGTTCGAATTAAGAAATTCCTTTATTTTTTCTCCTCCACGGACACTGAGTCCGCCTCGGTGGATCGAAGTGTAAGTGGTAAAAGAAACATACTTAAACAAAGATTTTTTCCTCTACTTTTTTTCCGCACCCTTCGATACGCCTCCGCGGCGGCGGAGAACTACTCAGGGTTCGGCTAGTAAGCAAAAAGCTCGGTGGGCACACCACTCCTGAAAACTAACCGGTGAAGGAATTCTTGATTTTCTAGGGGTGCGCCCTTCGATCCGCCTCGGCGGAGGGAAATGTTTTTTTTGAAAACTAGTAGTTGACGTAATTCTTGATTTTCTAGGGGTGCGGTCCCTGAGCCTGTCGAAGGGCGCACCTGTCCTAATTATATTCAACTAAAGCGGTCCCTGAGCCTGTCCGCCGTAGCAAGGCGGAGGTGGATCGAAGGGCCGCTTTCCATGCACCAAAGGCAAAAAGTTAGTTGACCCTTACTTTTTCTCCTCTACTTCATTCTCTTTAAAGGCTGACGGGAGCAAGTCTGGAATCAGTTTGAGCACCAAGGGTAACCATAAGGCCCCGCCTGGAATAAGATATATTCCAATGCTTGGAACACTTTTCATGAGGTCCATGGATTGTGTTTTAACTTTTTCCTTCTCCTCAGGAGTTAATTCCCTCACGGTAGATTGCCTAACCAAATACACTAATTCTTTACTTTCTTTTAACTCCTGAACTAATCTGTCTTTGTTCCTGCCTAAAATTCGGTAGTATTTTCTGCTCAGGTGGGTTGTGAGTATTTTTGATTCAGATTCCGTAACTAAATGATAGAATTCAGAAGAATGTTCACTCATTGATTTTCTACATTCCCAAAATACTTCCGTTGTTTGTTCTTCACTCAGTCCGATAAGTTTACCGAATTTATGCAAGAACGAGTCATCGGTGAAGAGTTCCGATGGATATTCATGATACAGAAACACTAAAAAGTGAAAGGTATACACGGCCAACATGGGTTCACTCATGATAATTTCAATCGCTTTGCGCTGATTCTTATCCTGCTCGGCTCCTATTTTTATTTTATTTATGGATTCGTTAGGAAGCTCTGCTGATAGCGTGAGGTTCTTAAACATGGTTTGATCGAAAAATTTTCCAGCCTCAGGATGAATATAATTGATCGAAGTAATTAAGGTTAAGATGGCTTCAACCCATTCGTTGTATTGTTCTTGATCTTTTGGTTTTCCCTTTTCACCAGATCGATAAAATTGAATTAAATCCAAGTATAAAAACCCATTGGTCAAGTGATTAAACCAAAAGTTTTTCTTGCTATACGAGCTGTGAACTTTAATGCGATCCGATAAAAAAGATTCTAAATGGTTTGTCTCTTCCATCTTACTAATGAGATGATGCCATTTTTTATCAAAACCGTGCGCTTTAATTTGATAAAAATCTATGACTCGAGCGATAAATTGTTCCTCATTAAATGACCCTTTTTGTTGAAGTCGATCGATGAAAAGTAAGGACTCAAACAAGAGCACTTGAAGCTTTTCGTTTCGAGTAGCTGACCCAACATAGGTTTCAGTATACAACTGCTTATTTGGAACACCGTAAAGGATGCCTGTGTGTTCACAAAGTTCTCGAAGTAATTCCTCGTGATTATCTTCAGTTTGATGAAAACTTGCTGTTAGATTGATTTCTTCTTGCTTTACCAGCGAAAAGAATTTTTTGATCCAATTTTTTTTCCCAGGTGAAAACATCTTACAAATTGCCAGCTAAGGTTACGGCCTTTCTTCCAGAAAAGATTAATCCACCATCTAAAGAAAAGGCTTCGAATACCACCACATAGATCCCGATAGAAGCCTTCGTTTGGTCGTCTTTGACCCCATTCCAAGAAAAGGTTCCCGTGGTTCCCATTAATTGATTTTTAAACAAGGTCCGAATCAGGCGTCCACGCTCATCGTAGATGCTTACCGTACCCAAGCAATTCGCTTGTGCCAATTGATAGCTTGCTTGAATAACGTCTAAATACCCGTCCATGTCCGGAGAAAACAATTCGCCTTCCAAGCTAAATGAACCATTCACGGTTACCGGCAAATATTGCGAATTTTTTAGGCCAGGAGTCCCAAATTGAACCGCTTCCGCTGCACTGTGCCAATTCATTCCATTGCTTGACTCCCCATTCGGGTCAAGACGCTCTAGCGAAACGCCGTCTACGTCATCTAATAATGGAAATTGCCATTCATTGGAGTATTTCACCAAGTCGAGTAGGCTTTGATTTTCATTGTATAGGTAGACGC
Organism: Crocinitomicaceae bacterium; assembly: GCA_044347515.1. GTDB lineage: Bacteria > Bacteroidota > Bacteroidia > Flavobacteriales_D > Crocinitomicaceae > UBA952. The sequence continues at coordinate 7,204 of JBIKUO010000071.1, read as the reverse complement.
TTCCAGAGTCGTTGTTGTAGCTCGGTAGTTCAGCATATACGAAGGTACCAACCCCATGGAACGGATAATACTGCTTCACGAAGGTTGAGTCTTTTCCCACGACGGCATATCCCCCGGGTTTCAATAAATGATTTTCATTAATGACCTTGAAATTGCTAATGGTATCGTTGTCGAAATTTGCAAATTGGATATTTTTTAAGTTAAACATCTTGTTTGAATTATTGTATAATTCGATCCAATCTTGACCGCCATTGTATGGATTTTGTAATATTTCATTAACGATTAATTCCCCGGCCAACGGTGTTTCTGTCAAGGCAAATTGTCCAACAAGGGCTTGAGAATTTGTCCAGCAATCGGTGGCGTTTTCTAAGGTTAAGGTATATACTTGTGAGGGAGTCAACGCTTGGCTGAATTGTAAGATCACGGTATTTGTATATGTTCCATTTGCATACACTAAACTTGGACTGAGTGCCGGTGAAAATTGATATAGGGCGTTTACCAAACTGCTGGAATCCATGCCTTCATCAAACCACAGTTGTAAATAATTAGGAGCTGACGCCACCAATAAACTCAAGTTTGGTGCTTGGGTATCCGGAGTAAGGTCATTTACTGAATTTACTTGTCCCGGAGTTCCTCCAGTAGCATCGGTAGAAGCAATCCAGTTGTTTTCATCCGAACACGGATCGTTGGGATTAATGAGCTCTAAGCTGTAGCCACCGTCTTGTTTTATTGCATCCTTGTACCATGCATCGGTAAAGACCACTAAATCTAAGGGGATATCATTTGGGTTTTTAAGCATGACGGTATCGCCTGCATTGTTCAAGGATGGAAAACTCGTAACGCCTAAAGCTGTCGTTGTGGTAAACAGCGGAATATTTGCGGTAGCTGTTAATACCTTGTATTCTCCGGGTAAAATCCATCCACTGGTAATTAGGCCATTGGAAGGACCATCCGTAATGTGGTAACCGGTTAAATCAAAAATCTTTCCAGCACTGGCATTGTAAATTTCTACATATTCAACTCCAGGCAGTCCAATCACTGGACTTGGATCAGGGAAGAATTCGGTAATGAGTAAGTCGCCTTTAACTGCACTATCCGAAACTAAATATTGAAAATTAACGGAAGTAGCTCCGGAAGTGTTTCCACTTAAATCAACGATGCCATTCGCGGTGGCGGTATAAGTCGTTCCATTTACTAAGACCGAAGACAAGGCCGCATGAACCAAAGCGGTATTGTTGGCATCTTGCGATAAATTACTCAAGGATAAACTCGGATTAAACGAGTAGTTGATGATGTTTTGGGCACTGGCTAAGGTAACCGATTCGTTAAACAATAGATCAAGCTGTGTGGAAGAGATCGGTGTAACGTTGGCCAACACCGGGGGTGTTACGTCTAAAATTTCTGGTCCGATGTACACGTTGTCGTAATAAAATTTGGTGGCATTACTGATGGTGTAAGTACAAAGTACCCCAAAATGGGTGCCTAGCAGGTTAGAGGCATCGGTTCCCGATGAAAGTAAGGTGTAATTTGTTCCTCCGCTTAGGTCGGCATACAAAGACCATAAGCCTGCGGCGTCGCGTTTAACTTTCACGCTGGCGTTACAACTCGCGGAAATTTGCCCGTCGGTTCCTGCGCAAATCTGAGTAGCTGTCCCATTTGTTAAGTTATAAAGGCGAATGGCATCCGTAGATCCAGTTTCTCCAAACAGCAGATAATACCCATTTTGCACTAAATTCATATCGGCGTTGTCTGCCGTTAAAAAGACTTTTCCGAAATTACTAGAAGACGGTGAAAAGGTTTGTCTAACCTTGATTTGCCATTCCTTATTTGTTAGGTTACTCAATAGATGGGGCGTACTTAGGTAAGAAGCTCCCGCAAGCACACTGTTTAGTTGCAATTCTCCTGAGCCGTTAACTATAAAATCTCCGGTAGATCCTTGCCAAACTGGATTTTGTGTAAAATCTCCGTCGGAAAAATTATCGCTTAGTTGGGCGTTAAAACACAGCGCCAGTACAAGAAAAAAATGAAAGAGTAATATGCGTAGGTTCATCCGTGGTCTGTATGATACTTCAAATGTATAACTTTACACGCAGAAAAACCCATTCGTTTAATTATAATAACGTTAAGAACATGCGAATTGCTGTAGTTGGAGCCACTGGAATGGTGGGAAATGTTATGATGAAGGTATTGGTAGAACAAGCGTTCCCAATTACCGAGTTTTATCCCGTTGCATCCGAGAATTCGGTCGGAAAAGAAGTTGTGTTTAACGGCAAATCCTATCCAGTCATTGGGATGCAAACCGCCGTAGACCTTAACCTGGATTTGGCTATTTTTTCCGCAGGGGGAGAAACGTCCTTGGCATGGGCTCCAAAATTTGCAGCCGTGGGTACCGTTGTGATCGATAATTCGTCGGCATGGCGTATGGATGCAACTAAAAAACTGATTGTTCCGGAAATCAATGGAGATCAATTGACTTCTTCTGATTTAATTATTGCCAATCCAAATTGTAGCACCATTCAATTAGTCATGGCCTTGGCGCCGCTGCATGCGCGGTATGGAATTAATCGGGTGATTGTTTCCACCTATCAGAGCATTACGGGTACGGGGGTAAAAGCCATGCAACAAATGGAGAATGAGCGGGCAGGGATTTCAGGAGAAATGGCCTATCATTATCCTATCGACAAGAATTGCATTCCGCAATGTGATAGCTTTTTAGACAATGGCTATACGAAGGAAGAAATGAAATTGACCAATGAAACCAAGAAGATATTGGATCCACGCATTGATGTGGTCGCCACCGCAGTACGCGTTCCGGTGGTTGGTGGGCATTCCGAAGCAGTGAATATCGAATTCGACACGGAATTTGAATTGGATGAGGTACGTAAACTCTTGGAACAGACCCCAGGCATCGTAGTACAAGATAACTTGGAGACCTTTGAATACCCCATGCCTAAATTTGCAGAAGGGAAGGATGCCGTTTTTGTTGGACGAATTCGAAGAGACTTTACGCGAGCTAACACCTTGAATTTATGGATTGTAGCCGATAATTTACGTAAAGGTGCAGCAACCAATGCCGTACAAATTGCTAAACTTTTGTTGAGGTAAGTTGTTTTTCACTTAATTTTGTCTCGTTCTCTAAGGGGTGCCGAAAGGCTGAGATTACACCCATTGTACCGGATCAGGGTAATGCCTGCGACGGGAGGAGGTTTTTTAATCACGTACAAGTTTGCCCCTTGACTTGTCATAATGTAATTATTATGAAAGTTAAGTTTGTTGGTTTAATGGTGCTCAACGCGCTAATCAGTATGGCGCAATCCAATGTTACCGGAAAGGTAACCGATGCTAAATATCAGCCCTTGGTTGGTGTACGCGTTCAATCGGCCGACGGTAGAACGGTAAGTACCAATGCCATCGGTGTATTTAAATTCAATGACATCACTCCAAATGAAATCCTCACCATTGATCAACCCGGTTACGGGATCATCCAAGTTACTGTTCCTGAGCGGCGGGGAAAATTGGATATGCCTAAAGCATTCGACACCCTGCGGGTTGTACTTCCGCTATCCAGTAAAAAGTTAGATGAAGTAGCCTGTATTACGATTCGTTTAGCTCCGGAGGCCACCAACGTTACAAAGCTTGATAAACAAGGGTTAAACGCGAAAAATTATGGTCAAGATATTCCTTTTTTACTCGATCAAATGCCCTCCGTGGTGACTACTTCCGATGCGGGTAATGGAATTGGATACAGTGGAATCCGTGTTCGGGGCATTGACGCCTCTCGATTAAATGTCACCATTAATGGAATCCCGGTGAATGACCCAGAATCTCACGACGTATATTGGGTTAATATGCCGGATTTAGTCTCTTCTACCCAATCCATAGATTTTCAACGGGGTGTAAGTGCTTCAACCAACGGAGCCGCCGCTTTTGGCGCCTCGTTAAATTTGAAAACAAATGACATAGTGGACCAAGCCTCTGCTAAACTGGATGCAAGCTATGGTTCGTTCAACTCCTTTAAAACTTCGATACAAGCCAATACAGGATTAATCAAAGGAAAATATTTCGTAGAAACTCGCTTGTCGAGAATTGGTTCAGACGGCTACATCGATCGGGCCACTTCGAACTTAAGGTCCTGGTATTTGAGTGCGGGATGGGTTGGCAAACAAACCGTGTTGAAAGGCCTCGCCTTTAGTGGAAAGGAAATTACTTATCAATCGTGGTATGGTACACCTGAAAGTGTGGTGTTTGGCAACGCGGCGGACAGAAACGCTTATGCCGATCGCAGTGGATTAACAGATGCAGAGCGACAGAATCTATTGAATGCGGGAAGAACCTATAACTACTATACCTATCAAAATCAGGTAGACCACTATCAGCAAGACAATTATCAAATGCATCTTACCCATCGCTTTAAAAATTCCAAGTGGGTGGCAAATGCGGCCGGTCACTATACCTACGGAAGAGGGTATTATGAAGAATACCGCGCAGGAGATGACTTAGCTTCCTATCAAATAAGTCCAGTTATTTTGGGTGGCGACACGGTCACAAGCGCTAATTTGATTCGAAGAAGGTGGTTAGATAACCAGTTCCTTGGTGCCGTATACGGCCTGTCTTATCAAGGAAATCGGTTTCAAGTGACTACCGGCGGCGCAGTAAATAACTATCGCGGCGCGCATTTCGGCGAGGTGATTTGGGCTCAGTTTGCTTCGGATGCTGAACTAGGAGATCGCTATTACGATGAGATGGGCAATAAATTCGAATTCAGCCAGTATGCCAAGGTTCAAAATACCTACAATAAATTCAAATGGGTAGCCGACCTTCAGTATCGTTATGTAAACTATGAATTTTTGGGATTGGATATGGTTTCTGGAGAACTAAAAGATGTTACCCAAACGGTGGATTTTCATTTTATAAATCCGAAGGCTTCACTTTTTTATCAACTGAAATCAAATCACCAATTTTACCTTTCTGTTGGGCGTAGCAATAGAGAACCGGTGCGTAGAGATTTTAGAGAATCTACACCCAGCAGTCGTCCAAAATCAGAAGCCTTAACCGATTATGAATTGGGCTATACCTGGCAAGGCCGCGGGCTTGTGCTAAAAGCGAACCTTTACCACATGGATTTTAACAATCAGCTTGCATTAACGGGTCAAATTAATGACGTGGGAGCATATACGCGCACCAACATTAAAGACAGCTATCGGCAAGGAATTGAAATCGAGGCGAAATACAAGCGAATTAAAAACTTAGAAATCAATGGAAATATAACCTTGAGTCGCAATAAGGCGTTGAATTACGTGGATTATTTGGATGTCTATTTGGATTCGCTTCCATACTATACCCAACAAACCACAACCTACGCCCAAACCACCTTGTCTTTTTCGCCCAGTGTGATTGCAGGACTCGGGCTGACCTATACCATTCCTAATTGGAACCTAAGCTTAGATTGGACCTCAAAATTTGTAGGTAAACAGTATATGGACAATATTGAAACGAGTGAATTACCGGCCTTTAATTATTCTTCTTTTGGGCTAAGAAAAACGTTCAAAACGAAAGAAAATACGGTAATCCAGCTTTCAGGAATTGTTAATAATGTCTTTAATCAAATGTACTCGAACAATGGGTATGCCTTTGCCTACCAATATGCAGGGGTGAAAACCACCGAACGCTTCTTTTATCCGCAAGCGGGGAGAAATTTCATGTTGCGGGTGAGCCTTGGTTTTTAATGCGTATATTTGATAAAACGGATGATTATGAAAAATATATTTGCGATTTCCCTCTTGAGTTTTTTAGGTGTTTCAGCTTGGGCCCAAGATACAGAACCAGTTATTAGTACTACGATCGAGGAGGATTGTGCGACCTATCCAACGGGGTACGAGGGATTAATGAAGTTTATACAAAATGAGGTTACTTATCCTCAAGATTGCGTAGATCAAGGGATTTCTGGAAAAGTCTATGTTCGATTTGTAGTGAATCGTTCTGGAAATGTCTCTAAAGCAACAGTAGCCAAATCAGCACATCCGTCTCTGGACAAAGAAGCCTTGAGAGTAACTAATTTACTTCATTGGAATTGGAATCCTGCGTGTAAAGATTCAGCCATATATATGTCATTACCCATTAATTTTGAAGTGGGGGATGATACGGAACCGAACGAAGAGGAAGACGATAAACCAAGTCCACATTTTGCAGGGTTTGATATCGGTTTTGGAAATCTTATGATGGATAACCCAACCGATTATCCGTATTGGAATACCTCCGATCTGAATGTATTTACCTTTGGCTTTAACCTATTTGAGTACAAGGTGCCAATTTTTAAGCAATACCTGGGACTAACCACGGGATTAGGATTTAACATGTCCTCTATTCGTCTTGGTCAATACGATTTAGTTCATACGTCGACCGTTCCGGGCGGTGATGTGGATACCATTTTTGCTATTGAAGGCTTGAATAATTTACCATACAAAGCAAATAACTTGACTTACAGTTCAATTAATGTGCCTTTGTTATTTGAAATATGCAGCAAGGCAAAGACTAAAAATTCTTTTTATTTAAATGTGGGTGCGGTCGGTTATTGGACCGTTGGCGGATCTTGGTCAACCCGAGGTAAATACAGCAACGGTGATCGCTTTCAAAATACCGTAAACTCACGGTTTCAGCTTGCTCCTTTCGGAGCCTATGCAACTACTCGATTGGGATTTGATCACTATGGATTGTTTGTGAATTATAACTTGACACCATTGTTTAAAAAATCGGCTACTGCGGTGATGTATCCCTTTACCTTTGGCCTAACCCTTAATTTGGATTATTAAGCTTAAGAGTTTCTGTTATATGTTCTACTTGTATTAGCACGGCTTCCTCTCCGTTATTTGATACTATGGCGTTTGCTAAGGGAATTTTTTGTTCATCGTTCCATTGACTATTGATTCGCGCTTCTGCTTGTTCATGCGTACAGCGATCCCGTTGCATAATGCGTTCGATGCGCGTTTCAAGGGGGGCAATAACTAATACCGTAGCATCAAACTGGCGATATGCCCCTGTTTCAAACAAAATCGCAGCTTCATTGAAAACAAGGGAAGAATGCTGTTTGGCACACCACGCATCGAAATCAGCACGAACTATGGGGTGAATTAAATTATTCACAAACAGTCGATTCTCCTCGGAGTCAAAGATTAAGGAGGCCAATGCTTTTCGATTCAATACGCCG
>JBIKUO010000064.1:0-3439 GCA_044347515.1 Crocinitomicaceae bacterium | reverse complement strand
GTGACCTTAGCAAAGTGCGAAAAATCAAATCGAAGATAGTCGGGGCTTACTAAGGAGCCTTTTTGCTCCACATGGGTTCCAAGTACAGTCCGTAATGCGTGATGCAATAAATGCGTGGCACTGTGGTTTTTTTGAATGTTTATTCTTCGGTTTACTTCAATTTGTGCGCTCAATGTTTCGCCTAGACTCGCTGGTAACGATTCGCATAAATGCACAATTAAGTTGTTTTCCTTCTTTACATCGAATATTCGGGTTTTATTTCCCTGTGAATCGATTAACCAACCAGTATCACCAACTTGACCGCCACTTTCGGCATAGAATGGTGTTTGACTAAGCACCAACTGATAGAATTCGCGTTGTTTCTGAGTTACTTTTCGGTATCTAATGATGGTCGTATCGCATTGAATTACATCATATCCAATAAATTCCGTAGGGTTTTCTTCATTTACTTGCTGCCAGTCGTCGGTTTCAATGCCTGTAGCAGCGCGAGAACGCTCCTTTTGCTTGCTTAATTCTTGATTGAATCCAGCTTCATCTACTGAAAATCCGTGCTCTCGTCCGATAAGTTGAATAAGGTCTAGTGGAAACCCGTAGGTATCATACAATTCAAATACAGCAGCGCCTTCAAGTGTATTGTTGTTTTGACTGCGGGTCGCCTCCATCAATAAATCCATTCGTTTAATGCCTTGCTCTAAGGTTCTGAAAAAGCTGAGTTCTTCTTCGCGGATAACTTTGGTGATTAAGTTTTCTTGAGAAACTAATTCCTTATACGGATGTCCCATTTGTTCTACGAGCACCGGAATTAAGGTGTAAAGAAAAGGCTCCTTCAGGTCAAGCGTTTGGTATCCGTAGCGAACAGCACGACGTAAAATTCTTCGAATCACATAGCCAGCGCCATTGTTTGCGGGTAGCTGACCGTCTGCAATAGAAAAAGCAATCGCTCGAATATGGTCGGCAATAACGCGTAAGGCAATATCCGTTGGTTCTGATTTACCATATCCTTTACCTGCTAGTTTTTCCATGTGCTGAATAAGCGCTTGAAACAAATCGATATCGTAGTTACTTTGTTTCCCTTGAAGCGCCATCGCTAAGCGTTCCAATCCCATTCCCGTGTCTACATGCGTTGCTGGAAGTGGTTCTAAACTACCATTTGCCTTACGGTTAAACTGCATGAACACCAGGTTCCATATCTCAATAACTTGCGGATGGTCGTTATTGACGAGCGAGGCACCGGGAATGTTTGATTTTTCTTCCGTGCTTCTTAAATCTACGTGTATTTCTGTACACGGACCGCACGGACCTGTATCGCCCATTTCCCAAAAATTGTCCTTTTTAGAAGCTAATAAGATGTGTGAGGGGTCAATCAGTTTTGCCCATAATTCGTTGGATTCGGAGTCCATTGGAACTTTATCTGTTTCGTCTCCTTCGAAAACGGTAACATATAAATCTTGTGGATTCAGCTTGTAGACTTCTGTCAAAAGCTCCCAGGCCCATTCAATGGCTTCTTTTTTGAAGTAATCACCAAAGGACCAATTACCAAGCATTTCAAACAAGGTATGATGATAGGTGTCAACCCCAACTTCTTCTAAGTCATTGTGTTTTCCAGAAACACGTAAGCATTTTTGCGAGTTGGCAACGCGCTTTACAGGCGCGGATTCATTCCCTAAAAAGTAATCTTTAAATTGATTCATTCCTGCATTGGTAAATAACAGGGTAGGGTCGTTTTTAATTACAAGCGGTGCAGAGGGAACGATAGCGTGTCCTTTGCGTTCGAAAAAATCAAAAAACTGTTGGCGTATTTCAGAAACGGTCATATGGGTATACAATGAACTACAAAGGTAAGATTCATTGACAAAACAAGAAGATAAAAATTCGAAAATCACCTTGTTCTTAGTTTAAAGGACAATTTTTATCGAATTGGTCTTGTCCTAAAATTGGGTTTACTTGTTATCATTTTTTTCACGTGTTGTGTAAACCTATTCTAGGACAAGACAATCAGTGTCACCCTCCTTAATCCTCCCTCAGGGAGGAGGTAGTTTTTGTTTCCCTCCTCGAGGAGGGATAAAGGGAGGTGACTCTCAACAGTATCAGTGTCACCCTCCTTAATCCTCCCTCAAGGGAGGAAGAAGATTTTTATTAGTTTTAATGCTTCCCCCTTTGAAGGGGGACTATGGTCTGATGACTGTGACGAGTATCAGACTCCGTCTGAGGGGATGACAAAATCTTCCTACTACTTTTACCATTGACATTTTTGGAATTTGCTGTTTGTCTTTCCAAGCGACTGTTTTTCTAGCAAGTGGAGCGCCCTTCGGCAAGCTCAGGGATCGCTTTAATTTATATGCAATACATCTAGTGCGGTCTCTGAGTCCGCCGAGGAGGATCGAAGGGCGCTTTAATTTATATGCAATATATCTGGTGCGTTCCTTGAGCTTGTGATTTATCAAAAAAATATGCTATTTAAATTTTAAAAAATATATTTTTACAAAAACGATAAAACTATGAAAACTAATACAAAATTGTTTTTTGCATCGCTTGCGATGATTTTGGGGCAAAATTTCATATTTCAAGCTCAAACGGTAACCATTGGCACACAAGTATGGACTACCAAGAATTTAGATGTTTCTACCTTTCGCAATGGGGATGTAATTCCCCAAGCAAGTACGGATGAAGCATGGGAAGCTGCGGGAGAAAACAAGCAACCCGCCTGGTGTTATTACGACAATGATCCAAAAAATGGCACTAAATACGGTAAATTGTACAATTGGTATGCAGTAAATGACCCCAGGGGCTTAGCGCCAGAGGGCTATCATATTCCTACGGATGCGGAATGGACCGTCCTTACTGATTATTTGGGTGGTGAAAGATCAGAGAGTAAAAAAATGAAAAGCACGAGTGGTTGGGATAGTTATACAACAGGTGGGTCTAAGACCTGTCCAAATTGTAAAGATTGGAATGCTGAATACCGAAAAAAGGTACCTTGTCATACGTGCAAAGATACACGAAGTGTTCCAGCTCCAACGGTAACCCATTCAGGAAATGGTAGCAACAGCAGTGGTTTTTCAGGTCTTCCGGGCGGCTACAGTAGCTTCGATGGCTCATGCTACGGCATTGGCAGGAGCGGTTACTGGTGGAGCGCCGCGGAGGATGATACGAACCGCGCCTGGTCCCGCAACTTGAGTTCCAGTTATGACGGTGTGAGCAGGGCCAACTCCAGGAAGGTACTAGGGTTTTCAGTTCGCTGTGTGAAGGATTAAGCGTGGGCTGTCCGCCGAGGCGGGTTGCCTCAGGGATTAATTTTACCCTGAGCATCTACAAAAGTTACAAGCTGAGAAAGAGAATGATATTTAAAAGATTATCAGGTTATTGGTTTAACCATTTATATCTAAGCGGTGGAATCAACAAATTTGTTTTGAAGTCTCGTTCGCTCAAAAAAACCAAT
>JBIKUO010000003.1:0-133408 GCA_044347515.1 Crocinitomicaceae bacterium | reverse complement strand
TTATGGCATAGTTCCATGGCATGTGTTGCACATGAAATATAAATTGCAAAAGGCCTTTGAGAATAAGAACATTGATCTCATTTTGAAATATTCTGCTGAAATCGGGCATTACATCGGAGATGCGCATGTACCCTTGCATACGACCGAGAATTATAACGGACAATTATCCGGACAAAAAGGAATTCATGGCCTTTGGGAGAGTCGTTTAGTAGAAATCAATGCGGAAGATTACGATTACTTTGTTGGTAAGGCTGGGTATAAGAAATATGTCCAAGATTATATTTGGGATGCTGTAAAAGGTTCACACAAAGCCTTAGACTCTGTATTACGGATAGAGAAAGAACTGACGAAGAGTTTTCCAACAGACCGCAAGTATAGCTATGAACAACGCGGAAACACAACAATTTCTACCTACTCCAGAGAATTTTGTGAGTTATATCACAACCAAATGAATGGCATGGTTGAGCGTCGTCTTAAAGCCGCTGTGTTGGCCGTAGGTTCAATTTGGTATACAGCCTGGGTTGATGCAGGACAACCCGATTTGAAATCCCTGCAGAATCAAAAACCTTCCCCTGAGCTTTTGAAAGAAATGGAAGCGCTGGATGAGCATTTCCATAACGATAAGCATTTCGGAAGGATTTGTGATTAAGTTATTGCTTAATTATTTTTTCAGTGTATCGACCTTGCTCTGACTGAACTTCTATGTAGTAGATTCCTTTAGCTAACATTGAAGCATCCACTTCTTGCCACATCGTTTCATTTCCTTTGAATTGCATGATTAACGCACCGTGTGTATTGAAAATCAATACCTGCTGAATGGTTACTTCGGCACTCATCCCTTCGATTACAATGCGCTCGTTGAACGGATTTGGAAATACAGCAACATTTTGCACAGGATTTTCTGTCAATCCAACCCCCGTTTGTGAGCAAGCACATTTCTGCTTCGCCCCTGTAGTATTTACCACTTGAGGTGCCGTATATGTTGATTTTACCCAACATTTTTGACCGGCCTGTGCATTCGAGGTATTTCTAATACGCAAGGTATGCCAACCGGAATAGGAGGCATTCACAGTATACGTTAAGGTTCCGCTGGCAGAAAGTGTATCGATTACTTCGCATTGTGCATTTAACACTTCTAAGGTGATCGGGTTATTTGGATTTTCTGGATAAATGTTTACTAAAACTGCACTTGCTGAATCTGGAAAAATCCGACCAACCACGCGACAATCTCTGCTGTTACTCGGTAAACTTCCACCCTGCTGTAACGAAGCTGGACTGCTATCTCCTAAATCATCGGCCATTTCCCACTCTTGTGTAATGCTTTCTGAAGGACGTACGTAATTTGTATTAATTCCGATTGGTGCCCAAACCGCATACCCCCTTCTTCCCGCAGCTGCGGACCCATCGCACGGAGGAATAGCAATATTCACTTGACCTGATCCATTAACCGTTGCGGTAGTATTACCATTCGCACCCGAATAATCCTTCAACACTGTGCCTGCCGGAAAGGTGGTTTGAACCCCCGTTAAATTTTGCCAAGCGGTGTAGTGATCATTTACAGCAATAAGCGCTTTTGCTCCGCGCTCAATCACAAAGGCATCTTGCGCTTGCCAACGCACAAAATAAGCACCATCCTTGAAATGTAAATTTTGGTGACACCAGATTAAATTCTCGATGTCTGAATGTGTCCCCAATTCATTTGTGTCTTTAGGGTCGTGACTGAACCGATTACCCAAATAACCAATATCAAACAAGTCCTCGAAAAACACTTCTGGTCCGCCATCAACCGACATAGCAATTGCGTAGGCCACAGAAGCACGTGGGTCAGTAACCTCAATTTGTTGACCGATTTGAGAACCTGTATTCCATCCTGTAATATTCCCATTGGCAGATAGTGTTGGTCTGTAGGTATCGTGATTATTTACAAACGGGACTGTTCTACCCCGATTTTGCTGTTGCGCATTAGGAATATTCCCTAGGTTGTAAGCCCCATTCTGCGTAATGACATCCTGTAAGGCAAAACGTAAGGAAAAATCAAAGGTCCCTGCCCTATTTTGGACGGCGGCACACCAGTTATCAATCTCACCCATGTTTCCTACATATTCACCCACTGCGTACATATCGTTTCCGCCACTAGCCCACAATGCACTGTTTTGGAGATTCCAGAGAAAATCCTCTGTAGCATAGGCTGGGAAGTGTTTTACGGCATCGATACGAACGCCATCCCACCCCATTTGTTTCTTGTACCAAATTAACCAGTTGCGCATACCGTTCCTCATGTAATCTGTTCCTTGAGCAGGATTGTAAATCGCATTGCTACTTAATCCAAAGGCATTGGACTCATACGATACATCGGGGCCCCAAAACGGCGAATTGATGTCGTTGGTGCAACACGCGTTGTTGTTATTTGGATAAAAATTCTGCCAATTCTTTGGGAACCGCCCTTCTCTTGAAAGGTAATTGGTTGCCGCTTCGTTGATTCCAGGTGTTTTGAAGCATGTATACCTGAAATTCTTGTATTTGTTGGTTTGACCATCATCCATAGCGGCTGGGTCTTGTCCACCCTGCCCTAGGCTTGAACCTGCATTTGTAACGTGATTAAGCACGATATCCTGAATTACATCAATGCCATTCGCTTTCATGACTGCCATCATGCGGAGCAATTCATCCTTATCACCCATTCGAGTTTTAATAGAGTTCTTCTGATACTTTTCACCTAAATCATAGTGATCAAAGGGGGAATACCCAACGCTGTTAGTACCTGAATTTTTAATGGTAGGAGGAATCCAAATGGCATCAATTCCCATGGATCGCAACCTGGGAGCCAATTCCGTTAAATAATTAGCCCAACCGTTCGGATAATTCGCATTCCAATAATCCCACCAAAACCCTTGTAAGAGTACTTGCCTATTCGTTGGGTTTACTTGAGCAATTGGACGTATTGAAGGAAGGAATAATCCAAAAAAGAGCAGTAAACTAAAAGATAATTTTTTCCATTGATGAGACTGCATATGCTTGATTTTTAAGTCTTAATGATACTTCACTTGAACCTAAGTTCTCAATCGACCCGCCGTTCTGATTTACTTCAATTCGTAATGGTTGATTCTTGTATAGAATCTGGAAGTGGTATTGTTTCCAAGCTGAAGGAATGCTTGGGTTTATTGAGAGTCCATCTTCCCCGATGCGAACACCAGCCAATCCTTCCACCAAACTCAACCAGGTACCCGCCATGCTCGTAATGTGTAATCCTTCATCCGCTTCGTGGTTGTAATCATCCAAATCTAACCTCGAAGTACGTAAGTATAATTCATAAGCTTTATCCATTCGACCTATCGCTGCAGCAATAACCACATGCACACACGGACTTAAAGATGATTCATGCACTGTTTTTGGCTCATAAAAATCAAAATTCTCACGTAGCGTTTCTAGGTCAAAATGGTCTTCAAATAAATACAATCCTTGCAATACATCAGCTTGTTTAATGAAGATAGAACGTAAGATCCGATCCCAACTCCAATGCTGATTTATCGGACGTTCAGATACTGGGATATCCGCCACACTTAATTGCTCTTTATCCATGAAGCCATCCTGCTGTAAAAAAATACGCGTCCCTTCGAGTTTAGGGAAATATACATTTTCAGCAATATGTTTCCAATCATTACATTCCTTCTCACTCAATAGTGGGTTGGTTTCTGAAGCAAATTCAGACTCACATTTCAACGCGTACTCGATGCACCATTTGGCGATATAGTTGGTGTACCAGTTATTATTAATGTTATTTTCATACTCATTAGGTCCTGTCACGCCGAGCATAACATACTGTTTCTTGTCGTTAGACCAATTGAAACGCTGTGCCCAAAACCTTGCTATTGCATTCAATACCTTTCTACCTTTATCTTTGAGATAGTCGGAATCGCCAGTATGCCTAACGTAGTTATAAATACCGAAGGCAATAGCTCCATTCCTATGGATTTCTTCGAAGGTGATTTCCCATTCATTGTGACATTCTTCACCGTTCATGGTAACCATGGGATACAAGGCAGCACCGTTTTTAAATCCAAGTTTCTCTGCATTTTCGATGGCGCGATCCAATTGATTGAACCGATACACCAACAACTGTTTTGCCACAGCAGGCTCCGCGGTTTTCAAATAAAAAGGCAAACAATAAGCCTCCGTATCCCAATAGGTTGCACCCCCATATTTCTCTCCTGTAAAGCCTTTAGGTCCAATGTTTAATTGGGCATGTTTACCGGTGTAAGTTTGGTATAATTGAAAAATATTGAAGCGAATCCCTTGTTGCGAAGCCACATCTCCTTCGATCACGACATCGGCCTTACTCCAAATATTTTTCCAAGCAGTTTTGTGTGCGTCTAACAAGGAATTAAACCCTGAAACATAAGCCTCTCTAACTTTATTAATGGCTCTTGGGATAATCGAGAATTCGGAATGATGGACCGTGGATACAATACTTACATATTTCTTCAATGTGTAGGAATTTCCTTGTTCCGCGAAATGTTCGAAATTATTCTCGACATAAAAATCACTTGACGAGATGTTTGGATGAATGTTAAGCAATTCCTCATTTCTCCAAAAAGAAAAGCGCATTGCCGTCGCTACGCTGAAATTCGTTTTCTTGGTTCTAGCACAGATGTATGCTTTTTTGATATCTACCTTATGGCTATCTTCTTCCCAGAAAAACTCATCGTAATTAGAATCATGGTTATGAACTTTCCCATCGAGATACGGAGTAAACTTAATATTCCCGCTAAAATTTAAAGGCGTTACGGTATATTGGATAGCTGCTAATTCATCATCATCCATGGAGCAAAAGCGAATTGACTCCACTTGAATTTCTTTTCCTTGAGCAAATTTGACCTTAAAACGACGTGTAAGCATACCGGTTTGCATGTCCAATTCACGATAAAATGTGCTAGGCTTTTGCACATTCAGATCTAATAATTCGCCATCAATCTCAATGTTGATACCAATCCAATTGCATGCATTGAGTACTTTAGCAAAATATTCCGGGTACCCATTTTTCCACCAACCTACTCTAGTTTTGTCTGGGTAATACACACCTCCAACATAGCTTCCCTGAAGTGAATCACCAGAATAATTTTCCTCAAAATTAGCTCGCTGACCAAAGGCTCCGTTGCCAATACTAAAAATACTTTCCGCTTGTTTTTGTTTGCTTGGATCGAACTTTTGCTCAATAATTTTCCACGCATCGATCTCAAATAAATTACGCATACTCTTCTAACCTAAATTCTGTCAATTCATTAAAATACACATCTGCCACCCCTTTTAGCATGGGGTTACCAACTCCTATTGCCATAAAACCTCCGGCTTTTGCTGCTGCAACGCCACTGGAGGCATCTTCAAAGACTAAGCAATCTGATGGGGAAAGTTCCAAGGCCTTGGCCCCGTTCAAAAATACCTCAGGATTAGGCTTTGGATGTGTAACTCCATTACCATCTATAATTACATCAAATAACTCAGTGATTCCCAATCGGTTCAAAATCATCGGTGCATTCTTGCTGGAGGACCCTAAGCCAATTTTTATTCCCATGGATCTAGCTTGAAGTAAAAGCGCATGTACTCCGGGCAACAAATCAGCCTTAGATAAAGTGGTTATGGAATCTAAATACATGTCATTTTTAAAAACAAGCAAGGATTCGAATTCTTCATCGCTCACTGTTTTATTACCATGTTTAAGTATTTGCTTCAGGGAATCTACTCGATTCACCCCTTTTAATGCTTCGTTGTCATGCTCAGAAAAGGAAATACCTAGTTTACTTGCTGTTTCTCGCCAAGCTTCAAAGTGATTTTTTTCGGTTGAAACAATGACGCCATCTAAATCAAATAGCAATGCTTTGATCCTAGCCACGCGCAACAGTTTTATCGGTGATTAACAAATTACATAAGCCAGCGATAACCAAAGATACACCAGCTAACAGCATCGGTGCTATTGGAGAATCGCCGAAAACCTTAGACAATAAATTTACACCGCCAAGCGCAGCAACAATTTGCGGGATTACAATAAACATATTAAAAAGCCCCATCATCAGTCCCATCTTGGTTTCGTCCACTGAACTCGATAACATGGCATAAGGCATAGAAAGAATACTGCCCCACGAAAAACCAATCAAGCCAAAGCAAATCCATAAATAGGATGCATCTGGAATAAAACTCATTGAAATAAAACCGATTCCTCCTAAAATCAATGAACCTAAATGAATCCATTTTCGATTAACAGTTCGTTTCGCTGAATAAAACGTTAACAACAAGGCGAAAACCATAGACGTTAAACCATAAACTCCCATGTTGGATCCAACCGAATCCGACGCATGTTGATATGCCACATTCATAGCTTCAAACGTAGATTTATCCGTTGCTAAGTTCATATTAAACGCTGATTTATTCGGTGCAGGTGCGTTATACACATGTGCAGTCAGTGCAGGTGTTGCCATGCTCCACATGGTGAAAAAAGCAAACCAACTAAAGAATTGGACCACACCTAATTTCAACATGGTAGACGACATGGTTCTAACCGAATCTAAAAAGTCGGTTATGAAGTTACCTTTTTTCTTTTGTGCCTTAAATTGTTCTTCGTCCGCTGGTGGATATTCTTTCGTGGTTAAAACCGTATAAAGAATACTTAACAAGAACACCAATGCACCAATTCCAAAGGCTACTTTAACATTATCAGGAATCACTGTTTTGTCTTCGGATTCAGGAAAACCCAATTGCGTCACCATCCAGGGTAAGTTTGAAGCTACCCACGTCCCTATTCCTATGATCAAGGTTTGTAAAATAAATCCATACGAGCGTTGACTGTCTGGTAATTTATCAGCGACTAACGCACGAAAGGGCTCCATGCTGATGTTAATCGATGCATCTAGCACCCAAAGGAACCCGGCAGCAATCCATAATTCTGGTGAATATGGAACAAAAAACAAAGCAAAGGAACTGAGTATGGCCCCAATTAAAAAGTAAGGTTTACGTCGACCAAAACGCACGGACCACGTACGATCAGATAAAAAACCAATAATCGGCTGAACGATCAATCCGGTCAAGGGTGCAGCAATCCAAAGTCCAGGGATTTCTTCTGGCGTTGCGCCGAGCGTTTGAAATATGCGGGACATATACCCTCCTTGTAAGGCAAACCCAAACTGGATTCCCATGAATCCAAAACTCATATTCCATATTTGCCAAAAACTTAGCGCTGGTTTTTTAGTTAGTTCCATGGATTCTATTTTACAATTACCAAGTATCCCCAAGGAGAAAGCTTAACCGACTTATTAGCTTTTTTAAAGCGTTTTCCGGTAAACACATTCATCCATTGGGATTTTGAATCAGCTGGACCTTTCACTACTTGTTTTTCTTTGGACAGGTTTAAATAAAAAACCACCTCGGAATCCGGAACCTCATTCGATAGTTTCTTGAAAACAAGGACCTTTCCATCGTTCATCGATTCAACCTTCATATAGGTTTCATTTCTATCGGCAGCAAGGCACTTATTATATTGTTTTAGGGTGTTTAGTGTGGTATAAAAACGTTCCAAGTCCATTTTATCCCAATTAATTTGATCTTTTTCAAAGAACAGCAAGCGACGATCTAATGACGTTTCTTGTCCGTTGTAAATCAATGGCATTCCATTCAAGGCATAGGACAACACGGCCATTACGAAACGAGCATCACCCATACGTTCCATTTCGGTGCCGTTCCAAGAGTTCTCGTCATGATTCGATGTAAAATACATTCGGATGGCATTTGAGGGGTAACTCTTGTCCTTTTCCAAATAACTTAAAATTTCTGAAGGCTCAGCTTTACCTTGAGCAATTTTATTCATGATGTGGTGAAATTCCCACCCGTAAGTCATATCAAAGGCTTGATGTTGATCGGCGCCTTCCGATTCAGCCAACATAAATAAGGGCTTAACTGTTTCTAGCTCTTTTCTAGCCTGCATCCAAAAATCCATTGGAACCCAACCAGCTACATCGCAACGAAACCCGTCAATATTACATTCTTGAACCCAATATTTCATCGAAGAAATCATCTCTTTCCTCATTTCTTGATTATCGTAATTCAAATCTGCAACATCCCACCAATCGGTACCGATGGTTGGTTGAACATTTCCTGTGGAATCCAAGGTATACCAATCCTTGTGACCTTGATCCAACCAAACATTGTCTGGAGAAGAGTGATTCGCTACCCAGTCGATAATTAAACGCATCCCTTGGTTGTGCGCACTATTAACCAAGGATTTAAAATCGGAAAGCGTACCAAACTCCGGGTTGATTCCTTTGTAATCGCGTACTGCATAATAACTTCCGAGGCTACCTTTTCTATTTTTTACTCCAATTGGATTAATAGGCATTAGCCACAAAATATCAACTCCCATGGCTTTTAATCTTGGAAGGGCTTTCTGAACCTCGGCAAAGGTGCCTTCCTTGGAAAATTGACGAACATTTACTTCATAGATGACGGAAGACGAAATTGGTGTGGGCGTGCCATTTAACGTTAAGTTAGTTGTTGACTGCGCAAGGCCACTGCAGGTAAGTGCAAGACCAAGAAAAAAAGTATAAAACTTCATATTAAGCTTGTGTAATTTTATCGTTTAAAATGTACTTAAGGTGATAATTCACTAATCCCTCTACGGGTTTGCGAATTACGCTTGTGACAGAGATACCCAAAGACGCTGCTGCTCGATCTAAGGCTGACCTAAAAATTCCGGCTAAACTGCCAACAAAGTGAATATCCGCCTCTTTATAATTCGGATAACAACACACATGGACCTCCATAAAATGTTTGAAACCTGCCTCAATCATGGCTTGAAAATACGGTTCGTCGCTGTGCTTTGCGATGAACGGCATAAATGAAGCGATAAACACATTGGCATTCGGCTCACGATACACTTTATCTACAATGGCATCTTTGTCAAGCCCATAAGTTGCTTCAAAATCTGTAGTAAGGTGCGCGGGCAGCTGATGATATAAATACGAGGAAAGTAATTTCTTCCCAAAATAACTACCACTGCCTTCATCTCCTAGAATGTAACCCAAGGCAGGAACCACTTCAGAAACTTCCTTACCATCAAAATAGCAAGAGTTAGATCCGGTACCGATAATACAAGAAATCCCAGGACGCCCAAGGTAAGTTGAATACGCACAGGCAACTAAATCATGATCCACATGGATTTTAGCATTACTAAACACTCGTTGCAATCCTTCGGTAACAATTGCATTCATTTTATCGCTAGAGCACCCTGCGCCATAAAAATACACTTCGGTAATTTCATAGGCCACCATCATCATGGGGGAATTCTTTTTTAACTCAGATTCGATTAAATCTGAAGAATGGAAATAGGGGTTAAAGCCCATGGTGGAATAAAAACTTTGGTTATTTTTGTCATCTATTAAAACCCAATCGCTTTTGGTTGACCCGCTTTCTACTATAAAAATCATAAATTAATATAAGGTTAATTTGCTCTTTGTGTCATTTTAACACTTTCAAATATACAAATTCCGATAAAAGTGAGAAAAGAAATCAAAAAAAACGCAGCACTTGAACTCAATCCGAATGTTTCGGTGGATTGCGTGATTTTTGGTTTTGACTTCGATAAATTAAATGTCTTAGTAATTAACCGCGAAAGTAAAGATGGAGTTCAATGGGCCTTGCCAGGAAACTTAATTTATGACGATGAGCATCTGGATCAAGCGGCAAATCGGGTATTAGCGGAATTGACGGGCCTACAACACATTTATCTAGAACAAATTGGCGCTTTTGGTGACCCCAACCGTATTTCAAAAGAATCTGACCGTTCGTGGCTTCAATCGATACGTGCACAGCCGGAAGCCCGAGTTATAACCGTTGCCTATTTTTCATTGGTTAAAATGGAAGATTATCAACCTCAAGCTTCTTCGTTTGCTAAATCCGCCGAATGGATACCTGTAAATGAAATCAGGGAACTTGCTTTTGACCATTTCGATATTTTGCAGACTGCCAAATCAAGGCTTAAACAAATGATTAAAATACGTCCAATTGGTTTTAATTTACTGCCTGAAAAATTCACGTTAAGTCAGCTACACAAGCTCTACGAGTCTATTTTAGACAAGCCCTTAGATAAGCGTAATTTCAGACGGAAAATCCAAAAATTAAACATCGTTATGTCGCTTGAAGAAAAACAAAGCGGCGTACCTCACAAGCCTTCACAGCTCTTCATGTTTGACAAAGAACATTATTTACTGTTAACGCAAAATGGCTTTGATAATTTCGGGTTTTAATACTCGCTGAACTCGGTAAAATATTCATTGAGAACTGAGTGATATTCGACAGAAGCCAAGGCATACTCATATTCCTTTATATTTGTTTTAGCTAAGTTACCCAACGTGTAACTTTTAGCGTTAGCGAATTGTTTTAACTGAAACCGAACGTTTGAAGAAAAGTGAATATACGAATGTGGTTCATGCGCACCAGGTAAGTCTTTACCGGTTTGCATTGAATTTTCTTGGATCCGCGGAGGATGCTAGAGACATCGTACAGGATGTTTTTGAAAAACTTTGGTTAAACGTCGATCGGATCGATCAAGAAAAAGTAAAAAGTTGGTTGTTTACCTGTACGCACCATGCGATGCTAAACTTCATTAAACGAAGGGCACGTATAGACTATATGCAATCGATTCAACTTCAAGGGACACCGCACATGGACACCCATGAATTTGAAAGTAACGAAATCATTGAACGAACGGTTGGTATGTTACCTCCTTTGCAAAAAAGCATTTTATTAATGCGTGACTTGGAAGGTTACTCTTATGACGAAATTGGAGTAATGCTAAATCTGAGTCCCTCGCAGGTTAAGGTGTATTTATTTCGCGCCAGGGTCAAGGTAAAAAATCAGTTAAAAACCGTTCACTATTTCGCTTGAATTCTCCAACGCACGAAAATATTGACCAATGGCTTTTCGATCGCATCGAAGGAAATCTCTCAATTGAGCAAGAACAGGAATTAAGTTTATTTCTATTATTGAATCCTTCCTATGATATTGATTTAGATGCTTGGGAGAAATCTAAAGTTAATTTCCCAGAAATTGACCCAGTTCTTGTAGAATCTATGGACTTTGGGGTTAAGGAAGTTGAAAAAGAACGTAAAAAACGTCCAATTGGCCTCTGGATTTTTGCTTCAAGCTTGACATTAATCCTATTCGGATTGTTTATTTCTATGGAGCATGGAACTTCTATCAGCCCACAGAAAACGAATCAGAATTCACAATCAAAACAATCCATCTTCGAATCCACTAAGAAGGGGAAAGGTTTGCAGTACGGAAGTAACCAAAATACTTCAACAGCGTATCCTGCTACTTACATGACAGAAAATATATCAGCATTGGATGGAGCATTGAATCACATGAATTCAATTTATTCAAACAATCTTATTAATAACAATACGTTCTCCACCACAGAAATTTCTGAAGGATTGCAACAAACATCCGTTTTGAAATCAAGCCAACCTGAACTTATAACGTTGCTGATAGGAAAACCAAGTATTTTAAATCAAGAACTTCAATCTGAATCCATACTGTCTGCACAAGCGGTAGATGTCAATGAACAGCACAAGAAAGCGTTACATTTACCTTCATTCAAACTCAGTCGATCATCTACACTTAGTAAATACCTAAGAAAAGATGTGCTAAGCGCAACTCAAAAAGACCGTGTCTTCTTCGTGCAAGAAAAAAGCCATTTAGACATCGCTGATGCGTTTGCAGGAAACCGTTCACAAACGAGAATTCAGAGTACAACGATGGCTCGCTGGTTAGGCGATGCCAATCAGAAACTTACGCAACAAATTTCGGTAGATGGGTATTCAAGAAATTTAAAGAGTGGTTTTGGGTTGGTTGCAAATTATGTGGATTTTGGTAAAGGAGCTATATCGGATTGGAATGTACGATTAATATTCTCCCCTAAACTTGCCTTCGGAAAATACATTTCTATCGAACCATCGGTATCCTATTTGGTTGGACAAAAATCTATTAACAGCAGTAAAATTACAAATCACTCCTTATTTGAATTCTCTTCGAATCAAGTACAGCAATTTAATTACAACTCATCGAATGCTATTGGTAATCAGTTATATTACCGTGATTTAAATGCTGGAGTTAATGTAAATGCTGGTCCTGTATATTTAGGGATTTCCACTCAAAACATCTTGAAACATCAAGACAACGTACATACCAATAATTTCGACACCATAGACCGCGCTGCTCAAACCTCTACCCTATATATTGGGACTGATTTTTCCGCAAGAAAAGGAACTGTAATGTTTTCACCGATGTTAAGCCATACCCTCGGATTAACATCGGATTTAACGCAAATTGGCGGCACCTTACAACTTAATGGTGTGGTCATTGGTGCAAATTATGGGTCAAATGCTTCTTATGGAGCATTGTTGGGATACCAATCTAAAAACTTTTCAATCATCGCACAAAGCTTGAAAACAAAGCCTTTGACGAGTATTCAACCCCAATATGTGCATCAATTAACCTTAAGAATTAACACTAATATTAGTCGAAAAACAAGACGTTATTTATATTTGTAACTATGAACATGAAAAAAATCATCTTTTTGGCCTTGCTTTCTGTTGTATCCGTTGATGTTTTAGCGCAAGATCCAACCTTTACTCAGTTCTATGCTAATCCAATTTATTTAAATCCTGCACTTGCTGGTTCTACTGGATGTCCGAGGGTAGCGATGAACTACAGAAATGAATGGCCTCAACTTACAGGGAATTATATTACTTACAGCTTAGCCTATGATAGCTATGTAAAGAATATCTCTGGAGGACTTGGGTTTATTGCAACGCATGATCAACAAGGACGTGGTACAATTTCAACAACCATGGTTGGTGCAATTTATTCATATAATTTGCGAGTAAACCGCAAATTTTCTATGATGTTTGGTGCTCGAGCGGCTTATTATCAAAAATATTTGGATTGGAGTAAATTGACCTTTGGAGATATGATTGATCCACGAAGAGGATTTATTTATCAAACGGGTGATGTTCCACGAGGTAATGGAAAAAGAGGTTACTTTGATGCTTCTGCTGGATTCGTAGGGTATACTGATATATTTTATTTCGGAGGGGCAATTCATCACTTAAATACACCGGACGAATCAATGATTCTAGGTTCAAGCAAGCTCCCGATGAGATTTACTGGTCATGCCGGTGCAAATATTAAACTGGGTAGAAATAAGTTTTCTAACTCAACTTCGATCATGCCGAACGTTATTTATCAATATCAAAATGGATTCCAAGAGTTGAACGTCGGAACCTATATTAAATATGAAAATTTCACCGCAGGTGTTTGGTATAGAAATCGCGATGCATTTATTTTATGCTTAGGAATTTCAACACCTAAATTTAAAGTAGGTTATTCATACGATATCACCGTTTCTAAACTAGGCAACGGGGTTTCTGGAGGTTCTCATGAAGTGTCTCTTGGTTTTAACTTCGCGTGTAAGAAAAAACCTAAAAACTTTAGAAAAATAAGCTGTCCTTCTTTCTAATAGACGGCCGCTTCATAAACCTTTCTTCCTCGGACATAGGTTACTATTGAACCATTCTTTACAGGAATAGATGTTTCATTAAACGATTTTGCACAAACGAAAAACGTGGCTTCCATACCTTGAATTAACATGCCACGTTCCGTTTCACTGAACGAAGCAAATTGAGGCCAAATCGTCATTCCTTTTAAGGCTGTATTCAAATCCAACGCTTCTTCCCTTACAAACCCATTTTTAGGGTAATCATGTTTATCCATTCTTAGTACCGCGGCCCTCAAGGTTAGAAATGGATTAATTTCTTCCACTGGAAAATCTGTTCCCAAGGCTAACATACCAAATTGGTTATACAAAGAACGATATGCATAAGCCCCTTTCATTCGATTCTTTCCAAGCCGGTTTTCAGCCCAATCTTGATCCGACGTTGCATGGGTCGGCTGAACGGATGGAAATACGGCATAATCACCAAAGAAATGTAAATCCGATGGGTCAACTACTTGCGCATGTTCAATTCGCCACCTATGATCCGGATTTTGCTCAAAAGCTCGTTTATAGGCATTCAACACGAGTTGATTTCCCCTATCCCCAATGGCGTGGGTATTTAATTGATAGTCCAGTGCTAGACAACGATCAATCCATAGGGATAATCCGTCATTACTTATTAACTGAAGCCCAGTGTGTCCATGTTGATCGATATAAGGAGATTTTAGTAAGGCTCCTCTTGAACCTAGGGCTCCATCCATATAAAGTTTAAAACTTCGAACGCTTAAATTCTTAAATGAAATTATTCCATTTCGTTTAGCGAATTGATAATTTTCTTCATTTGCACTAAGCATGGCATATATATTAAGAGATAGCCGATCTTGTTGCACTAAACGTTTAAGCAACTTTATTTGCCAGTTTAACACCCCAGCTTCGTGAACTCCGGTAACCCCATATGCATAGAGTTTCTCTTGAATTCTCAACAACTCATCCACATATTCCTTTTCAGAAAAATCATTTAACGCAGCTTCTGGAATCGACATGTCGTTATCAATGAATAATCCGGATACAAAGGGGTCGTTTAATCTTATGTACTTCGGATGATCTATGGTAATCAGCAAGGCTTCATTGACCAACAATGCATGACCATCTATCCGATATAGCGCAACAGGAATTGAAGGAAAGGCCTTTGAAATCATTTCCTTGGTTGGCATACGGTCGTCTTTCCAACGTGTTTGGTCCCACCCTCTTCCAATGACAAATGCTCTTTTCTTTTCTTTTAAGTAGGTTTTTATTCGATTAACTACCTCTTCCATGGACTTACAGTCGGTTAAGTCAACGCCCAAGTTTTGTTTAGCCAATGAAAACAAATGGGTATGTGCGTCAGTAAACCCCGGAAAAACATCCCTTTGCTTTGCATCTTGAATCTCGTCTGCTCTATATTTATTCAAAATTTGACGTTCAGGCCCAACCTCAACGATTTTACCATCCTTTACTGCCATCGCATCTTCAACGGTATTTTGATCGTCCATGCAATGAATTTTCGCATTATGAATAATCAAATCAACCTTCTTACCTTTCATGCAGGCGGAGCTGACAAGAAACATCAAAATAAACCAAGAATATTTCATATTACATGTGTTAGAATGGCAAGCCAATACCAAAATTCAAAGAGGGCATGAAGGGTCTTGGTAATTTTTCTTTACCACCGATTAATTGTTCCTCTAAGGTACCAGTAATGCCATAATACTCAGCGCCTTCGAGATAGTATGAATTTCGACTTTGAAATACCCATCGGGCCTTATCTGGCAACGCAGGGTTACACATAGGGAAGCCTAGATCAAAGCGCACAAGGAAGAATCCCAAATCAATGCGTAAGCCTGTTCCAATGGAAAGTGCTAACTGTTTGTAAAAATCCGTTGAAAAGGTTGCTCCCACACGATTGTTGTCAGCTCTAGTTGTCCAAATATTTCCAAAATCAGCAAAAAGAACTGATTTCAACATTTGACTCATAGAGAATCGAAACTCAACTGAACCTCCGATGCGGATATCCCCTATCTGAGTTGCCGTTCCGGTTGAATCCAAATAACTTTTATACCTTCCTGGTCCTAGCAACCTTGCTTTCCACCCTCGATTATCATTGGCTCCTCCTGCAAAGAAACTGTAATCATAGGGCATAGAGGTGGTGGAGTTTCCATATGGCAAACCGAACCCTGCCATTAATTTACCAGCCAATTGAAGCTTGGAATTGAAGCGTTTTGTCAGGATTAACAAATTATCATTTCGCAGAAACTCGGCAAATACATTCCCATAGAATGTGTGTTGTCCTCCCGATAGGGTATCATCATTTCTTGTGAGGTAGGAAAGCGTGTTTCCGGCAAGTGAAACGGAGCTGGTAAAATTAATATCAATGGAAGTCCTACGGGAAGAGTGACCTTCATCTGCAACAAAATCTTTGGCAATATTTGAAAACTCAAATTGAAACTTAAAATCCTCCCAAATTAATTGATTACTGTATGAATTTCTGAGGAACAAATCACTCATGTCATTAATTTGTGCTTGAAAGGCATCAGAATTATCAAACTGCACAAATTTGATTGTGGAAGCGAAAGGTAACCCAATGGTGAAGACTTGAGTTTTATCTACTTTCCATCGCCAGGTATAATTCATTTGAAATACACGGCGAGTAAAAATATCTCGCCTTTCAAAATTCAATCCAGATCCAATGATGGTTACCGGTTTTTGTCGTTTGGATAAGGACCAAACAGGCGCGGGAAACAAGCCCGGAATTTCAATTTTTACATTGGGTCCAAATTCCAGGGTGTTGAATGTTCTCCCTTTTGTTGACCCGTCATCGAATACGATAGGCTGTGATTCAAAACCACCTCCGAGCGTCAGGGTAAACTTCTCACCTCCTCTAAAAACATTCTTATTGACGTAATTCATGGATGCATTAACACCTAATAACCCAAACGAAGAGGTGAATCTTGGTTCAAACGAATAGGACTGCTTTTTTCCTTGGACTAAGTAGTAATGTACATCAACAAGGTTTTTTCCAGGTATTTCGTAAAAAACCGGTTTAATTGTAGTGAATAGATTCAATTGATTTAGGAACTGGTAACTACGCTCCAGGTATTTATCTTTAAAATAATTTGTTGCTTCCAAATAGTTTTGAAGTTCTAATAAATGAGGTTTCACCCCTGGCTTATCCCCGTTGTAATAAACATCTACCATCCGAAATGGATTTAGGTCATTCTTGGTTAAGTTAAAACGCTTCATGGCATTTTTATCACATTTTAATTTCCTGTATTCTAGGAGCTCGGTAGTGGCTAAAAACGATGATTCTAGTTTATCTTTCGAAGAAAACACCTGCTTACTTGCCAAATACTCCTTAAAGGAAGTATGAATACGATTGGTATCGCTTAAATGATAAATTACTTTATTGACATGATAATCTGTAAATGCCGATACAATAAAACTATCCGCTATACTTGGATGCGGGATTCTTCTTGGTAAAAACTCAATTCCTAATACAACAGTCTTGTTACGCGCATTTGTATCCGCTAAATACCGAATGTTAGAATTATTAAAACCAAACAAGGCCATATCTCTCATCTCACGGGCAACCAACTCGCTGTGCGAGGTTAATATATCCTCATCGAGCGGCTTATTTAATATAGGATGTTCGCCCGTAGATTTTACCTGCCTTTTCACGTAAGACTTATATATGTTCACCACTTTATTCGGACCTTTAAAGTATAATGAATCAATGATGTAGGGCTTACCTGCTGATATCTTATAGATTACTTTAGCCGTGCGTTTTTTATAATCCCTGATAACTTCGGCCTCAACTACGCCTTCATAATAGCCCTTCTTTCGCAACAAAATCCCTAATTGATCAATCGATTTCACATACAGGTTTGTATCAAAAACCACCGGCTTTTCGCCGTATTTAAATTTCATCCACTCTCTCAAAAACTTTCGTGGATGCTCCACGTCTTTTAGTGGAATAATTTTCTCCGTGTAATAATCCTTCCCTTTTTTTCGTGCTTTAGCAATTCGATGCGTATTGATGCGATTCATTTTTGCGATGTTATTCGCATTATCTGCGAGTAACTTGTCGTTCTTACGGTGTCTTTTTTCTGCAACCTTTGCTGAATCAACGGCATTAAAAATAGCTAGGCGAAAGGGCATCCCTAGTAATTTTTGATTTGGCTGTTGTCGAATTACAGCCTCCAATTCTGAAGTCGTGAGTGTTCCCCCTCTTTTTTGTAATTTCACCTCGTTTTCGTGCAACAAAACAAATCCTTTAGGAACATTTTTTGCAATCTGACAACTGAAAAGGACAGCTAAACAGAAAAACGAAACGGCGATTTTTTTCATCATTATACAAAACAAAATTAAGAAATTCGAGCAATGGAAAAGCTTACTTCTGCAGATATTAAATGGATTCGTTCGATGCACGACAAATCTGGCCGCAAGGAAACCAGGTGTTTTATCATCGAAGGAGATAAATTAGTTAAGGAAGCGCTCCAACAGGAGCGTCTCGAACTCGTATTAATTGTGACTTGTACCAATGTTTCAGAAGCGCCCTCATTGAATACAACTTGTTCGGTCAAACACTGTTCTCCCAATGAAATGCAACGCATCTCCACGCTAAAAAATTCCACGGAAATTCTAGCAGTACTTCGTATGCCTAATCAAGTAAGCCCGATAATTAAACATCGTGCAATCTGTTTAGATAACATCCAAGACCCCGGTAACCTTGGAACAATCATTCGAATTGCGGATTGGTTCGGTATTACAAGCATTATTGCTTCGGAACAAACGGCTGATTGTTATAATCCAAAAACGATTCAAGCAACAATGGGCAGTATTTTCAGGGTATCTGTTTCTTACGTCAACCTTAAGGAAGTGCTCAAAGACCTTAACATCCCAATTTATGGAGCTGTTATGGATGGTTCATCCATTCAAGAAATAGCCATGGAACCTGAAGGTGTTTTAGTCATTGGAAATGAAGGAAAAGGAATATCTGAAGAGGTTCTACCCTACCTTAGCCATCGCATTTCAATCCCACGCATAGGTGGTGCCGAATCATTGAATGCCGCTGTTGCGTGTGGAATTTTAGTAGCAAAATGGAATAGATTATAAATAAGTGATGGGAATTCCTAAAAAGGAACGTAAATTTGCGCTTTTACCCCCTGCATGATTGATACCGACCTTTACGAGGCCAAGCGACTATACCCTTTTCAAGAACAAACTGTTAAACAGGTACTTGACGAGTTCAGAACCAATGAACATCCGTTTAATTTGCTCTATCAGCTGCCTACAGGCGGAGGTAAAACAGTGATTTTTTCGGCTATTGCTAAACAATATCTACAAGAATGGGGCAAGCGTGTATTAATTCTAACGCACCGTATAGAGCTTTCTGTTCAAACCTCTCACCAATTATTGGCCATTGGTGTTAAGAACAAGATCATTAATTCAGAGGTCAAAACGATTGAAGATCAGCTAGACTGTGATTGTTATATTGCCATGGTTGAGACCCTGAATAATCGCTTACAAGACAACCAAGATTTTATTGAAAATGTAGGATTGGTGATAGTTGATGAAGCACATTACAATTCTTTCAGGAAGATCTTTCAGTACTATGGAAATAGCAGCATCCTTGGTGTAACCGCCACGCCACTAAGCAGCAATAAAACCTTACCCTTAAAAGACCATTACCATAAATTGATCACCGGCGAAAGCATTGCGGGATTAATTAAAATGGGATATTTAGCCGATGCAGATACTTATAACTATGATGTAAACCTTCATGGCTTGAAAATCGGGAATAACGGTGATTTTACCATCTCAAGTTCAGATGTAGTTTACAGTAATTTTTTCATGCAAGAAAAGCTTCTTTTTGCCTACGAAGAAGTTGCACATGGAACTAAAACCTTAATATTCAATGCAGGTATAGAAACCTCAATTCATGTATTTGAGTTATTCAAAAAACACAAGTATAAGGTAAAACACCTCGATTCTACTTTTAGTGATAAAGACCGTAAAGACACCCTTAAGTGGTTTAAAGAAACACCAGATGCGATTCTAACATCGGTTGGAATTTTAACCACTGGTTTTGATGAACCTTCCGTGCAGACCATCATTCTGAATCGAGCGACGCGATCACTGACCTTGTATCATCAAATGATTGGAAGGGGATCTCGAAGTATTCCAGGAAAAACCAACTTTCAAGTAATCGACTTGGGGAATAATGTTAGAAGATTTGGATATTGGCAAGATCACATTAACTGGCAAGATGCCTTTCGATTTCCGGACCGCTTTTTGGAATCTCGAATTTCAG
Organism: Crocinitomicaceae bacterium; assembly: GCA_044347515.1. Lineage (GTDB taxonomy): Bacteria > Bacteroidota > Bacteroidia > Flavobacteriales_D > Crocinitomicaceae > UBA952. The sequence continues at coordinate 113,522 of JBIKUO010000003.1, read as the reverse complement.
AACTTGAAGATTTAGAATTTGAGATTGAATACGAATTCTCAAAGGGGATGGAAAAGTATTTTGACGTAGAAATCCTCTCATCCTTCAATATAAAAGAGAATTATTACGAATGCCTGGATGCTGGAATTAAAGGAAAGCTCGCCATTGAGAATTCAATGAATAACCACTTCGAAGCAATAGTTAAGAAAGCCACCACGCTCACTGAAGGGTTTCGATGCTTGGAATTGTTGCAAGAGCACATTGAACATCGACTGAAGAATTATACCCGCTGTATTTCAAAGTCCACCGACAATTATTTAAAGTATTTAATGGAGACTTACAATCGGCAATTGAGTCAAAAGCTACGAATGCAGCTGGATGATTAAAATTGCTTAAATTTAGAAGATGAAAGCGTTTTATCTATTTCTGTTCATAAGCCTTACCCTATTTAACAATGGTTGGTCTCAACGGTCGAAATTCAAGGTGTATTTCAATACCGTTCAGTTTTATGAACCATCCATTGGCAATTACCTAGAATTGCATTTCCAATTCGATGCAAAACACGCCAAATTCATTGCTAAGGATAATGGTTTACAAGCAACCACGTACTTAAAAATCGAAATTAAGGATAGTTTAAACAAGGTGTTTTTCACAGATGAATACTTATTAAATTCTCCTATTTTCAAAGACAGTACAGTTGAAGATTTTTTTGAACTGCGACGGATTCCGCTAGCAAAAGGTTTATATCAAATCAACTTAACCTTATCCGATTGGAATGTGAAAAATTCTGAAATTAGAGGAAGTCAATTACTGGAGGTGACAGACCTTGCAAAAGCCCCGACAATATCTCAAGTAGAGGCCATAGATTATGCGATAGCCGATACAAGCACCGGTGTGTTTCAAAAAAATGGATTTCTAATTATCCCAAAACTAAATGCCTATTATGGCACCATGTTAAATACCTTGCCATTATATTTTGAGTTGTATAATGTAGATAAAGTTCAATCAAGATATTTCATTGAAGAGTCTTTAATTGACACCGAAAATCAACGCGAACTTTTCTCCTATCACAAGTCGACCGAACTCACGGAACGCGACCAAGTTGTCCCTATGATTAAACGAATTGATATTTCAACCCTTGCCAGCGGCGCCTACGCCTATTCCGTTTCCCTTACCAATGAAAAAGATAGTATTTTGTATTCCTCTGAGTATTTTTTTGAACGCGGAAACATCAACTTGGATGATACCATTAATTACGCAAACACCATTCTTGACCCCAATTTCCAACAATCAATACCCGATGATAGTTTACATTTTTACTTAGGTAGCCTCCTTCCAATTGTGAAAGCCTCGGAAAACAAGAACATTAGAAATTTATTGAAATCAAAGGACTTTGGAACCATTCGTAAATACTTTCAAGCGTTTTGGAATTCAACTTCTCCCGGCGATGCAAGCTATGCTTGGCTTAAGTATAAACAACAAGTTCAATACGTTCAAGGGCTTTACAAAACTAATTTTCAACCAGGATACGAAACCGACCGTGGTCGTGTGTACTTACAATACGGCGCACCAAGTTCTGTAAATGCTCGAGAAGATTCTCCGTCCGAATACCCCTATGAAATTTGGTTTTATAACAAAATCGGTAAATTCAGCAATCGACGGTTTATCTTTTACAACCCTGATCTTACCAACAACGCTTATCGCTTATTACACAGTGATTTAGTTGGCGAAGTAAAGAATGCGGGATGGTCGCAAATTCTGTCAAAACGCAACACGATAAACGGAACAGTTGACGACCCCAATCTGTTTAACGAGCGTCATTGGGGACAAAACAGTAACGACCTTTTCCGACAATATTAGTGATGAAAACGCTTGCAATTGTAATTCTCAATTATAACGGAAAGAAGCACCTTGAGACCTATTTGCCCTCAGTAGTTGAATGCAGTGACAGTCACGATGTACTGGTGATTGACAATGGATCCTTAGATGATTCGATTAATTACATTAGCCTTAAATTCCCTACTGTTCAGCTCATACAATTAAAGGAAAATGTAGGATTCGCTCAAGGGTACAATGATGGATTAGAAAGAATTAAAGGGAAATACGAACATTACCTCATATTAAATTCGGACGTAGAAGTTTCTCCGGGATACCTCTCCCCGCTCCTCTCCCGAATCGCTGCGCCAACCATTGCAGCAGTTCAACCCAAGATATTAAGCCACGTAAACAAGACACGATTTGAACATGCCGGTGCCAGCGGCGGTTTTATCGATAAAAGAGGCTTTCCTTTTTGTCGCGGACGAATTTTCGATGAATGCGAAACTGACCACGGACAATACAATGATGCCATACCTGTATTTTGGGCGAGTGGTGCTTGTTTACTTGTTAAGTCAGCCCTATTTCATGAAGTAAATGGATTTGACGGTAGGTTTTTCGCACACATGGAAGAAATCGATTTATGTTGGCGCATACAACATCAAGGACACCAAATATGGATTGAACCTAGCAGTACGGTTTACCACTTAGGTGGAGGAACCCTTTCCTATGAATCGAAGACCAAAGTTTACTTAAATTTTCGAAACAACCTGTACATGTTGGCAAAGAATGAAACAGGCTTTTGGCCGGGTAAAATTTTTATTCGAATGCTTTGGGATGGGCTCGCCGCAGTTCAGTTTTTACTCAAAGGAAAGCCTTCATTGCTGTACCAAGTGTTAAAAGCACATCTAGCATTCTACACGTCTTTACCTCGATTAATCTCGCAACGTACAAACAAAAAAAATGCGACGCTGGGTCGTTATAAAGGAAACATTGTAATTGATTATTTCTTAAAGAAAAAAAATAAGTATTCAGACCTTACCCTATGAAAAACAAGCTATTAGGTTTTCTAATTTTCATTCCGATTCTACTTGGCGCACAAGTTAATGAGTTAAAGAAAGCGAGTGATCGTGCACATTCCTTAATTAATCCCCTTCGAAATGTTGACCCGAACTTACTCAGCTATGTCAATCCCTTTATTGGAACTGGCGGACATGGGCACACCTTTCCGGGTGCAACGGTTCCGTTTGGGATGGTTCAATTGAGTCCAGATACGCGCATGGAAGGTTGGGATGGTTGCGGTGGCTATCACTATTCAGACTCCGTTATTCATGGGTTTAGTCATACCCATTTAAGTGGAACTGGCGTTCCTGACTATGCGGATTTATTGATAACTCCGGTTTGTGGCAACTATCCGACGGTTCCTTCCTATCTTCCATCCTATCTATCCAAAGCAAGCTATGGATCAAGATTCAATCATAAAAATGAAAGGGCTACCCCTGGGCAGTACGAGGTACACTTAATTGATGGGAATATAGATGTGAGCTTAACAGCAACTCAACGTACAGGCATTCATAAATACACCTTTAAGGACAAAGGTAAGCGCTACATCGTATTGGATTTAGATTATCGCGACAAGGTACTTGATGCAGGCTTTACCGTTAATGGTAACCAAGAGATTAGTGGGTATCGTAAATCTGAAGGCTGGGCCAAACTCCAGTACTTTTATTTTGCACTCAATACCTCTATTCCTTTTACCAAGGCAGAAGAAATTACAGCAGAGGGACAACATCGACTAGTTCTTCACTTTGACAAAAAGGTAACGCAAATTGAATTACGTGTTGGCATCTCGGCGGTGGACGAAGAAGGTGCGAGAAAAAATCTCTTGCATGAAACGGATGGATTAGGGTTTGAGAAACTAATGACTAATGCTAAAAATTCTTGGCAAATCGAGTTATCTAAAATTCAAGTGGAATCGAATAATCTTACTCAAAAAACCATATTCTACACGGCGCTTTACCACACCATGATGGCGCCCAATATCTTTTCCGATGTGGATGGAAGATACCGCGGACGAGACTTTCAAATTCACACGATTGATCAGAAAGTGCCTCAATATACGGTATTTTCTTTGTGGGATACCTATCGCGCTACGCACCCCTTGTTTACGATCATTGATCAGAAACGAACGAATGCCTTTATAAAAACTTTTTTACGACAATTTAACGAAGGAAAAGACCTTCCAGTTTGGGAATTAGCTGCGAACGAAACAGAGTGTATGATTGGATTCCACAGTGCCTCGGTGATTTCAGATGCCTATGTTAAAGGTATTAGAGATTATTCAGCGGAAGATGCCTTAAATGCCATGGTTTACACGTCAAATCTGAACGAATTTGGAAAGACCTTATTTCGAGATTATGGACTAATATCATCGGATTGGGAATCTGAATCCGTATCTAAATCGCTCGAATATGCCTACGACCATTGGTGCATTGCTCAAATGGCACGTGCAATGAATAAACAAGAACTTGCTGCAACACACGATCAACTCGGATTAAATTTCATCAATCATTATGATCCGAAAACAAAGTTTATGCGTTCAAGACGTGGTGCGCAATGGGTATCCCCCTTTGATCCAACTGAAGTAAATTTCAACTACACGGAAGCAAACAGCTGGCAATATTCGCTGTATGCGCCGCATCAGCCGCATATTCTCACCCATCTTTTGGGTGGAAAGAACGAACTTTCCAAATGGTTAGATAACTTATTCTCGACATCCAGCAGTTTATCAGGACGCGAACAGGCGGACATCACTGGATTAATTGGTCAGTACGCCCATGGCAATGAACCATCGCATCACATGGCTTATTTATACAATTATTCTTCAAGCCCATGGAAAACTTCCTTTTATGTGGATTCTATTCAACGATCAATGTATCACAACGCGCCGGATGGCTTAGCCGGAAATGAAGATTGTGGTCAGATGAGTGCGTGGTATGTACTTTCTGCGTTAGGGTTTTATCCAATAGCGCCGGGAAGTACGCGCTATGAAATTGGGCATCCACTATTTGACAAGGCAAGCATTAGGTTAGAAAACGGTAAATCGATTGCTATTAAACGAAGCGGAGGAACAGGAAAATACATCAATGTAGTGCGCTTTAATGGGACTGAAATTTCTTACATCGACCAAGCGCAGCTTATGCAAGGCGGAGAACTTGAATTTGAAATGCAAGATGAACCCAATTCTTACTTGAAATTTATTGATATACCGATGAACATTCCTGGTCAATTTATCCCGGTTCCATTTATAAATACGGCAAATAGAATATTCAACGACTCTATTTCAATTGAAATGGGAATGGTAACAATACCTGGTCAAAATCAAGGCATCGAATACGCGATCGAAGAGAATCAACTCATGGGTAAATGGCAAGCATATACCCTTCCCTTTACGCTGAAGAAATCGGCCAAAGTGCATGTGCGTGGATTCAATAAAAACGGAAAGGAACTGAGTTATTCAGCAACCCTTAGTTCAACGTTCACCAAAACAGATGCTACAACTCAACTCGAACTTCAAACTACCTATGCCCCATCTTACGCAGCAGCAGGGCCAAATACCTTAATTGATAAAATCCGAGGCAGTAATGACTTTAGAACTGGGGATTGGCAAGGATTTCAAGGAAAGGATGTGGTTGCTATCGTATCGTTTAAAGATGCCCGAACGATAAATTCACTCGGTGCGTCTTGGCTAAAAGACCTTAATTCTTGGATTTTTGAACCAAGTCAGGTTGTTATAGAAACTTCTAATGACGGGATAACTTACCGACCTGCAGCGGAATTCGTTATACGAACGGCCACGAAAGAAACGGAAGAAAAAGGACTAGGAAGCGTGGTTAAATCCGTAGTTATTGAAAACGTAAAATACATTCGATATACCATTCGCAATCAAGGAGTTTGTCCGAATTGGCATTTAGGCGATGGCAACCCAACATGGATCTTTTTAGATGAGTTGATTTTTGATTAAATTTATGCAATGAAATCATTCTACCTACTACTATTTACACTGCTCCTGGGATTTCAGGCGAGCGCGCAATTGGATACCTTGTTTTGGTTTGTTGCTCCTGAAGTAGCTCAAAGCCACGGGGATCGCCCGATTGTTTTCCGATTCGCCACGCTTGCAACTCCCGCGACGATTACCATTTCACAACCTGCGAATCCGGGATTCCCCCCTCAAGTCATCAATTTAGGGGCGAATGCTGCACAAACCTTAGACCTAACTCCGTGGATTGATATTATTGAAAATAAACCCGCAAATTCGGTATTGAATTATGGGTTTAAAATCAAAGCAACAGCGCCCATTATGGCGTATTATGAAGTAGTTACTTCATGCAATTGTAACCCAGATATTTTTGCGTTGAAAGGGAAAAATGCGCTTGGCACGAATTTCATCATCAGCGCTCAAACCTTTTTAAACAATGCAAACTATGCACGGTCAGGCTTTGATATTGTAGCCACACAAAGCAATACTTCCATAACCATCGTTCCATCCAATGATATTGTAGGACATCCCGCTGGTGTGCCATTTACCATCGTTTTAAACATGGGCGAAACCTATAGTGCGGAGGCATCGAATATCGCAGGAAACTTACACCTATCGGGCTCTACCGTAATTGCAAATAAACCCATAGCCATTACGATTAAAGATGATTCGATGTCGGGTGCACCTTATGGTGGCTGTGCCGATTTAATGGGGGATCAAACCATTCCCGTTCCTGTGACTGGAAAAGAATATGTAACGCTCAAAGGATATTTGAATGGACCAGATAAGGTGTATGTGGTAGCCACTCAGAATAACACGCAACTTACCATAGATGGGGTAAATGTAGGAACATTGAATACCACGAACCTATATGTGCATACCCAATCTAACCCAACGGCCTACATTCAAGCAGATAAGCCTATATATGTGTTACATACCACAGGATTTGGTTGCGAGGTAGGTGGCGCGATTGTTCCTCCGGTAGTTTGTACGGGTTCAAATACGGTGGCTTTTGTTCGTTCTACGAATGAGTTTTTTGCGATGAATATTCTAGTGCCTGCGGGCGGAGAAAATTCATTTACCTTAAATGGTTCACCAGCGAATGTTGGTCCTGGCATTTTTCAACCCGTACCGGGAACCAATAACAATTGGATGTATGCGCAATTGGACGGTAGTGGATTTATTGGCGTTCAAGCCGCAAGTCGCTTAGAAAATCCAAGTGCCAAATTTCACCTCGGGGTAATTCATGGTGGAGCAAATTCAGGATGTCGTTATGGGTATTTCTCAGACTTTGCAGCGTATAAATATGAAATTGATGCTGCAAACGATTTATTGTGCAGCGGGGACACCTTAATGCTCGCGACGGATTCACTTCCGGGAGCTACTTATACATGGACAGGTCCTTTAGGAATCACTACGAATGGTGCCTCTTTAACCTTATATGGCGTAGTGCCTGCACAATCAGGCAATTACATCATTTCTGGATACAATCCAGGGGCCTGTGAATTGATTCCAGATACCGTGGCGATTACCATCATTTCTACGCCTAACACACCGCTGATTAATACCAATTCACCGCTTTGCCTGGGAGATACGCTTCTCGCCGAAACTACCTTAAATGGTGCCCTCACTTACCAGTGGAATTTCAATAATGATACTATAGCAGTTAATGATTCACTAACTATTGAAGGATTACAACCCGGATATTATCCCATTGAACTTTATTCCAATTTAGGTGCTTGTATTTCTCCAATCTCCGTTGATACCATTCACGTGTTCAGCGCACCGCAAATATCACATCAAGGCCCGATTGAAGTGTGTGGACCAACAATCAACTTCACTAGCGCTACCCAAACAGACCCTTCCGACCCCGTTCAGTCGATTACATGGTATAATCAACAGGGGATACTAGGGAATTCAGGAAACCTTAATAATGTGAATGCAAGTGCCGGAGCATACAGTGTAGAAACATATTGGGTAGCGTTGCTCACTGCTAATAATTGCTTTAGTGCCGACACGTTTAACATCACCTTTCACCCTATTCCTTCGGTTAGCTTGAGCGCAAATCCGCTGTGCGACGGCGAAAGCGCGCAATTTTCTAGTCAATTAACCTGGATCAGCAATCCCCCGCCAACTCCCAATGTTGTTTACGGTTTGAATTTTGGCGATGGTCAAAATGCGGCTGTCTCAAACGCTTCTCATAGTTATGACAGCACAGGTACATTCCAAGTCATTTTAGCCGTAAGTAGTGACGAAGGATGTACGAATGCGGATACGATCAACGTAACGATCGTTGCTGTACCAACGATTACTCCTTCAGTGCAGACTGCATGTGGTCAGCAAGGCACGTTCGACGTTGGGCTCACCTTGGGCAATTATACGTTTAATCAATTGACTTGGAACATACCGGGCGTTGGCGACTTCTCCTTTCCTAGTTTTACTCATGCCTTTATAAACCCTGGAGCTTATGTGGCAAGCATCACATTGGAAGGCACCAATGGCTGTGATTTTAGTGAGACATTGCCGTTTACTATTCTACCTTCGGTAACCATAGATAATCTAAATATTCCCAACGTAATTACGCCAAATGAAGACCTGGTGAATGATCAATTAATCCTCGACAACTTATTTGTTGATTGCACGAGTTTTGATCTGATTATTCTCAATCGTTGGGGTAATATCGTGTATGAAATGACGAATACAAGTGCTCCCTTCAGTGGAAAAGATCTTAACGGAAAGGACCTTGAAGCAGGCGTATATTTCTACAAGCTCACTACCAATGACAACAAGGTGGTTTCTGGTCACATCACTGTGATACGGTAAGGGATTCGGTATAAACATCCGCTGTTTTGTTGTATATTATTTCAATAAATCAAAAGGTTCTTTGAGAAAAATAAATGCTTTTTTCATCAAGAGAATTACAGGTATTAATCTATTTGTACATTTTAAATAAATACTGAGAACAAGGATTTTATTGATTTCAAATTAGAATGGTTGAATGGGAAATGTCATTTTTACCCATTTCTTATAACGTATATACAAACCGTTAAAATCAAGATTTGGTCAGATTTAGTCAAACTAATTACATCATGAATAATTGAAACGTCTAACCAATAAATAGAAATTCGTAGAAACCTGAAGGTTACATCTACGGTGGTTATTGATCTGCTTTGTTGATTGAATAAACAAGAAGTATAAATACAAAAAATAGAATACCATTTGTAACTATGTAGGCTGGAATTGAAAAATCAATTAAGGAAAAAATGAGATTACTTGTTAATGAAATCAAAAGAAATACTGAGGACAAAACTCTAATATTAGTTGTGGTTCTTGTTGAATCGAAGCTAACTGCAATGGTCATTAGCAATATTGTTAAAACAAAGAAAAAACTGGACAATCCAATAAGCGCTTTATTTTCACCAGAATGTAAGCTGTAAAAACCATAAGAGATCAGTGCTGCTAAAGAAGTTGCAATAACTATTGGTATAAAATTAATCTTCATGAATAGTTTAATTATATGATAGGAGGTGGAGCTAGTGCTACTAGTTTTAAGATCTCAGGTACATTTTCTGCTAATTCCCAATTTGACATACCTGGTTTCCAAATATATGTTTCCTTCGTGATTTTCTTCTCAATTATTAAACGAGTTAATTCTTGTTCCGTAAACGGTCCAGATTGCTTATTTTCTATCACCACATAATAGAATTGCAAGTGTGCATGTATTGTAAGTGTAGATCCCGGAACTTGCATGTTTGAAATGGCATTATTCATAGTATTAACCATTTGTTGAGCAATAGACATACCCATACCAAATTCAACTAAACGATCGATCGAGAAAAAGCTATCATCATTCATACATATACGGATTATAACATTGGTGGAGGTGGAGGCGGAGGAGGTGTAGAGGCAAATAAGTTACCTAGTTCCGGAACATTACCTGCAACTTCCCAACCGGCCATGCCTTGTTTCCAAACATGTGTATTGGGGGTTAATTGACCGTTTTGAACTAATTGTTGTAATTGTTGCCAGTTGAAAGGACCTGAATTCTGACCATTTACCGAAATATTATATGAAATAGATGGTGGTGGTGGTGGTGTATTTTGTTGCTGTTGCATGTTTTGCCCCATATTATTCATCATTCCTGCCATTTGATTACCCATCGCACCGCCTAACATCATGCCTGTCATCATTCCGGCAGGATTCATGCCGCCGCCGCCACCTGTATTCATGGACCCCATCTCTCCTAAATTCTGAGCCGCCGTTTTTAGTACATCCGACTGTTGATTAAGCGCATGTGTTCCAATGAAGTTAGTTTCTGTTTGAAGTTTTTGTGCCCGTTGAGCTTCTTCCCTTTGAATACGCAGTGTTTCTTCCATATTTTGAGAATTAATACTTTGCATATCCTGCATATTTTTAATGTTAACGTCAGTTTGAGCAACCGTAGTTTTTGCTGCCTGATCCGCCGTAACTTTTCTTAATTCAGCATAACCCTGACTTTCTTTATCAACCTCAATTGTTGCTAAATCAAACCCCTTCAAGTTAACTCCAAAGTCATTCTCTAATCTTGGTTTTAAATATGCCGCAATTAAATCATTGATTTCCAGTAATTTTTTCTCCATTTGTAGTACCGGAATCCCGTTATCTGACGGGATATTGGTAATAACGCCTTTAACATATTTAGAAACTGCATCTTTTATTTGCTTGTTAAAATCCTCTAACTCAAAGTTAATGAGCCGATTGAGTTTAATAAAGCCTTTATAATCAGTAACATTAAAGGTTATTGTACCTCTTGCAGCCATTGGAACACCAAAATCCAAGAATCTCGGATCGTATACATCAAAATAAGGAACACCAAATTTAATTTGAATATTCCCCGAAAGATTAATAAAATAAATTTCAGCTTGAAAAGGTGAAGCACCTCCAAAAGCCATTCCAACAATACCTGTTAAAACTGGGAAATTGGCAGTTTTTATCGTTTGATCGTATGGTCCAACTATGAAATCTTGTAAAGAACCATCTTTTTGTTGGTATACAAATACCGCTAATTCACCATCTTTAACTCTCAGACTACTACCATATCTTATGGCATTTTCTTTATTCGTTGAATTAGCTGCTCCAGATGGACGCCATTTCCATACGAGATATTCTTGTTCGTCACAGCGGATAACATCCATTAACCCACCTTCTTCTTTTTTTCCAAAAAGTCCCATGATTTTTTTCTATTAAATTAAATTACTTGATTCCAAGTTCATTTGCGTAAGCCATAATTTCCTCTAATATTTTCTTATCCTCTTTCATTGAAAATTTGGCTTTCATTATTATTTGCTCACATTTGGATTTCCATGTTGGTGCCAAATCATTGTGAGATTTATTTTCCGGTTGCTGTTTTGTAAACATAGTCCCCTTCTCTTTAGCATTAGGAATCGCAAGTGATAAAAATTCTAGAATATCGTCTTTCGTGTTCGGTATTGGAAAACCAGAGATGATAGATTTCTTTTTTTCTAAAATTCTATCACCACCACCTACTCCATACCTATTAGCAAACATACTGCCAAAAGCCTTACCTATTGACATATCTTCATCTTTCCTCTCGTTTTCACATGCATTAAGCATATCAAATAGTTTACCTATTGTAACATTTGAACCTATATTACTAAATTCATGGCTACAATCAGAACATTTTGTTTGAAATGATTGTGCTATTGCACCACATGAAGGGCATTTTTTAATATCACCAAATTTATCAGATTTAGGAGCCGCTGTTTGAGCTAATAATTTCGATTTTTCATCAATTTTATTAGTTAAAATCATTTCAATTTCATTTCTCGAGATTCCCAATGCAAGTCCTTTTTCAACGATAGTTTGTCTTTCGTAATCATTAATTAATCCGTCTTTAAGACCCATGTCAATTAGATATTCTAATTGACTATATGCCTCTCGGCTTGGCATAACCGGAGTGGGGGTATTTAGAGGCGGAGGTGGCGGAGTTAAACTAGCATGGTCATGACCGTAATTTGGTGTAGTTTGTGAAGTTGAAATTTGGAGTTGCTTTAATTTTGCATCTAATACCATTTCGAATTCATCCAAATCAATTCCTTCAGCTTCCGCTTTTTTAAAAAGCACCTGCTTTTCTTTTTCTGTTAATTCACCGTCTAGTAAGGCTAAAGAAATTAATTGTTCTAATTTATCAGAGTAAACGCCATCATTGTTTTGACTTGGTTGACTTGGCTGACTTGGCTGACTTGGCTGACTTGGCTGTATCTCTTTTACCGGCTCAACACTTTCTACTTCAAAGCTAGTGCTTCCGCAATAAGGGCACTCCATTGATTTACTATTGATTGAAGCATTACATTTTTTACAAATTTTAGCCATAATATATTTAATTTAATTAAGGTCTGTCAATCCCTCCAATTGCGGAGCCATTGCATCTTTTTATTCTCTTATATGTTTTGATTGATCCTTTTATCACACCGTATTTCAAATAGGCTTGTTTTCCATATTCAGAACAGGTAGGATCAAATCTACAGTAACTTGTATCTTTATTAAAATAATTTCTAGGCTTTTGATATAGATAAATGATAGCCCAGACGAATAGGTATTTCATAAAATAAAAAAAAACTGGTGATAAGATTCCTTATCACCAGTTAACTATATTATCCTTTTTTCTCACGAAGAACTTTTCGGATTTTTGAGATTGCATCTTCGATGTAATCCGTAGGAATGACACCACCACCCCAAATTTCAAGTAATTTTGGAGACGTTAGAACCACTTCTATTGCAGTACCACCAGATGTTCTTACACGAAAACAATCGGCAACTTCTAATTTCTGAATTTTACCCTCCTCGTCTTCATACGTAGTCTCAATAGTATCAGTAGATGTAGAAACTATATCTTTGTAGAAAAACTCTTCAGTATTAACCATTGTTGCTTTCTCTGTCAACAAATCATAACAGCAATTAAAATAAAGCATTTGATTTTCTGAAAACAATAAAATACATGCATTAATAGCATTATATCGAATAATATTGTCTTTACCAGTTTTATGCAATAATTTAATTCCTCCTCTCTTTAAAATTCTTGGCCCAGTAATTAAAACTGACTTCATTATTAAATCTGAAGTATGAACATCAAGTTTCCCTGGTGCCGTATTTTCCACTAAGCTATTTAGTAATTTATTTCTAAAGTCATCGAACATAGAATCTGTTACTTTAGGTTTACCAATAAAAGGTAAAGTTTCCATACATCCTGGATGGAAATATTGATATGCTGTATTTTGATCTGCCATTTTTATTAAAATTATATATTTATTACCTACTCTTAACGATTTTCGGAAATCTCGGATTTAAAGGTTGTCTCTTTTTAAATTTGTTGTTTTAAATCAAAACACCTATGGTCCCCTAGAGTATAATAGCCTGTGTATGTTCATTTTAGATTATTTTTTAAAATAATTATGACTTTGAATAAAAAAATATGGACTAAAAATAAGTAATTTTTCTGAATTCTCATTCTTCAAACAAAAAAAACTAATGATTGAATAACCATCTAAAGGTTAATAACTATCATGGAAATATTTTCTCCTTAAATCTATGATAAATCCGTTTTCGTGTAACTTGAGAAGTATTTGATTTATTTTCTGAACCAAATGGTCATTTTCTTTGATAGGGAACGCATAATATTGACGATTAAAGATTGGTCCAACTAAGTTAATTTTATCGCTATTGTATTTGGAAAGTTCATATTGTAAAATCGGCGCATCATAAACGACTGCATCAACTTTGTTTTTTTGTAATTGATTAATACAATCCGTTATATCTTCTAATTGAACAATACTAATATTCTTTTGCTTTAACCAATCACACGTATTACTACCTTTAATCGTAGCTACTTTTAGTCCTGGTAAATCTTCAGGACCATCAATTTTACTACTTAACTTGTTTACTGTCATTGTGGTTGTCAACGTGGCGGTAACAAAAGATATTAAAATAGTACTTGCAATCATCCAAATTATTGTAACAATTCTTCCCCCTATTCCCAATGGTCCTTTGTTATCTGCCCCCCCAACCAGCATGGTTGTTAAGGTGAACCAAACTGATTCTATAATTCCTGGCTTGTAATTTTCCGGCCATTGACTGGGATTTATTTTTCGTTCAAAAAACCAAATCAAATTTGACATAATAAAAATGACTATTAAAACAATAATAACTGGAATGATAACATTCCAAGAAATAAATGATCTCAGAATAGAGATTAATGACCCGGAAGAATCATCACTTTTGTTAACTAAAATTTGTAACCCAGATTCATAAAATGGATGAGAAAAATCCACGATAAGTTCTCTATCAAATGTTACGCTGATCGCACCAACTCCGACATCTGACTTTCCAACTTCGATGGAATGAATGATTTCATTAGCCGAATTCAATTCAACCCATTCGTAGTCCATCTTAAGGTTTTTACAGATTTCGCTCCACAATTCAATTGAGAACCCCTTTCTTTCCCCATTTTCCATGAATGAGAATGGTTCTAAATTTCTTGTTGCGATTTTTAATTTATCATGAATTTCATTTTCTTTTTTATCAATTTCTTGTGCTTTTGCCGTTAAAACGTATAAAAAACATAAAACGATCGCTGTAGTTAATTTCATATTTATTTCATGAATTGTAATTCAAACGAGTTAGAAACCGCATATTACCATTAATAAGTCTTTTGTTATTTATTTACATTGAATAATTGCGTTATTTATTTCATCTGAAGACATGCTATTACCCAATTCATCGCATTCTTTTTTGTGGGATCCGTCATCCTTGAGGCAATCACAAACGGTAACTTTCGAACCACAGCTGAATAAAATTATGGAAGTAAATAAAATTACTCCAAGAAATATTAAGGTTTTTTTCATGTCATTTTGCGTAGTCGCCACTTTTTTTGAGTTTGAAAATAATTGCGCTTTTTTACAATAATAATGTAAAATTAACAGATTAACTTTTATAAAAATACCAATAGTTCTTTTTTAAACAAGTCCAAAAGAATCAAATAGGTATTGATATTCATCGCGTTGTAACTGTATTTATTCATTACGGCTAGTTAGTTTTGATGCCATAAACTGATACGTTTTTTAACCTAAGGCACTAATTTCTAACTCCAACAATTAGTTCGCTAATATTTATTGACTAAAACCAGCTATGCTTCGGTGTATATCCGGAGGCGCGCTTCCAACATCCTATAGGCGATTACTATTAAACATACACTGTGGAATTGATACGAATAAACCCGCCTGACTATTGGCTGGCTTTTAATAAAAAAAAGTAAGTTGTCTGAACTGAACTTTCGGCAAAACAACACGGCGGGGAAGGAACGGAGTACCTCCTATTGTCAAGGTGTCGTTATAGAATGTTCTTATTCTCCTCCAAAAGTTACATTACTATAACTTTCGTACAAAATACACTTACCATTAACACAATTTGCGTAGGTATAATTCTTTGGAAGAAAACTATATTTGCTAACCCCTTTATTATCATCGAAATCAAATTTTATTGGATAGAAAAGAGCGCGGGAGTATGGAACCCGATTGCAAGGTTTTTTTTCACCGTAGTACTCTACAAAATTTGACACACCACTAGATAATGTGGTTTGTTTATTTGTTTTTATTTTACCCAAATAATATTCTTTGTTGATTGACTTGTCAATAATCCAAGCCCCATAGTATGTCCCTGATACATCAGATTCTAATTGCCAGACCCTTAACCTGTAAATATGTGATTCAATCAAAGGAATTGAAATTCTACAGCTTTTTCCAGCACCCTCACCCCCGAAATCTACAGTATACGATTCTTTGTCCCCTTTAACTGCTTTAACTGCGTTCCAAATCGAAAAAATAAATAATCCTTGATTTACACTACTGTAATCTGTCTGGATTCCGATATAACCACCTTCGGTGATTTCGTTGAATCCAAATGTGAGTGCCCAATATGTTCCAGGAGCGATTGTCTTTGGAATAATTTCTTGGTCTATGCTGTAATGTTTATCGCCAGGAATATCATATAATAAATACATGTTTCCATTCTGATGTTGTTGTCCTAGTGCAATTGAGATATTTATGAAACCAAAGAGGTATAATATAAATTTCATAGTTTTTGATTAAAAATTTGTCTTAATTACATCCACAAGCCGCCATTCACGGAGAGCACTTGGCCGGTAATGGAATTAGACTCCTCGGAAAGAAGCAATTCAACCATCTTAATAATCCCCTCGGTGTCGCTGAGTTTCGCGATGGGCGTTCTTGCAATGATCTGTTCACGCATAGCCTCTGGTATTTCTCGAATCATGCCTTCATCCATGTATCCCGGAGCAATGCAATTGACCGTAATGCCATTCGATGCTAACTCTGAAGCCATGGTCCGTGTTAAGCCAAACAAGGCACTTTTCGATGCCGAATACGCCGCGGTTCCTGGAATACCAGTTTGTGCTACGATCGAAGAAAAGAAGACGATTCTACCCCACCCCTTGCTTCGCATCGCCGGAATGAGCTGTTGAGATATAAAAAATGGCGCTTCGTAATTAATTGCATTCACTTTTCGGAATTCCTCTGCGCTTATCTTCCATGAAATGCCGGCACTGGGGATGCCCGCGCAATGCAATACCACATTACAATCCCCTGCAGCTTGAGTAAGTTGACTAATGCCCGATTCCGTTGAAATATCAGCAGCTACCGCGGTAATCTGTTCAGGAAATAGTCCATCCAAATCAGAAATGGCCTCCATGTGTTGGTTACCGTGAAGGACCACACGATACCCCTTCGATATCACCGCTTTTGCAAGGCGCATTCCTATACCGCCACTTGCTCCTGTAATTAATACTGACTTTGTCATTAACCGAATTTACGTTTTGCCAACCAAGCCAAGGGCTTAGCCAGCGAATTCTTAATCAAAAGTAGGTATTCTACATCCCTTGCACCAAATTTTCGATTAAATTCTCCAAGCCCTTTGGCATTGCTGCCACCAAAATCAAGTTGGGAACAAGTAAGCGCTAAGGCCATCATTGCCTCCACATGCAAATACACCATCCCTCCTACCTTCATAGCTTCTGGCGTAATGGCTCCTTTTAAATACAACACCTTTCCGTTCACTTCCAAGTACGCAGCAGCTCCGACCATCTCTTCTTGATTCCATAAAGTAAATTGTCGTAAATATCCACGACGGTTGGCTTCTTCCATCAAACGCGCTAACAGTAGATAATCAGCATCTTTCAAATGGGTAAATTCCGCCCCTTTCACCTGACGAAAAAGGGTAATTAAACCCGCTGGATTTACCGAAGTATCGATTTCAAACCCTTGTTGGGCTGCTTTTTTATACTGCCTGCGGTGGTTCTCAGAACATTGAGACCGATCGAAACTTGTTAAATCCAGTACTTGATATATTCGGATTTGCTGTTGATAAGGCTCATTTAATGACAGACCTGCCAACTGCAGATAGGAAAAACGATTCGAAAGGTATTGTTGAAGCGCCACGGATTGTGTATCATCAAACCCGATCGGAAAAAAGCTTCGCGTAAGAAACGGCATGTGCGTATAACTTACCCCAAACTTTTGCAGAGGCACGATGGGATAAATGCCCTCATAATCACCAAGCACGTAGCCTTCCCAACCCGGTGCGACCGAATCCAAATACCAACTCAACATGAAAAAGAAGCCTTCAGGTTGTTCCGCTAAGACTCTCTGGTCCCAACGCTGCTTATCGAGTTGTGCATTAGCTACAATCATAGGACCGAGGAAAGTGTTACAAATTCATGATCTCCACTATGTTTAGCGATAAAGGATTCCAAGGTTTTCAAACCAAATGGTGTTAAGGCCTTGGGATGACCGATTACGACAAGAAATGATTCGTTGGCTTGCTTTGCCTTAAACAACGCGCGATTCAGTTGTGTTGAAAAATATCCATCCGCACTGACACACAAGCGGTGCGAGCGTGTAAGCAACTCTTTTTTCGATCCTCCACCTTTTGCCGGAAGTCCATTCCCTATGGGTTTATGTTGCCCAGGATTAAGGCGTCCAAGCACAAAGAGTTTCCAGAAAAACAAGGGCGAGTAATTCATCGATGCTATGGGCAATTCCGTAAAGATACCATCTGCATGCAATACGGCAGGGTCTTCCGTGAATTTCCAATGCGATACATCCGGTGTATCCGTAAAATCATAGTGATACGGTTTCGTAGTGTTCTTTCCTCCTTTAAACACGGAAGAATCCAGGTGAATCCCAGCTTTTTTCATAGCATCTGCCACGGGTGCAAAAGGTTGCGCGCACCATCCTCCCGCCCGATAACTTTGCATCGGTTGAGCAAGTAAGGAATTCATATAGGATGCGTAACGTTCAACTATACCAGACGCTTCTTCATTGGAAAAATCTGACAACTTATAGAAGGATAAATCATGTTCCCATTGCTGACCATTCCAACTGGACCTTTCCCAGTGTGGATGAATGTGCAAGCCCGTTTCATGCCCCTTGGCATCCCATAACTGGATTTGATTTTTAATCGCTTGAAGTGCTTGATGACACGCTACTTGCTCCTCAAACTTGATTAAACACCCTGCGTCGGGAAAAAAGGTAAATGGAATCTTGTATTTAGCTGCGAGAGATAACAAACGATCCGTAGGTTCGAGCATGCATTGCTCCACGGTACCGCTGCGTTCGCCAAAAAACAACTCATAATCCCAAGTAATAGCTATCTTCATTCGTTTCCATTGGGATTATACATGGTTACTCCTCGATCAGTGAAGGCGCTCACCATCACATCAAACATTTTTTTAGCATCAAAGACCAGGGTTTTAGCCTTTCCAATATATACTTCACGATAAACCCCTTCGCGTAAAAACATGGGAAGTAATTCATCACAGCGGCGTTTTTTTGAGTATTCCGGATTATGAACTTTCGTAGTTATAAGTAGTTCTTTGCCTTCATAGTCACGCACAGGGAGCCTAAATTCTTGCGCATAATATACCGGAACCCCAACATCTACGGCATCTTCCAAGGTATGTAAATGCGTACCGGCATTGTCGAGTGTCACACCGATGTACAAAATTTTTCCACCGTGTTTAATGAGTTTCCCATACGGTGAATCCCAATGGTACGGGGTGTTTTTATTGGTGTGATCTTTAATGTATTGGTACGCTTGCGCTCCCCAAGCTGCAACCGGTTCCGTGGGATGATAGCTCCTAACGACGCCATCCGAGGTTCTGAATACTTCAGAGACTTTACCCATAGCCGACGGAGTATTCAAGACATCGAACGAGGGATTGGCAGACACATAATCTAATTGCAAGCGCGCAATGGGCGAAGTTGGCATTAGAATCAAACCTTCTGCACCAACTATTTCCTTAAGTACTTCAACTACCGTGTCGGCTCCCCCTTCGATAAATCCCATCTTGCTTAAACTGGCGTGCACCATGAGGTGATCACCTGGAAGTATACCGGCATTTATAACCGATTCTTTTAATTCTTCTTTCGTTAACCCCTGTCCGGATTGTTGCTGATTAAGCAAGGCAGCCTTTCGTTTTTTCCGCTTAAGGGAACGGAATATCTCCTTTAAAAATGTGGGTACTAGGGATTTCCATTTCAAGGCCATAGCGCGAATATACGTAAAGGGAAAGGAACTGCCGAAAACAAAATTGACTAAAATTAACAAGGCAAGGCATCCATAGACCTAGGTTATTCGTACATTTATCAAAAATTAAATCGCCATGAAGAACATCTTTTTAATTGCGTTACTTTTTGTTTCGGTTATGAGTTTTGCTCAAACGACTGCAGAAGAACGCGCTACAAATCAAACCAATCGGATGAAAACTGAGTTGAATTTAACTGATGATCAGTATACGAAAGTATATGACATCAATTTGGGAATCATCATGAAAAATGATGGAATCAAAACTTCTACGTTTTCTGAAGAGGTTAAGAACGAAGTATTAAAAAGTAATCAACAGGCAAGAAAAGCCATGTTAAAAGATGTTTTAACTGCTGCGCAATATGAAAAATTAGAAAAAGAGGTTAAGGAGATTAAAAAGAAGAAACGCGAAAAAGCAGAACATAAAGAAGTTAAGAACTAGTTTAAATCCCGGGAAACCGGGATTTTTTTTTGATTAAAATACTACCTTTGAGTTGTGCAGTTTGAATTCCCTTTCTTTGGTAGAGTTTTTACGTTATCCCAACGTTTTGTTTATCTCGTACTCATTCTATGGGTATTCTTGTTTTATGGTAACACGATTAAAAACACCTTTGCCTTAGATGATGAATTAGTTACATGTACAGATCGACAAGAACATCCACTGGTAAGTAAAGGAATAAGAGGAATACCCGCAATTTTTAGCACTTCCTACGCTGCCAATGAGGAACAAAACTACGAATACCGTCCAGTCGTTCTGACCACCTTTGCCATTGAAAACAGTCTATTTGGAAGCTCCGATGCATGGGTTCACATTTCCCACTTTGTTCAACTGCTCTTGTATGCGCTGCTTGGCATTATTTTATTCAGCACCCTGAATAACCTGTTTGGTCCTTCAAAGCACGGTATAGCGTTCGTAATTACCTTGCTTTTTCTTAGCTTACCCATTCACAGTGAGGTCGTTAATAGTTTAAAAAATCGAGATGAATTGCTCAGCATGTTGTTCTCTTTACTAGCCTTGCGTTCCGCACTACGGTTTGTCGATTCACGAAAATGGAAATCATTACTCTTTACGTTGCTGTATTTGCTTTTGGCTTTGTTGAGTAAAAAAACGGCCATGCCCATGTTGGTGATAATTCCCATTGCCCTTGTATTCTTTCGATCCTTTTCATGGAAATCTGTAGCTTATATATCCGCATCGCTACTCGGAGCTCGAATCGTTTTTGGATTATTAAAAAAGGGATTAATTGAAACTGATAAAATTCGAGAATTTTCCATCGTTGAAAATCCAGCGTTTGAATACAACTTCATTCAGCGCATCCCCCTATTCTTTGACTCCGTGATTTGGTATGTTAAACAGAGCATCCTACCCTTGGATTTACAATGCTATTATGGCTTGGGGTCATTTACCGTTTCCCCAGCATTCACCCTTGCAACGCTCATTAGCGCTACAACACTATTAATCATCGTAGGTTTTATTTTATGGTCCGTTGTAAAAAAGACTCACACCGAAATGAGTTTTGGACTGGTATTTTTCTTTCTGGCTATTGTTGGAGCATGTAACTTAATCTTTCCAATGGTTGGAATTGTTGGTGAACGCTTAGCATTTACTGCAAGCCTGGGACTATGCATTACCATCGTCTTTCTGTTGAACCAATTCTCCACAATCAAAAAAAATATTGCCCCCCTAATTTTTATCGCATTCAGCCTTTACAGTTTAAGCATGGTCTTCATTCGAAACGGCGCATGGACCAATCGCTTGAGTCTTTATGAATCCGATAGCTCAACCACAAAATCCGCTAAAGTTCATGCTTTGCTTGGACAAGAATTACAATATCAAATCAATCAATCTTGGAACGATGTGCAGTCAGAAAACCAAGAAGCAATCTACAGCCAAGTAATCAGGGCCAAACAAGCTTATGAGAACGCGCTCCACGTCTTTCCAGATTATTACAAAATTAAAAGCAACTTGGCCTCCATTGAATCTTCTTTCTTATGTGATGAGCGGGCGTCTTTAGCCTTACTTAACGAACTCACCATGAAACAACCCGATTATCAAGAAGCATGGGAAAACCGCTTAGTTTCACAGGTAAAGACCTACATTGTTTGGAAACGAAACGAAGGGTTCTTAACGGATAAATCACTGAAAAATCCAGCAATTTACACGTTTGATTCCCTTTCAAGTTTAAGCGTTTTAGGCTTACTTAGTCAATTCGAAGAACGGGGAAAATTGTTTTTAGCCGATGGATTAAATCCAACTTCGATTGCTCAACTTAGCGCTTATGCTGCGGGACAGGCGACATGGAACAAGACCTTAGCCGAATTAAATCCTTCATACGCCAAGCAAGTTAATCAGCGATTAATGGAATTATATACAGGAAAAAAAGCGAGTTACAACATCGTGGATGATTTCCGTAAAAATGCGGTGGGTCACTTTGTTGCGCCCGACCGTTTTGTAACTATTTCAGATTCATTAATCGATGAAATTATTGCGACAAAAGCAGTTATCGAAAAGAAATTTCCCGAATCCAAGGCGGAGGAACTCACGGATACCTACCTCATAAATGCACTTCGTTATGAAGCAATTATAGCAATCCACAAACATCAAATCAAAACAGGAAAGGGTAAGGCTAAAGACTTTGTGCAAATTGGAAATTCATATGTGAATCTGGGTGAAAAAGAAAAGGCCATACGGGCATTCAATCGGGCGATTAGCTCCTTACGTAAGATGAATAATCAAGCGGCGAATGAAGAAATAGCACGCATAGAATATTACATTCAAAAAATTAATAATCAATAGTTTACATTAAATAACTTGAATCGATTATTTATTATAGGAATCGGACGATCCGGGTCGACCATACTTTCAAAAACACTCGGAAGCCATCCCGATTGCTTGGATAATCCTGAAATTCCCTTGTTCTCATTTTTTTATAAGGAACTTCGAAATAATCGGTTCAATTCAAAAAGAAATCATTTAGTTGTACGCTTTATAAATGCCATGAAGCGAAGGCATCCAGGTCATCCATGGCATATTCAAACTGAAGAAATAACAAAGATTCCAAGCAAATTAGACTATTTCAGCTATTTGAACCAACTTTCGACCTTATTTACAAGCGATTCTGCGTCCGAGAAGAACGCCCAAAGTCCGAAATGGATTATCGATAAGAATCCTGTAAACACCTTACATGCACATCATTTTCTTAAGGAATACCCACAAACTAAAGCCATTTTTCTGGTACGTGATCCGCGAGCGAATGTAGCTTCACGCATCCAAAGCGTTAATTCGGTTCATGGCAGGAATAACCATTGGATCTTGAATGCTATCCGATGGAAACGATATAATAGACGTTTTCACCACCTCATGCGTGATTATTCCTCGCAAATCTATTTATTGAGGTATGAACAGTTTGTAATGCATCCGCAGCAGACTATAAATGAACTCTGTGCGTTCCTCGGATTGAGCCCAATGAAGATTGATGAAGTCGCAACTAGGAACCCCAGTGGCTACAATGAATCCAACGCCCGCTTAAATAAAAAATATGTTGATTTAAATCAACCAATAAGCTCCCGAGCCGTTGAACAATGGCGTGAAGTACTGGATCTTCGACAACAGGAAATCATAGAATCGATCTGCCGAAATGAAATGCCTAATTTTGGCTATGAATTCGAAACGGATGCTACAGTATACGTTCCTTTAACCTTGCAAATCATAGCATTTTGGTATGACCTCAAAGAAAAATTGCTTTTTCACCTTCCCTTGTCCTTAAAATTGAAACGACTTGAATAAGCATCACCACATCATTGGCATTGGTCGTTCAGGTACCACCTTATTGCAAAGCATGTTGAATGCACAGCCTGAGGTGTGGGCAGGACCGGAGAACTATTTTATTCCATTTTTTTATCATGCATGGAAAAATAAAACCGAATTCAATAGCGAAGAGTTAGCATTGGCCGCGCGTTTCCATAAGGCCTTTGGAATCCTGCAACCCTATGTTGGGTTTACGTTTGACAAGGACTCCTTTGTATCGAATAAGGAAATCACGTCGTATGAAGAACTAATTATTCACACATACCGTTCATTTGTGGATACGCTTGCCCCCACAAAAGATGCAGTTCATTTCATTAACAAGAATCCGCTTCACTCCTACTACCTCGACGCCCTGACTGCCATCAACTCAAACTCAAAGTACATATGGATGATGCGCGACTACCGGGCCAATGTGAATTCTAGGAAAAATAGTATCCATTTAAAATCCACCAGCGCCTACTATAATTCATTGCGCTGGATTCAATTTGAACAACGCATAGCGACCTTTCAAAAACAGCATCCAAATCACGTACTAATTGTACGTTATGAAGACTTGGTTCAAGCCCCTGACCACTGGTTAATCAAGGTGTGTGAGTTTCTTGAAATACCAGTAGAAATAGAAACGCAAGAGGCCTTGGCGCCATATCAAGCCTTATTTCAACGCGAAGTAAAAACCCAATACGAACAAGCCGAGCGCATGAAAAAACGCTTTGGTGATTTATCCAAACCTATACATACCGCAGCAGTTGAGTCATGGAAAACGGGATTGACAACTCAGGAAATTGAGGTGTGCGAAGTCATTGCTGGGAAACAGGGAAACACCTACGGCTATCACACCACATTGACAATTCCTATTGCCAAACGATGTTGGATTCTTGCTTTAGCAACACCCTATGCTCTAAAAATAAGCCTGGATCGAGCAAAAGATGCGCTGTTTAATCGCTTACCTATTCGTCTAAAAGTTATTTATTTTGAGCGTTGGGTGCTCCGAATCGACAAAAAACGTAAGAAACATGTGGCGTAGCGACGAATTAGATTCCATACCCATTCATTTTATACTTTGTACGGAACGTACGGGTTCCTCTTTGCTTGCGACCATGTTGAATATGAATTCTTCATTGATTGTTGCGTCCGAAGAACCCTTTGCCTTATATTTTTCAGGTAAGTACGGAAAAATAAGCGACTGGAATGAAAGTCAAATTAAGGCCTATGTGGATGACTTCTTTAGCCTTTTTGAAAAGAATGCCGCCTTGTATTTTGAGCACAAAGAGCGTTTTGCTCAATGCCTGTTGGACCATGCATCTGTCTTGAACTATGATCGATTAATTAAGTTAACTTATTTAAATTTCTACGATTGCGACATCAAAAACAAGGATTCCATCAAGGTTATTCTTGACAAGCAGATGAAATATGTATTTCATAAAGAAGAAATTACGCGATTATTTCCCAATGCTTCATTTTTGATTTTAACACGAAACGTTTTAGCGAATATTGAAGCGAAAAGTCGAAGAGGCATTGATTTTTTTAGTCACCCCTATTATTTGAGTAATGTTTGGAAACTTACCTACGATGAGGCCTTAGGTTTTCCAAGCATTCAAATCTTACCCTTTGAAACGTTCATTTCCAACCCTGAATCCGCACTGAGGACCTTGAATACCATTTGGGGCGTTTCATTTGAATCTTCACAATTGAATTATCAAATAGGATTTAGCGCATTAATAGCACATCGCAAGCATTTACTGTCTCCTCAATACATTGAAAAAATTAGCGATTTTCACCGAGGAATATTAGATACATCTCCTCGCTCAAAACAACAAACTGCCAAACCCTTGTCTGAAAAACATCAAGCGGTCATTCTAAAACAAACGAGCGAAACAAGTAAAAAGCTTGGATATACTACCCCATCAACCGCAATAACACTTAATCTTTGGGATCGTTTAAGCTGGACCTTTTACCGAATACTCGCACTGTTATTCCGTCCGTATTTATGGAGAGCATATCGACTCGTGCCACTCAAGTTAAAATGCATTATTAGACGAAGGAAAAAGGAATACGCTCCGTAAGTTTTAGAACTTTTATTACATTCGTATTGTTAATGTACTTATGAATCGCATCCTTATATTTCTTCTATTAATCTTAGTTTCAAGCCAGGGCTTCGCGGAAGAGCCTATACGCATATTATTCATAGGTAATTCCTATACCTACCGAAATCACATGCCGCGCATGTTCATGAAAATCGCCAAGGCAAATGGAAAGCAGGTGGAAGTAAATTGGTGTGTTAAAGGAAAAACCTCGTTCTACCGACACTCTTTGCGAAAGAAAGTGTATCAGGCCATCCAATGGAAGAAATGGGATTACGTGGTACTGCAAGGCTCGAGTAGAGATATGTTAAAAGATAGTATAACTTACTATGAGAAAACCTTGCCAGGATTGAATAAAATTGTTTCGACAATAAAACGAAATAACAACAAAACTAAACTTGTTTTTTTTATGACTTGGGCCTATAAAAAAGGGTATCCGAAATTTGCTTACTCCAATACGCATTACAAAATGATTCGAAGAATCTCGGCAAAATACAAAGCGCTTGCCATCGATTTCGATGCCTTACTATCACCGGTGGGCTTAGTATTTGAAAAACTTTATTTCAAGCATCACATTAAAACATTGTATAAACCTGACAATGGGCATCCAAGTCCATTAGGATCCTATGCAGCCGCCTGTAGTTTTTATTCGGTGATTTTTAAAGAACGAGTTAGCCACACGCCCCAAGCCTATTTAAAGATTAAAAAGCACAATGAGGTAGAATCCTTAGTATGGAAATATATTAAAAGCCTTAAATAATTACATTATTTTTCGGTACTTGATTCGTTTCGGGCCACTATCACCCAAACGTTTCTTCTTGTTTTCCTCGTATTCAGAGTAGGAACCTTCGAACCAATACACCTGAGAATCTCCTTCAAAGGCTAGGATGTGTGTACAAATACGATCTAAGAACCAACGGTCGTGAGAAATAACCACCGCACATCCCGCAAAGCGCTCGATGCCTTCTTCTAGTGCGCGCAAGGTATTCACGTCAATATCATTCGTTGGCTCATCTAGTAATAATACGTTGGCTTCAATCATTAAGGTCATCGCCAAATGCAATCGATTTCGTTCCCCACCGGAAAGTACACCAACTTTTTTATTTTGATCTGAACCGTTAAAATTGAACTTTGAAAGGTACGCTCTGGCGTTGATTTTTTGATTACCAATTTCAATAAATTCAAGACCATTCGAAACGACGTCATACACCGATTTATTTGGATCTAAGGATTTATGGTTCTGATCGACATACCCCAACTTTACAGTTTCTCCTACTTTAAACTCTCCACTATCGGGCATGAGTTCTTCCATAATCATTTTGAATATGGTTGTTTTTCCTGCACCATTTGGTCCAATGATTCCAACAATTCCAGCTGGCGGCAGGGAAAAATTCAAATCATCGTATAGCAATTTATCTCCAAAGCTCTTACCAACATGGATCGCTTCAATCACATTGTTCCCAAGGCGCGGACCATTCGGGATCGGAATCTCGAGTGTTGCTTCTTTTTCTTTGCCGTCTTCGGAGAGCATCTTTTCATAATTCTGAAGCCTAGCTTTCGATTTTGCCTGACGTGCTTTTGGATTCATCCGAACCCATTCTAATTCTTGCGCAAGCATACGTTGACGCTTAGATTCGGTCTTTTCCTCCTCTTTTAATCGTTTCCCTTTCTGTTCAAGCCATGAGCTGTAGTTTCCTTTCCATGGAATCCCCTCCCCCCGATCCAATTCCAGAATCCAACCCGCTACGTTATCCAAGAAATATCGGTCGTGGGTTACCGCAATGACAGTACCTTGATATTGTTGTAAATGTTGTTCTAACCAATCAATTGATTCCGCATCCAAGTGGTTAGTTGGCTCATCTAACAAGAGTACATCCGGATTTTGAAGCAAGAGGCGACATAGCGCTACGCGACGTTTTTCTCCACCAGAAAGTGAAGCGATTTCTTGGTCATCGGGTGGACAGCGCAAGGCATCCATAGCACGTTCAATTTTATTATCCAATTCCCATGCATCAAGCGCATCAATCTTATCTTGAACTTCACCTTGACGAGCGATTAACTTATCCATTTTATCTGGATCATTCATCACTTCTTCATCCATGAAGGCATTATTAATGTCTTCATACTCCTTAAGCACATCAACAATTTCTTTTGCACCCTCAAGTACAATTTCCTTTACCGTTTTATTGGGGTCCAACTCAGGTTCCTGTGGAAGATACCCGACGCTATACCCCTGGGAGAATACAACATCTCCTTGGTAAGATTGATCGAGGCCCGCAATAATTTTCATTACGGTAGATTTTCCTGCACCGTTCAATCCAATGATACCGATTTTGGCACCATAGAAAAAACTGAGATATATATTTTTAATGATTTGTTTTCCTTGTGGGGTTGACTTAGACACGCCCACCATGGAGAAAATAATTTTCTTATCGTCTGACATAAAGCTATGATTTAATTCTTATAAATTTTTGGGGTATAAAGCCCCCATTTCGCTAATCGATATCCGATACTCACGCCAATCACACCGAAACCATATTTCATGGAGCGTGAAAAATTGATGGATGAGGCTTCTTCAAAATACTTGGTTGGACACGTTACTTCGCCTATTTCGTATCCTGCATAAAACAACTGCGCTAACATTTGATTATCAAAGATAAAGTCATCCGAATTCAATTCGATATCGATTTTCGAGAAAACCTCTTTAGCGAATG
The DNA here is from genome assembly GCA_044347515.1 of Crocinitomicaceae bacterium. Classification (GTDB taxonomy): domain Bacteria; phylum Bacteroidota; class Bacteroidia; order Flavobacteriales_D; family Crocinitomicaceae; genus UBA952. The sequence continues at coordinate 85,433 of JBIKUO010000003.1, read as the reverse complement.
CACGATATCCAGAATGATATTCAGAGAGCTTCTGACTCATGAGGATGTTTTGACCAAGGGTTAAAAAGCGATTTGCAATGTACTTATACATGGGCATGCCCCCCTTGAGCGCTCCCTTTCCTAAAATTCGTGAACCAAGTACAACAGGATAAACATCAAAGGCAATAATTGCCGCGATAGAATGAATCAATTTTGGCGTGTATTGATAATCTGGGTGAAGCATGATAACGATATCCGCATCGAGTTCAAGCGCCTTTCGATAGCAGGATTTCTGATTACCACCGTAGCCCCGATTGCGTTCATGACGAATTACATGCTGAATCCCTAATTTTTTAGCTAATTCAGAGGTATGGTCTCTGCTGGCATCATCCACTAAAACCACTTCATCTACAATGTCAAATGGAATCTCGTTGTAGGTCATTTCGAGGGTCTCTGCGGCATTATACGCCGGAAGCACAATGCAAATGCGTTTTTGATTTAACATGTCGCAAAGGTACATAGAAATCCATATAAAAAGCGTTGAAAAAGTGTTCAAAACCTCTAAAAAATCAACGATTTTGCGAATGAATTAGAATCAAATAAAAAGTAAATTTGCTACTTGAATTTGTCTACCTTGGAATTACCAGAGAAAGTAAAAGGAATTTTCGCCGCGTATTTAGAACAGAATGGTCACAGAAAGACCCCTGAACGATTCGCGATACTCAATGAAATTTATACCTATGAAGGGCATTTTGATATTGAGACCTTATATTTTAAAATGAAAGCGGACAATTACCGTGTATCAAGAGCGACACTTTACAATACGATTGAATTACTGTTGGCCTGTAACCTGGTACGTAAACACCAATTCGGAAAAACGATGGCGCAATATGAAAAGGCACATGGGTCAAAACAGCACGACCATATTATCTTGACTGATTCGGGCGAAGTTATTGAGTTTTGTGATCCCAGGATACAACAAATCAAGGCAACCATTGAAGATATTTTTGGGGTAGAGATCCAACACCATTCGCTCTATTTTTACGGAATTAAAAACAAAGAAAATGATTGATTATTTCATTTCGAACGGTGAGAACACCACCTGCATTACCTTAGAAGGAAAATTACTTTCCGATGCGGATTTAAAAGCAGTATCTACGGAAATCGAAAAATTACAGAACTGGAATATTATTCTAGACTTAAAAGACCTCACCCATGTAAATTCCAGTGGGATTGCGTTTATGGTGAGAATCTTAACCAGGTCGCGTGTTAACGGTGGCGATGCAGTGATTGCCCAAGTTAATTCTAACCTTAAAAAACTATTTGATATAACTAAAATGCATGAGGTGTTCGCAATTTATGAGACCATCGAAGATGCAACTAATCATTTTAATCAATAATTATGAAAGTGGATGTGCTGTTAGGCCTTCAATGGGGAGATGAAGGAAAAGGTAAAGTAGTTGACGTATTAACCCCAACATATGATATCATTGCTCGTTTTCAAGGAGGGCCAAACGCTGGTCATACCTTGGAATTCGAAGGGATTAAGCATGTACTACATACGGTTCCTTCCGGGATTTTTAGACCTGAGGCGTTAAATGTTATTGGAAATGGCGTAGTCATAGACCCAATCGTATTTGCGGGGGAGCTTGATAAATTAACTCCTTTCAATATCGACCTAAAGAGTCGTTTGTTAATTTCGAAAAAAGCCCATTTAATTTTGCCTTCACACCGTTTACTTGACGCTGCGTCTGAGCAAGCAAAAGGTTTAAATAAAATTGGTTCAACCCTTAAAGGCATCGGTCCGACCTACATGGATAAAACGGGTCGTAACGGTTTGCGAGTTGGCGATTTGTTTTCCCCTAATTTCAAAGCGAAATATGAGGAATTAAAGCAAAAACACCTGAATTTACTTGACCATTATGAAGGATTCACCTATGATCTTACAGAAATGGAGGCTGCGTGGTTTAAGCAAATCGAACGCCTAAAAGAATTAACATGCATTGAAAGTGACCATTATCTGAATCGGGCATTAAAAAACAATCAACGCATTTTAGCTGAAGGCGCACAAGGAACCATGCTTGATATTGATTTCGGTACCTATCCTTTTGTAACTTCATCGAATACCGTTACTGCAGGAACTTGCACCGGCTTAGGTGTTCCTCCATCAGCGATTGGAAAGGTAATTGGAATTTTCAAAGCGTATTGCACCCGTGTGGGGAGCGGACCATTTCCGAGCGAATTGGATAATGAGACCGGGGAGTTGATGCGAAAAGAAGGACACGAATTTGGCGCTACCACGGGTAGACCACGTCGTTGTGGTTGGTTAGATTTAGTACAATTGAAGTATGCCATCATGATTAATGGGGTAACGGAATTGTGCATGATGAAAGCTGATGTATTAGGGATTTTTGATCACATCATGATTTGTGAAGGATATGAAATCAATGGAGAAACGGTAACCGAATTCCCTTATGATGTAAGTGATTTAGAAATCAAACCCATCTTAACACAAATGGAAGGATGGAAAACAGACCTGACTCAATTAACATCCTATGATGATGCGCCTGAGGCACTAAAAACCTATGTGAATTATTTAGAAAAACAACTGGAAGTGCCAATTCGAATGGTTTCGGTAGGTCCAGACCGAGCTCAAACGCTCTTAAAATAATCCCATAGAATCTCGTGCGTTTCACCCTGTTAATCGGCTTTGTTTTCGCATTAAATGTGTTGTTTTCACAGGGTAAGCTTGAACTTCTGCCTGGTTCAGAAAAGATTTATTTTAATAAAGCCACTCAAACACATCGCCTGGTAGGAACGGTTAGCTTTATTTACCAAGGCAATACCATTTATTGTGATTCTGCACATTATCGAGAAAAGGATAAAATTGTTCGAGCATACGGAAGGGTTCACATTACAAAGGATGATGTAAATCTTTACTGCGACTCCTTAGTCTATTCAGGAAGCACAAAAGTCGCAAGACTTTGGGGTCATGTCAATGTACGTGATTCAGAATATAAATTAACGTCAGATTCACTCGAGTACAATGCAAAAACTGGTCGCGCCATTTATAGAAATTATGGTAAAATTGAGAACAGCACGAACAAAGAAGTAATCACAAGTAAATTAGGCTACTTCTACCCTAGCACCGGCACCTGTTTCTTTAGTGGAAAGGTAAAGTATAAGAAACAGCGTCTGACCATGACTACGGATACCCTACAATTCATCTATGAAAAACAAACTACATACTTTCATGGACCTACTACGATAAAAAACGACAGCATAGAAATCCAGTGTGAGAAAGGTCAATACAGGGTTGATATTCAAGAAGGACTCTTAAGAAAAAACGTTTTTATCAAGCAAAAAGACCGAACGATTTATTGTGACACAGCATTCTACAAAGAAACCAATCAACTATTCAAAGGAAATGGCCATGTTCGTATTTACGAAAACAACCAACATTTAATCTTATTGGGCGACTATTTTCACACACAAAACAATGTTTCTCAAAGCACCTTAGCCGGCCATGCGCTCGTAATAGAAACCAGACAAAAAGATTCCTTGTTCCTACACGCCGATACCATTCGCATGCAAAAAGACAGCCTCGACGAGCGGAACATCTATGGATCCAAAGGGGTTAAAATCTATACGAATAAAGCACAAGCCATTTGTGATTCTGCTCACTATAGCAGTAAAATCGGGAGAATTGATTTATTCCAACATCCGATACTTTGGTCACAAAACAGTGAATTAAAAGGAGATTCCATTCGTGTGTTTCTAGCGGACAGCGTGCTTGAAAAAGCACAAATATTAGGAAATGCAAGTTCGATCATGAAGGTTGATACGGGTTCCTGTTACAACCAGCTCTCTGGAAAACGAATCGATGCATGGTTTAATGAAAGCGTCCTCACCAAAGCAAAAGTTAGCGGTCAGGCTTGGACCATTTTCTATCCCATAGAAGAACAGAAGATTGACACGGTTTTAACTCGTAAACGAAAGGGCTTAAATCGATTATTTGCTTCTGAATTAATCGTTTATTTAGATAGCGGCGAGGTTACGCGAATTACCTTTTTCGATAAGCCTGATGGTGTATTTTTTCCAATGGAGCAAATAGAAGATAAGGAGCGTTTCATCAAAAACTTCGCATGGAATCCAATGCTACGGCCTAGAAATCCATATGAGATGGTGCATACAACCCTAGATTAGCGCCTCATCTTCAGAATCCCAGCGAGTAACACGCTGAACCCCTTCGATTTCTTGAAACTTGCGTGTTAATTGATCTAAATGTTCAGTATCGTAAACCATGACATGAATCTTTCCTTCGAAGGTACCGTCATTGGTTTCAAAGTGAATACTCTTCATGTTTACTTTATTCTCCTTAGAAATAATTTCGGTAAGTCGATTCACCAAACCGATCTGGTCGATTCCAATAATTCGTATGGCAGCTAATCGTTCTACCAATACCTCCGATTTCCAAATGGCTTTTACGCAGCGATAGGCATACTTAGACATTAAATGCACGGCATTCGGACAATCTGACCGATGGATTTTTATCCCTTGATTAATCGTTATGAAACCAAATACCTTATCCCCAGGGATTGGATTACAGCAGTTTGACATTTGATATTCAATGCCTTTGAAATCCTCGCCAATGTAGATAACATCCTTTTTAGCATCAACCACCCGCTGCGCCTCTATTCCTTTACGTCCTTTCTTGACTACAACGGTATCTTTCTTGGAGCTCTGCAAGAAGCCATGTTTATCTTCAATCTCGCGAATCTTATTGATATCAATTTTTCCTTTCGCGATTCGATAATATAAATCTGTGGCGCTCCCTACCCCATAAAACTTTTCCAAAAACGTAATATTTTCAGAATTCATTAATACGTTAAATTGCTTCAACTTTCGTTCAAGGGTTTCCTTACCGTCTTGGGCAATTAGCTTTCGTTCTTCATTTAAGGAAGACTTGATTTTTTGACGAGCGCGCGCAGAAACAACAAACTTGAGCCATTCCTCATTAGGCTTTTGTTTACTCGAGGTTATAATTTCTAATTGGTCTCCATTTTGCAATTCATAGCTCAAGGGCATTAAGCGGTTATTGACTTTCGCTCCGATGCACTTATCCCCGATGTCTGTGTGAATATCATAAGCAAAATCCAAAATCGTGGAACGCGTTGGCAAAACCCGCAGCTCTCCTTTTGGGGTAAATACATAGATTTCATCGTTGAATAAATTCAACTTAAACTCATTAATAAAATCAAGGGCATTCGAATCGGGATTATCTAATAAATCACGCACTTCAGCAATCCAACGATCAAATTTACTCTCATCGTTTTTTGATTCTTTGTATTTGTAATGTGCTGCAAGTCCTTTTTCCGCAATTTCATCCATGCGTTTCGATCGGATTTGAACTTCAACCCATTTTCCCTGGGGTGACATCACCGTGGTATGCAACGATTCATATCCGTTCGCTCGAGGTGTAGAAATCCAGTCCCTTAAGCGCTCCGGACTTGGTTGATAGAAATCTGTAACGATGCTGTAAATTCTCCAACAATCAGACTTCTCTTGCTCTTGAGAGGTTTCAACAATAATTCGAATGGCGAACACATCAAACACTTCCTCAAATGGAATTTCTTTGGTTTGCATTTTCCGCCAAATCGAAGAAATCGACTTGGTACGCGCTTTAATATCGAAATGATACCCTTGCTTTAGAAGTTCATCCTTTATCGGAGACATAAACCGGCGAATGAAACGCGCGCGAACATCTTGCGTAGATTTCAACTTCGTTTCAATTTCATTGAAGATTTCTGGCTCACAATATTTCATGGACAAATCTTCAAGCTCTGTCTTTACTCTATAAAAACCAAAACGATGCGCTAAAGGAGCATATAAAAACCGAGTCTCGGATGCAATTTTAAGTTGCTTATCCGGTTTCATGCTGGACAAGGTCCGCATGTTGTGCAAACGGTCCGCCAATTTAATCAGCACCACCCTGAAATCATCCGAAATGGTTAAAATCATCTTACGGAAATTCTCCGCTTGAACCGAAGCGTTTTCATCAAACACATCCGGAATTTTTGTTAAGCCATCAATAATTCGACGGACCTTAATTCCAAACGCATCCTCAATGTCATCCAGTGAAATATAGGTATCTTCTACTGTATCATGTAACAAGGCACAGGTAATTGCGATGCTATCGAGCCCCATTTCCTCCGCACAAATTCGAGCTACTGAAATGGGATGAAAAATATACAACTCTCCCGATTTACGTCGATCATCTTTGTGCGCTTCGAGGGCCATATCAAAAGCCTTTCGAATCAACTTTGTATCCTCGCGGGAACGATCTTTTACCGAACGGAGTAAGCCTTTAAACGCTGCTAAAATCGCAATACGTTCTTCTTCGACGTTATATGCTCCGGGTAACTGACTCATAACTAATCTATTGCAGGAAGCAATTGTGTTCTTACCTCACCGAAGCCAATGCGCACATTCCCATTCGTGCAATGTCCTTTCATGATTACGGTATCATAATCTTGAATAAACTTACGCTGCGAACCATCGCTCAAGGTAAGTGGTTTTGTTCCTTTCCATGCTAATTCAAGCATAGAACCGTAAGAATCCGGTGTAGGTCCTGAAATCGTACCCGATCCCATTAAATCCCCGCAGCGAATATTACAGCCATTTACCGTATGATGCGCCAATTGCTGGGCCATATTCCAATACATGTATTTGAAATTAGATAAGCACACGCGATCTTCTGCTCCATCCTTTGGTTGAATAAATACTTCTAAATTAATGTCATAGGATTTCTTTCCTTCAAATTTCAAATACGACAACACTTCGGGTTCTTGAACCGGCGTATCAACCGCGAAGGGCTGAAGTGCATCCAAGGTAATAATCCAAGGCGAAATTGAAGACGCGAAATTCTTTGCTAAAAAAGGACCTAGCGGAACATACTCCCACTGTTGAATATCTCTGGCAGACCAATCATTGAACAGGCTTAATCCAAAAATGAAATCTTCGGCTTCAGCAGTTGAGATTCGTTCTCCTAGGGGTTTTCCATCAAAGGTGTAGAATCCCATTTCTAATTCAAAATCAATGCGGGCAGAAGCCTCGAATTTAGGGTTTTCTCCTTCCACTTTAGTTTGTCCTTTAGGTCTTACCACGGGAACCTCAGAGGTAATGATGGAACTTGATCTCCCATGATATCCAACCGGTAACCATAACCAATTCGGAAGTAAGGCATTTGCTGGGTCTCTAAACATCATCCCAACATTGGTAGCGTGTTCTTTACTGGAATAAAAATCCGTGTAATCTCCAATGGCTACAGGAAGCAAGAGTTGTACGCGATCTGCAGAATAAAGCACTTCCATACAGTCTTCGTCATGTCCTTGCAATTCCATATTTCCTTGAGCAAACAGCGATGAAATTCGATTTCGTAAATTCCTTAGGGGTAATTTACCGTATTTCATGAGCGCATTTAAGGATGAACAATTAAAGTCTGCCGATTGAAATCCAAGTTCTTTAAAGTACCCTTTGTCGTTCAATGCCGAGAGGTTAATGATCTTATCGCCTATTCGAGTGGCCACAAAGGGCTCATCTTGTACGAGAAAGCCAACACCAAAGGGGATGTTTTGAATTGGAAAATCGGAATCTTCGTTTACGTTTATCCAAGAAACTAAGTCGGGATTATTTGCTGAAATCATAGCGATTGAAATAAGATATTGATACTAGAAAATAAGGAATTATACATTAAATCTAAAGTGCATGATGTCACCGTCGGCAACCACATACTCTTTCCCTTCTACTTTAAATTTTCCTGCTTCTTTAACAGCAGATTCGGAACCATAATTTACATAGTCATCGTATTTCATTACTTCTGCACGAATAAAGCCTTTTTCAAAGTCAGAGTGAATTACACCGGCTGCTTGTGGTGCAGTAGATCCTTTATGAATAGTCCATGCACGAACTTCTTTTACACCCGCGGTGAAATACGTTTGTAGATTAAGTAAGGCATAGGCTGAACGAATTAAGCGATTAACACCTGGCTCATCAAGTCCAAGCTCATCCAAAAACATCTTACGCTCGTCGTACGTTTCAAGTTCTGTAATGTCCGCTTCGATTTTTGCTCCGATAATAAGTACTTCAGCGTTCTCATTGGCTACCGCCGCTCGAACCTGGTCAACATACGCGTTACCTGAAAGCACAGAGGCCTCGTCTACGTTGCACACATACATGACCGGTTTAGAAGTAATCAAATTAAACCCTTTAATCACTTCCATATCACTTGCATCGAAACCTAAACCTCGTACAGAAATACTTTGTTCAAGACCTTCCTTAATTTTGAGCGCTAATTCGTTTTCTTTCACTGCATCTTTATCACCGGACTTAATAACCCGGGCTAAACTTTGAATTTTCTTCTCGATCGTTTCTAGGTCTTTCAGCTGTAGTTCAATATCAATTATTTCCTTATCACGAATTGGGTTTACGTTGCCATCCACGTGCACAATATTTCCATCATCAAAGCAACGAAGCACATGAAGGATAGCATCCGTTTCTCTAATATTCGCTAAGAACTGATTACCTAGTCCTTCACCTTTGGATGCTCCTTTTACTAAACCAGCAATATCCACAATTTCCATGGTTGCAGGCACTACGCGTTCGGGATTTACCATGGTTTCTAGTTTCTCCAATCGTGGATCCGGAACCGAGGTGGTTCCGATGTTTGGTTCGATCGTACAAAAAGGAAAATTCGCAGATTGTGCTTTCGCATTCGATAAACAATTAAACAAGGTTGATTTCCCAACATTAGGAAGCCCTACAATTCCACACTTCAATGACATAAAGAAACTATTTTGACAACTCGCATTGTCATGGTTGATAAAATATATATAATATTACGCAAAATTAAGAAATTATCGTGGGACAACAACACATAAAACAACTGCTAACGGGCTTAATCGTGCTATTTCTTTACGCCCAATCGAATGCGCAAAAAGACAGCCTTTTTATTCGTAAAATATACGATGAAGCCTTGTTACGGGGAAAGGCTTATGAAGACCTAAGGTCTCTTTGTAAAGACATAGGTCCAAGGCTATCTGGAAGCTCGGAAGCTGCGATGTCGATTCGATGGTCAGAACAAAAAATGCGGAATTACGGATTCGATCAGGTATACCTAGAGCCGATTATGGTCCCGCATTGGGAACGCGGAAATCCTGAAACGGCGTGGATAACCTTACCCAATGGAAGCATTGAAAAACTCACTTTGTGTGCCTTGGGTGGGTCTGTTTCCACGAACGGCGTATTGGAAGGTGAGCTCGTACTTTTCAACCACCTAGACGACTTAAAAAAAGCAAACCGTCGTTCAGTCGAAGGCAAGATTGTCTTCATCAATCAAGCGATGAATGCTGCTGAAATCCAAACATTCAAAGCATACGGGGCCTGCTACCCTATTCGCGGGAATGGTGCAATAGAAGGCGGAAGACTTGGCGCAAAGGCTGTAATAATTAGATCGCTTGGATTGCCGAGTGATGATTTTCCACATACCGGAAGTATGAAGTATGAAGATAGTATTCCGAGAATTCCTGCTGCCGCCTTATCTACCAAAGATTCAGATTACTTGGCCTCCTTACTAGGAAGTTCCATCCTCCAAGAGAAGAAGTCAATTATCAAATTAACCTTGGAGATGGATTGTCGGAACTTTCCGAATGAACCATCATTCAACGTGATTGGTGAATTAAAAGGATTAAAATTCCCCAATGAAATCATTACTATCGGAGGTCATTTAGACTCATGGGACCAGGGAGAAGGAGCACACGATGACGGCGCCGGAGTGATTCATTGCCTGGAGGCATTACGCATATTAAAAACCCTAGGATATAAACCCGAACACACCTTGCGCGTTGTATTTTTCATGAATGAAGAAAATGGGAATATGGGTGGAAAAAGTTACGCGAAATGGGTAAAAGAGAAGAACGAGACACACATTGCCGCATTAGAAAGTGATCGTGGTGGTTTTACACCGAGAGGCTTTGGATGTGATGGAAATGATTCGGTATATGCTAAATTCACCGCATTAGAACCTTTATTCAAACCATACGATCTTCATATTTGGGAAAAAGGTGGCGGCGGTGTGGATATTGGTCCATTAAAAAACGAATTTAAAGACATTACCTTGTTTGGATTTGTCCCAGACTCTCAACGTTACTTTGATTTTCATCACGCGGACAGCGATGTATTTGAATCCGTTAACAAACGAGAATTGGAACTGGGTGCCGCATCGATATCAGCTTTTTTGTACTTATTAGACAGCAAGGTATTCTAGCCCATATTTTTCCTTATTTTTAAAAAAAATTAAAACCAATATAACTATGAAAAAATTAATTATTCTATCGGCTGCTTCATTGTTGTTTCTCAGCTATTCTTGCAATGGAAGTACCAAAGGAAACTGGAGCGATGAAGATAAAACTCAACTTCGTTCTCAATTTGAAAAACAACGTTCACAACTTGACAAAATCTTTGGAAAAGAAAATACAAACAAATGGGTTGATTGCGCGATGTTAAAAATGGAAAATCAATTTGAAAATCTTGATGCTGCCGATAAAGATTTAAAGGGCGCGGAGAAAATTGGAGCAGATTGCATTAAGGAAGTAATGGGAATGTAATTTCATTCGTATTTAAACAAAAAAACGCAAGGAAGCTTGCGTTTTTTTTTGTTCATAGAACTTTTTGTAATTATTTCCCTTTGTACTCCTTTACAGAAGGACATTGTTTATACTCTTCTTCAAAGTCCTTTAACTCTTCTGGAGTCATGCCTTCGGTCATTTTATTACATTTCTCAAAAGGGACCTGATATTTTTTCAAGGATAGAACCTTCATTTTCTGGACTGGATCTGAAACCCCATTAATTTCTTTCACGGCTTTAATGTGAATGTCTGCACATTCACAAACCTTGGATTTACATGAGCTAAGTACGACCAGTGCAAGTGCTACAAAGAACAGATTTTTCATATTATTTTACAGCTGACAATTGGTCTTCACCGGATTGGGAAATTGCACTTTTCTCTAGGCGTATTTTAGTACCTTCAGAAGAAATCAAAACCGTAGATTCTGCTATTTCTAATATTTTACCGTGGATTCCACCAATGGTAACTACTTTATCTCCTGGCTTCATTGCTTCTCGGAACTTTTTAAGTTCTTTCTGTTTCTTAGCTTGTGGTCGTATCATAAACAAATAGAAAATTGCAATCATTGCAACAATCATAATCAACGAACTCATTGAACTTCCTCCTCCCATGTTATTTTATTTTAGCTTTTATGATCAACACTTTAGTAGACGGTGTTGTATTCGTCATTATCGTTACTGACTTTGTAACTTCTTTCGAAGATACATTGGCTGTATTAACTTTAGCAATAATTTTAGTTGACTCTCCAGGCTGAATAGGTTCAGATGGCTTATCCGCAACGGTGCAAGAACACGAAGGACGAACCTCACCAAAAACCAAGGGGTGATCTCCGGTATTCTTAACCGTAAATACTGCGCGAATTACTTCTCCTTTAACTACAGTACCCGCATCATAAACGTCGTTCACTTCTAGGGATGTTTTTTCACCAATTTCAACGGAATCTCCTTCGCTAGAACAAGCAAATAAGAGCGCGATAGCCAATAATGCAATTATATTCTTCATATGTTTAATCTAATAATCCTCTTCCGGTTTTAACAAGGCGTTTTTCTGCCTTAAACTTCTCAACAATTTTATCTAAAATTCCATTGATAAAGATATTACTTTTTGGAGTACTATAGAATTTCGAAATCTCAATATATTCATTTAAAGTAACCTTGGATGGAATACTTTGAAAGTATAATAATTCTGTAATTCCCATTTTGAGCAGCACTAAGTCCATTTTTGCGATCCGCTCCGTCTCCCAATTGTCCACCATTTCTGTAATGAGGACGTCATACTCGGCATTGTTTTGAATTGTCTTACGCAACAAATCATGCACAAAAGTAGATTCATCGGCAGGATCCTTGTATAAGGGCATCGGAATGAAATCCTCCCCTGGATTCATAGTTTTTATGGATTTTAGTACCATCGAACAACATAAATCCAAATCATCCATCCAATAAATGCTCTTTTCGTCGAAAAAGTTATAAAGCCATGGTGAATTTGCAACAGAATCTTTGAACAGTTGAAGCATAAAGTTACGATCAATTTCGTATCCCGATTCTTCATTATTCATATAAAGCACATACGCTTCAGATTCCAAAACGGAATTGAACATTTTACGAAACATTTCTTGAGCCTCCGCGCCCATCCAATTCACCTTTCGTTTTTTGACAATCTCATGTAATTCTTCTGAATTCGAAAGTTGATTAACTAATTGATTATCAACAAAACGCATGTTCGGATTTAAATCTTCAGATGTAGGTCGCAACTTTTTCTTACGATCCTCCATTTTATTTTCTGCCGCACGATTCAATTGCTCGAACGTTAATAACAGGTATAAATACATGTCGTACATCCGATCCAAAGAAACATTCAGTTCTTTGTCTGTTTTAATAAAATCCTGTTCATTGCTCTGAAAATGTGCATAGAGCAACTGCAATACTTTTATCCGTAAATGCCTTCTATTTAGCATAAATTATAAATTCAACCCCCCTTTACGTTCTATTCGTTCTTCAGCCATTCGATTTGCGATTTGGTAGGCCGGAACCCCTTCATTTTTGGATCGTTCCAAAATCTGATAAATCGTTTGATAAATTTCTTCGGCCTTCGTGTGTGCCCAGTCTAAACTCATACCAGAAACCTCGGAAAAACAATTGATAACTCCTCCTGCATTGATCGCATAATCCGGAGCATACAAGATTCCTTTATCCATAACTGCCATACCGTGTTTTTGCTCTTCCGCTAACTGGTTATTTGCTGCACCTGAAATAATGCTGCAAGACAAGCGAGCCAAAGTATCATCATTTATGGTAGCACCCATAGCGCATGGTGCATAAATGTCCATCGGCACATCATATATATCACCAGGTGCTACTACAGTCGCCCCATACGTATCCGCTACGTTTCTTAAGGTAGCTTCATGAATATCCGTTATAAAAACCTTAGCGCCTTCCGATGTTAAATGTTTTACCAAATATTGACCAACATGCCCTACGCCCTGAACAGCAACTGTCTTTCCTTCCAAGCTATCGGTTCCAAATTGCATCTTTGCACACGCTTTCATACCCATGTACACACCATATGCGGTTACTGGAGATGGGTCGCCGCTTTTACCCGGTAAACCAACGACATAATTTGTTTCTTTACTGACATGAACCATATCTTCCGGAGAAATCCCCATATCCTCTGCGGTAATATATTTTCCGGATAGGCTATTAACAAACTGGCCAAACCTTCTTAATAAAGCTTCAGACTTCATAGTTCGGGAATCACCGATAATCACGGCTTTTCCGCCCCCTAAATCCAACCCAGAAATAGAATTCTTGTAGGTCATTCCGCGGGACAAGCGCAACACATCATTCAATGCATCCGCTTCATTGTTGTACATCCACATACGCGTTCCTCCTAGTGCCGGTCCAAGAACTGTATTATGTACAGCGATTATTGCTTTAAGTCCTGTTTTAGCATCATTACAAAAAAGCACTTGTTCGTGCCCCATTTTTGTTAGTTGAACCAAAATACCATCAACGCTCGTTGATGCTGAAATTGAGTTGGTTGTATTCATGCCTTAAAATTGAATTAGAAACGTTTATTTAAATAGTACCTTTGTACCAGTTTCGACGGCAAAAATAGAAAATAAATCCCATGAAGTCTCTACGGAGTTTGAACAAATATTTTATCACCTACAAATGGCGATTCTTATTAGGAATCATCTTTACGGTCATTAGTAATTACTTTGCAGTTAAAATGCCTAAGTATGTGCAAGTTTCAATCGACGGCTTGCAAAAAACCGGCGTAAGCACCCAATTAAACGATGCGCTGTGGTTGTCCTTTAAGATTGGAGGACTGTATTTATTACTTTCTGCTACTAAAGGTTTTTTTCTGTTCTTGATGCGTCAAACCATCATTGTCATGTCACGCTGGATTGAATTCGATTTAAAGCAAGCTATTTACACGCATTACCAAACCTTAGATACCGATTTTTACAAACGAAATCGCATTGGCGACTTAATGAACCGAATCTCGGAAGATGTTGGCCAAGTTCGCATGTATCTTGGACCAGGTGTGATGTATACCATTAACCTGCTGGTTCTTACTATTTTCAGCTTATATCAAATGGCACAAATCAGTGGAAAACTCACACTATTCGCGCTTATCCCATTACCATTCATGTCCTTAATCATTTATAAAGTATCCAACAAAATCAACAAGGCAAGTAAAAGTGTACAAGAAGAGCAATCCCATATATCAACCCTCGCACAAGAAACATTTTCCGGTATCCGCTTAATTAAAGCGTACAGCCAGTTTGGCCCAAGCAGTGACCGAATGGAGCGTGCAGCGAATTCATACCGAGAAAAAAGCATGAAACTCGTTTTAATTAACGCCTTATTCATGCCAACCATTATGTTACTTATTGGATTAAGCACCTTGCTTGTAATCTATGTTGGTGGGTTATTGACAGAAACGCATCAGCTTAGCTTAGGAGGAATTGTAGCGTTCATTTTTTACGTCAACAATTTAACTTGGCCTTTCGTTTCCATCGGTTGGGTAACTTCCATTATACAGCGCGCAGAGGCTTCACAACAACGCATCAACGAGTTTTTAAATACAAAGCCAAGCATTGTCAATCCAAGCGAAGAGGCCTTCGACTTACGCGGTGATATTGAGTTCAAAGATGTGAGTTTTACGTATTCAAATACGGGTATAAAGGCTCTTAAAGACGTGAATTTTGTGATTAAATCCGGTCAGCATTTGGGAATCTTAGGTAAAACGGGAAGTGGAAAATCAAGCATATTGCACTTAATCGGACGACAATTTGATCCCAATGAAGGGGTTATACACATCAACCAACAAGCGCTTAACACCATTAATTTACAGGATTTTCGCTCGCAAATCGCCGTAGTTCCGCAAGAAGTTTTTTTATTTTCTGATACTATTAGAAATAATGTGGCCTTTGGAGCGCATGAGCACGTTACAGATGAAGCAATTATTAGTGCGCTTACCCGATCGCATGTATGGCATAACATAGAAGAATTTCCGGACCGATTGGATACTCAACTTGGAGAACTTGGCGTTAATTTAAGTGGCGGACAAAAACAGCGAATCAGCATTGCCCGAGCCTTGATTAGAAATCCAAGGTTATTACTCATGGATGACTGCCTTTCCGCAGTTGATACGGAGACTGAAGAGATTATCCTGAATGAACTGCGCCTACTCCCCCATGCTCCAAGTATTGTCATGGTAAGCCATCGAATCTCAACCTTACGGAATTGCGAACAAATCATTGTCTTGGAAGATGGAGAAATCATGGAGATGGGAAGTCCAGAAGAACTAATGAAGCTGAAAGGAGCGTACTATGAAACTTACCTTCAACAGTTAAACGAAGATCAGGCTTAAGCGAATGAAACGCATCGGATTAATTTCAGATACACACGGCTATCTGGGCGCTGATGTCTGCACGTACTTAGCAGATGTTGATGAAATTTGGCACGCAGGAGACATTGGAACCTTGGCCGTATTAGATAAAATCAGAACGATGAAACCGTGCCGGGTGGTATACGGAAATATAGATGGGGCAACACTAAGGAATGAAACAAAGGTTTTGGAAAGCTTTGAAATCGAAGGACTCAAAGTCTGTATTACGCACATTGCGGGTCGTCCCGAAAAATTAGCAGATTCCATCAAAGAACTTATAGCGCTAGAAAAACCAGGTCTATTCATTTGCGGGCATTCACACATCACCTTGGTTAAATATGTTAAGGAACGAAACCTCCTATGGATGAATCCGGGCGCTTGTGGCATAAAAGGATTTCACAAGGCACGAACCTTACTTAGATTTACTATTGAAATGGGGAAATGTAAAGACCTGGAATTGATTGAATTAAATCGTTATCCCGCCCATGAAGACAACCAAGCGCTAGCCGAATAAGCATACTGCTCGCCTGACTCCATTTGCTTAAGAATTACGATTCCTTTTTGACGTTCCTCTTCTCCGTAAAATAACACCCACTTCACTCCCTTATCATTGGCATATTTGAGTTGTTTTTGCAACTTGGCTTGCGAAGGATAAACCTCCGCAACCTTACCCAAATCTCTTAAGGCATTTGCCCAAATGGCACATTGATCCGCCTCTTCCTCCGAAAAATTCAAAAACAATACGTCTGGTCCACTGCTTAAATCAGCAGGGAACAAGCCGAGGGTTTCCATAATGTCATAAATGCGATCAGCTCCAAATGAAATTCCCACGCCTGATAAGCCTTTAACACCAAACAGTCCTGTTAAATCATCGTATCTTCCACCACCGCAAATACTACCCATCTCTACCTCATGCGCTTTCACTTCAATAATCGCTCCAGTGTAATAGTTCAAGCCACGCGCTAAAGTAACGTCTAATTCTAATTGTCCTTTTTTCAAGGGATTATCTTTGAACTTACTGTGAATATAGCTCAACTCCTCCAAGCCTTTCATGCCGATTTCGCTTTGCGAAAGGAACGCAGAGAGAAAAGAAATTCGCTCTTCAAAGGAACCCTTTAATTGAAACAACGGTTTTATTGAATCAACCAAGGACGAATCGAATCCTTTGTCCATTAACTCTTTAATAACTCCGTCTTCACCGATTTTATCCAACTTATCTAACGCTACGGTAAGTTGAATCAATTGGTCTGAAGCATTGCAAACTTCTGCGATTCCACTCAGCACCTTTCGATTGTTCAGTTTAACGGTAAATCCGGGTAAATTCAGGGTGCTCAACACTTGATCAATCACTTGAATAAGTTCCACTTCATTGCGTAAGGAGTCGCTTCCCACCACATCCCCATCGCATTGATAAAACTCTTGATAACGTCCATGTTGCGGACGATCGGCTCTCCACACTGGCTGAATTTGATACCGCTTGAAGGGAAAACTAAGTTCGTTTTGATGCTGAACTACAAAGCGCGCAAAGGGTACGGTAAGGTCGTAGCGCAAGGCTTTTTCCGACAGTGAATTCGCAAACCGAGGCAGGTTATCTGAAGCTAAGGCATCTAAATCTGCTTTGCGTACTTTTTCCCCAGAATTTAGGATGCGAAAAATCAAACGATCTCCTTCATCGCCGTATTTCCCCATTAAGGTAGTTGACAATTCGAAGCTGGGAGTTTCAATGGGTTGGAAACCAAAGCGATGAAAGGCATCTGCAATGGTCGAGAAAATCAACTTACGTTTAAGTACATCATTCGGCAGGAAATCTCGTGTACCTTTTGGAATTGCTGGTTTTTGACTCATAGTGTTTTTTCTCGGTATAAATCTAACATCATTCCATCGGATAAGCCCATTTTCGGCACATATATTTGTTCCAACTCTAGGGATTGCATCATGTTGATATAGATTTCCATGGCAGGACCAATAACATCTGCACGGTCTGGTTTAATCTTGAATTGATAAATTCGTTCGTCGATGCTAAGCGGCTCCAATTGTGCTCGAAGTGTTATCATTTCAGACAATTCAACCGGCGTTTTATCTTGCTTTCCAAGGACTTTATGCACGCTATTGATGGTTCCTCCGGATCCAAATACACGGGCTGGCTTGAACGGCAATATTTCCGATGCCAACCATTCATGCACTTCATCCCAAGATTTTTTGGAAACTTTATTTTTTAAGAGTCGAACACTGCCAATTTGAAAGGACTTCGCTGCATGCACTTTATTGTCTTGAAACAAGGTGATTTCCGTACTACCCCCACCAACATCAATCAGGACGTAGTTCATTTTCAGGTCGGGAATTAACTGAAAGGTAAGATAAACTAATTCCGCCTCTTCCTTACCTGTAATCACTTCCAGTGTGATTCCAGTTTCTTTCTTTACGCGTTGAATAATTTTCTTTGCGTTGGAACTATCTCGCATGGCTGAAGTCGCCACAGCACGATAATCTGATACGCCGTAAAAATCCAGGTAATTCTTAAAAATGCGCATTCCCTCAATGAATTTCTCGATTTTCTCATCGGAAATTTTTCCTTTTTCAAACACCTCCTCACCCAAGCGAACTGGCAGTCGTAAGTACGCTACTTTTGAATAATGCCATATTCCAACGGGCTTGGTGACTTCTCCCACCAAAACACGCATCGCATTAGATCCTACATCGATTGCACCAAGTTTCATAAATACAAAAGTAGAAAACCTTATCTTTGTGGCGCTAAAAATCAGTGAAAAAGACAAGCTTATTATTTGAAAACAGTGAAGAGCCCATGGCAGGAGGCTTTTTATTATCCGATCCGTTTCAAGGCGATCCATTTTTTGAGCGGTCGGTAGTGTATTTATGTCAGCATGATGCGGAAGGAACCTTTGGATTTGTGCTTAACAACCCCTTGGCCTTAAATCTACATGACATTATTGAGCGCCAAGACTTAAAAGATCATGCCTTATTTATCGGTGGACCCGTTGCAAAAAACCAACTCTTTTTTCTTCACAACCTGGGAGAAACCATTGCAAATTCCTTGCCTTGTGGTCAAGGGATTTATTTCAGTGGGGACTTTGATTCACTCGTAGAATATTTAGATGCAAACGGGTACGATTCCATTCAGCTTAAATTTTTCGTTGGATATAGTGGATGGGATGAAAATCAACTTGAGGAAGAAATTAAAGAACACAGTTGGATCGCTGCGAACAACATACCTTTGAGTTTCGTGTTTGAAGAAAACCATAAAACCCTGTGGAAAGCCTGCATGGAACTTCAGGGATCAAAATTCAAAATGATCGCCAATTTCCCAAAAAATCCGAACGAAAATTAAGCGCAGATGCGTAAATCTTAGATTTTAAGTGTAACTTTGCACCCTTGAAATACGGTCGACGTTCGGAATCCGATCAATTATTTAACCCTTTCAATGGCCGAACACATTGAAATACAAACATTTACAGCCACATGGCAAAATCAAACAAAAAAGAAATCGCGTCGCACGGAAGTGCAGATTTCGATTGGGAAGCGTTATCCCTAGACGGATATACCCAAATTCAACGTTCTGAGTTATCAGACAAGTACGAGAAAACCTTAACTTCAATCAATGAGAAAGAAGTGATTCAAGGTACTGTTGAAATGATTACTAAGAAAGAAGTAATCGTAAACATCGGATACAAATCAGAAGGTGTTGTTGCAGCGAATGAGTTCCGTTACAATCCGGACTTAAAAGTTGGCGACACAGTTGATGTATACGTTGAAGTACAAGAAGACAAAACTGGTCAGTTGATCGTTTCTCACCGCACAGCGCGTATGCACAGTGCATGGATTCGTGTGAATGACGTATTACGCAGTGGAGAAATCATTACTGGATATGTTAAATGTCGTACCAAAGGTGGTTTAATCGTAGACGTATTTGGAATTGAGGCATTCTTACCTGGTTCTCAGATCGATGTGAAGCCAATCCGTGATTACGATGTATATGTTGGTAAGAACATGGAATTCAAGGTGGTGAAAATCAACGAAGAATTTAGAAATGTTGTTGTTTCTCATAAAGCGCTTATTGAAGCTGAAATTGAAGAACAGAAAAAACAAATCATCTCTGGTCTTGAAAAAGGACAAGTATTGGAAGGTGTTGTTAAAAACATCACTTCATACGGAGTATTCATCGACCTTGGTGGTGTAGACGGATTAATTCACATTACAGACCTCTCTTGGGGTCGCGTGAACCATCCAGAAGAATTACTAGAGCTTGACCAAAAAATCAACGTAGTAATCCTTGATTTTGATGATGATAAAAAACGAATTGCATTAGGATTGAAACAACTTCAACCACATCCATGGGATTCACTTGACGTGAACTTAAATGTTGGTGATAAAGTTTCTGGTAAAGTGGTGGTTATGGCCGACTACGGTGCGTTTATTGAAATCGCAGCGGGTGTTGAAGGTTTAATTCACGTTTCAGAAATGTCTTGGTCTCAACACTTACGTAGTGCACAAGATTTCATGAAAATTGGAGATACTGTTGAGGCAGTTATTTTAACACTTGATAGAGATGAGCGCAAAATGAGTCTTGGAATCAAACAATTGATGACAGATCCATGGAGTGAAATCGAAAGCAAATATGGTGTTGATTCTAAACACACTGCTAAAGTTCGAAACTTCACCAACTTTGGTGTATTTGTTGAACTTGAAGAAGGTGTTGATGGATTAATTCATATTTCTGATTTATCATGGCAAAAGAAAATCAAGCATCCATCAGAATTCTGTAAAGTTGGTGATATGCTAGATGTAATTGTAATGGAAATCGATCGCGAAAACCGTAGAATTTCTCTAGGTCACAAACAATTGGAAGAAAATCCATGGGATGTGT
Source organism: Crocinitomicaceae bacterium (assembly GCA_044347515.1). Lineage (GTDB taxonomy): Bacteria > Bacteroidota > Bacteroidia > Flavobacteriales_D > Crocinitomicaceae > UBA952. Next base: position 64,991 of record JBIKUO010000003.1, on the reverse strand, counting down.
TCGAAGGAACATTTGCTGAAGGTTCAACGCATTCAGGAACAATTACTGAAATGAAAGACAAATCTGGTATCGTTTCTCTTCCTTATGGTGTTGAAGGAATTTGTCCAAGTAAGCATTTACGTAAGGCAGATGGTTCTAACGCGAAAGTGGAAGATACCCTTGATTTCGTTGTGATTGAATTCAATAAGGACGCTAAGAAAATTGTTTTATCTCACACACGTACGTTTGATGATACGCAAGAAGCTCCTGCACTAGCGGCTAAACCAGCAAAAGGTGCTAAGAAAGCAAGCACAGGTTCAAACACTGATGAAGCAGTTAAAGCAATCAACAAAGGAAATGAGAAATCTACCCTTGGTGATTTAGATGCATTAGCAGGATTGAAAGAAAAAATGGAGAAAGGCGAATAAGCCTTATTCAATATAACGAGTTTAAAGAGGTCTTCGGACCTCTTTTTTTTTGGACATAGAACCGAATAAGACTTACCTTATTTGCTTTTAATTCCCCTACCTTTACGCCATGGATTTTGAATTGGTTTCTGCATACCAACCCACCGGGGATCAACCTGAGGCGATTCGTCAATTGGTTGAGGGAGTAAACGCAGGGATAACATTTCAAACCTTATTGGGAGTAACAGGTAGCGGTAAAACCTTTACCATGGCCAATGTGATTGAACAAGTGAAAAAACCAACCTTGATTCTTTCACACAACAAGACCTTAGCCGCCCAGTTATATGCTGAATTCAAACAGTTTTTCCCTAATAATGCCGTAGAATACTTCGTTTCTTATTACGACTACTATCAACCGGAAGCCTATATTCCCGTTACCAACACCTACATTGAAAAAGACCTTTCGATTAATGATGAAATTGAAAAACTCAGGTTATCCGCTTCATCCGCCCTACTTTCAGGCCGTAGAGACATCATCGTTGTCGCGTCGGTTTCTTGTATATACGGAATCGGAAACCCCAACGAATTTAAGAAGAGCATTCTCCCCATCCATGTGGGCATGGAGGTTGCAAGAAACAACTTTCTGCATCGATTGGTTGAGAATTTATACACCCGCAGCGAAGAAGTCTTTGAACGAGGAATGTTTCGTGTTACAGGCGATACCGTAGATATTTATCTTGCCTACGCAGATCACGTAGTTAGAATTTTATTCTTCGGTGATGAGATCGAAGGAATCCAATCCATTGACCCAGTAACCAATCATGTGTTTGAAACGCATACCGAGTTAAACTTGTATCCCGCCAACCTGTTTGTTTCAAGTCCTGAAAATACCTTGCAAGCTATACATCAGATTCAAGATGATCTCGTGTTTCAAGTGGATCAATTCAAAAAGAATGGACGCTTAGAAGAAGCAAATCGCTTGTATGAACGGGTTTCCTATGACCTTGAAATGATTCGAGAACTCGGTTATTGCTCAGGAATTGAGAATTATTCCCGGTATTTCGACAACCGTCAACCCGGCGATCGCCCCTTTTGTTTACTCGATTATTTCCCCGAAGACTACCTCATGATGGTAGACGAAAGCCACGTGACCTTGCCTCAAGTAAAAGGAATGTATGGAGGAGACCGGGCACGAAAAATAAACTTGGTGGAGTATGGTTTTCGCTTACAAGCAGCAATCGATAATCGACCTTTGAAATATGAAGAATTTGAAGGACTGCTCAACCAGTGTGTATTTGTTTCGGCTACTCCGGCGGCCTTAGAAATTGAACTATCGGAAGGCGTCATGGTTGAACAAGTTATCCGTCCAACAGGCCTACTCGACCCCATCATTGAGGTCCGTCCAAGCCGTTTTCAAATCGATAACTTAATAGAAGAAATTCAAGCGCGTGTTGCGTTGAATGAACGTGCCTTAGTTACTACGCTCACCAAACGAATGGCTGAAGAACTGCAAAAATACCTTACGAAAGTTGGTGTTAATTGCCAGTACATACACAGCGACATTGACACCTTGGACCGGGTAGAAATTTTACGTGAGCTTCGCATAGGAACCTTCGATGTATTGGTTGGGGTTAACTTACTGCGTGAAGGACTCGACTTACCCGAAGTGTCGTTGGTTGCAATATTGGATGCCGACAAAGAAGGGTTCCTTAGGAATGTGAAATCATTGGTTCAAACGGTTGGCCGTGCTGCACGGAACGTGAATGGTCGGGTAATCATGTATGCCGATAAGATGACCGATTCAATGCGCTTGACCATTGAAGAAACAGAACGTCGGCGAAGCATTCAAATCGCATACAACGAAGCCCATGGTCTTTCCCCCCAGCCTTTGAATAAGCCCATCGATTCGGGACTAAAAAACAGTTCCAAACAAGAGAATAACTACAAGCAGCCCAAAAGCATCGATAACATCAACGAATCGCAGCACAATTATAAGAACCTACAAGAGCTTGAGAAAGCAATAAAACAGCTTAAAAAAGAGATGCAACGTGCTGCAAAGGAATTAGATTTTATCTTAGCGGCATCAATTCGAGATCAAATAATCGCATTGGAAAAATTAAAAGATTCATTTATATGAAACAGTTATCTATACTTAGAATTTTGGCTATTTCGGAAGGAATTTCCTACATCGCCTTTGGCATTACCATGCCCATCAAATATCTTATGCATTGGCCCCTACCGAATTACATCGTTGGGATGAGCCATGGACTGCTTTTCATAGCATATTGTCTTTGGGTATTGATCGTAGGAATACGCTTTAAAAAGAAGGTTGAATTTTATGTGGTTGGATGGCTTATGTCCTTGATACCCTTTGGCACCTTTTGGTTTGAACGTAAATACCTTAAAAATTCGGATCTAAAGGAAACCGATCTTTTGGATTAAGCAATTTTACAAACAACACAATCTCATCCCACGAACGCTGTCGATATGATCAACCCTGAATATCAAAAATTACTAAACAAAAGCGCCGAATCCCACAAGGAAATAAGGTCTTTCTTGAAGAAAGTAAGGAAACACAAACAGCTTGATACGATTTTTCGGGAGGCGCATGAACGTGCCTTTGAAAAAATAGATTGCTTACAATGTGCTAATTGTTGCAAGACAACCTCCCCTATTTTTCGAGACACAGATATTCGAAGAATTGCGAAGCATCTTCGCATTAAAGAATCTAAATTCATTAGCGATTACTTGCGTATGGATGAAGATTCTGATTATGTACTGCAAAAGAGCCCCTGTGCATTTCTTGGGGAGGATAACGAATGTAGCATTTATGAGCATCGTCCACTCGCATGCCGTGAATACCCACACACCAACAGGAAATACATGCACCAAGTACTCGACATTACCGATAAAAATGCGCATATATGTCCAGCAGTGGCTGACATTGTATTTCAACTCATGGGTTAATTGCTTATTTTTGAAGGAATGCCTGTCACACTGATTATTACCGTTTATAAAGATTATAATGCACTTGAACGTGTATTGGATTCTGTGTGTAAGCAATCTCAGATTCCAAAACAACTCATCATTGCACACGATGCAATAGACGACTCGATTCATGTTACTATGGATCGATTTAAGTCAAAACTGAATATCACATACATTAATCAGGAGGATACCGGTTTTAATAAGAATCGTATTTTGAATAAAGCAATCCTTCTTGCAACCTGTGATAAGTTAGTGTTTATCGATGGAGATTGTATTCTACACCCGGCATTTATTGCGGCTCATCAAGCGTACATTAACATAGGCACATACACTGCCGGTCGTCGATTGGATTTAGATGCTTTAAGTTCTGATCGAATTCGCAACGAAGGAATTAATTCAATCAACTTATTGCGCCTTTTGGCTAATAAAACAAAGCGCGTGGAGGAAGGAATATATTTTCCTGGTACTCCTCTACAAATTAACAAGCCCGCACGGCTCCTTGGATGTAATATGGGTTGGCATAAGCAGGACCTAATTGCCCTAAATGGTTTTGACATGGACTATATTCTCCCGGGCTATGGTGAAGATACGGACATTGAACACCGTGCCTCATTGATGGGTATGCGTTCCGCTAATTTACGCTGGAAAGCGATTCAATATCATTTATTTCATGAACGACCGGAACGTGAAGAGGACATCACTCAAAGTCGCACCATGTTTGAGAGAAAAAAGGAAATTGGTTATTATTTTTGTGAGCATGGATTAACCAACCTTGATTTAAAATTTCCACATGAATAGATACAACTAATGTTATGCCCGCAACGTCTCTTTCTCGCTTAATTCTATGAAACCACTCCTATTTCCCCTGCTTCTTATTTTTATTGCATTTCAATCCCTTGGTCAACGAGCAAAAGATGGTTCGTATACCGTAACATCCTTGAATGCTTTAGTAAATAGTTATACCGTACTTAATGCCAATGCCACTGCCGGACAATCCTTAATAACCGTTGCATCAAACACCATGGTTGGAGGTTTTTTTCAAGGGGTTTTGACTCCTGGAGATTTAATAATGATTATTCAGATGCAAGGGGTTAATTTAAATGTGGATACCTATCCAGCCAGTGAATTTGTAAATTCAGGTGGCCAATTCTGGGGTCCATATACGACACCGCAAGGACATATTAATGATTGGAATCAGTACATTCCGTTGTGGGGCGAGATCACCAACTATAACAATGCAGGAAAATTCGAACTGGCTGAGGTAAAATCTATTTCTGGCGCCAATACCATCAGTTTGATGTGCCCGTTAACGAACAGCTATACAAGCGCAGGACATGTACAAATCGTTCGAATTCCGCGGTTTGCAAACCTTACTTTGAATTCAAATACGTCGATTGTTCCGAGTTTATGGAATGGTTCAACGGGAGGCGTAGTCGCCGTAGAGGTAAACGGCAATTTATTAATTAACGCTAATGCTAAAATTTCAGCAAGTGCCTATGGATTTCGAGGCGGGGTAACAGAGGACCAAACGCTAGGTAGTCCGCCAGGAAATGTTAACGACATTGGGTTTTGTTCGTCGCATGTGGCTACGCAAGGTGCGGAAAAAGGCGAAAGTATTGCAGGATTTTATACAGAATATGATGCCATTTATTCCAGATATTGCAAAAGTGCACCAGCCAATGGCGGTGGTGGTGGAAATAACCACAATGCAGGCGGCGGCGGCGGATGCAATGTAGGTAACATTGCTCAAACCTATACAGGAAAAGGGGTTCCCAATCCTTTATACAATGTTAACTGGAACCTCGAAGCAGCAGGAATGGGTGGATCGATCAGTCCAGGTGGCGGAAGAGGTGGATATTCAGGCGCTACGGTGAATCAAAATGAAAATACGGTTGGACCGAACAATACCACTTGGGGTGGTGATTATCGCAGAAAGGAAGGCGGGCTTGGAGGACATCCACTTACTCAAGACAATACGCGAATATTCGCTGGCGGTGGTGGTGGTGCAGGAGATCAAAACAACGCCCAAGGAGGTAATGGTGGTCGAGGTGGCGGTATTACCTACATAAAAGTTTACGGATCAATTTCTGGAAGCGGGTCTATTGAAGCAAATGGCGCAAATGGCGTAAACGCTAATCCGAACGGTCAAACAGCAGTTCAAGCCTCAACGCAGAAATTCGGAAATGATGGCGCGGGCGGTGCAGGCGGAGGCGGATCAATTTATATCTCAAACGCAAGTGCAATTCCAAATACATTGACACTTCAAGCTAATGGAGGTAATGGGGGGAATCAAGTAATTTCTTTTGGCGCATTTGCCTCTTCTCCAACCATGGAAGCAGATGGACCTGGCGGCGGCGGCGGCGGCGGATACATTTCTATTTCATCGGGTACACCCATTCAACAAGTAAATGGCGGAGCTTCAGGCGTTACGAATTCAACATTTGTACCAAATTTCCCGCCAAATGGCGCAACAGGAGGTGCCGCTGGACTAACAAACACCAATGCCTCATTTTACGATATCATAGCCGCAAACGATACCATATGTGGTAATGGCAGTGTTACCTTAAGTGCTTCTACTATCGGCAATCCTCCCGCTGGTAATTTAACATGGTATACCACCCCGTTTGGTAATACCATTGTCGCTACAGGAAATTCATACACCACCCCAAGCTTAAACACCACAACGACATACTACATTGGTATTTGCCCTGGTTCCTTTAGAAAACCTGTTACCGTAGTCATTGGCTCGGCTCCTTTAATCAGCGGCATTCCTACCATAACGAACGCCACGTGCTTAGCACCAGGTTCTATCACAGGATTGACCGTAAATGGCGGCGCACAACCTTATTCATATTCATGGTCGAACAACGGAGGAAATACCCTAAATCTAACCAATGCTCCTGCTGGCACCTATACACTCACTGTTTCAGACGCGGCAGGTTGCTCTACTACGTCTTCTCCGTATACTATCACCGGGACGAGTGGACCAACTGTAAATACAACCGCTGCGCTAATTACACCACAATCCTGCAATGGAACAATGGGTTCCATTACGGGAATAACTACAACGGGAACCAATTTAACCTATTCATGGAGTAATAACGGAGGTAACGCACTAAACCCAAACGGCTTGGCAAGTGGATCTTATACCCTTACGGTAACAGATGCTAACGGATGTACGGCAATAAGTAGTCCTTTAACCGTACCATTCACTCAAGGCCCCACAATAGATAGCAGTCAAGCTGTTTATGCTATAGAACATTGTGGACAAGGCGATGGAGGAATTAGTGGGATTACAGCAACTGGTGCAGGAATACAATACCAATGGACCCCGGGCAACAGCACCTCGGTCAATCTTAGTAATGTAGCGGCAGGACAATATACCCTTGTAGTAACTGATCAAAATAACTGTACGGATACATTAGGCCCACTTACCATTCAGGCTTCTACCCCACCTGTTATTGATACAAGTTCAATTCAAGTACTCAATGAACTTTGCGGACAAAACAATGGAGGTATTTCTGGTATAACAGTTAGCGGTGGCACTGCCCCATTAAGCTACCTTTGGTCTAACCAACAAACTACCCTAAACATCCCGAATGGCTTAGCACCAGGTTCATATTCCTTGGTAGTGACTGATAACGAAGGGTGTACGGACAGTATTACTGGAATAACAATTAGTTCCACTGGAGGTCCTTCCATTGATACAACGCAGTTGCTAATTACGCCGGTAGGTTGCGCGGGGGAAGCAGGTTCAATTTCAGGAATTACCAGCAATGGTAACGGGATTCAATACAGCTGGAATAATTCAGTAAATACAGCTAATAATAACAACCTTACGGCTGGAACCTACGTGCTAACCATAACAGATGCTAACAATTGCACTTCTACCCTTACGGTGGTTGTTCCTCAATTAAATCCTGTAGTCATAGATGAAAGTCAGGTTAACCTATTAAACCCAACCTGTTTGGTGGACGGCAGCATCACCGGCTTAAGTGCTACAGGCGGAACAAATAACTACACGTATACATGGCAACCTGGAAATATCAATTCGTTGAATTTACAAAATTTAACCGCAGGAAACTACATCCTCACCGTGACGGATGCCAATGGCTGTAGCGATACATCAACGCTTTATACATTGGTTGATCCAAGTTATCCGAATGCAGATTTCACATTTTCACCAAGTGATCCAGATGTGGGTGAGCTGATAACGTTTACCAACAGCTCATCAAATTATACCATTGAACAATGGAATATTAACGGCGTGATATATAATCAATCTCCGTGGGATTCAAGTTTCAATGTAGGAGTTTATCCCGTTCAACTCACGGTAACCAATGCACAAGGTTGTCAAGACACCATTACCTATAATGTGGTGGTTTACGATGAATTAACCTTTCCAAATGTAATTACGCCTAATGGCGATTTATCAAATGATTACCTTGAAATTGAAGCCTTAAAACCGAATTCTGAGTTAAGCATTTTAAATCGTTGGGGCAACGTAGTGTACAAGAGTTCTAATTATCAAAATGATTGGAACGGAAAGGATCAACAAGGTGTGGATTTAAAAGAGGGCGTATATACCGTCATTTTTATTTCTTCTGAGAACAAACTATCTCACTTTTACGTTCACCTAATAAGATAAACAAAAACATATGAAAGCAGGATTAATCACTGGAGCATCGAGTGGAATAGGAAAGGAATTAGCGCGTATTCACGCGTCAAATGGAAATAACGTGATTCTTGTAGCACGTAGGATGGACCAATTAAAGGAATTAGCCGAAGAAATTGAAACTAAGTACAAGGTAAAAACACTGGTGTTTTCAGTAGATCTTGGAAATATCGAAGAAGTTAATTCCTTAATTTCAACCATAAAATCAAAAGATGTTTTTGTGAACTATTTATTCAATAATGCCGGATTCGGTGGCTGGGGGAAATTCGCAGATCGCTCTGCATCGGATGACCATCAAATGATCGCTGTAAATGTACAAGCCTTGACAGCACTCACCCATGGCTTTCTTCCTGAAATGATTGAAAAAAATGAAGGAAAAATACTTCACACGGCAAGTACCGCTGGATTTATACCTGGTCCTTTGCAAGCGACCTATTTTGCAACTAAGGCCTTTGTAGTATCGCTCACGAAAGCAACCAACTACGAATTACGCAACACGAACATTAGTGTAACCGCACTTTGTCCCGGTCCGGTAAAAACGGAATTCGAATTTGCAGCAGGCATGGGTAATTCCAAAATGTTCGAAAAAGGTGCAGATGCCTACTCCACTGCACTTAAAGGTTACAAGGCAATGATGAAAGGCAAAACAATCATAATTAGTGATTTCGGATTTCGAATTCTTATCAACTATCTGTCACCGTTTATTCCTCAATCCTTTGTTCTAAAAGTGGTAGAAAAAATGCAAACGAAGTAAAATGTCGTAACTTTGCATTAATGCATACCTTGCCTTTACTTTTTAATGATGTTGATGGGTACGAAGTACTTGTAATCATTTTAGTGGTGCTGATTTTTTTCGGACCGAAAAGTATTCCTGGCATTGCTAAAACACTAGGTAGAGCGTTGTTTTCAATCCGTAACGCCTCTGAAGAATTAAAAAGTGAAATCCGCAAATCCGGGGTTGACATTAAGAAGGATTTAAATATCAATGATATCCTAAAGCAACAAGAGGAGCAAATTCTGCAACCGATGGATCAGGTGTTTACTGACATTGGGAATACCATACACTACGAAGGAAATAAGGTGAATACGGTTATTGAGCAAAATCAGGAGCCAGTCACCACCTTACCCGTAACTGAAGAAGTAGATCAAACGGAAGCAAGTAAATCAAATCAAGACAAAACTCCTAGCGATGAAGTATAAAGTAGCAATAATTATGGGCAGCGCCTCCGATTATCCGATTATGAAGGAAGCAGAGGAAATGTTGAAAGGATTTGAAATTCCAACGCATGTTGAAGTCGTTTCTGCACACAGAACCCCTGAAAAAATGGTGGCATTTGCAAAGGCAGCTAAAACGAATGGAATTAACGTAATCATCGCTGGCGCCGGCGGAGCAGCACATTTACCAGGAATGGTTGCATCGCTTACGTCACTACCGGTAATTGGTGTGCCCATTAAATCTAGTAATTCCATTGATGGGTGGGACAGCATTTTAAGCATACTTCAAATGCCTAATGGAATTCCTGTAGCTACGGTAGCCTTGAATGCTGCAAAAAATGCAGGAATCTTAGCGGCTCGAATTTTGAGCGCTAATGACAAGGAATTGGGTGCAAAGCTTGATGCCTATGCCTTAAGCATGGAACAAGCAGTTGAGGAAAGTCAAGCGAAGTTAACTCAACGATAAATCAAATACTTCTTTCGTATATTGAGGAATTGATCAATTCCCGGTTTCCAAGATGCTCTTATTTCTTTTGAGCCCCATCCTTTATATAATTGTTCTTTTAAACTACCATTTCCTGCGAGTCGATTGAAGAAGGCATTTTGATCTATAAAAACGGCTGAATCTCCGAGTAAATCGCGTGCATTCGTAAGGTAAAATAAATTCAGTTCATAGGTTCTTGTTTGAGCCGTTTTAGATAAATCATACCCATTACAAATGCGATCCACGTGCGGTGGGTTTTTCGCCCCAGGTTGAGGTTTGGGTATGAAAGAATATCCAGTAAAAGGAAATCGCGGATGACCGTATTGTTCGAAAGGACGTGAAGTTCCTCTACCAACACTAATGGTTGTGGCTTCAAAAAGACACAAACTGGGATACAAGGAAATAGCTAAATCTGATTTCAAATTTGGTGAGGGTGGAATCGGGAGACTGTATTTTGATTTGTGCGTATAATTCTTACAGGGTATTACTTGAAATTGACATTGTAATGAATCCTTTAACCAAAATTCACCATTAATCATTTTGGCATATTCACCAATGGTCATTCCGTAAACGATTGGCACGGGGTGCATTCCAACAAAAGACTTGTACTCTGGCTCGAGGATAGGACCATCTACATAGTGAGCGTTTGGATTGGGACGATCAAGAATAATCAATTGTTTATTATGTTCAGCGCAAGCCTCCATCACATAATGTAGCGTAGATAAATAGGTATAGAATCGAACGCCAACATCCTGAATATCAAAAACAACTACATCTACATCCATTAAATCAAATGCCGTAGGTTTCTTATGGTTCCCATATAAAGAAACAACTGGAATTCCGGTACGCTCATCGTTTGAGCTATTTATGTGTTCACCGGCATCTCCTTCTCCCCGAAACCCATGCTCTGGCGCAAAAATCTTAACTAAATTAATCTCTTCACAAAGTAAGGTATCAACGATATGTACCCCCTTGATCACCGAGGTTTGATTGGCCACTATAGCAACGCGTTTTCCTTTCAAACTATCTAAATAGAGCGACATACGTTCAGCACCGGGGTAAACCGTTTTAGCATCCGACGGATCAACTAATCCAGAAGCATTCAACACCCAAACAAGCAAAAAAACGCCAGTCATTCGAAATAAAGCCGGATAATTTTCATGACCTTGTAAAAGGCGCAATAGATTCCCGTATTTTTGGGAAACAAAATAAAACAACGTGTCAGTAGAAATTTTCATTGCAAAACGGATTCTCCCGAATCGCTCGCAAGGTATAAAAGTTTCACGACCCATATTGCGTATAGCAGTGATAAGTATTTCACTATCCATTGTTGTAAACCTCTTAACCCTTGCTGTTGTTAATGGATTTCAAAATGAAATCCGACGAAAAGTCACTGGTTTTTCAGCGCCACTTTTTATTCAAAACGAAAATAACGCTGAGTTTTACGAATCCGATCCGATTCATTCCTCCAAGATGATAGAAGACATCCTTTCATCGATTGATGATGTTCAAGGATTCAATCGCGTAGCCTATAAACCCGGATTAATTCAAGCGATTGGAAAGCGGACGGATGTTATTGGTTTAGTTTTTAAAGGCATTGACAGCGGCTACAATTTTACTTTTCTCAAGGAACACCTCAAAGAAGGAAAAATTCCTGACTACACGAAGGAAGCATCCTCTTCAGACATCTTAATTTCCAAAAGAATCTGCAAGCAATTAAACCTAAAACTAAACGATGAGGTTTCTGCATTTTTCGTAAAGGACTCCCCTATCTCTAGAACATTCAACATCGTTGGAATTTACGATACGGGTTTCGAAGACTATGATGAAAAATTAGTGATATGTGATATTCGCGTAACCCAGAAATTAAACGATTGGGGAATCAGCGGGCAACTGGACCTATGGGATTCGCTAGTAAATAATAAATTCGTTGTTTCGTTCAACGTGCAAGGGAATCCATCCAATCTAAGTTATGACTGGGGAAAAGGATTAACGCAATTCCGTGGACAATATCTACCTACGGAATTAAAGGATACCACCTTGTATTTAAAACTCTATGAAACCACCAACAAACATAACACCCAACTGCTTGATTCACATCGCATTAATATCCGTTATTTAAACACGGAAAGAACATCTGTGGTTTCATCCAGTGAACCCTACAAAGAAATACTTGATGAAGCTGGATTGCATTACAAATTCTATTATCCCGTGAGCAGCGAGGAAACGCGGATTTACGAGGTGAAGATAACAGCCGGCAACGGCACTTCGGATGATTTTATTTCAGGATATGAAATACATACCAAGGATTGGTATCAAATGAAAGAAACCAATAAAGACATCACGAAACCCATAAAACTTATTCCAACCGAGCATGGAGAAATGGTTAAAGTGGTGAGTATTTTTGACTTAGAGCAGGATCTTTTCAATTGGTTAGCCTTTCTTGACATCAACGTGGTAATTATCTTAGTCTTAATGATGCTTATCGGAATAATCAATATGGGTTCTGCCCTCTTGGTTCTCATTATAATTCGGTCCAATTTTATTGGATTAATGAAAGCAATGGGTAGCAGTGATGGTCAACTTCGCCGAATTTTCATGATTCAAGCAGCTTATTTGGTAGGAAGCGGAATGCTCATTGGAAATCTGGTTGGCTTAGGAATTTATTGGCTCCAAGGATATACAGGAATTATAAAACTAAATCCGGAAGTATATTATTTGGATAAAGTACCCATGGAATTAACATTCAATACGTTCTTATTCCTAAACGCAGGAAGCTTTGCTGTGTGCATGCTTGCATTGTTGCTCCCAAGCGCATTAATCGCCAGAGTCAATCCAGTAAAAACGATTAAGTTTAATTAATCTCGGGAAAGGCGACGACGATCTGCTTCTTTCAAAAATATCTTACGAATACGCAAACTGTTTGGGGTAACTTCCGCATACTCATCGCTTTGAATATATTCTAAGACCTCCTCTAAGCTCATGATTTTGGCAGGGATAATTTTCACCTTATCATCAGAACCGGAAGCACGCATGTTCGTTAATTTCTTCGTTTTGGTAATATTCACTGTCATATCTCCAGCACGAGCATTCTCCCCGACCACCTGTCCTTCATAGATATCCTCATTCGGATTGATAAAGAATCGTCCGCGTTCTTGTAAGTTATTAATGGAATAAGGAATTGCTGTACCTTGCTCTAAGGAGATTAGGGAACCGTTTTGACGTCCAGGAATTTCACCTTTATATGGCTGATATTCTAAGAATCGGTGCGTAACGATTGCTTCCCCTGCGGTTTGTGTCAGTAAGTAACTTCGTAACCCAATAATACCACGTGAAGGGATTAAAAACTGAATAATCATTCTTCCACCTCTAGGTTCCATGGACGTTAACTCACCTTTTCGTTTAGATACCGCTTCTACGGCAGTACCGCCATATTCTTCTGGTAAATCGATCGTTAACTCTTCAATTGGCTCGCAACGCTGTCCGTTGATTTCTTTAAAAATAACTTGTGGTTGGCCTACTTGAAGCTCATACCCTTCTCTACGCATGGTCTCAATAAGTACGGATAAATGCAGTACTCCTCTACCGTGTACCATCCAGCGATCGGCTTTGTCGGTATCAATCACACGTAAGGCTAAATTCTTCTCTAATTCTTTATGTAAACGTTCCTGTATATGTCGTGATGTCACAAACTTACCTTCTTTTCCAAAAAATGGAGAGTCATTAATCGTAAACAACATGGACATGGTAGGCTCATCCAATTCAATGGTTGGAAGTGGATCTGGATTTTCAGCATCACATACTGAATCACCGATATCAAATCCTTCTAATCCCGTAAGGGCGCAAATATCTCCAGCTTGAACTTCCGTTACTTTGCGGCGCTCAAGTCCATCAAATACATAAACCTCTTTGATTTTATGTTTCTGCAAGGTTCCATCACGTTTTGCTAAAACCACCGGTTGATTTTCCACAATTTTACCTCGGCTCAATCGTCCAATCGCAATTCTACCGACATAGGAAGAATAATCTAACGAGGTGATTAATAATTGTGTATTCCCTTCAGGAATTTCTCTTGGCTTGAAATAATCCAATATTTTATCCAACAGCGGAGTGATATTTGTGGTTGGGTTTTTCCAATCTTCCGACATCCAGCCATTTTTAGCTGAACCGTAAATTGTAGGGAAATCCAACTGTTCTTCAGACGCATCCAATTCAAACATCAAATCAAACACCTTTTCATGCACTTCGTCCGGCGTACAGTTCTCTTTATCGACCTTATTAATTACAAGCAGTGGATTGATTCCCATTGCTAGTGCTTTACCTAATACAAAACGGGTTTGGGGCATGGGGCCTTCGAATGCATCTACAAGTATACATACACCATCCGCCATATTTAATACCCGTTCCACTTCACCACCAAAGTCGGAGTGACCTGGGGTGTCGATGATGTTGATTTTCGTGCCTTTGTAGGTAACTGATACGTTTTTAGAAACGATCGTAATTCCGCGTTCACGCTCCAAGTCATTGTTATCTAAGATCAATTCTCCGGTTGGACGATCTCGTTCATTCAACACAGAACCTGCTTCGATTAATTTATCAACTAATGTTGTTTTGCCGTGGTCAACGTGAGCAATAATGGCAATGTTTCTAATTTCCATACCTTAAATCCTATCTTCGTTTTTTTGTAAAATCATTTGATGCTGAGGGCTTGCGGTCTCCGCCGCCTCCAAATTTGCGATCTCCACTAGAACTTCTGGATCCACCACCTCCGGACTTACGATCTCCACCGCCTCCGAATTTACGGTCTCCGCCACCGGAATTTCTTGCACCACCGCCTCCGAATTTACGGTCTCCACCGCCTCCGAATTTCCGATCCCCTCCTCCACTACTGCGTCTTCCAGAAGAAGAACTCCCGCCCTTTCCTCCTGCAGAAACTTCCACACTGATGGAATGTCCTTCGAATTCCGCTCCGTTTAATTTCTTGAGTACCTTATCTACATGTTCATTGTCTGTATCAAAGAAGGAAAAAGAAGCCATGATGTCAATGCGACCTACATTCCCTGATTTCAACCCTGTGGCATCACAAACAACACGAAGTAAGCCTCCAACATTCAGTCCATCTCTTTTTCCTAGATTAACAAAGAATCGAGTTTTATTCTCATCTCTTCGACGTTCACCTGTAGCACGTTCGCCAAACCGATCAGCCTTAGATCCTTTCTCCGCACGTTCCGAAGCATTTAAATCTCCTGCACGCTCATAATATTCTATGAAACGGTTGAATTCTGCTGAAACGAATAATTTAATCACCTCTTCTTTGCTCAAGTCTTGAAAATGACTAAACATATCCGGAAGGAACGGTTGAATTTCCTTTTCTCGAATCGCGGTTGAGGTCACTTTTTCAACTAATTTTTTAAGTTGAACTTGACAAATTTCTTGTGCATTTGGTATTACACCTTTGGTGAAATCCGTACGCATTTGGCGTTCAATTCCTCGAACCTTAAATAATTCCTTTTGCGTTAAAAGACAAAGTGATTCTCCTTTTTTACCTGCGCGTGCTGTTCGTCCACTCCGGTGTGTATAGTTCTCAATGTCATCCGGTAAATTATAGTGGATAACATGTGAAATAGAATCTACATCAATTCCCCGTGCAGCAACATCTGTAGCTACCAATAACTGAACTTCTTTACTTCTAAATCGAGCCATGACCATATCACGCATTCCTTGAGAAAGGTCTCCATGCAAGGGTTCAGCATTATATCCGTCTCGACTTAATTTCTGAGCAACATTAGCTGTTTCATTTTTCGTCCGACAGAAAATTAAGCCATAGATTTCCGGATTAAAATCGATCAAACGCTTTAAGGCTGGATAACGATCTTTCTCATACACCATATAATAGATGTGATGAATGTTCTCGTTTCCTTGATTTTTGTGACCGATTGAAACCTCAAGCGGCTCAGACATATAGTTTGCTGCAATGGCGGCTACTTCTTTGGGCATCGTTGCCGAAAACAACCATACACTTTTTGTGTCAGGAGTATATTTCAAGATATCGTCGATATCTTCTTTGAATCCCATATTTAACATTTCGTCAGCCTCATCCAGTACAACAAATTCAATCTCATTTAATTTAATAACCTTACGGTTCATTAAATCCATAAGACGTCCTGGTGTTGCAACGATAATATCGACTCCTTTACGAATGTCTGTAATCTGCTTTTTAATGTCTACTCCACCGTACACTGAGACTACGCTTGCATTTAGGTATTTACCAAAGATTTTTAAATCGTTGGAAATTTGCAAACAGAGTTCACGGGTTGGACAAATAATTACCGCGGTTGGATAAAGTTGTCCAGGTTCGATACGACTAAGCAAGGGCAAGCCAAAAGCTGCCGTTTTACCAGTTCCTGTTTGTGCTAGTCCTACAAAATCGCTTTCTTCTTGGAGTAGATGTGGAATCGCTTGTTCCTGGATGGGTGTTGGTTCGGTGTACCCGAGCTCTTTGATAGACTGCAGCACCTCATTCCGCAATCCCAACGCTTCAAATGTCATTGATTTCTTCTAAAATTAGGTGCAAAGGTAGGCATAATATAATGGAACTTACTATTATTTTAAAATGAAGCCAAAAATGATAGAGTCAAATCCGAAAGAATTTCTAATTTTGGCCAAAATAAAATATATGGACTTACAAGGAATCATTTCCATCTCTGGTCGCCCAGGATTATTTAAAATCGTTACGCAAGGTAAAAGCAATGTGATTGTAGAATCGTTGATTGACAAAAAAAGATTTCCTGCGTTTGCATCGGAAAAGATAAGTTCCATAGAAGACATAAGCATATTCACGTATGAGGAAGATGTTAAATTAACGGATGTTTTTTCGACCATACTTAGTCAAAATGATGGAAAAGAGGCTATTAACCATAAAGTTGAAGAAGCTGTTTTAAGAAAAACATTTGAGGGAGTTCTCCCAAATTATGATATTGATCGCGTTTACCTTTCAGATATCCGCAAGGTATTTCAATGGTATAATTTACTATTGAAAGAGGGTCTATTGAAAAAAGAAGAAGCAGAAGCGGCTGATAAACCAGTTAAAGAGGAAAAAGAGCCTAAGAAAGCGAAATCAGAAACAACTAAGAAACCTGCAAAAACAGCTGCAATTAAGGAGCCGAAAGCGGCAAAACCTGCAGCGACAAAAAAGGCACCTGTTATTAAGACAGGGAGTTCTAGAGGGAAATAAACCGAAGGCTAAATGTACTAGTGTTGGCTGTTTAGATGATGCTGACTATCTTTATTTAAATCAATATTCAACTAGTCCTTTTTAAAGATACTACCAACTTCCTTACCTATCTTGGTTAATGTATCCACACCGATACCGATGGCATTTCCTGAAATATCCTCGTATTCTTTAAATAAGTTCTCTTTCTCTTGACCAGGAATAACAAGCACCCAATCATTATCCTCATAGACTTTCTGTACTTTCGCAACGAATGAATCCACTTCCGTGAAATAAGAAACAGAACCGGTTCTTGCGCCCACAACCATAACAAAATCATTATCATTTCTTGTGGCATAAAGAAAGAAATCATCCACTTCTTCAAGTTCTTTGAAGGAATAACTTGCATCAATTTTGTTCGCTACGGCCACTTTCACAAAACGCTCATGCGTTTGAGCATGCATATATGCAACAATGGGAATTTTAAGTTCATGCGCTAATCGAAGTACACGTTCAACCCATGACACAAAAGCAGGCTCCAATTCTGCCAACAATGGTGCTACAACGACAATTTTCTCATAATTAACTGAAGGTCGTTCTACTTGACAGAAAAAAATGGTTTTGTCGCATGAATCCATGAGGTGGGCACGATCATCTCCTACAATTCGTTTAATTAAATTGATCTTATTGCTATCATTTACCATAACTACATCGGCAAACAGTTCTTTTGACACCCTTGAAATTCCGGATGAAATGTTCAAATCGATGGTTGCAATGGTATTTAATTTAGTTTCGTACCCTGAAAAATGCTTAACAATTTCTTCTAAATTTTTACGCGATTTATGAATGATTCGTTCAGCAAAGCTAGAGGTTGGCAGCACACTGACAATTGAAATTGGATTTATAACTTTAGGATCAGAAACTTGTAAGGCAAATTCAAGTAATTTTTCATTTCCGGAAAGTTCATTCATCGCAACAACTAAATGCTTGTTACGAAGTTTACTTTCATAAATTTCATCTTCTCCCTGATCAGCAATTTGAATCAACAGTTCTTTTCCCGCGTGTTCGGTAACAAAAGACGCCGTCATACAGGTAAATAATATGAGTAAAATGGTTCCATTGACTATGTTTATACTTAGAATATTATCCTGATATCCAACCATAATAATGGCCAAGGTAGCCGCTGCGTGAGATGTACTTAAACCAAAAATAACTTTTCTCTCTACCTTGGACATCTTAAATAAAAGCTGCGTAGCCAGGGCTGCCAACCATTTACTGAAAATGGCAAACGTTGTTAATACAGCGGCTATTATTAAGGGCCAAGATCCTTGAAAAAGTGCGCGGTAATCAACCACCATTCCAACAAAAATCAAGAAACTGGGAATGAAGAGTGAATTACCAATGAAATCGATTCGATTCATTAGTACCGAATTATGCGGAATAAACCGATTTAGAACCAACCCCGCGACGAAGGCACCAATGATGTGTTCAACCCCTGCTACTTCGGCTAAAAATGCAGAAAAGAACACAACGGATAGCACAAAGATATACTGAGATGATTTTTCACTATCCAACTTTTTTAAAAACCATCGTGTAATGCGCGGCACTACAATAAACATAATGATAGAAAAGAAGGCTAAAGAAGTGAGTAATCGAACCCAAAAAGTCACATCTAACTGTCCTTTAGATGCACTTGAAATTATTGCCAAAATAATCAATACTGCAGTATCCGTTAGAATAGTTCCGCCAACCGTAATCGCTACCGAACTATGCTTAGAAAGCCCGAACTTACTCATGATTGGATAGGCTACCAAGGTATGTGTAGCAAACATACTTGAGGTAAGTAAACTCGCCAGTGGGGAAAGGTGCAAACCGTAATAACAAAGTGGATATCCAAGTAGAATTGGAATAAAAAAGGTAAATAAGCCGAAAAATACACTTTTTTTATAGTACCGTCGAAACTGATTCAAATCAAGCTCGAGCCCTGCCATGAACATGATATAAAGTAATCCGATAGTAGAAAACAGCTTAATCCAACCTTCCGCAGCCAATGAATTTTCACCAATAACTCCTAAGCCCTTCGGACCAATAATAATCCCTGATAATATCAATCCAATGATACCTGGTATTCTAATCCGACGCAAGAGTATCGGTGACAAAAGAATAATGAACAGCATCAAAGAGAAAACCAATACAGGATTAGTAAGTGGGAATTGAAATTCTGAAAGGAGATGCTCTAAGAAGTAATTCATTAAAGCAAAAGTAGGTGATAAATTTGTTAAATTATCATATGCAAGAGATTCTTGACTGATTTATTTTGGGTATTCTAAAAACTCGCTAATTTTTCTTTTTTAAACAGCTTTCTGTACAAGTTATAAATCCAATTTAATCGTTTTTCATCGTTCGGAAAGCTGGTATACCAACGCCGTTTATCCCGTAGTAAGTCATTAAATTTTTCGTCTGTAAAATCAAGTTTCTTAGCAATATACTTCATTTCTGTTGATGCACGATCCTCCATGTAGGGCTTATTTTTCAGAATCTCTAAGGCAGCTTCCCTTCGGATGGAACCTGCGCATATCTGAGAGGATAATGTGGCTCGGCGATAATCAATATTGAATTTATTATATAAATAATAGGATTGTATAAATCCGGTGTATTTCGATTCATAATGTTTACCTCCATACTCCTTCCAATCGAGTTTTTCTTTAAGTAAACTGATGCTCTCCGTTTTATCAAACGGCAAGTAATTCAAGAAATATATCATTTTTATCCCCTTGAACAACTTATAGTAGGCCTCCTTAACGAACCCGAAGGTGGGAAAAGAACGAAGCTTAACTGGACCAAAATTAGAACAGATATGCTTAAAATACCTTAAGTCTTTTGCATTATAATGCCAATACTTCGGCAATATCCCCTCTGTTGCAAAATTGCCTCCACTCAATATATACTTAACTCCATGTTTCGCTGCCATTTTATGTAAAACGGCAAGTATGGCAATATCTGTTGGTGTATCCGCTTCTGGAATACTGGCTCGTAGAAATGCCGCTTGAATCTCCTTAAACTCTTGCCAATCCAACACAACACATTCGTAGTCAATATTTAGTTTCGTTGCTATGTTTCGGATATTTTGGTTCGCTTCTATAGAATTCCAACCATTATCTAAGTGAACCCCTAACACGCGCAATCCCATTTCCTTGGCCTTCCATGCTGTATAAGATGAATCTACACCCCCACTTAATCCAACAATGCAGTCATAGTTCCTATTATGGCCCGCTGCCTTTATTGATTGAATCAAGTCAGATAGCATGTTATCACTTACTTCACCTTGATAACTAAAATGTGCACGTTTGGTTATAAACTCTGTACAATGATTACAGTTTCCAAAGGAATCAAACGTAATGCCTGGATCGCTTGTATCCATTACACATCGGTTACATAATTGATAAAAAACTGTTTCTGATTGCATTATCGTGCAAAGATACAATCCATATTGCTATTTAAATACACAAATAACCAATTGGTTCAAAATAAAGATTGCAACTCTACTCGAGAAGGATAATTCACAAGCACGCCTTGATTTTTTGATTGAAACACGAACAAACTGCCTGCACCGTAGCCATTCAGTTTCAAGGTGTTGTGAACTGATCTTATTTCATTCAGGGAACTAAGACCACCAATACCTGTTATAGGAATGCTTAGTTCATTCGAGATTTCATACAACACCTCTTGATCCAGGCCGTGATACGTCCCATCGCGATCAACAGACTGTATAATTAATTCCCCGGCCCCATTCGTTTCCATCATTTTGACGTATTCAATGAGATTTACTTTAACAGCCTGTTTACCGTTGCCAAACACAACACCATTTTTACCTAACCAAGAGCGTTTAATATCTACACAAACTACAATGCTTGACTTTCCAAAACGGTTACTGGCTTCGCGAACAAAGGCAGGGTTTCTTGCTGCCACACTACCTAATACAACACGTTCTGCTCCTGCCTCTAACAGCTGTTGAATTTGATACAAGGTCGTGACGCCACCACCGACGGAAAATGGCATGTTGGCCTCCTCTCCAATTTCCCTTACCAAATCTATGGAGATGCACCGATTTTCAACGCTTGCATTTATATCCAAAAATATCAACTCATCTGCTTTGTACTCATTGAATAAGTGCACCGCATGCATAGGGTCGCCTATATACGTAGGCGATGAAAATCTTTTTGTTTTAACAAGCCCGTGACCTTGTAATAATAAACAGGGAATTACTCGTGGTCGATACATGATTTTATAAAATTTGAAAGAATACGCTGACCATTTTCATGACTTTTTTCGGGATGAAATTGAAGTCCAACTAAATTGTTTTTGCATAAACCAGAAACAAATTCAACCCCATAGTTTGTCATACATAACACCTGTTCTTCTATCGCTTCAACAACCCCAAAACCATGTACAAAATACATTTCATCTAAAGGAGAAATATCCGTAAGGATTTTATTGTCATTTTTTATTCGGAGGGTATTCCATCCCAAATGTGGAATTTTAATTTGATGCGTTGTATGAACTTGTAGATTGACCGTTTTGCATTGAAACCAACCTAAGCCTTCACAATCCCCTTCTTCACTAAAAGAAGTCATCAGCTGCATTCCAAGACAAATTCCAAGAAATGCTCTTTTTTCTTCTAAGGCAAGGTGATTTAATACCTCGATTAAGTCATTTCGTTTAAGTTGCTCCATTGCTTGACCAAAATGACCGACCCCGGGAAGGATAATATGTGTTGCTGTTAACAGTTCTGATGCCTTGTTACTAATGGTCACGGGAATGTCATTGTACGACACCATTCGTTTAAGCGAGTGAAGATTCCCCATTCCATAATCAACAATTACGAGCTTTCTGTTCATCGTTTTGATTGGGATACGATAGATTTTATTTGGCTTGCTATACGCTCCGCTTGAATTCTTCGAGAAAATTTTTCCACACCAAATGAATGGCATTTAATTGCACCGGTTTCTTTGTGTTCTTGGTATAACGCGTTTAAGACTTGAATTAAATCATCAGTATTGGATATTAATATTCCAGCATTAGACTTTATAATCAGTTCTTTTTGCAGCGACTCTGATGCACCATTTACATCCAATGGATAGAACTGATTTTTTAGCTCTATTGATTCTGGATCGTCCGTAAAGCAAAATAAAATCTTACGTTTGAGTCCAAGGTAATCGTATATTTTTGTTCCCATGTAGGCATAATAGTTAAAAAGCAATAGGACATTGTATCTTGCTAGTTTTTCTAACAACTGTTGGTTGGGTAATTTAGGATGGGTGAATACAAATTCCTTTAACCTTGGATATTGATTTTTTACTAACTCTGAAATGAACTTATTTTTGTTTGTTCCGTGAAAGTGAAGCTCTATTTTTCGATCTGGAAATTTAGTAATCCATCGATTCAAGGTTTCAAGTATACCCCTTAAGGGATGCCACTCATGAATGGTGCCGACAAAGCCTATGCGAAGCATTTCACTATCTTGTTCTATGCCTTCAATTTGCTGCATAGACTGTTCGTCGAAACCGTTTGGTATAATCGAAAACTTACCATTTGGAACCTGTTTTTGAATTTGGTTCTCAAAAAAGGAAGAAACCGTGGTAATTAACTTGGCTTTTGACGAAATCCTATTTTCTAAAATGGAATAAAATTGTTTAATGAGCAAATTTTCATTTTTTAGATTCGGAGTCCATGGGTCCCGATAATCCGCAATCCAAGGGATTTGGTAGGTAGTACCTAATTTACGAGCATAGTGAAACAAAACAAACGGCTCGCCTGTGGCAATGATCACATCAACCTTATGTTGCGATAAATAGGATTTTGCAGCGTTGTAAATCTCTTTTTTCGGTCCAACCGCCAAAAAAAATTGCAGCACTTCAAAGTATGCTGAAATCACTTTCCTTATCCATTTAAACCGTTTCTCCCCGAATCGAAGTAAGAGCCGATTGCTTAAGTTTGGAGCGTATGGGGTACGAATGATGACCCCCTGAGGTGACTCCTCAAACACACACTCTTTACTCCAACCTTGGGCAATAAAATCCAGATGATTTCCATAAGTATTCCCCCACTGTCGAGTAATAACGATGGGCTCTACATCAAACTCCTTGAAATACTTAAACCAACTATGCGGACGTAAGCCACCTACTGAAACGTAAGGCGGAAAATCGTAGGCAAGGATTAAGACGCGGATCATGAATCAAAGGTACAAATTCCCATCGTGTAGTTGCCGATAGATTTCATTCAATTGATTCATAATAACCTCTGCTGCAAAACGACTTTTTGCTGTCTCACGGATTGTTTCCGGATCATAGCTATCCAACGATTGAATCATATGAATCAACCCCTTAGCGAAGGCCTCTGGACTACATTCTGTTACTATACCTGTTTCTTGGGTAACGATATCCCTTACCCCTCCCGAATCTGTAACAACCACGGGTTTCCCCATCGCTTGCGCTTCAGCTATGGTTAATCCGAAGGTTTCTACTTTACTCGTTGAAAGAATCACATGATGTGCTGACATTTGTTCTTTTACCTCTGCCCGATTCAGTATTGGCAACCAATGTACGTTTTCCAAGTTCAGGGATTCACACAGTGCGCGAAGATGATTTTCCAAAGGCCCATTACCAGCAATTGAAAGTCCGACGGTTGGAAATTCCTTTTGCACAAGTCCAAACGCCTCAAGTAATAGTTGGTGATTTTTAATGGGAATAAAACTTCCAATAACCAAGAACCTAAAGGAGCTTGATTTGGAAATAGAACCTATGGGGCAAGAAAAGAACGAAGAATCCACGATATTTGGAAGAACCACAAAGGCATCTTTAGACTTCAATGCAATGTTAGCCAAGGTGTGTTTCAAAGCAAAATCACTTACGAACAGCACCTTATGACAATGCGAATAAGCCTTTCGGGTAATAGCGATGTCTTTTTTAGTGTATTGTTTTGGGTTAAAGATAAGTCCGGAGGTGTGTTCTGTATGAACCTGTGGAAGGTTGTTTTCTTTAAAGAGCTTATGCCCAATGACACCCCCCATAAACATTGCATGACTGTGGATAATTTTAAAATCCTTTGGGTCTAGTTGAAACTTTTTCATTGCAATGCGCACCCGTTGAAAACAATATGCATAAGAGATTCCGCGGAAAAAAGGCATTGGTGGAGCCACACCAACACGTAACACACGAATACCATCCTCATCAGAAAAGGTCTGATAGGATTGTTTAGTAATCGCATTCGCAAAGGTTCCGAGCATAAACGGATGAATCACTGTGACTTGATGTCCAAAATCTCTCAACATATGCGCTTGTTCTTGCACAAAACTGCCGGCTGTTGGATTATCCTTGGATGGATACCATGAGGCAATCAAAAGGATGTTCAAGGAGTGTTTATTCATGGATTCCAACGTTGAATTGGTTTGCAAAAATTTTAACAAACTCGGCCAGGAAATAGGAAGAGGGTTGGTTAAACATCCCTTTCCACCACACTACCAAGGCGACGCGAAATTGTTTGTTTTGTCGTGCTCGGTAGAGATACATTCGGTACTTCGAATCTACATATTGGTCGAAAAACATTGGCGGTAATTTACCTTCAAAGCGCGATGCATGGTTGATTTTAAGGTCTAGAATTGCACTAACGTATTGATTCACCTCGACAACTCGTACTTTTTTCATCCCCTGCACTACCGTTCCTTCGCTATGCACATGTTGAGTGACTGTATATTTTTCAATTTGATAAACAGGATATTGTGCAGCGATGCGCAACCAAAGATGGGTATCCTCCCAGAGTCGAAAACGAGGATCGAATTTCTCATTAGATAAAATAGTGCTATGTACACATACTTGAGATGGAATGAGGAACTTCCTTCCAATTTCATCGAGGATGTTAGCTTGAAGGTCTAAAAAATCTTTTTTTATCCTTGCTTTTCCATTGTCAATCAATAAACCAGTAACGATTAGTCCAGGGGAAGGATTTTCTTTTTCGATGAATTCAACAAGGGTGGATAAGTGGTTTGAACTGTATTCATCATCACTATCAAGGAAGCAAATCCAATTTGTTTCGGAATGCACTATGCCATTGTTCCTTGCTGCGCTTCGTTCCGCATTTTCTTGATAAACATACTTGATTCGAGGGTCATTAAAGCTTTCAACTACTTCTTTTGTGTTATCCGTTGAGCCATCGTCGATAATTGTTAGCGTCCAATTGAAGTATGTTTGTTGAATTACAGACTGAATAGTTGACGAAAGACAATACCCACGGTTAAAAGTTGGAATAATAAGCGCAATTTTCATCAAATTATTTTTTCCTTAAGTATAAACTTGCTCCAGAATTATCGATTAAGTTTGGATCTATTTCTATCAATTTTGATTTGAATTCATTTTGCACATAACTGTTGAAAAACAAAATTTCGTAGTCATTATTATTCATCAGGAATGCCCGGATAAAATAAATTTCGTTGTAACATTTTTGATTCTCGATCCATTCTTTAGAGTATTCAAATGGCCAAAATATATCATGAATGTGAATAATAACTCCCGGTTTTAAAACGGGCAGAATGTTAAACAACCAATAGGTAACATCGTTTCCTGTTTTTACGATATGGCTCGTATCTAGAAATAAAATATCATTTTCATTCAACTCTTCAAAAACAGAAACATCTATATCCTGAATTTTATTTTTGTGAATGATGGTAGTCAATCTGTCATTCTCTTTTAAAATTGATTCCAGTCTGTCGGGATATGGCTCAATGAAAGTCATCATCAAATCCAATTTAAACATCTCTTTCATATCCAAAACAAGCCCAGAACTAAACCCCGAGCCCACCTCATAGTATTTTTTAGGTTTAAGATGATTCAACATGGCGTATAGTATGGTGCCATCCATGCGTTGAAACATGGTATTGTTAAAATAGTATCTAAACGTTGAATGCTCAGCCTTCTCATTAAAGGGTATTGATTTAATGTAGGACTCAAATTCGCTTAGTAAAAGAAGTTGTTTTGAGGGTTGGAGGTTAATATCTTTTACAAGCAAGTTTGGTGTTTGCTTTAAAGCTTGCAATGCTTCTTCTGTATCAGGTATAGGGCTTGCGTAATGCCCAGGTGGAAATGCAAGTCGGTAAAACCCTAACTTCCTTATTAATATTTTCAATAATTTAAGCATATCTTTAATAATTTTGGACCAACGTGGCTACTTTGAATAAGTGATGGACGGTTACAACGAGGCAGGTAAATTGAAAAGAACTGCATGTTCATGATTTATATCCAAAAATAGTACATTTCAGGTGGTAGGCCACATTCTTATAAAAGTCTCGGTCCTGAAATGGATTCTTTCTAACCGTTTGCCAAACTGCTTGCCAACCTTTCTTGGATCGTCCATTCCAGAAAAAACGAAAGGGATCGAACCATGCAGCATTCCAAAGATGTATGGCATACGTATTTTCAGTTTGAAAACTTAACGGGTCATCAAGATCGGCTTGCTCAAAAGGCATTGGACAAAAATGATCGTAGGAGAAAATCACATCGTTGCCTAAATTCTGCGTTATAGGGTCGTTCATTTTGAAACCGAGACGTTCAAAAACAGGTGAAATTACGAGGGGGATTTCTTGGAAAACAGCATTTTCGTTTTCACCTAAATATACATCCAAACAAAGCTCAACAGTCTTGTTATTAGCTATAGAACCGACGACAACAGGCTCGACCATTCCATTATTGGCGCGCGCCCAAAAACTCTCCTTATGAAGTAAATCGTTGAAAGATTTTAAAACAAGTACATCCGTATCCAAATATATTCCTCCGTATTCATGAAGTATTCTCAGTCGGGCATAATCACTCAAAAAAGCCCATTTCTTTTCTGCTAATGCCTTTTTTGCAAACTCACATTCAAAGGGCGTATTGGTCAAGTCCCATTTTACTATTTCATAGTCAGGCAAATGATTTTGCCAGGATGCCATGCATCGCTTTATGTTTTCAGGAAATGGATCTCCGCTAAACCAGAAATAATGTATTTTTTTTGGGATCATTTTATGTGATTAATACTACAAAACACTTTTGTTATATGTGGCCGTAATAATTTCTTTCATTTGTATACCCCATATACCCCAATTTAAATCTCTCAAATACTTTTCTCTTGAAGAGATTGAAATTTCCTTTAATTTATTCCTATTAATCAGCAATTTCACAATTTCTTCGTAGTAATCTTTGTGAGTTGCCGATAAGGCTAAAAGGTAGCCATTTATGTCATTTTGAATTACAGAAGACACACCACCAGTATCTGTCGATATAACTGGAATTCCATATGAGTTAGCCTCACAAAATACTATTCCAAAACATTCGGCTCTAGTTGGTAAGAAAAATAAATGCGATCGTTTGTACAAGTTTTCTAACTTTTGCATTTCATCTTCATTATTTTTATCTAGAAATGGTATGACTTCAATGCAAGGGTTTTTTTGAATTTTTGGGTCACAACCAACAATTGTCAAATGTACATTGAACCCATTTTGCAACAATTTTTGAAATGTACTAATCACAATTTCGCCACCTTTTCTCTTCCAATCTACACCAACAAAAAGAAAATTTATTGTATCTTCAAAATCTTTGACATTAATGTGGTCTGCAGTTGGAGTGTCAATATTGGCGCCCATTTTTACTACAAAGGTATTCTTTGCTCCGTAATCTTTTACTGCTGAATTTTGTGCCCAATTTGAAGAAAAAAGATTAACACTAGATTTTCTAATTGCTCTTTTCTCTATTGATTTACTTTCTTTTTTTGAAATATCTGACAAACCAGAAAATGCTTCATAATAATCAAACATTAAGGGGAGAGTTGAATCTGAAAAATAATAAATAGGTTTCTTTGTTTTTAAATGAGCAATTTGGGTTGAACTCGCTGGTGCAAAAATGACATTTATATTTGATTTATTAATTTTTTTGCTAAAATACAGCCCATCAAAAAAACTGTTTATGTAACAGTGAATCTTATTATACTTTTTTCCAGTGAGTTTCCAATGAATTTTTTCGATTAAAGACAGAAGAACTTGTCTTAATCTCAAAACTTTTTTATTCAGTCTCACTGGCCCTAAAACTTCTATCTCGAACCCCTGACTTTTGAGTTCATTAATCATTCGGAAATAACTACCAGACCAACTTTTTTTATCTGTTGGATCACTTTCAGTTATAAAACCCACTTTGATGCTATTTTGCATATTTTTTCAATTATTATACTACAATCAATCATAAATAAATTAAGCCACGTGGAGATTATTGAAGAACGTATATAAAACTTGGCCCTGAAAAACCGAATATTAAATACCCTTTATTTTCTAGAAATAAATTGATCTCACTTTTTTGTAAAGTATTAAATCGATATTCATGATCCTCTATTATAATTACTTCCGGACGATACAAACTCCAGTCATTAGATTTCAAAATCATTAGATCATAACTCTCCGCATCAATATTCAACAAGTTCACCTTGGTACCACTTGGCAAATAATCGTTGAACAATGTTTTCAATGGAATGCTCTTTACTTTTTTAATCTCTGGAGGTCCTAATTGAAAATCAATTTCATGCTTTTTTGCTTGCTCAAAAGACATAGTATTGAAAAGGGACTTCTGCCATGAATAGAACTCTATTTCACCTTCAAATTCCGAGATTCCTATATTCAAATTGATATCGAACGGACGATGATTCTTAAATTGGTCAATTGAAATCTCAGATAAATCAACATTGATACCTTTCCAACCAAACTCATGAAAAATGAATGTATTTGAAAATTTAAATGGATCATAGGCTCCTATGTCAACATAATAACCTCCAGAATGCAAGCTATTTTTATGATAGAAATATGATCTTGCGATTGCATCTTCACCAAACTGACTGTAGGAGCAATAAAGAGGTGAGTTTATATTGAAGTGTTTTTTGATTTTCTTAGTTATAAGTTTTCTCATTATGTTTTTTTAAAATTTAAAAATTTCTAGACTTCGTGTAGCCTTCCCACTTTTCAGGAAATGGATCACCATTAAACCAGAAATAATGTATTTTTTTGGGGAATCACTTTTGGAATATTTTTTTGAGTAGAGATTTCGAGTACAATGTAAAGAATCCATACCTAAAGGACAACAAACAGATATTAACATGCTCTTTAAATGTAAAAGCGGGGAAGGATTCTTTTGCCAAGTAACGAAACAAAAAAGTAGAAATCGTTTTGGACTTTGGAATGTGAAATTGTTTCAAATATTTAAAGATTATAACCATTTCTAAAGACCTTTGCTTTATTGACTTCATTCTAACCGTGTTTTCGTGAATCCTAAAAGAATTTAGGTGAATTGTCAAGTATCTCACTTTAGAACAATTTTGTAAAAACAAAATCCAAAAAAGCCAATCTCCCATCAATTTCATTGAACTTAATTCTGTACGAATTTTATTCATTACATCCATTGCATGCGTTCTGCTAAAAACAACTGCGCTAGCATTTGGAATGAAATTGTCTGTCAACATCCATTCATTCGTAAAATCCTTAGAATCCATTACAAAATCACTTTTAAAAAATGGATAGGCTTTCTTTGAAGGCATTTCACTAAATCCGTAACAGTCAGAGGAATTTGATTGAAAATCAATAATTCTGGAATTAGAAAAATTTAAAGGTGATGGATCATCCATTATTTTAGACAAAAACAGTTCATCTGCTGCATCATCGCTCTCCGCAATCCAAATCCAATCTCCTTGGGCAAGGTCCAATCCTTTTTTCCATTGAATAAAGGTACTTCCGCTGTTCACTTCATTATATTCGATTTGGCTGATTTTCTCATGTCCGCGGTAGCCTTCTATGATTTCACGGCTGTTGTCGGTTGAGCAATCATCCAGCAAAATCACCTCAAAGTCTCGAAAAGTTTGGTTTAACACCGAGTCAATGCGCTCATTAAGATAAGCTGCATGGTTGTAATTCGGAATAATTACGCTAACTAAGGGTTTGTATGAGGGCTCTCCATCCATTTTTGAACCGATTCGTGTCGAATTCTTCTTTTGCGTAAAGGTAAGCGTTTTTCGAAAGGGTCTTATATTCCGAATGATTTTCGAGTAATGCGCTCAAGAATTGAACGGTTTCATCCACACATTTCATAGGGTCTGTTAGCATGGCTTGTTCGCCATGGATAAGCACTTCGGGAATAGCGCCTACGGCTGTAACGATTGGAACACAACCAAAGGCCATCGCTTCTGAAATCACTTTCGGGAATCCTTCACTTTCCGAAGTAAGCACTAAGACATGGGAGTTTTGGTATAGTTGCTCAATAGACTCTTTGCGGGTAATTACGCCAAGACATTTCACATTTGTCGGTGTATTTACGCCCGGTTCAACTCCAACCGCATGAAACGTGATGCGAGGGTTGTGTGAAAAATATTCTGCAATTTCGAAAAACAGGGATACGCGCTTCTCTTTTGCATCTCGTCCTACAAAAAGTACATGAAAAACATCCGTAGGTTTTATGGGTAATTCCGCGGGAATCGTGACCTGGTGATTTATGGTTGAAATTCGTTGCATCAACTCCTTTGGATAGTCCTGCTCTTGATACAAAGGGGAAATCCATTTCATCAAACCGGCATTTACAAGAACCCTGCGATTGATTCTTGGAGCCCAATCGTTTAAGAGGTAGAATGGATCGGGTGCATCATTGTTCGAATTGTTGTGTACGATGTCGATAATTTTAACATGAGGCGCCAGATGGTCCCATATAAAGTCGATGGATTCTCTTTTCCAGAAAATTATTATCGGATTGGAACACGCATTGATTTTTTTAACGAGTCGTTTAATATACCAAGCGCTAATCAAGCGTCCAAAGCGTGGCGCCTCAAGATAGTTTGATAGAAAGGTAAGTTTCCCAAATGCCTCAAATTCCGACTTTAATTGAATGCCTTCCTTCTTTCCTTCGACATGCTTTTTAAAAGCCATTCCTTTCCACGGATTCACTCGGTAACGAATGAAAATTTCTTTAGGATAATTCGAGAGCGCATTCAAAACATCGAGATGAACGCGTTCTGTACCACCAACGGAGGCTAAAGGGAAGAAGAAGAAGATGCGCGTCTTACTCATTTAATACTGCATTAAAGAGTGACTTCCATCGGGCTTTTTGAACCTCAACTCCAAGCCTATTAATATAAGTGGCTCTTATGTTGTCTTTCATTGCTCGATGTATCTTTTTGTTGTCGATTAAAAATTTCAACTTATCTATAATATCGGCAACGTCTCTATCGCAAAATAGTCCATTCACTTTATCTACAATCACATCGTTTGGCAATCCAATACGGGTACTAATGCTAGGAACTCCGCACAGGCTTGCCTCCATGAACATAGAAGGACCCGCATCAGCCTCTGATGTAATTAACGCAACATCTACCTTATTCCAAAAATCTGCTAAGGAATTGAGCGTCCCATCAAACTGAGTTCTCAACTCAATGGAATATCCAAGATTTTTCAAATGTTCCACTGCTGGCATCACATGTGAATAAAATCCTTTAAAGTCCCTATCTGGATTACCTGTCCAACCAACAATAAAAGGTTCTTTTCTATTTATGTCTTTTGATGTTGGGCAAAACACCTGTTCATCATACGCCATATTCGCAAAAAAAATTGGCTTAGTAAAGACATCTGAATATGTCTGCGCAATGCAAGGAGCACCAACCAGTAAGGCATCACTATCGATTAAATAGTTTTTATAAAATTCTTCTAATGATATTTTGGGATCAATACGGATTCCTTTGGGTGGAAATTGAGCGGTAAAAATCCCTTTAACTCGAGTTTTAGCCTTGATATGCCCGAAGTCGGCATCTTTATCCATGTAATAATCCAAAAATAAAACCATATCATAGGTGTTATCCTTCCGAATCCTCCGAAATTGTCCGTCGCCATTATACGACAATAGTCCAAGTTGATTTAAACAATTAATTATTCGATATACCAGTCCTTTTAACAAGACCGTTTTATGAAATGGGATTGTTTTTTTTAATATCCTTGGTGCAACATGGTGGCTCTTCACCTCAAAGTCTGAGGAGACTTTCGAATTTTCATTAGGGTTATAAATGGTATAATCGTAATAAAAATTGTAGCCCTGAACGTTGGAGCGAACAAACGTAATGATGTTATGAAACGCCCAACCCGGCATATCCCCAACCATCAAGATATTCGGTTTTCTTGTCACTTTGCTGGTACTCCCTTAACTGTAACACCCGCAGGAACATCTTTCGTTACCACTGCGCCAGCGCCAATGATGGCTTGTTCGCCGATTGTTACACCTGGCAGGATCTGAGCTCCCATACCAATAAACACCTCGTTTCCAATCGTGCAGCGTCCGGCTATAGAAACACCAATACAGATTTCACAAAACGAACCTATTTTGGAATCGTGATGAATTCCTGAACGCGCATTTACCAAGGAACCGTCACCAATTGTAACATTAGGACCAATGTAGACACCTGACATAATATTTAATCCTTGACCTAATAAAGTATTTAAAGAACTCACTTGGGCAGACGATGAAATGACAGATGCTGGAGTGCGTTGACCACAAAACTGTTCGTATAATTTCCGTCTTAATGTTGGACCACCAACACCAAGCACGAATGATTCCATAGGTAATTGATCACGCTCATGGTAAACCGTAATACCGAACAATTCATTCACATGCACATTAATTTCATCATAAAACGCACTGATCGAGTGATTCGCAAGTTTTAGTTCATTTAATACTTCTAAGGCATGTCCTCCTGCACCTATAATTATCATGTGTTCTAACTTAAAAATTATTAATAATCGAGGTAATGCGTTTCACTTCATGTTCACTCAAACCATAAAATAAGGGTAAACATAAAATCCGGGAAGATACCGAAGATGCAATCTCGCAGCTACTTGGTGGGACATACGGTAAATTGGTGAGCGACGGATAAAAATATCTGCGCGGAAAAACCTCGATATCTTGTAAGGATTTTTGCATTTCCTTTAATTCAATTTCAGATTCAAACAACACGGGATAATATGCTGAATTCCAATTTGTTTCTTTTCTAATTTTAATCTGTTCTAACGATTCCAATTTCAAGAACTCATCATACCAAGAAACCACTCGGCTACGACCTTCTAAAATCTCTGGCATATACGGAAAAACGGCCAAGCCCATGGCAGCCTGCAATTCACTCATCTTCCCATTGATTCCGAGTCCATGGAATGACAAGGGTCCGTCGTGACCAAAATTGTGACTATAATAAAGCTGATGAAACAAGGCTTGATCTTTGCAGAAAAGGGCTCCTCCTTCTCCGGTATGGAATAATTTCGTTGCATGAAAACTACAGGTAGTTACATCCCCGTATTCAAAAATACTTTTTCCCTTGTAGTTAACTCCGAACGCATGCGCACCGTCATAAATCACTTTTAGCTTGTGCTTCTTGGCAATTCGTTCAATTTCTTCTATGTTACATGGATTCCCGAATACGTGAGTCGCTAGTATGCAAGTGGTTTTTTCCGTAATCGCCTGTTCGATTTTTGTCTCATCAATGGTTAGATATTCCGGGTGAATATCCACAAATACGGGCGTGCAACCCTCCCAAACAATCGCGGACGTGGTGGCCACATAGGAGAACGGTGTAGTAATTACTTCCCCACCCTGCGCCAAGCATTTAAGCGCAATCTGAATGGGAATGGTCCCATTGTTCATGAGAAGGATTTTGGCTTGTTCGAGCTGCAGATACCCCGTGAGTTTATCCTCTAATTCCAAAACCAATTCGCCCCGATTAGTCAACCAACCGTTGTTGTAGGCACGTTGCATTTGCGTAGTGTATTCCTCCAATGGAGGCAAAAACGATTTAGTAACGGGAATCATTTTAATTTAAAATAGTTATTATGAAGTTAAGTCTTGGGTCAATTTGATTTTCTCTACTGTATAATTGTTTAAGTTTTATTTGTCCATTTTTTGCAATTAATTTCATACGATCGGTGTCCTTGAATAATTCTTTAAGAACCTGGTGAGTATCAAATACATCGGTGGAAATTTTAATAAAATCTTCTCCTTCAACTAAACCAATTTCCTTAGCCTGATTTAACGGATCCGTTAGTACCAATAAATTATTATGTAACCCAGCAGTTACTGATGATGCCAATGGGAATCCGTCAAAAGAACCTTCGGACAAGGCATTAATTCTATTGGGTGAAATACAAATTTGAGTCCTTGAAAGTACAGTATGAAAATCTCCTTCATTTAATTGACCGTGAAAAATAAAAAACTCTTTCAACTCATTATAATTCAAATCACGGTCAGAAAAACCACCGACAATATGAAATTTTATATCTTGGAATTCTTTGATTAATTGTTTTGCAATCATTTGAAATAAATCAAATCCTTTATCAAACCCTTGCGGCATATACTTATTCCCCATAAATAAAACCTCAAAAGAATTGTGATTAAACTTAAGTTTATTGTCATCTTTATTTAAGTAGTTTTCAATCTTCAAAGGAACCCCTGAAATCAATTCGATTTTACTTGAGTCAACAATATTATTTTCCAACAAATACGTCATCACGTAAGGTTGATTAACAATAACACCTCTAAAATATAGGCTACTACATATTAGTTTCAACTTATTATCGATACCTTGATTCCCTAGGACAAACCCTCCTCCTGGGTATAAGGTAAAAGCAAAAGGCATTTTATGTTTCTCAAAATGACTAAAGTATCGAATTATATTATGGTAAAATAAAGTATAAACAAGCCCAACATTCGCATTTTGAAAAAGCCTTAATTTCCTGCATTTTGATGCTAGACATGGGTAATCATTCGATAATTCATTTAAATTCTTTTCATAGGTTTTTCCTTTATCGTAGTAATAATAAACTGATAAATCGGATGATACAACTGAATTGGGGATAGCTTTAACCAATTCATCAAATTCATAACTTCTCCAAGGAGACAATGTTGAAGGAAGAAAATCATCAATAATTAATAGGTCAATCTTTTTGTTTTTTTTGAAAAACTGAAAATTATTTCCGATATAACTTTTAATTTTTTTAACTATCATTCAACCATTTATTTTACAAGTTAATTATGTTAAATTCAATATTTGGTCGCACTAATCCGGGCCATTTATCGTGCCAATTGGTAAGTACTCTCTCTTCTTCCACTTCAAAAGTTATAACCTCTTCAAAAAAGTACAAAGGTTTAGCTGTGTTTTTTACCACCATAAATGAAATATAAAAAAATCCAGTATTTAACAACTCCTTCGGAATAACGCATCGCGCATGATGAAGACCTACACCAAGTGTAGGTGGAGGTAATTGGGTAATCACATTGAACACACATTCTCCGGTTACCGCATAGAGATGCAGGCTAAGATTTGCGACTAAATCATCTACATAATTCCAAAAACTGATATTTATTTCTAGGGAGCTTTTTACCGTAATTATCGATTTACCGTCTTCACGAATTGGTTTAAGCTCAATCGATCTTAAACGTGTAAATTCATTGCCTGGCGCTTCAAGTTCTGTGTAGGTATGTCCCCAGTCTGCTTTATTTCGGTTATTTAGATAAGTTTCTATTACTTGAGAAGGACTACCTTCTGAAACAATGGTACCATGCTCCAAGAGAAGGGCTCGAGAACACAGGTTCTTAACAGCTTCCATGTTGTGACTCACAAAAAGCACCGTTCTTCCATTGCTGGCCACATCTTTCATTTTCCCGATGCATTTTTTTTGAAAATCTACATCCCCCACAGCCAATACTTCGTCTACAATTAAAATCTCTGGTTCAAGATGTGCAGCCACAGCAAAAGCCAAGCGCACATACATTCCTGATGAGTAGCGCTTGACTGGCGTATCAATATACTTTTCAACGCCACTAAAGGCAACAATTTCATCAAATTTTCCAGCAATCTCTTTTTTCGTCATCCCCAAAATAGCTCCATTCAAGTATATGTTTTCCCTTCCTGTAAGCTCTGGGTTAAATCCTGTACCAACCTCTAACAAGGAGGCAACGCGTCCGTTTAGCGTTATTATTCCTTTCGTTGGAGAAGTCACCTTAGAAAGGATTTTTAACAAGGAGCTCTTCCCTGCCCCATTCCGTCCGATAATTCCAAGTACTTCCCCTTGATTTACGGTAAAATTAAGGTCTTCAAGTGCCCATACAAAATCACCTTTCCCTTGCGTGGTTCGATCGTTTGTTTCTGTGATTACCTCATACGGATCAGCCTTTCCTCTTACCTTATGCCACCAACGATTTACATCCTGAATTAAGGAACCTGTACCAACTTGTCCCAGTCGATATTGTTTATATAAATGTTCTACCTTAATGACCTCCATGTGTTCCAACTATACCGTATCCATAAAGGACTGTTCGATGCGATTAAATACCAAAATACCTAAGACCAAAACCACCAAGGTAAAACCGGCCGTATAAAGTAACCCGTATGCATCGAATTGACCAATTCCATAGATTGAATACCTTACATTCTCAAAAATTGCTGTTAAAGGATTATACCTTAACACCTGATTTATCCTACCACTAGTAAAAGACAAAGGGTAAATAATAGGCGTTGCATACATTAACAACTGCACTCCAAACGTAAGTAAAAAACTCAGATCCCGATATTTTGTAGTTAAAGCAGAAAACAAAATCCCAAGTCCTAACCCCAAAAATGCCATGATCATCACGTAAAAGGGAAACAATACAATGGTCCAGTCCATGGAAATCTGTTGTTTCCCGCTCAAGCTAAAGATACCGATCAATATAATTAGAAGTACAAGTTGGATTAATAATTTGAACAACCCGGAAATCACAATGGAAATTGGAACGGTTAAGCGCGGGAAATACACCTTTCCAAATAAATTTGCATTAGCAATGAAGATCCCTGATGTTTTAGTAAAACATTCAGAAAAATAGCCCCATATGGTCAATCCGGTGAAATAAAATAAAAATTGATGCACACCCTGTGTAGGAATAGAAGCAATCATTCCAAAAACAACATAAAACATTAAGGCCGTAAGTACGGGTTGAATTATAAACCAAAGGGGGCCGAGAATCGTTTGTTTATATTGTGCAACAAAATCTCTTCGAACAAACAACAAAATTAAATCTCTGTATCCCCACAATTCATGCAAGCGAACATCAAAAATACCTCGCTTGGGGGTAATCACCTCGATTTTACGCAACGATTCCATCTACCAATCTCCTAAATGTATGAGGACAAAGGTACGCTTTATAAAACAATATGTAACCAAGACCATGGGTATTCGAAGAAATGCGACCGATGAACGAGTAAATATTCAATATCGTTGAAGATGTATTCAACGGGCGCAATAACTAGCCAATTATTTCTTATTTTTGGAAGGATGCATCGAAAGTTTCACCTAAGACTACTTCAACTTATTCTGATCGTTTCTTCAGGGATAGGATGCTATTATGCGCAACCTTTGAGTGGTATTTTACCCAAAAACCAATCGAATCTGAGCAACTTCAACGTATCTTTTCAATGGAACAGCTCCCCAAACGCTGTTAATTATCGGGTTCAATTTGCGAGCAACATTACCTTTAGTAGTAATTATGCGCAATCTCCGCTTACTAACCTCACCTCTTGGAGTTCATTTGTTCCTACGCAAGGGACATATTATTGGCGTGTAAAAGCATACACAGCAAATGATTCCACCTGCTCGCCAACATACACATTCACATATTTCACACCATCCAATTTAAATTCCACCAGTTTATGGTTGAAAGCGGATGCAGGAGTGACCCCAGATGCAAGTAATAAAGTTCAACAATGGGCCGACTTGAGCGCGAACTCGCATGTTATGAGTCAAAACCTAGCAGCAAAAAGGCCCACCGTAGTAAATAATTCAGTCAATGGTTATCCAAGCATTAGTTTTGCTGGAGCTCAAGTACTGAGTGGTGGAGACATTCTAGACCTTGCGTTCAATTCTCGTGCGATGTTTGTAATCGGGAAAATGGCGGCGAGTAACCAATCCCTTCTCGCTAAATCAAAAGCAGCCAATGCAACCTTTCGGTATGGAATTATTAAAGATGTGGCTAATACAGCCTTTCTATTTCAAAGCGACAACAATACCAGTAATTATTCCACCTTTAACACTACTAATTTCGCATTGTATAATGCGTTTGTTAATCGAACTACCGCCAAGAATCACCTGGATGTAAATAATTCCTCCTTGGGTATAAGTTCTTTTAACAGCAATCTACTTTTTGAATCTAACTTTCGTTTTTTAATCGGTGCATATAACAATGCAAATGACGATGGCGAACTACTCTTTTTAAACGGAAATATTTGTGAGATAATCTTTGCCGACACCAACGATTCCTTGGATATTCAAAAAATCAAGAACTATTTAAAATTCAAGTATACGCCGGTATTTAATTTAGGTAGTGACATTGCAATAAGCAATGGATTTTGCCCACAATCCTTAACGGCACCTGCGGGGTACACAAATTATCAATGGAGCACCGGCGCAACCACCGCCAGCATTTCAGTGAATCAATCAGGATCCTATTGGGTTTCAGCCAATGATGCCTTCGGATTCAAATGGACCGACACGATTTTTGTAAAATTCCCCACGATTGTTTCCCCGTCAAGCACTGCAATCTGCTCAAACAGTTCTATTTTATGGAATACGGGATTGGGTGCTGGATTTACACACCTGTGGAATACCGGATCCACTGCAAATCAACTAACGATAACTCAAAGCGGAACCTATAGCGTGCAAGTTACAGGAGCAGGAGGATGTACTTCCCCAACGCAACAAGCCACGTTCACACTTGACACTTACCCCTTGACAGCTTCACTCGGAAACGATACCTCCTTGTGTATTGGCAATGCGGTGTCGTTACAGCAAGGCGCCCAACAAACCATTTCCTACACATGGAATAACGGAAGCACCGGAAACACCTTCCCGATTACCAACACAGGAATGGTTATGATTTCTTTGACGTCAACGAATATTAATGGATGTGTTGCGCAAGACACGATACTGGTCAATGTGAACGGAACCGCCCCAACGATAAACCTATCCCTTCCAATTACCAATTGCACCAATAGCTTATTTCAAGGTTCAAATCAATCCATTGTTCCCTTGCCTGCTGTGATAACAAGTCAGGTTTGGAGCTTTTCCAATGGAATTCAATTAAACGGAAACACGGTTCAAACGGCCTTCCCTACTACTGGATGGATCTATGGCTCAATAGAGGTTATCGCAAGTGATGATTGCAGTTCCCTAGATACCTTTTCTTTTTATGTTCAGGTGCCTCCAACCTTAAACATACAACACAGCGGATCATGTAATAATGAGCTTATCATATTTCAAGCAAGCGACCTAAGCGGTAATCAACTAAGCATGTATGCTTGGGATTATCTCGGAGGTATTGTAGATACAGACAGCATTGGCAGCCACCTGTTCAGTCAAGCCGGATTGAATCAAATTGCCTTGGTGGCACAAAACACCTTTGGATGTTCAGACACGGCACAATATACATTCAACGTATCGGCAGCACCGAGTTCGATATTCTCGATCAATAATAGCTGTGAACAAACGATAACTGTGCCTGTAAACGCAAGCATTGCTAATGACAGTACGGGTATTCAATCCGTGCTGTGGAATTTTGGAAATGGCTCAAATTCTTCAACGTTCAATGCCCCATGTTTTTACGCTAACCCCGGGAATTATTCGGTTTCTTTGATTTGCTATGCAGGCAATGGGTGTACGGATACAAGTACTCAAGTGATCACAATTCACCCGATGCCCGAGTTAAATTGGAATGTAGCACCAGCCTGTAAAGACAATCCAACAGTGTTTTCAAGTTCAAGTACCATACCGAGTGGAAGCATTGACAGCACCTTTTGGTTGGTCAATTTACAATATCCATTTACTGGAATTGACGGGCAATACTCCTTTACTACCTTGGGGATTCAGTTTTTAACACTTTCCGCAGTTTCGAACATGGGCTGCCAAGCCGATACCTTAATACAGGTTAATGTAAATCCAGGACTAAGTAGTAGCTTTGTTTATGAACCAGCCATTTGTGTTGCCGGTGACGAATTAGAACTCAACTCCACTGCTGCAGGCGTGAATCAAATCAATTGGATCGTCAATGGGATCTCATATCTCGATACAAACGCAATTCATTACACCATTCCTGACTCACTTATAGGAGACTTACTTACAGTCTACAGCATTACAAGCAACCAATTCGGATGCCAGGACACCACGCTGACCTTGATTCCTATTAATGAGGCAATTCTTGATATTGGCGTCAAACAACTTTACTTAGGAAGTCAAAATGGACAAGCCATCGTAGGTTGTGAGCTGCAAAACCTTGGTACTGTGCCAATTCTAGGCGGGAATTTATTTTTATCTGTTTCAGGCATTCCGCGACTAAGTGGTTCATTATCCGATACGATAATGCCTGGCGATGCTTTTTACTATGTGTTCGAAAATAGTCCAGCCTTAGAGGGGTTATCCCAAAACAAAATAGAAGATTTCCTCTGTGTTAAAGTCGATCTATCGACAGTTCATTTAAACCCAGAACTGACGCTCACCAACAACAGCGGGTGTTTACTTATTGAAGAAGGTAATTTTTCTGTAAGCCCTATTTCACCCAATCCATTGGAAGAACTCGGGGAATTTGCTTTGATACTGAGAGATTCAAGCGAAGTGAGCATTGAAGTAGTTGATCTCATGGGAAAACGTTGTTATTATGCTGTGGAAAGTTTGGACTCTGGTTCACATTTTCTATCCTTGAACACCGTTAGCTGGAGAAAAGGAACGTACTTTCTTCGTGTAAAGGTTGGTTCCGAATTTAAAATTTCACAATTCATTAAAATTTAGTGCGATAAATTTGGCACAATGTCTGATATTTGCACTGAAAAATATTACTATGAAGTCATTTCTATTGTTTTCTTTGCTGTTTATTTCTTGCTACCAAGCGAACGCGCAAACTGAATTAAGTAAGTCTCAAAAAATCCTTAATAAGCTTTCAAAAAAAATGAAGGGGTTAAAGTCCTTTTCTTTGGAATACAGCGCCAATATAAAAAATGAAGAACTAGGTCAGAATGATGATTATTCTGGTAAAGGTTGGGTGAAAAAC
This sequence comes from Crocinitomicaceae bacterium, assembly GCA_044347515.1. Taxonomy (GTDB): domain Bacteria; phylum Bacteroidota; class Bacteroidia; order Flavobacteriales_D; family Crocinitomicaceae; genus UBA952. The sequence continues at coordinate 23,884 of JBIKUO010000003.1, read as the reverse complement.
AGTAAATATTATGCCACCTATGGAGACAATACCATCATTTGCAACGGAATTAAAACCTGGACGATTATTGCAAAAGATAAAGAGGTGTATGAAAGTGATAATTCAGATGATGAAGACGGAATCAATCCGAAGAAATTAATGACAATTTGGGAAACAGGATTTAAAAACAAATATATTAAACAGGATAAAATCAGTGGTGAAACCGTTGATGTAATTGATTTGTATCCTAAAAATCCGAAAACGGCAGATTACAATACGATTGTTATTTATATCTCTAAATCAAAAAACGAACTTAAGAAAGCGGTAATGAAATCTAATGATGGTACCGTCATGACATACTCCGTAACTAAATTCACATCAAACCCAGAAGTTAAAGACACAAAATTTGCGTTTGACAAGAAAAACTATCCGGGGTATAAAGTAATCAAGAACTAACGTTTCAAGGCGCGATCCATTTCTCGTTGATCATCTTTCATTTTAAGGTCGTGGCGTTTGTCGTGTAATTTCTTACCTACCGCGCAAGCGATTTCTATTTTCACCCAACCCTTGTCTGACAAGAATAACTTAAGCGGAATCATTGTATTTCCCTTTACCTTGAGAAATTTCTCAATGCGATTAATTTCCTTTTTATTGAGCAATAATTTTCGGTCAGCTCTTGGCTTGTGATTAAAAAACGTACCGTTTTCATATTCATTTACGAACATGTTACGGATCCATACTTCCCCTTCATGAAAGATACAATAGGCTTCTAAAATACTTGCCTTACCATTACGGATGCTTTTAATTTCAGTACCAGAAAGTACAATACCTGCTAGAAAGGTGTCTTCTAAATGATACTCAAATCGGGCGCGTTTATTTTTAATATTTAATTGTGGGGCGGCCATAAAGCAAAAGTACGCAAAGCGAATCGAAAATAACTACATTTGTTTCATGCAAATTCCATCTAAATACCTAGAACAAGCAACCGAACAGTTGGCAACACTTCCGGGCATTGGAAAAAGAACTGCGTTGAGGCTTGCATTACATTTACATCGAAGGGATGGTGAAGAAATTAAAACCTTTGTAGAGGCATTCATTCAACTCAAAACACAAACTTTTGCATGCCAACTTTGCGGGAACATATCCGATACCGAAACCTGTTCTATTTGCTCCAATGAACGCAGGGCAAATGATGTAATATGTGTAGTTGAAGATGTGAGAGATATAATGGCCATTGAAAGTACGGAAACATTTAAAGGACGTTATCATGTATTGGGTGGAATTATATCACCAATGGATGGAATTGGTCCTCAAGACTTGAATTTAGATTCATTGATAGAGCGCAGTAAAAACCCTGAAATCACCGAAATTATTTTTGCCTTGAGTCCTACTATGGAAGGTGATACAACGAACTTTTATTTATTTAAACGAATAGACCGCGAAGGCTTGGTGATTACAACCTTATCTCGTGGTGTTTCGATAGGTTCAGAATTACAATATGCAGATGAAATTACGCTCGGGAGATCCTTACAACAACGGCAAGTATTTAAATTGAACGTTTAAGCCATCGGCGCACAACTACGTATTTAAAGAATCGTCCACTAAAACCAACAAACAAAGCGGCAATAATCCATCCAACCATTTGATACAATACCACATCATCCAATTCAAAATAAAAGAATCGGATGATATCAATCATCAGCAAGCCGGCCAAAATAGATACCCACGTAGGATACTCAGTCGCCAATACTCGAATACCGTCCATCGGATTAACTGAAGCCTTAAATCTTAGCGGATTCATATAAAACGCGGGCGTGGCCCTACTCCAGGTGTTATATGCTTCACCAAACTTATTTCTTAAAAATTCCGCTTCAGATTTAATGATAATATACAGTAAAAGGACAGAAAACAGCAATATCCCAGCTATAAAGACCACATTATTAAAACGAATGCATACTCCAATCCATGTGAGAAAACTCCCCATGTACAGGGGATGCTGAGTAACAGAATACAAACCGCTGGTATTTAAGGAATGGGCTACTTGTTCATGCCGGTTTCTACCCGATGTATGAGGAGCTTTTTGCGCAATAACCCAAGCCCTTATGGCGATACCCAAAAGTATAAGCAACGAAGAAATCACCCGAATAATTAACATTGAATCCGCCGGATACAAAGGATATTTAATCCAAAAACTTAAAGGAATCAATATGACTAAAAAAACGAGAGGTAATTGACCGCGAAATCGAAAAAAAAATCCCCCAAGGGATTGAAAATTAGGCATGAACGGTAATTAATTAATTTGTATATTGCAGGATAAAACCAAAGATAACACGCTTTTTCCGAACCTGATGAAAGAAAAATTTCTAATCGAGCAATTGCTTAAAACCTCTCCGAAGATTTTGGATTCAAAATTAACTACAGCGGAAGGGTTAAGCGAATGGTTTGCAGACGATGTCAATATTCGAAATGGCCAATATTTTTTCATGTGGGACGGTTATGAAGAAGAAGCCGCACTGCTCAGTCACAAGGCCAATCATCACATTCGCTTTCAATGGCAAACCGACATTGATGAAGAACTTGACACCTATTTTGAGCTTGCCTACTCTCTTGACCCAATGACGCAAGCCATCATGTTAACCATTACCGATTTTGCGGAAGCTGGAGACAAGGACAGCAGCATCTTAATGTGGCAACAACAACTTCAAAAACTACGCAGGCTTATCGGTGCATAATTATTCAATTAGTAGCCCTATTTTTGTAAAAAATTAGTTTTTGAAACGCTTATACCTGTTTAGTATTCGGTCGTTCATTGGCCCTTTTCTAATTACCTTGGTTATTTCCATGTTCATCCTGATCATGCAATTTTTCTGGGTCTACATAGACGACCTCATGGGTAAAGGCTTAAGTATTTGGGTAATCCTTGAACTACTTTTTTATGTTTCCGCCAGCTTAATTCCCTTAGCCCTTCCGCTTGCTATCCTACTCTCCTCTTTAATGACCTTTGGAAACATGTCAGAAAACAACGAATTGACAGCATTAAAATCCAATGGATTCTCGTTGGTGCGAATTATGCGCCCCCTGACAGTAGTGGTGTTGTTCATTGCTGGCTTCACGTTTTACTTCGCCAACTACGTTATTCCCGTTTCCAATCTAAAATGGCATTCACTGATCTATGATATACAAAATACAAAGCTTTCCTCGCTTATCGTTCCGGGGGTTTACACAACCGAAATTGATGGGTATGCAATCAAGGTAAACAAAGGAAAAGACAGCAGTTTTACAAACATTACCATTCACGACCATACCGAGCCTAATGTACTTAAAACAGTTAAGGCAAAATATGCAAAAATCTATCGCTCCACCAGTGGAAACTATTTGTTTTTCGATCTAAAAAAAGGAACTATATACGAAGAATTAGAATTAGAAAATGGGGAGATTGGTCCCAATGGAATGCCCTTGGTTGGAAAAATAAGCTCTCACCCAGACCGTATTTCCACCTTTAAACGAGCAACCTATAAAATGAATGTTACCGGCTTCAGTTTGAAGCGCTCGGACGAGGAAATTTTCCAAGACAAATATGAAATGATGAATGTGTTTCAAATTGGAAGAGCAACGGATTCTATTCAAAAACGAAGGGCGACCTTAGACAGCACCTTTTTAGCCAGCATTAAAGGAAGTTTCGCCACCTTCCACGTGATTGACAAGAAGATAAAATCGATGCCCAACATTGATCCGGGTATACAAACACCTCCCGTTGAATATATGGCTTTTTCATCCATTCCATTGGCAGAGAAGAAAGTACTCATGCAGGATGTTGTCACCAAACTGTATCAGATTAATGAAAACGTTCGAAATCAGGAAACCTTTATGGAAACCTTACGGCATGAAGAAGATCAGTTTTGGATTGAATTTCACAGGAAATTCGCCTTGACCTATGCCATTATTGTGTTGTTTTTTGTAGGTGCTCCGCTGGGTGCACTCGTGAAAAAAGGGGGCTTTGGAGCTCCGGTTGTAATTGCTGCACTCATTTTTATGATCTATTTTATCATACTGAGCATCGGAGATAACTTAGCGGACACCTACGTGATTTCTCCATGGTTAGGTATGTGGCTTTCAGGCATGTTCTTCACTCCTATTGCAATTCTCGTAAGCTATACGGCAAATAACGACATACCCTTAGCGAGTTTTGAGACTTGGAAATCCTGGATGAAACGTTTAAGGAGGCGGGCATGAAACGCGTACTTTATATAACGCAAAAGCCCCACAACCCTGTGGTTGATGGCGGAACACAGGCCATTGCATCCTGCTATTTTCTTTTAAGTAAATGCAAAGACATTGCGCTCACCTATGCTCCAATCTGTACGCCAAAACATCCCGGTGATTTTTCGGAAGTTGATCATGCAATCAACCTAATTCCACTTCGCATTGAACCAAAGGTCTCCATGAAGGTCCTGTTGAAATCCGTTACATTCCCTATGAACGTGCTTCGATATACACAATCGAATGCCTTATCTAGCCTCCAATCAGAAGACTCAAAAAACCAGTTTGATGTTGTCATCTGCGACGGATTTTACGCCCTATCAATCATACCTCGAACTTGGTTTACATCGAAAAAAGTCATTTATCGTTCTCACAACCTAGAATATCAGCATTGGAAACTACGCGCAATGCTTGAACCGTGGTATCTTCGAAGGTTTTACAAACGAATAAGTCGTCAACTCTATGCGCTCGAGCAAACGTTAGTAAAGGCTTGCAGCGTTGTACTAAGTATTTCGCATGAGGAAACAAGGCAATTAAGTCAATGGAATAATAATACACGAACTTGGTATCCACGGATTAATTCGAAACAGTTTAAAACCGAGCACTTTGCACATGAAAAACGCATTGGATTTGTAGGGAACTTTGAATGGATTCCAAACGTTGATGCCATGAAGTGGTTTATTCACAGTATTTGGCCAATAATTTTAAAAAAACAAGCATCCGTAACGCTTGAAATTGCCGGAAAAGGTTCGGAAGTATTCAATAACCCATCGCTACAAATCAAAGGAATTGGATTTGTAGATTCACTGGATGAATTTTACTTGCGTCAAACCATAATAATAAGTCCTTTACGTTATGGAACGGGCCTTAATATGAAAATTGTAGAAGCCTTATCCTATGGAAAGGTAATTGTAAGTACTTCAACCAGCATCCAAGGATTTGAGGATAAATCACCATTTATTGTCGCGAATGCATCAAGTGATTTCGCCAAATGTGTGATTGAAATGCTAGAAAACAACGCAGACCGGTTAAATAAAGAAGCCGAAATTTCAGCATATGTCAACAACGTTTTTGACGACATATCGCTCTTAAATGAACTTGAACATCGCATTAATGGATAAGCGCCCAACCCTCGTATTCATAGCCTCTAGGTTTCCATATCCGCTGGAAAAAGGAGATAAATTACGGGCATTCAATTTATTGAAGGGTTTATCAAAAACACATCAAATCCATTTAATTGCCTTAAGCAATGAAGACATCAAGGAATCTTGGTATAAGGAGGTAAAACCCTTTACATCAGAAATCACCGTATATAAACTAAACCGTATTCTTCAATGGATTCGTATTATATTCTGTCTATTCACAAATCAACCATTTCAACTGGCTTATTTCACTTCATTTAAGATAAAACGAAAGATTAAAAAACAATTAGCGGCACTCGGACCAGACCATATTTTCTGCCAAATGATACGTCCAGCCGAGTACGTAAAGAATTATCATCATTGCAATAAAACCATCGATTACATGGATACGCTGTCCGTTGGAATGGAACGAAGGGCTCAAAAAGCTTCATGGGCAACGCGTTGGATCTATAGAATGGAAGCACTGCGGCTTAAAGAATATGAACAACGGATATTCAATTACTTTGAATTTCAAACCATGATTAGTCAGCAAGACGTTCATTATATTGCGCATCCTGACCAACGAAAAATACACGTAATACCCAATGGAATCGATACCGATTTTTTCCGCCCTATGAAACCTTCGGAGGATATGTATGATCTAGTATTTGTTGGTAATCTTTCCTATGCTCCAAACATTGATGCCATGCAGTGGTTTGCAGCGCATGTATTGAAGCACGAACCGAATTGGCGGTTGCTTATTGCAGGGGCTAACCCGTCCGGAGCTTTTATACAATCCTTAAAAAAATACCCTAATATTTCCGTTGAAGGTTGGCAACCTGATATTCGTAGCGCGTATGCGCGAGGGAAGGTATTTATTGCACCCATGCAAATCGGTACAGGAATGCAGAATAAACTCCTTGAGGCAATGGCTATGGGAATTCCATGCATAACTACCCCCCTAGCTAGTGAAGCTCTGGACGTAGTTTCAGGGGAGGATCTACTGGTTGCAAGAACCGAAGAAGAGTTTTTAAAACACATTCGCTATCTACTTAACAATCAGGAAAAGGCAGAAGTCATCGGATTGCAAGGCAGAACAAGGGTAAAAAAAATCTATAGTTGGGAAGGTGCGATTAGTGCGCTAGACGCCTTGCTTATTCCCCCGCGTTAAATCGTTTGAAATGCTCGTATTTATCCTTGATATAGGTTATTAGCTCTAATTCTGAAGCTGTTTTCAAGAAATCAACATCCAGGTTCAAAAACAACAAGAAGGCATCGAAATCTGCTTCTGGGAGATCTATAATATCATAAGCAACATACAAGCGTAAGAGCTCTTGAACCACCTTACGTTGATCATCCCGATACACTTGTTCAGCAATCCAACGTTTATTTTGCTCTTTTTTAGAAAACGCCTGATACAGGGCTGTAATTGGACTTTCCAGGATGTTTATTCCCGAGACCATTCGTGTATCTACCATAGCCAAGGCTGCACGCTCCTCTTTAATTTGCTCCAAGGTTTTTAAAGGTTTCACTACAACTTCTGCAACTTCTTGCGGAAGGCGATCTATATACGCTAATACTTGACATTGGCAATTAGAATCCGGAGTTACGATAAATTCATAAATCGGGTATTGCTTAACTGAAAGCGCAATGCGTTCCGATGCTAAACCATATACACTGAATGAACCGTTGGGTTGACCAAAACTCGCTTTTCCGCTGCTTCGATTTACGACCATTATATTGTAAAAACTTTGCGGTCGTAGCGAATCGATAACTCTACCTCGAATTAACACCTTATCGCATTGAGCCTGAATCAAAAAAGACAGGCATAAAGTAGCACAAAGCAATATGGCATTAAAGCTTTTCAAAATACCAATTAAAATTTAAGGTCAACATCAAATAAATGGGAATGGCAAACAATAAAATCCATGAGATAAACAAGGCGATTTTACCGACAACCCCTAAATCCTTGTGAATTGGAGCAATTAACAATTCACTCACATGGGAAGCTAAAATAGTATTTCCTTCTTCAACAGAAAACTCATCCAATTCAGCCAGCATCGGTTTGTCTTTAATTAAAACTTGTTTAATCATGTGATAATCTCGGTTGGACAACTCCTCATAAGTTGAAATATAATTCACGTGTAATTCATTTAACTCTTTCCGAAGTTGGTAATTCTTTTGCATGGCTCTAACCCTTATGCCCATTAAAAAACCAAATCCAGCAACGAGCCAATCCTCCATCAAGAATCCGACCACAATAAGCGTTAACGAAGAAATCAATGCAAAAATCATTAAATACAAATCGCGCTGACGGATAACGATTAGTTTTAAAATCTGTCCACCATCCAGGGGGTCGATGGGTAATAAATTGATTGCATTGACAAAAATGAAAATGAACGACAGCAACAAGAGCCAATCCATCTGATAAACACCACTCAAGTATAGTCCAATTGACCCCAAAATGATTCCAGGAAAGGGACCAAAAACAACCACCAACAAACTTTCTGTTTGCGAATAACGCTCCTTGCTACCTTGAACAAATGCTCCCATTAAGGGAATGAAAAGCATTCTAACATTTTCATAATTGAATCGTTTCATCATGCTAAAATGACCAAACTCATGCACGAGTAAAACCAACACTAAAAAAAAGACAAAATCAGCACGGTCACTGTACAAGCTTAAAAAAACGGCAATAAATAAAACGATAGTAAAAACTGTAAGCCCCCAATTACTTCGAACAACCTGTTTTTGAAGTTGCGGTTTTTCAGGATACAATTCAAATTCTGACATTGACTAACGCATATTTTTCATTTGCCCCATCATACTCGCCATATTTCTTGGATTGCTCATCATTTTCATCATCTTACGCATGTCTTCAAACTGCTTAATGAGCTTATTTACATCTTGTATGGTGGTACCACTTCCAGTGGCTATTCGGGCCTTTCTAGAAGGATTTAAAATGGCAGGCATTGCTCGTTCTTTCGGGGTCATTGATCGAATAATTGCCTCAACGCCTTTGAACGCATCTTCAGGAACATCTACATCCTTCATTGCTTTTGACATTCCCGGAATCATCCCCATCAAATCCTTGACATTACCCATCTTTTTGATTTGCTCCAACTGTCCTAAGAAATCATTAAAATCAAACTGATCTTTCATGATTTTCTTTTGCAACCTACGTGCCTCCTCCTCATTGAACTGCTCTTGCGCTCGTTCAACTAGGGAAACAACATCCCCCATCCCAAGAATACGATCTGCCATTCTGGACGGATAGAACACATCCAAGGCATCCATTTTCTCACCGGTACCGACAAATTTTATAGGCTTATTTACAATAGACTTGATAGATAAGGCTGCACCTCCGCGCGTATCACCATCCAATTTGGTTAATACTACCCCATCAAAATCAATGCGTTCATTAAATGCTTTCGCAGTATTCACAGCATCTTGTCCAGTCATGGAATCTACTACAAACAACGTTTCTGAAGGCTGAATCGCCGCTTTTACTTGCGCAATTTCATCCATCATCGCTTCGTCAACTGCCAAACGACCCGCGGTATCCACGATAACCACATTAAAGCCTTTTGACCGTGCATGGATGATTGCTTTGGTGGCAATAGATACAGGACTCTTTTCTTCCCGATCAGAAAATACTTCAATGCCTAATTGCTCGCCGAGTACATGCAATTGGTCAATCGCAGCTGGACGATATACGTCACAGGCGACGAGTAGTACATTTTTACCTTTTTTTGACTTTAGATAGCTTCCGAGCTTTCCGGTAAAGGTTGTTTTACCAGAACCTTGAAGACCTGACATTAAAATAATCGCAGGGTTTCCTTTAAGGTTTATTTCAGCCTCGTTCCCCCCCATTAATTCAACTAATTCCTCATGACAAATTTTAATCATGAGTTGTCCCGGAGAAACGGCCGTTAAGACATCTCTTCCAAGGGCTTTTTCTTTGACTGTATTCGTGAACTGTTTCGCTGTATTAAAGCTAACATCGGCATCGAGTAAGGCACGACGAACCTCTTTTAAGGTTTCAGCGACATTAATTTCTGTAATTTGACCTTGACCTTTCAGGACTTTGAACGCACGTTCAAATTTATCCGTTAAATTTTCAAACATAATCTAAAGCTATTGAAGCCACAAAAATAAGGAAATGTAAGCAAAAACCGAAGATTAATCTTCGATTAGCGCTGGTTTAGCCAATTTAGAATGACGTTTACCATATCCAAAGTAAATAACTAACCCGAGGGCTAACCATATGAAAAAATACAACCAGTTTTCTGCTTTGATTTCACTCATCATATATAGACAACTTAGCAACCCCAGCAAAGGAATCATGGAAAGATTTTTAAGCACGGTCATAACCGTAATAAATATGGTAAACAGGATAAAAATCCATGTTGGTATTTTGTGAGCAAAATGCTTAAACCCATACTGATAGAAATGCGACTTAGGTAAATTCAAAAACTTCAAGTCCTTAACCAACGTCATTTTTCCATGCAGCTCATAGTACTTATCAATGTTTCGTTTAGAAAAAGAAAACGCTTCATTTTTATCTTGTATAAGGTGGTTTTTTAAGGCCATAATTTGATTTGGATTCAATCCTTCGATCATTTCAGCCTTAGTTTTTAATTGTTCTTTGTTGCTTACAAAATCCAAGGTTTGTTGTTTAAACGCCGTAAATAACAAGACAATTGCTCCAATGAGCAACACAGGCATGATGTATTTCCCATTCAAATAGGGCGTTCTGAATTTACCACGAGGTATATCCGTTCTATTCTGCAACATGAGCACACCGCCACACACCAGCACAAAGGCAAATAAGGTACCAATGCTACAAAGATCGGTTACCATGGTTAAATTCATGAAAAGTGCGGGCACTGCAACCACAAAACCAACTACAATGGTAGCAAAGGACGGGGTCTTGTATTTTGGGTGAACCTTTGCAAATCGACTCGGCAATAAGCCATCTCGGCTCATACTCATCCAAATTCTTGGTTGACCCATTTGAAATACAAGGAGCACTGAAGCCATTGCCACGACCGCACTTACGGAAATAATTCCACTCAGATAGGATAAGTTAATCTTGGTAAATACAAAGGAAAGTGGTTCACCTACACGTAAGGTTTTGTATGACACAACACCCGTTAGGACTAAGGCAATGGCAATGTATAAGATGGTACAAATGATAATCGCCCACATCATCCCGCGGGGTAAATCACGTTGTGGATCTTCGCACTCTTCAGCCGTTGTAGATATTGCATCAAATCCAATGTAGGCAAAGAAAACCGCTGATACGCCTTTTAATACGCCCCCAATCCCCTTTGGGGCAAACGGATTCCAATTAGATACATCAATGTAAAACACCCCCACTCCGATCACCAATAAAATAACGGCTAATTTGACAATTACCATGGCATTCGAAGCGTTTCGACTTTCTTTAATGCCGCGATAAACCAAGGCTGTAATTAAAATAATAATGAATAACGCAGGCAAGTCTAAAATAACATGAAAGCCTAAAAACGTTGGACTTTGCTCGTAAGCGCTGTAGGCGGTTTGAATTGCCTCAGGTATATCTTTCAACGATTTTCCGGATTCTAATAAAGTCATGGCTTGCTGATGCCCTTTAAATGCGGAGAAATAATCCATTTGAGACCACAAGGGAATATGAATACCATCAATTCCCATAGCCGTAATTTTTATATTACTGAGCATATCGGTGAAGTAATCAGACCATGAAATAGCTACTGTAATGTTACCAATCGCATATTCCATAATCAAAGCCCACCCAATAATCCAGGCAATAATTTCACCAAAGGCGACGTAGGAATAGGTGTATGCACTTCCTGAAACAGGCACTATCGATGCGAATTCAGCATAGGCAAAGGCTGCAAATCCACAAGCAATTGCGGTGAATAAAAACAAGAAAATCACCGCGGGTCCAGCCTGGTAACTCGCTTCACCGATGGTACTAAAAATTCCCGCGCCGATAATTGCTGCTATACCAAATGCAGTTAAATCCCTTACTTTAAGGTGCTTTCCAAGCGCACCATGTCCATCCGCTAATTGATTTGCTTCAAGTTGTTTTAAAATATCTGGTATTTGTTTTCTTCGAAATAGGGTTCGCATAATCTGAATTGAGCCTCTAAAATAGAAATATTTTTAGGATGAACCCTTTTTACCTACAAGTGTTACCTTTGTATCGTGTCAAGATTCATCGAAATAAAAGGGGCCGCGGCAAATAATTTAAAGCAAATTGATGCCCAGATTCCACATGGAAAAATTACCGTAATCACTGGGGTTTCAGGTTCTGGAAAATCGACCCTTGCGTTCGACACGCTATATGCTGAAGGGCAACGCCGATTTATTGAATCCATGTCGTCCTATGCGCGACAATTTCTCGGTAAATTGGAAAAACCTAAAGTGGATTACATCAAAGGTCTTTCCCCTGCCATTGCCATTCAACAAAAGGTAATTTCTTCCAATCCAAGATCTACGGTAGGAACAACAACCGAGATTTATGACTTTTTGAAATTACTCTTCGCTCGAGAAGGAAAAACCTACTCTCCCGTTTCGAATCAAGAAGTAGTAAAAGATACGCCGTCAAGTATTTTGAGCGCGATTCTTTCTCATGAAGACTCCCCCTTTGCCGTGCTTTCACCGATTAAAGTGAATCCAAAACGAAGCGCACAAGAAGAATTACAAATTATTGCAAATGAGGGGTTTATTAGAATATACTTAAACAATAAAATAACCTTAATTTCGGATATCACTGAATTAGCGCCGTGCGAAGAAATAACCGTGGTGGTTGATCGATTCAAAACAACTCAATTAACCGAGCAAGAACAAGCGCAATTAATTGATTCCATTCAAATGGCCTTTGCTAAAAATGGTGGAACCTGTGGTATTCTTAACATGACGAGCCAAGAAATAACCTGGTTCAACAACCGATTTGAACGCGACGGGATGACCTTCCAGGAACCCAGTTTGCATTTCTTTACCTTCAATAATCCGTTTGGAGCATGTAAAACCTGCGAAGGATTTGGTAGCGTATTAGGCATTGACCCGAACTTAGTAATCCCCGATCCCAATTTAAGTGTTTATGAAGGTGCCATACATCCATGGAAAGGTGATGTGATGGGAGAATACTTGCAGCAGTTATTGGTTCAAGCGCATAGATTTGAATTCCCTATGCACAAACCGTATCGCTTGTTAACGCCTGCTCAACAAGAATTACTGTGGGAAGGAAACGCATATTTCACAGGACTTCGAGAGTTCTTTAAGTTCTTAGAAAGTCAAACCTATAAAATTCAATACCGTGTGATGCTTTCCAGGTATAGAGGAAAGACTCAATGCCAAGAATGTCAAGGCACACGACTAAGAGGTGATGCAAGTTATGTTAAATTCCATGGCAAATCACTTCAAGAGGTGGTCCTTATGCCGGTAAGTAAATTGCATGAATTTTTTGAAGAAACGCAAAAATCGATTCCGACAAACAATGTACTTAAGCGCCTGCTTCCAGAGATCATTCAGCGCATCCGATTTCTAAACGAAGTTGGTTTGGGTTACCTTACCCTGAATCGTTCCACCAATACCTTATCCGGCGGAGAATCACAACGAATTCATTTAGCAACCTCCTTAGGTTCAAGCCTTGTTGGTTCTACCTATGTTTTGGATGAACCATCGATTGGACTTCATCCAAGAGACACTAAAAACCTCATTCGGGTTTTAAATTCGTTAAAGGAAATTGGAAATACACTCGTGATCGTAGAGCACGAAGAGGAAGTCATTAAATCCGCTGATCACCTCATTGATATAGGTCCTTATGCGGGAGAGAACGGCGGAACGGTTGTATTTCAGGGGGATTTATCCGCATTTAAAAAGAATAAGGGTTTAACGGCGAACTACTTTAATGGCACAACGCGTATCCAATGTCCAAGTACGCGCCAAAAAGCGAGTTATTCGATACGCTTGAGTAATGCCAATCTTCACAACTTAAAAGATGTCCATATCGAAATACCGCTTCGCCAATTGGTCTGTGTATCCGGGGTGTCTGGATCTGGAAAATCTACGCTCCTTAAAACCTTGTGTTATCCTGCCATAAAGCAAGCATTATTCGACGCTAAAAACACCTTGTATCGTGGGTGCACATTATCCGGAGACATTAATAAAATCAAGGAAATCGAACTCATTGATCAAAATCCGATTGGAAAAAGCTCACGAAGTAATCCAATTACCTACCTCAAAATCTTTGATGAAATTCGTGACCTCTATGCACGGCAGCCTTTGGCTAAAAATCGAAACTATAAACCTGGGTTCTTTAGCTTTAATGTGGAAGGTGGACGCTGTGATGCATGTGACGGCGAGGGCATTGTTACCATTGGCATGCAATTTATGGCCGATATTCAACTTAAATGCGATACCTGTCAAGGAACTCGATTCAAAGAAGAAACCTTGGAAATCATGTATCGCCAAAAATCCATAGCGGATTTATTAGAAATGACCTTAGATGATCTTTCTTCTTTTTTTCATGAAAGTTCCGATAAGAAAGAAAAGCACATCGCTTCCATGATAAAACCTTTGTTGGACGTTGGTTTGGGGTATTTACGAGCCGGACAAGCATCCAGTACCCTTTCAGGGGGTGAAGCGCAACGAATCAAACTCGCATCGTTCTTGGCCAAAGGGAACAACCAAGCTCCTACCCTCTTTTTATTTGATGAACCCTCAACTGGACTTCATTATTACGACATTGAAAAACTTTTGCAATCCTTCCAAGCTTTAATTTCAAATGGCCACAGCATCGTAGTTATTGAGCATAACCTGGATATCATCAAAACAGCAGACCATGTAATCGATATTGGTCCGGAAGGTGGTGAAGGCGGTGGAAAGATTGTATTTACAGGTACTCCAGAAGACTTGGCAACACGAACGGACAACTACACCGGCATTGCGCTGGCAGAAAAGGGATTGAATTAGGCAGGTGAAAGAGAGAAGCTTTGATGAACGAGACATGGAAGCCTGTCTGAGTATCTTTGACAGCAATTGTCCACCCTACTTTGCATTAGATGAGCGCGAAGCCTTTGAACATTGGTTAGTTTGCCAAGGAAAAACTTTGGAAAACGCCTACAAAAACACAAGCGTAGAAACGTATCGTGTGATTGAAAATGAAGCCGGCGAACTCGTTGGGTGCGGAGGTTATTACTTGAATCTAGATCAAACAGAAGCACGATTTGCTTGGGGAATGATTCGAAAGGAATTGCAACATCATGGCATCGGTACTTACTTGGCACAGCAGCGCATTGAAGAAATCAAACGCAACTATCCCTTGGCAGAAATTACCTTAGCGACTAGTCAACACACGCACCTTTTTTATGCCCGAATGGGGTTTGAAGTATCGGAAATTATTCCATCTGGATTTGCTCCGAATTTAGACAAATATGAAATGAAATGGAGGCAAATTGAACCCATCTAAAGTTAAGGTGTAACTTTGGATGATATAAGAGTGTACAAGCAATTGCAACAACACCCCCTGGTGCGGCATCTTGAATTTATACCTGAAAGTTGCTATCCAAGAATATAATTCCTTAACTTTATTGACAAAATCAACCTCATGAAATACCTATTACCGATTCTTGTTCTTATATTCATCGCAACCGGCTGCAAAAAAGAAGAAGTAAAAACCTACACCATTGGTGAAGAAGCCTTTGGGGGAATTGTCATCCAACTGGACGAGACGAACCAGCACGGATTGGTGGTAGCCAAAACAGATCAAGTGACCTTTGCTATGCATAAAAATTGGAATGATTCTAAAGCCACTGTTGAGGCCTACACCGCAGGTGGAGATGGCTGGAGACTTCCTACAAAAACTGAATTGGAATTGATTTACAGCACCAAAGCATCATTATCTGGTTTTGATAACCGTGATTATTGGTCTTCAACACTCGGAACAGGTACCGCTTGGTCCAAATATTTTGGAAGCACCATGGGTGGATTTACCTCAAGTCCATGGAAAGCTCTTTCCAATTGCACCCTGTGCACGCGAGGAGTGAAGGAATTCTAAGCATTACCGATATTACATTAATTTTTATTGCAGAATGGTCGAATGAAGCGTTTTAATAAACGAATTCGATAGAACTATAAAACAATTCGATACCTTCTAGGGTTTAATTGATAATACCTTTGATAAAATTCAATTAGCCATGAAAAAATCTGCCTTAATTTTTAGTCTATTGTCTACCTCCTTGTTGTTTGCACAAGGAAAATGTCCGTTCAATTTTGACTCCAAACCCACCAATACACCAACAGCTTCTGTGCAAGAATTACCTAATACCGGTGATGCTGAATCTAAACCAAAAGCACCTTCAACTATGGGCACCACCCCATTTAATACGAATAAAGATTGGTGGCCTAATCAATTGGATTTAAGTGTTTTACGACAACACTCTTCCCTTTCCGACCCGATGGACCCATCATTCGATTATACCAAAGCATTTAAAAGTTTGGATTATATCGCACTAAAAAATGATATTAAAGCGGTACTTACCCAGTCTCAGGATTGGTGGCCAGCAGATTACGGAAATTATGGCCCATTTTTCATTCGGATGGCTTGGCACAGTGCTGGAACCTACCGCACCGCGGACGGTCGTGGCGGAGCAACCGAAGGACAGCAACGTTTTGCGCCCTTAAACAGTTGGCCGGACAATGGCAACTTAGATAAAGCACGCCGATTGCTTTGGCCTATCAAGCAAAAATATGGGAATAAAATTTCTTGGGCTGACCTTATGGTTCTTGCAGGAAACGTAGCCCTAGAAAGTATGGGTTTCAAAACCTATGGTTTTGGTGGCGGAAGAGCCGATGTATGGGAAGCAGAAAGCAATATTTACTGGGGTTCTGAAAAGAAAATGTTAGACGACCAACGCTACAGCGAAGGAAGAAAACTTGAAAATCCACTGGCTGCGGTGCAAATGGGATTAATCTACGTTAATCCGGAAGGACCTAATGGGAATCCAGATCCAATACTAGCGGCAAAAGACATCCGAGAGACCTTTGGTCGAATGGGAATGAATGACGAAGAAACCGTTGCCTTAATTGCAGGTGGACATACCTTTGGTAAAACACACGGCGCAGGACCAGCAAGCAATGTAGGACCAGAACCGGAAGCAGCACCCATGGAAATGCAGGGTTTCGGTTGGAATAGCACCTACAAATCAGGAAAAGGCGCGGATGCCATTACCTCAGGACTAGAAGTTACTTGGACACCTAACCCAACACAATGGGGTTCAGGTTATTTTGACATGCTATACGCATATGAATGGGAACTTACGAAAAGTCCGGCCGGTGCAAACCAGTGGGTTGCAAAGGATGCTCCTGAAATCTTACCTCATGCTTTTGATTCAACCAAACGCCTTAAACCAACCATGCTTACTACAGATCTTTCGATGCGATTTGATCCAGCATACAATGTAATCTCAAAACGATTCCATGAACATCCCGAAGAATTTCAATTAGCCTTTGCTAAAGCATGGTTTAAACTAACGCATCGCGACATGGGACCGAAAGTGAAATACTTAGGACTAGAAGTTCCAAAGGAAGATTTAATCTGGCAAGACCCAATTCCTGCAGTGAATCATCCATTAGTAACTGCAGCAGATGTAACTGCCTTGAAAAAACTAATCTTGGCATCAGGCTTAACGATTGGCGAGATGGTTAGTACCGCGTGGGCCTCTGCTTCAACCTTTAGAGGTTCAGACAGCCGAGGTGGAGCGAATGGTGCTCGAATTGTGCTAGAACCACAACGTCACTGGGAAGCGAATAATCCAGCGCAATTGGATAAGGTAATTGCTGCATTAACGAAAGTACAAACTGATTTCCATAAGACTTCCGGTACGCGTAAAATTTCTATGGCTGACCTGATTGTATTGGCTGGAAATACAGGGGTTGAACAAGCCATTAAAAATGCAGGATACACCCACACAGTACCTTTTACCGCGGGACGTATGGATGCAACGCAAGCTCAAACGGATGTAAATTCCTTCGCCTTCCTTGAACCAATGGCCGATGGTTTTAGAAATTACAGCAAAGGGAACTACACCTTTTCTACAGAGGAATTATTAGTAGATAAGGCACAGCTATTAGAATTAACTGCTCCAGAAATGACCGTGTTGGTTGGCGGATTGCGTGTTCTGGATGGGAATTATGACCACTCTCGACACGGCGTATTTACCAACAACGTTGGAACTTTGAATAACGACTTCTTTGTGAATTTGTTAGACATGAGTACTTCATGGAAAGCTATTAATGAAACTCAAGAAATTTTTGAAGGCCGAGACCGTAAAACAGGAAGCGTGAAATGGACTGCTACTCGGGCAGACTTGATTTTTGGATCACATTCTGAATTGCGTGCCATTGCAGAAGTGTATGCAAGTTCAGACGCTAAAGAGAAATTTGTAAAAGACTTCATCAGCGCATGGGATAAAGTAATGAATCTCGATCGTTTTGAACTAAAGAAATAAAAGGTTGATTTAATAATCAAAAAAAAGCCTCCTGCTCGCGGGAGGCTTTTTTTTATAGCAAGGTTTTACAATACGCTTTAATCTCATCGCGCACCGAACGAAAGGCATTCATAACCTCTTCTTCAGTTCCCGTTGCCTTCGCTGGATCAGGGAAATTATGATGAACTCGCTTCACCGCACCTGGAAATACAGGACATTGCTCGCTGGCGTGGTCACATACGCTAAACACCAAATCAAAGGGAATGTGCACGTATTCATCTACATGATTGGAGGTATGCATTGAAATGTCGATTCCATCTTCTGCCATCACTGCAATCGCGCGCGGATTAACCCCATGCGTTTCAATACCCGCGCTATAAACGGTGGCAACATCCCCGTGAAAATGACGAATATATCCTTCGGCCAACTGACTTCTACAGCTGTTCCCTGTACATAAGACTAAAATATTCATGGCTTACTGAATTTATTTTTTAAGGCTAAACTGGCTTTAACTAAGAGAATTAATGCCGGCACCTCTACTAAAGGTCCAATCACGCCTGCAAAGGCTTGTCCGGAATTCAGACCAAAGACACCAATGGAAACGGCAATGGCCAATTCGAAATTATTTCCGGCAGCAGTGAACGCTACAGTAGCGGTATCCTTGTAAGAAGCCCCCAAGGTCTTGGCTACAAAAAACATAAGAAAGAACATAACCAAAAAGAATATAACCAAGGGAAGCGCTACCCGAAGAACATCCCAAGGCAAGGTGGCAATGAGCTTACCTTTTAAACTGAACATAACCACAATGGTAAAGAGTAAGGCGATCAAGGTAATTGGTGAAATTTTCGGAAGGAACTTATATTGAAACCAATCTTGTCCGAATTTAGGGATTAACACAGCCCTACTCAACATAGCGGCGGCAAAGGGAATACCTAAATAAATTCCAACCGTTTTCGCAATTTCGAGCATGCTGATATCCATAGTTATGGCATCGAATCCGAACAAAGGAAGCATGATTTCTAAGTAGAAATAAGCATAGAAACTGAAAAAAAGCACCTGCAAAAGGCTGTTTATCCCTACTAAGCCAGCGACCAACTCCCGGTTACCTCCAGCGAGGTCGTTCCAAACAATCACCATGGCAATGCATGGCGCCAAACCAATTACAATAAGCCCCGTTAAATATTCAGGATCCTTTGGCAGAAAGGTAATTGCCAGTAAAAACATTAAAAAAGGACCCACAATCCATGTAATAAAAAGGGATGCAAATAACAAGCGCTTATTACTTAAGGTAGCGGGTACTTTCGCGAAATCCACCTTGGTTAAGGGTGGATACATCATTAAAATAAGCCCTATGGCCAAGGGAACATTCGTCGTACCGATGGCCACATTCGATAATAACCCTTCTACATTGGGTATTATATTTCCAAGGAGTACTCCAACTCCCATGGCTAAAAAAATCCATAGGGTAAGAAAGCGGTCAAGAAATTTTAATCGAATATTATTCATCATCAATTGATTTTAGCAGCATCCACCTCCAGGGGTACAAGATCCAGCTGACGGTAATTTCTCCGTAGGAATTCCACATTGATCAGGCGCCAGACATTCAGTAAATAATGGCATTAAATTAAACACCCCATTCGTATATGTCAGACCATAACGCTCAATGGTTTGTCCTTGATATTCAATTTCGATGGGCTCATCGGTAAGTCCGTAATCCAACTCCCCTTTTTTGAGAATTCCTAACCACTTTAATGCGGTGAGTCGATGATCAAGGTCATTGGCAACCCATAATTGAAAGGTTACTTTTCGTTCCAATCTCGCTACACCTCCACAATCAATAAAGTTTTTACTAATTAATGCAAGTTCAGTAACATGAAAATGCCCAGGCACTTGAGTCCCATTCGGAAGCAAGAGTGTGGGATATGTAACTTGTTGAAGGGCAGTTTTAAATTCAAGGAGTGTCATCACAACAAGATTTAGGAATGGATAAGTTAATGGAATTAATCAGGATGAGAATAGCATCTAAGTGCGCATCAGACAAACAATAACACACGGAAGTGCCCGAAATTTGTCCTTTGATGATTCCCGCATTTTTCAATTCTTGAAGATGCCTCGAAACACTTGCTTGCGCCAAGGGAAGTTCGTCAACGATGTCCCCACAAATACACGTTCCTTTATCAATTAGGTATTGAACAATGGATAAACGCGCCGGATGCCCTAGGGCTTTAAACACCTCCGACAAGGTGAGTACACTTGGCGAATAAGAATCGATTTTAGTAATTCCCATGATTTTAATATATCGCAATATTACGATAAATAATCAAGACGCCTATAATTTTTCTATTTTTACCCATGATTATTTCCATAACCGGCTTAAGGCCAAAGTCTATTCTGCATAGTATTCCCTTTTGGTTTAGAGCGATCCCATCCTTTAATCAAGCTAAAAATGCACCTGGTAATCAGTTTTGCGAAGTAAAACGAATACAAGGCATACAGCACACCTTAACCGCTTGGGATGACATGGGAACCCTACGTGCATTTGTGGGCTCAGGACCTCATTTAAAGGCCGTACAATCCTTTCGGAAGATTGCTACAGGAAGTACCTTTCATTATGAAAGCGATACCATTCCATCGTGGGAGGAAGCGCGACGCTTGTGGGAAGAACATTATAAGGAGTATTAAAAAAATTAACATAAAAAGATTTGTACGATCCGACGTACTAGACTTTCAACTTCCCCATCCCGCCATCAACAGCAAGTACTTGTCCGGTCATCCAAGCACTTTCTTCACCGAGCAGAAAGGTAATTGCATTCGACAAATCAGACGGATTACCCAATCTTTTGAGCGGATGGCGTTGTGCACCGGCCTCAATTTTCTCTGGTGAATTAGTAAGCTTTTCTGCCATTGGAGTTATGGTAAGAGAGGGTGCAACCACATTCACACGAATTTTTGGTGCCCATTCCGCAGCCAATGACCTGGCAAAGCCCTCCAAAGCTGCCTTCACAGCAGCGACTGACGCATGAAATGGCATTCCTGTTGTTGCAGCAACACTTGAAATCAAAACAACACTTGCCCCTTCATTTAGATTCGACTGATAGGTTTTCAAGACATTTACCGCACCCAATACATGGATATTAAAATCCGACTGGAAATCCTCCAATTTCAAGGACCTAAACGGCTTAAGATTAATAGATCCTGGGAAGTACACGATGCCATCAAAGCGTGTCTCTATAGCAGGCAAAGCGCTCAAATAGTCTGTTAGTTCATAATCCGAAACGGATTGATTCCTCGAAAGTTGAGTTACCTCATACCCTTTAGCAAGTAGTGCAGATTTTGTAGATTGTGCGATGGCCGATGAAGCGCCCACAAGTAAGAAATGTTTCATTCCGATTAAACACCAAAGACATATAGATGTTCATTAATGACCGTCAGAGACCACTACTTTTTCTTTCTTTTTATAACGAATGAGATATACGACAGGAAAGATGATAAGTACCATCAATCCCACCATAAAAAATCCATGATCATAACTCACTAAGGCTTGTTGCTTGAAAAGCATTCCTTCAAGTGATTGATTGGCCAAGGCCTCGGCTTGATCCATAGAATAGCCACGCGCTAAGAAATTCTGTTTCATCATAGCAATTCGCTCTGCGGTTTGCTGCGAATAATCCGTTACATACCCTAACATTGAGCCACGTACTTGGGCATTTTTTTGGGTTAAAAAGAGATTAATCAAGGCAATGCCCACCGCACCCCCTAATTGTCGCACTGCATTGGAAAGACCAACGGCCTGACCTATATCTCTTGGGTTTAGTCCCGCCACTGACAGCGTAATGATTGGAGACATCATACAGGCCATTCCGATACCTCGTAACACAAATGGAAAGTAAAAATTCCCTTGAGAAGACGTTGGAGAAGAAAAGGACAACATCATTAAAAATACAACGGTTAGACCAGCACCGGTCCAAATGATAGCCTTTGGATTCACCCCATTACCTAGCATTTTACCTACAATCGGCATAGAAAATGCTGAGAATAAGGCTCCTGGAATCATAAACATTCCGGTTTGAGTAGCGGTCCACCCCAGTGAAATTTGAACGAATAAGGGAAAAATAAACACGGAACCAAAGAGAATTAATCCCAATAGGAAATTCAAGACACTTCCTAAAACCAGATTATAATTCTGGTAGAGCCTCAAATTTACAGCTGCATAATCAATGCTCAAGGACCGTTTAATCAACAGTATAAATCCCAAGATTGCAAGAAACGTAAAGAACACAATTTCTGAACTATCAAACCAATCTTTCGAGTTCCCTTCTTCGAGGACAAATTGTAAGCTCCCTACCCCAATAATTAAAAACACAATTCCCCAGTAATCGATGCGCTTTGGTTTAACTGCAGAAGGATCATTGGTAACGAACGAATACGAAAGAAAAGCTGCTATAATTCCGATCGGTACATTCACAAAGAAAATCCAGTGCCAACTAAAATTGTCCGTGATCAATCCCCCAATAGTAGGTCCAAACGTAGGTCCCATAATAATTCCCATGCCAAAAATAGCATTCGCCATTCCGATTTTTTCCGGTGGAAAGGCTCCCATAATAATGGTTTGTGCATTGGAAAGCAATCCTCCTCCGCCTAATCCTTGAATAAATCGCCAAAACACCAAGGTCCATAAACTGGTAGACATGCCACACATGAGGGACGAAAAGGTGAAGATGATAACTGAGGTTGTAAAATATGCCTTTCTTCCAAAGTAATTGGAGAGCATTCCTGTCAGTGGAATAATAATCACATTAGAAATACCATAAGCTGTTACTACCCATGCAATTTCTGTTGTGGTTGCTCCAATGCTACCTGAAATTTCACGCAGCGACACATTCACTACGGTTGCGTCAATTAATTCAAGTAAGGCACACGTAATCGCGGTAAGTACCAAGATCACGCGCGCAGCTCCTTGCGGATAACTTAAGGCAGTGGCGGTCGGTTGACTCATCTTATTTTACCGAAACGGAAACAAATGCACTTAATCCAGGCAACAATAAAGCACGTTCTTCGGCTGTCAATCCGGTAAGTTTAATTTTAACAGGCACGCGTTGAACAATTTTGACGAAATTACCCGTAGAATTATCGGGAGGCAATAAAGAGAATTTTGCGCCAGTTGCTCCGATATAAGAATCCACCTTACCTGTTATGCTCATCGATGGATAGGCATCAATTTTAACTGCAACGGTTTGGTTCATTTTAATATGTTCGATTTGCGTTTCTTTGAAGTTGGCCGTAACCCACAAGGTGGTATTATCAATGGCTGAACAAACCGGAGTACCAACCGTAACAAATTGTCCTTGATCTACACTGCGCTTGGAAACAAGACCGTCACACGGTGCTTTAACAATCGTATACCCCAATTGCGTTTTCGCTAAAGATAACTCCGCACTCCGTTGCTTAACCAAGGCCTCAGCCAAGGCAATCAATGACTTTTGTCCAGTAGCTTGTGATTTCACACCTGCACTTTGAGCAGATGAAGCCTTGTATTGATTGGTTGCTGCTTTAAATTGCGATTCCGCTACAGCTAATTCAGCTTCAATGGCATCAAGTTCGGCCTTTGTGGCTGCTTTTGACGCATACATGTTTTTGATTCGTTTGTAGTCCTCTTTGATTTTATTCAATCGAGTTTTAGCTACATCAATATTTTGAGCCGTTGTTTCGCTGGAAAGAAACGCTGCAGAAGCATTTAGGTCTCCAGCATCCGCATTATTCTTAACGGCTACTAAATTAGCCTTGGCATTTTCTAAGGCTGCCTCCGCTTGAAGTACTCGCGCTTGAAACTCATCGTCATTGATAATCAACAATGTATCCCCTTTCTTCACCATTGTGTTATCTGTAAACCTTACTTCCTTAACATATCCCGACACACTGGTGCGTATAGGAATGATATCGGCATCAATCTGCGCGTTATCGGTGGTTTCAAATCCTTTGGATCGGATGTAAAAAAATAAGCCAAGCACTAACGCTAATCCAAGT